>JANQVJ010000069.1:0-16844 GCA_030730365.1 Verrucomicrobiales bacterium
CCCGAAGCCGCAGCACCCGAAGCCGCAGCACCTGAAGCCGCCCCCGCTCCGGAAAGTCCGGCGCCCGTTCCCGCCCCCGAGGCCTCGGCGCCGGCTCCCGAAAAAGCGAAAGAGCTCACAGAAGTCGCGAGCGCAACCGCCCCGGCTGCCGTAAACTCTCCGGAGAAACAACCGATGAAAGAAGGTAAAGCAGCAGCGAAGGGAACGGCGGTAGCCACGATCGGGGGCGGATGCTTCTGGTGTACCGAAGCCGTCATGGAGCGTCTCGAAGGCGTCTCGGACGTGGTCTCCGGTTACATGGGAGGTCATGTCGAGAACCCCACCTACGAGCAGATTGGCACGAAGACGACGGGTCATGCCGAAGTTATTCAAGTTACTTATGATCCCGCCGTGATCTCTTATGATGAGTTGCTCGATGTTTTCTGGCAGGCACACGATCCGACGACCCTGAACCAGCAGGGCGCCGACAAGGGGCCTCAGTATCGTTCGGTCATCTACTATCACTCACCCGAGCAGAAGAGCCTCGCGATGGCTTCAATGAAAAAGCTCAACGAGAGCGGCGTGTATTCCGACCCCGCCGTGACGGAAATCACCGAGGCGTCCAAGTTCTGGGTCGCCGAGGACTATCATCAGGATTACTACCGCCTCAACAAGGACACTAATCCCTACTGCCGCGTTGTCATCTCGCCGAAGCTCAAGAAGCTCGGGATGGAGTGAGGAGGAGAGCCGTTCCGCCTAGTATACCATACCACGACGGACCCGAAAGCGTCGTTGCCTTGGATCGCTTCCATCGAGGCTCGGGATAGGTGGGCTCCCTTGCGGACTCGACGGCTCCCCCTGACGCCCAACTGCCGGGACGCGAGCCGTTCCGGCCAGGGCATGGCGACCGATTTGTTTATTCCGGCGAGTCCTTCTCTCTCGGCGTTCGCAGTCGTGCCACTTGGCGTCGCGGAGCGGCGGCTCTCCCTCGTCGTCTCGGGGCATGATGCTGTGCTCAGACCTACCACCGGAAGAGGAGGAAAAAGAACTTCACGGAAATAATTTTAAGATGACCAAAAGCATCAAAACACCAAGAGGTCAGTGGTCTTGTAACGGACTGGGGCTTCTAAATCCCGAAATCCGAAATCCGAAATCCAGAATATTCCGGGCTTTCCGCCTTACTACGGAGCTTCGGGTAGGGGAGCTCTTTTCCGGAAGGTGCTAATGGTAACGTCGCCGAGCACATCGTGATACCCGATCACGTCCTGAATACGCATGAAGATCCATGGGGAATAGATGTCCGAACTGTTCTTCGTGTAGACGATATCGGCGGCGATATAAATACAGCCGTGAATGATGCGCCCGCCCGAGTTCAGGAGGAGCAGGTCGCCAAACTGGTTCAGCGGCATCGCCGGTTCGAATTCTTTTAGAATTAGTCTGTCCCTATCGGGTGAATCGGCGTAGACCGCCCTTGGAGAGCTGCGAAAGAAGTTGTAGCAGGTCCAGAACCAGTCCGGAAGTCGGCCATCCGCGCCATCCTGAGTATCGGGAAATTGATTGAGATACTGCCGCGGGAGTGCGGGAATGAGGTGGGCAATGTCGATCGAGCTGCCATCGTTTTGAGTGACGACCGATTCGAGCAAAGGCATGACGGCTTTGTTTTTGTATCCCGCTGTCCAGTAATCGGCAATCCCCGGGGTGAGTGATTCGCGACTGAGACGAAGCCTGACGATGAGACCGCTCGACCGTAGAAGCCCCTGGAGCAGCTCCCGTTCTTCGAGAGCGGAGGTGGCACCTCGCAGAGTATAGGCTACGTCCGACAGGTAGAATCCCTGCCCGTTGGGTGTCGGGTAAGCGAGCATTGAGACATCGGTGATCGAGTCACGGTCCACTTCACTGCCGCGAAACCAGTCGGAAAGATTCTGCTGGTTGATGTAAACAGGGCGGCGGTAAAACCGATTCTGACTATATTGCGAAAGTAATCGATAGAGTTTCGTCCTAGTTTCGAGAGGCATTGAAAGCACGGCTTCGGTAGTGGGATAGACACGGAAAATGTCTTCGTCCTGGATGACGGTGCATCCCGCAAAGGCGTTGGATATCTCCGCAGAGGTGAGACCCGCAACGAGGAGGATGCTATCCATCTCTTCATGGGTCGCCGCCTGGAGAACCCACTCTACATTCTGAGAGGGGATCGCAAAACTCGAGAGTGTCTCCGTGGGGAATTCCAGGGGAACTTCGAAAAATTCGAGGTTCCCCCACGGGCCGTCGGGAGCAATACTGACCTGCCGCTTAGCGACCGGTTCAACGCTCTCCCCTTGGGCCCCCACGCGCTGGGAGAGAGCGGGAATGAGCATTGCCAGCAAAAGGAGGGAGGGGATCGTTCTCATCTCAGCGGCCCGGGATCTGGCGAAAAACCCGGACTTTGCATTCGCCCTCGTGAGGGTAGAGCGACATCATGTCGGACTTCAGGGTGAGAATAAAGGGGTGCAAGTTGCTGGCCCCGTTTTTGGTGAAGACAATATCATCCGCGATGTGCACGTAGCTGTGGATGAAGGATTCATCTTCAGGCCGCAGCAGACAGACGATGTCTCCAAAATGCAGTTTTTCCTCTGCAGAGACCTCGGTGAAGTCGTGGGCGAGATAGTGCTCGATTGAGAGTGAGTCGAGGACACGGGGGGAGGGGCTTCGTTTAAAAAAATGCACTGATGCCCAGAAGCAGTCGGGAGTATTGTGAACGCTTGAATCACTTATCCGGGAAAAAGCGTACAGATAGCGCCTCGGAAGCGGCGGGAGGAGATGCACGATATCAATTTTATCTACCCCCATCGTTGCCTGGACTCCCTTCACTATCGATTCGACACGCGAGGCACGCTCCCCCCAGGACCAGTAATCGACGATGGCGGCCCGGTCCGTGGTCTCGTCGATGAGGAGTCTGACGACGAGAGCGCGAGTAGAGAAGATCGTCCGGATGAATGTCTCCCGTTCTTCTTCCCGGTCTCCGATTTTTCGAACGATAAAAGGGAGATCCATAAAGCTGAGAACCCCCTTTCTGACAAAGGAATGCGTTTTGACGAGTTCGAGTATCTCGGGTCTGACCTTGTCTTCAGTGAAAGCGGAAAAATCTCCGCCCTCGATGTTCACGGTGATCCTGCTGAAAAAATCGTAGTTGTTCGAATGGAACCATTCAGCGAGGGCGAGGCGATTGTCGGGCGTGATGCTCTCGACCACGGAGTCAGGCACGGTAACCTCAAGCCCCGATTTGGCTCTGCCCCATCTTCCCTCAGCTCGCAGGGTCTCGAGGATCTCTTCGGAAAAACCAATGCCTCTGAGTTCGGCGAGAGCGCCCGTCTCGGTGAGAACGCCAAAATTCCACACCGTAGTTTTGCCGAAAAGGGATTGCAAAAACTGGGTAGTGGGTGGCTCGAGCCGAACCGGGTAATACTCAAGCGTCCCCCAGGGACCCGTTGTTACGGTCTTTTCCACCTGAAGTATCTCCGCCGCCTCCGCGGACGGGGTAACTTCCGGCATCAGAAGAAACGAAGCAGCGCCAATGAGGTAGCAACAATGTCGACTAAAAAGGGGAGGCATGAAGGTATCCGGGGGAGGACCAGATGGAACTAATGCTAAGCGAAGCGGCCAAAATTGAAATCGGAAAGATTGGTTCTGCAGCCACCGTCATTGCGCCTTGTCGAGTGGAGCGATGGGCGCGAAACTTTATTCCATGAGCGATCAAACTGGGACACGTCAGAGCATGGTGGTAGGCTGTCCGCGGGAAATCAAGAATCAGGAGAGTCGCGTCGCCCTCACTCCCGGAGGGACTCGGCAACTGCTGAGGCAGGGAGTCACCGTAATAGTGGAGACCGGGGCCGGTCTCGGTGCCGCCTACAGTGATGAGGAATATCGCGTCGCCGGAGCGGAGATCGTTGCGACGGCGGCGGAGCTTTTCGCCCGCAGCAGCATCGTCGTGAAAGTCAAAGAGCCGCAGCCGGCGGAAATCGCGATGCTGCGCGAGGGGCAGATTCTATTCACTTACCTCCACCTGGCCGCGGACCGGCGTCTCACGGAGGCTCTGGTGGCGACCGGAGCCACCGGGATCGCCTACGAAACGGTCCAGATCGGTCGACGACTTCCTCTCCTCGAGCCCATGAGTGAGGTGGCCGGCCGCATGAGTGTAATGGTCGGCGCCTACTATCTTGCGAAGCACGCGGGCGGGCGTGGCACTCTCCTCGGCGGGGTCCCCGGCGTGTTGCCGGGAAATGTCGTCATCCTCGGTGGCGGTACCTGCGGGACGAACGCGGCGAAGGTCTCCACGGGAATCGGCGCCGATACGACCATCCTCGAAGTCAGCAGCGAGCGCATGACCTGGCTCGACACCGCCATGCCGGCGGCGCGCACGCTCTACAGCAGTGAGTCGGCTCTTCTCGAGATTCTGCCGCGGACCGATCTGCTCATCGGGGCGGTGCTCGTCCCCGGGGCGAGAGCACCCAAGCTCGTCACCCGGGAAATGCTGGGACTCATGCGCGAAGGGACCGTGCTTGTCGACATCGCGGTCGATCAGGGTGGCTGCATCGAGACGACCCGGCCGACAACCCACGAGAATCCGGTCTACACAGAAGAGGGGGTCATCCATTACTGCGTCGCGAACATGCCCGGCGCCTTTGCCCGTACCTCGACGCAGGCACTCACCAGCGTGACGCTGCCCTATCTGCAACTGCTCGCCACATCGGGCCTCGAGGCCGCCTGCTTCCGGGCACCCGAACTGGTCGGGGGGGTCAATTGTTTCCGGGGCAGGTTAACTTGTCAGGAGGTCGGCGAAGCACACGATCTCCCCTGGAAAGAGCCCTTCGCCTGATGGCGACTGAGCCCTCCCCCCCGGGCGACTGAGGGGAGACGCCCCCTTTGACCGCATCCGCGATGACGGGCTCTTCGTGCGCCTGCGGCCCATCACCCCTGAAGATCGCGAAAGGATCCATCGCGCCGATGCCTTGCTCTCCGAGGAAGCGCGACTCAATCGGTTTTGGGAACGCTCTGCGGGCCTCAGTGCGCAACATGCGGAACGCCTCCCCGATGTGGACGGTTCCGATCATCTTTCGTGGATTTCCCTGAACCCCGAGGACGAGACCTTTCGGGGGTACGGCGGCGCTTCCTACTGGCGCGCCCCCGATGATCCGACGCGCGCCGAGCTGTCCTTCACCAACGCCGATGCCTGGCAGCGGAGGAGGCTCGCGACCCTGTTTCTCTCCATCCTCTGGTTTGATGGCTGGCGATCATGAGTGCGCCATTCTCATGGATCCTGCCGGCTCGAGAATTTGGCGATGGCGGAGTGTGGGGAGGGAATGAGAGGAACCGTCAAGTCCGCTCACCGACACTACCACCTCTCTCTTGAGCTCACTTCACCTGAGTCATTCTACAGTCAGGTCTCCTACGGTGTCTCGTCTTCCTACCGCCAGATTGAAGTCTCCGAATCGATGCGGCAATGGCTCGATCTGACAGAGTGAAACGGGCGGAGCAATTAAACCACCGCGATCTTTTTTACGACAAGACCATTATGACCGGCGGCTATGAAACGGTCGGGTGAATCTGTCAGCGAGAAATCGTGAATGTGGAAAGTAGCCTTGCCTTCGTAAATCACTTTGTGGCTTTGCGGATCAATGAGAATGGCGAAACCTCCGTTATCACCACCGCATCCGAGAAGCCAGTCGCCACCTGGATGGAAGGCGAGACGCTCGACAAGTCCCTTGGATTCCGTAGCCTCCACCTCAGCGAGGGTCACGGCCTTCTCCCAATCGAAAAATCTTAATCTCGCGTTTGCACCGAGATGATCGATATTGCCAATCTGGCCGATTCCGCCCGCGACGAGAGTCCTGCCATCGGGGGAAAAGGCAAGGGATCGGACTCCGCCGATAGAATGGCGGCGTTGCTTGGGATCCCAGGTGTACATGCAGGAGGCATCGGCCACAGCTATCTCTTTCCGTGAGGCGACGTCCCAGATGATGATATGCCCGGTCTTATCAGCCGTTGCGAGCCTGGCCCCGTCAGGGCTGAACGCGCAGGTGAAAAGCATCGACGGATAATGTTGGGGGGTCTCGATCCGGTGACCCTGCAGCTCGGCCACCAGTTTGCCAGTTCCCGCGTCCCACAGGCGGCAGACCATGTCGTCGGCGACACTGGCGATCATTCGTCCGTCAGGAGAAGCCACGACTTTTCGTATCCATTTGCCATGGGCGTTTTCGACCCGATGAACCGGTTTTTTCGTTTCGGTGTCCCACCAGATCAATTGCGCGTCGTAGGCTCCCGAGACGAGTCGCCTGTTTCCGTCAGCAAGGGCGAGTCCTGTCACGTAGCCCCCTGGGCGGTGCCGGATTTCACCTTCAAGAGCGACTGGTTCGGGCTTTTCTTCAGCGAGATCAGCATGATAGACCGTCCCGTCCGAACTGCCGCAGAACACGGTCGTCGTGCCCGGGACGCGGGCGAGGCTGAATAAAATGTCCTTGCGGGAAACCTTTTTCTCCTCGGCGATTTGAAAATTCCGGGTCGTGCTCATTGGAAAATCAGGCAAGCAGTGAACGGATTGGCTTGATGCCCGGATTCACCAGGGGAATCGGTCGGGTTCCGACGTGATATTCTTTGTCCGGATCAATCCCGATCGCAGCAAGGATCGTGGCGAACAGCTCTCCGGCCCCCACCTCGTCTTCGGTCACGGTGTTGCCGTCATCGTCGGTTTTTCCGTAGACGGCCCCACCCTGAAGGCCGCAGCCGAACATCGCCGCGCTCCAGGCATTGGCAAAATGATCGCGACCAAGGCTGGCATTGACCCCGGGCGTCCGGCCGAATTCTCCGAACGCGACCACGAGGGTTGAATCGAGGAGGCCACGCTGATCAAGATCGTCCATCAGGGTAGACATGACATGATCAAGCTCGGGAACCATCTCGGCGTGGGTTTCGAAATTCTGGCCGTGACTGTCCCACCAGGCGCGGGAGACGCGGACAAAGGACACACCGGCTTCAATCATCCGCCGCGCCATCAGCGCTTGCTGACCGAAGAGCGACGGGCCGTAGCGATCACGGACCCATTGGGGTTCCAGTTCGATGTCGAAAAGCGGCTCGCTGCTCATTAGTCCATGGACCCGCGCATACGCAGCGGAATGGCTGCGCATCGTATCGGTCTCGCGACCTGAGGTAAATCGCGCGCTGAGCAAATCGCGCAGACGGGCACGGTCGCGATGGCCGAGATCGGTGATCGCGTCGTGCCTGGAGAGATTTGGCGGCATGGGGCCGTCGTCGAGATTCATCGGCGCGTAGCGGGCTCCGAGGAATGCGGGAGAAAGTTTTCCGCTTCCACGCCCCTCGGTCTGGGAATAAAAAGAAACGTAACCCGGCACCTTGCTGTCGGCCCGGCCAAGCTCCTTGGCGACGATGGCCCCAAGGTCGGGATACTGGAGCGCCGCTTCGTTTTTCCGGCCCCGCAGCATCATTTCCGCTCCCGTGCCGTGACCTCCGTCTCCGGTATTGAGGGAGCGGATCAAGGTCGTCCGGTGCATTCGCTTCGCCATTTTTGGCATGAGTTCCGAGATGTGGACTCCCGGCACCGACGTCGGAATGGAAGCGAAAGGGCCGCCCGTCGGGCGCCCCGGTTTCGGATCCCAGGTTTCCAACTGGCTCGCTCCGCCCGCAAGCCAGAGCAGGATGACATTGCGCCCCGTCTTCTTGAGCGCCGCATTGAGGGCGTCCTCATCGAGAGCGTGGACGGCTCCCGAAGTGCCCAGGAGAGCGCCGGACCCTACGGCGAGGGATTGGCTCAAGAAGACTCTTCGGCTGATGTCGTGTGCGGAAGTGCCGCAGAAATGTTGTCCGTGGTTCATCGGGGTTTGGTTTCCGTAGTTCGCTCAGTAGTTAAATCGTGTTTCACTGCTTGAGAGGATCGCCCAGACCATCTGCCGCAGGGCGTCCCGGGGCTGATCGCCGCGCTCCGCGAGGAAACCCGAAAGCAGCGAGAGTTCATCGGCGGAAGGTTCGCGAAGCAGAATAGACCGGGACGCAAGCCGAATCCGCTCCTCAGGTTTCGTGAGCGCCTCAAGAGATTTCATCAGGCCTCCGCCGTCGAGAAGCTGACTCTGGACTTCGGCGCTGTTGCTTAGAAAAAGCGCCTCCCCGACGTCGACGTTGAAATTTTCCCCCGGACGTTCAAACCATCTTTCGTAGCCGACCGCACTGCGTTCGGTGTTCTCGATGCGCTTCGCGACCTCTTCCGGAGCGAGCCCCTCTGCTCCGAACGTCTCCGGGGCGCTGGTCGCGAACTTCAACGAGACAGCATACTGGCGTGGCGCGAGTGGCCGGGGGTGCGACACGGCAAAGAGGTCAAGGGGAGGGCGATCACCACTTTCCCAAAGGCTGTCCCGCTGCCATGTGCGGCTGGAGACAATGCCGCGAATGAGGCGGGTGAGGTCGTAGTCATGCGCCGCAAGATCGCGGGCCAGCCAGTGCATTAATTCCGGGTGGCTCGGTTCGTTCTCTCCGTGCATCTGGTCAAGGGGCATTACCAGCCCGTAGCCGAAAAAGCGGTGCCATACCTGATTGACGATCGCGCGCGCAAACCAGTGCTCCTGTTCTTCAGCGAGACCCGCCTCGATGAGGCGTGCGCGGCGACTGTATTTCGCGGGCGGAGGCGCCAGCTTGTTTTTCTTGAATTCCTCCAGTTGCTGTCTCTCGGCCTTTTTCTTGTCCTCATCCGGCTCGACTGAAGCAGGCTCAGCGAGTGCAGCGCCGCCGAAAAACTTGAGGCCGGCGCTCTTGTCCTCGTTCTTTGTTGTTTTGTAAGTGACGAGGCCGTAGTCCCGCTCGGCGATGAACCCGCCATTGTCGAAGGTGCGGGAGAAGAACGACTTCATCCCGTAATAGGTATCCTGAGTCCAATCCTTCACGTCGGGATGGTCGTGGCATTGGGCGCAACTGATGTTCACTCCGAAAAAACGTATGCTCACGTCATTGGCCATTTTGTCAGGGTCACTTAAGCGCGGGCGCAGGAAGTGATCCACCCCCGGTCTTTTGTCAGGATCAGCCTGTCCCGTGATGACATCCCGAAAAATTTCGTCCCAGCCTTTCCTGTCTGACACAGCGAGGTCGAGGTATTTCTGAAACTCGGTTCCCTGACCGTCCATGAGCAGCCAGTTCAATTCGTTTGCCTGGAAACGGTCGAATCCTTTCGCTTCGATGAGCCGATCGACCCAGATCTGCCAGTTTTCCCGGGTCCCGTTCCCGGCGAGAAATTCGTCCATCTCTGCCAAGGTCGGAATGCGTCCGTGCAGATCCAGCATGAGGCGGCGGAAGCGCGTTTCCGGAGGCGCTTCCGGAGCCGGACTGACCTTGAGTCCCGATAGATTTTCGTCCACATACTGATCGATCACCGAACTGATCGCGACGTCAGCCGGAAGCATCCGATTCATATCGATCCGATCCCACCACGCCTCCGCCGCTAATGCTCCGGACTGGAGGCAGAGAGCAAGAGCCCAGAAGATTCCGGATCGAAATAGGACCGACGCGGAGTATGAAGGCTGTGGTTCAACCGGATTCATCGGTTGAGCATGACTTTTTTCGCTTTGTATACAAGACGCGCGATTACGCCGAGACGTGAAGCGGGATACGTCGCCCTGCGGGTCTCAGTGATCCCGCCTCACTCGATCAGGTACTGCGACATCGCAGTCTCCACGTCCATGCCGCCGCGAAGGAGGGTATTGCCTTCAAAGAGCGCGGTCGGGTCGATCCCGGCACTGCCGGCCCAATCTTCCTCGCTCACCTGACCGCTCTGGCCGTAGGCGGCGAGAGGGTTGAAATACGTGACCTGCTCGATTTGTTCCAGGGTGATGCCGCGGTCCTTCATCAGGGCGGCGGTCTTCGGGACGGCGAGAGGATCACTGATGCCCCAGTCGGCCGCGCTGTCGACGACGATGCGCTCGGCGCCGTATTCCATCATCACCTCGACCATGCGCTGATTCCCCAGCTTGGTGTGCGGATAGATCGTGAATGCCGCCCAGTAGCCACGGTCGAGGACCGCCTTCACCGTCTCTTCATTGTTGTGATCAATGATGACTTTTCCCGGATCGACGCCGAGATCCTCGAGCACGTCCATTGTCCGTATCGTCCCCGCTTTTTTATCGCGGTGCGGCGTGTGGATCTGGATGGGGAGGTCCGCTTCGAGGGCGAGCTGGGCCTGCCAGCGCAAGTATTTTTCCTCCGCTTTCGTCTGGTCGTCGAAGCCGATCTCGCCGATGCCGACGACGCCTTCTTTGCAAATGTAGAGGGGAAGGAGCTCCATGACCGCCTCGGCGAGCTTCTCGTTGTTCGCCTCTTTCGGGTTCAGTCCGATTGTGCAGTAGTGCTTGATCCCGAACTGACTCGCCCGAAACCGCTCGAATCCGATGAGCGAGTTGAAATAATCCTTAAACGTCCCCACCTCGGTGCGGGGCTGCCCCTGCCAGAACGACGGTTCGACGATGGCGGTGACGCCGGCGGCGGCCATGCGCTGGTAGTCATCGGTGGTCCGGGAGACCATGTGGACGTGGGAATCAAAAAATCTCATGGGGATTAGGAGAGGTAGGTCAGGCCTGGGCGGGGGATCCGTTGAGAGTGGCGGGAAACTCCAGCTTTTCACCGAGGCGCTCCCAGGTGAGTGAGCCTCCCGAAATGGCGTCAAGGCCTGCCTCGATCCGCTCCTGGAGATGGCGGACGCGATCTGAACCGTCGCGGACGATGACGAGCGCGGCGGCCTCGTGATCGATCGGATCACCCTCGCTGAGGAGGTGCTCGAGGTCGGCGACGATCCCGTCCGAGACGTGGGCAGCACAGTTGCGCCAGGCCTCGGGCGTGAGCTTCCGCCCTGCGGCCCATCGCTCGTGGGCGAGATAGGAGACGCCGTCGGCGAGGTCGGCATTGCTGCGCGATTCGATTCCGAAGATCTTGTAAATCGGGCGACTGATGAAGATCGCTTTCAGCACCATCTGGTTCCATTCCTCTTTCGAGAAGTGAGTGGCGGGGAAGGGGTTCTGCAGCGCGAGGGAGTCGAAGATATCGATAATGTTCGAGCGCAGTCCGTCGACGGCCGCCTCGACAAGGTCCGCCTGATGCGGGAGCAGAGGAAAGGCCGAGTAGATCGCGGCCTGCTCACGGAGGTCGGCGGTGTTGAGGAGCGCGGCGATCGTCTCGAGAAACGTGGCCTTGTCCTGTTTTCCCAGCGTCAGCAGCAGGATGACCCGGGCGAGACGGAACTGGTCCCACCCCTTCACCGAAAAACCGGGGACCTGTCCGTCGAGGGCCTGCGACTGTTCGTCCGTCACCTCCACGGAACCGCGTTTATCGAAATGCCGGGAGACGCCACTGAAAGCATAATAAAAAGGGCGCTTTTGAAACGACGTCTCCTGATCACGTATCGTGTCGCTCAGCCAGGTCATGGCTGAGGCGGGGGCAGTGGCGGCGAGAATAGGGGATAGCAGATCGCGCATGGGATAGGTACGGTCGAATTGATTGCCTGCCTAGTCAAACGCCTTGAGTTTCGCTTTGGGGGCGTGAAAGTGTCCCCATGATTCGAGTCCTCGCATTCGTTGCCGCCGTCGGAGCCTCTCTTCTCAGTGCCTGCGGCGAGAAAGATCAGGAGCCGGGAGCCGTGAAGCCCCTCGTTGTCGGGATGGAAATGGCCTACCCGCCCTTTGAAATGCGAGGTCCTGACAATCAGCCCGACGGGATCAGTGTGAGGATGGCCGAGGATCTCGCGGCGAGTCTCGGGCGACCTCTCGAGCTTCGTGATGTCGAGTGGAACGGGATCATCCCCGCGCTTCAGTCGGGCAAGATCGACGCGATTATTTCCTCGATGACCCGCACGCCCGAGCGGGAGGTCGCGATCGCCTTCTCCGACGGCTATGTGACGAACGGGCTCTGCATGCTCGTGGCGAAAGACTCCGCTCTTCAATCCGTTGCCGACCTCAAACCAGGGGTCCATAAAGTCGCGGTGAAGCTCGCCACAACCGGCCACCAGTGGGCCCGGGCGGAGATGCCCGATCTCGAACTCATCACCCTCGACGATGCCGCCGCCTGCGCCCTGGAGGTCGTCCAGGGCAAAGCCGATGCCTTCATCTACGACCAGATTTCGATTTACCAGTACTGGCGTAATTTTGAAGAGAAGACCCGCCCCATTCTCCAGCCCATCCGCGAGGAGACCTGGGCGATCGGGCTTCGCAAAGAAGACTCCGAACTGCGCGGACAGGTGAACGCCTTTCTGAAAAGCTACCGCGCCGCCGGGAAATTCGACGAACTCGCCACGCGCTACATGGCGGAGCAGAAGGCCGCGTTCGAAGCGATGGGTGTGCCGTTTATCTTTCACTGAGGCACGGCCATATTGTCCCAACTGCGTCAAAATGGCGCACTTTTGTTATGATTGTGAGCCATATCGGCTCATTAAAATAGGGACAGGCTATTTATTAAGCTGTTAATGATTTTGTAACCTTCTTATTTTCAATTAGTTGAGATTCCGCTTGCCCATCTGGCATGCCGAATGCGAGGAAAGTCACTTGGAAGCGGTGAGAACCCCCGTTCTCGAAACAACAACGAAAGTCCAGAGAGTAGAACTGATTCAGTATGAGCAAGATTTTGGGAATTGACCTTGGAACCACGAACTCCTGCATGGCCGTCATGGAAGGTGGTCAGGCGGTTGTGCTGGAAAATGCGGAGGGTGCCCGCACCACCCCCTCCGTCGTGGCCTTCACCAAGGACGGCGAGCGAGTCGTCGGTCAGGCGGCTAAGCGCCAGGCGATCACCAATCCGAAAAACACGATTTTTTCCGCGAAGCGTCTTATCGGTCGCAAGTTCGACGAGCTTTCCGAAGACGAGAAAAGGACTCCCTACACCATCGTGAAGGCCTCCAATGGAGATGCCCACATCGAGGTCGAAGTCGGCGGCGCCACCAAGACCTACAGCCCGCAGGAGATCTCCGCGATGATCCTTTCGAAGCTCAAGGCCGACGCCGAAGCCAAACTCGGTGAGAGCATCACCGAGGCCGTCATCACTGTGCCCGCCTATTTCAATGACTCGCAGCGCAACGCCACCAAAGCTGCCGGTGAGATCGCCGGTCTCGATGTGAAGCGTATCGTGAACGAGCCGACCGCCGCTGCTCTTGCCTACGGCCTCGACAAAAAGGGCGAGGAGAAAATCGCGGTGTATGACCTCGGCGGGGGCACCTTCGATATCTCCGTCCTCGAGATCGACGAAGGTTTCTTTGAAGTGCTCGCCACCGACGGTGACACCCAACTCGGCGGTGACGACTGGGACAGCACCGTCATCAAGTGGATGGTCGACAGCTTCAAAACCGACACCGGCATCGAACTGAGCGGCCAGCCCGATGCACTCCAGCGCATTAAAGAGGAGGCCGAGAAAGCCAAGATCGCTCTTTCGTCCTCGCAGTCCTACGAGATCAATCTTCCCTTTATCACCGCCGACCAGACCGGTCCGAAGCATATTCAGAAGACTCTCACCCGGGCCGCTCTCGAGCAGATGACCGATCATCTCTTCGAGCGTACCAAAGGTCCCGTTCGCGCCTGTCTGAAAGAAGCAGGTGTTTCGGCCGGGGACATCGACGAGCTCGTCCTCGTCGGCGGCATGACCCGCATGCCCAAGGTCGTCGATACGGCCCGCTCCCTCGCCGGCAAAGATCCTCACCAGGGCGTTAACCCCGATGAAGTCGTCGCTGTCGGTGCCGCGATTCAGGGTGGTGTTCTGGCGAAAGATCCTTCCCTCGGTGATGTCGTCCTTCTTGACGTCACGCCGCTCTCCCTCTCGATCGAGACAATGGGTGGTATCGCCACGGCCATGATCGAGCGTAACACGACGATTCCGGCGAAAAAATCACAGGTTTTCTCGACTGCGGCCGACAACCAGCCTTCAGTCGACATTGTCGTCTGCCAAGGCGAGCGCAAGCTCGTCGCCGACAACAAGATCCTCGGCAACTTCCGCCTCGACGGTATCGGATCCGCTCCACGCGGACTGCCGCAGATTGAGGTTACTTTTGATATCGACCGAAACGGGATTCTCAAGGTCTCGGCGAAAGACAAGGGCACCGGCAAAGAGCACCACATCTCCATCGAAGGCTCGAGCGGCCTTAGTGATGAGGAAATCGAAAAAGCCAAGCGCGAAGCCGAGGAATATGCCGAGGCCGATAAGAAGCGTCTCGAGAGCATCGAGGTCCGCAACCTCGCCGACAACGCCGTCTACACCGTGAAGAAGCAGCTCGGTGAACTAGGTGAGCAACTCCCCGCTGCCGCTAAAGCCGATATCGAGGCTTCCGTGACAGAGGTGGAAGAGGCGCTTAAAGGGGATGATACCGATGCGATCCGCTCGGCCACCGACGCCCTCCAGGCGAAGTTCGCCGAGATGGCCGCCGCGGCGCAGCAGGCCGGACCCGGCGCCGGCGCAGGGGTGGATCCCGTTGATGGTGAGGGAGACACCGCAGAACCCAAACGCGCCAAAGGCGACGTCGTCGATGCCGAATTCGAAGAAGTCACCGAAGACAAATCTTAATACCCTTTTTCCCGGTCTTCTCTTTCGAGAGGATCGGGATTCTCTTTCCGCAGGTCGTCGGCCCGCTCCTGAGTCCGCTAATTTTTGATACCAGCGGCGTGCCCAGCGAACTGCGGAATTTCAACCACAAAAAAAAGTAAAACCAAGAATCCTAACCACATGGCTACCAAAATCACACCTCTGGGAACTCGCGTCCTGGTGAAGCGCATCGAGCTCAACGAGCAAAAAACCGACGGCGGTATTTTCCTTCCCGACACCGCGAAGGAAAAACCCCAGGAGGCTGAAGTCGTTGCACTTGGCACTGGCAAAAACGACGAAGGCGAGATCATCGAGTTCTCCGTCAAAGTAGGCGACAAAGTGCTCATCTCTAAATACGGCGGCACCGAAGTCAAAGTCGGTGGCGACGAGTGCGTTCTCGTGAACGAGAGCGACATCCTCGGGATCCTTTCCTGAAGAACAGAGAGGGTCGAGTCACGGACGCGACCCTGTTTCATTTAACTAACACAGATACCTCTATACTATTATGGCTAAACAACTGACATTCGACGAAGAAGCACGTCATGCCCTCCTTTCCGGTGTGCGCAAGCTCGCCAGGGCCGTCAAGGCGACCCTCGGGCCGGCCGGACGCAACGTCATTCTTGACAAAAAATTCGGCAGCCCCACGATCACCAAAGACGGTGTCACGGTGGCCAAGGAAATCGAACTCTCCTGTCCTTACGAGAACATGGGAGCCCAGCTCATCAAGGAAGTCTCTTCGAAGACCTCCGACATCGCCGGTGACGGCACCACGACGGCGACCGTCCTTGCCGAGGCCATCTTCAGCGAAGGTCTCCGCAACGTGACCGCCGGTGCCAACCCGATCAGCCTCCAGCGCGGGATCACGAAGGCCACTGCCGCTCTCGTCGAGCAACTCAAGAAGATCTCAACCGAAGTGACTGACACCAAGGAGATCGCCCAGGTCGCCACCGTGTCTGCCAACTGGGACACCGAGATCGGTAACATCATCGCCGACGCGATGGACAAAGTCGGCAAAGACGGCACCATCACGGTGGAAGAAGCCAAGGGTATCGAAACCACTCTCGAGGTGGTCGAAGGGATGCAGTTCGACAAGGGCTACCTCTCTCCCTACATGGTGACCGACACCGAGACGATGACTGTCGACCTTGCTAACGTTCTCGTCCTCATCCACGAGAAGAAGGTTTCCAACCTCAAGGACATGCTTCCTCTCCTCGAGAAAGTGGCTCAGAGCGGACGCCCGCTTCTTATCATTGCTGAAGATGTCGAGGGTGAAGCCCTTGCCACCCTCGTGGTGAACAAGATCCGCGGCACCCTCAGTGTTGCTGCCGTCAAGGCTCCCGGATTCGGCGACCGCCGTAAGGCCATGCTCGAAGACATCGCTATCCTCACCGGTGGCCGTGTCATCACCGAAGACCTCGGCATCAAGCTCGAAAACGTGTCTCTCGATGACCTCGGGACGGCCAAGACGATCAAGATCACAAAAGAAGACACCACCATTATCGAAGGGGAAGGCTCCAGCGAAGCGATCAGCGGTCGTGTCTCTCAGATCCGTCGCCAGATCGAAGAAACCACTTCCGACTACGACCGTGAGAAGCTCCAGGAGCGGCTCGCCAAGCTCGCCGGCGGTGTTGCTGTCATCAACGTCGGTGCTGCCACCGAAACCGAGATGAAAGAGAAGAAGGCCCGCGTCGAAGACGCCCTTCACGCGACCCGTGCCGCGGTGGAAGAAGGTATCGTCCCCGGAGGCGGTACTGCTCTCATCCGTGCCCAGGCCGGTCTCGGTGACCTCGGTCTTACCGGTGACGAAGCCACCGGTGCTGAAATCGTCAAGCGCGCCATCGAAGCCCCGCTTCGCCAGCTCGCCGCCAACGCAGGTCGCGAAGGCGCCCTCATCGTTGAGAAGGTAAAGAACGAAAAAGGCAACATCGGATACAACGTAGCCAGCGACACTTACGAAGACCTCGTGAAGTCCGGTGTCGTCGACCCGACCAAGGTGACTCGCAGTGCTCTCCAGAATGCTGCGTCGATCTCAGGTCTGCTTCTGACGACCGAGTGCCTCATCGCCGATCTTCCCGAAAAGGAAGCTGCCGGTGGTGACCACGGTCACGACCACGGCATGGGCGGCATGATGTAATCAGCCTCCCGTTTCTTTTACGGAAACAAATTCAAAAGACCGGACGTGTCGAAAGGCGCGTCCGGTTTTTTTGTTTTAGCGCATCCCGTAGCGAAGGTGGTGACACCTTCTTGCGTCGGTCCTGCGAGGACGAAACTCTCACGAGTCTCGCTAC
>JANQVJ010000069.1:16944-58543 GCA_030730365.1 Verrucomicrobiales bacterium
GTGACACCTTCTTGCGTCGGTCCTGCGAGGACGAAACTCTCACGAGTCTCGCTACTTCTGACGCGTCCGAATAAGAGCGTAGCGAAGGTGGTGACACCTTCTTGCGTCGGTCCTGCGAGGACGAAACTCTCACGAGTCTCGCTACCTCGGGGCACAGCGAAGATCGGTGATACTTTCGATTTGCCTCCTGGGAATATAACCGGCACTGGCGTCAATAGGGTTGTGTCAGCGACTCAACAGGGTTGAGTCGGGTCGAGAAATTCGCTAAACCGATTCCATGGACCGAATCAAGATCGCTTGCTCTCTTCTCCAACTCGCCCTGCCGCTGAGCCTCTTTGCTGCCGAGGTCACGGATATCGGGACACGCCGGGAGCTCTTTGTCGAAGACACCCTGATCGAAACGATTTCGGGGAATGCCCGTCTCGAGTTGCATCATCCCGAGGCTCGCGAGATCGCTCTCGAGCATGATGCGGCGTGGGAGGGCACGGGGAGCGGCTACCACAGTATCTTCCGCGACGGCGACATTTACCGCATGTATTACAAGGCGTGGCACCTCGAGGTCGGCGAAGGTCGGGTCAACACAGGGACGCATCCTCTCTTCTGCTGTTATGCGGAGAGCGATGACGGCATCACCTGGCGCAAGCCCGCGCTGGGGCTGGTCGAATTTGCCGGTTCAAAGGAAAATAACATCGTCCTCGCTCCCGAGGAGTTTGAGAAAGTGAAATCCGATCCGGGGCATCCGGCGGTGTTCAGGGACGAGAATCCCGCCTGTCCGTCCGAGGCGAAATACAAGGCCATCATCCGATCGGAGAAACCGCACGGACTACTCCTTTTCCAATCCCCCGACGGGCTGAATTGGTCGCTCGCGCATCCCGAACCTATCATCACGGAGGGGGCCTTCGATTCCCAAAATCTCGCTTTCTACGATCCTAACATTCAGGCTTACCGCGCCTACTGGCGCACTTTCACGGGCGGCCGGACGGATGGCGAGGAGTGGAAGCCCTCGGGAGTGCGGGCGATCCGGACGGCGGTTTCAAAAGATCTGGTGCACTGGGAACCCTGGCAGGATCTGGCCTACATGGATTCGCCCGAAGAGGAACTCTACACGAACGGCGTGAAACCCTACCATCGCGCTCCTCACCTCCTCCTCGGCTTCCCGACGCGCTATCTCGATCGCGGCTGGAGCGAGTCGATGAAGTCGTTGCCGGAAAAGGATCACCGCGAGGCGAGGGCGGCGGCCAGTCCGCGCTACGGGACGGCGATCACCGAGGGACTCTTCATGGCGAGTCGTGACGGGGTCACCTTCAAGCGCTGGAACGAGGCCTTTCTTCGTCCCGGGATCGAGCGGGAGGGGTCGTGGAACTACGGGCATCAGTATCCCGCCTGGCATGTGGTCGAGACGAAGGGCACCCTCGAGGGCGCGCCGAACGAACTCTCGTTTTACGCGACGGAGAGCTACTGGACCGGGAAGAGTAGCCTGCTGCGTCGCTATGCCCTACGACTCGACGGATTTATCTCGGTGACGGCGCCGATGTCGGGCGGGGAGCTGCTCACGAAACCGATCCGATTTTCGGGCAAGTCGCTCGCGTTGAATTTTGCCTCATCCGCCGCCGGCGGGATCCGCGTGGAGATCGCCGACGAGGAGGGGAAGTCACTCCCGGGCTATGCGCTCAACGACTGTCCGCCTGTCTTCGGCGATGCCCACGCGCGCGTCGTGACGTGGAAAGGCGGCGCCGATCTTTCCGCCCTCGCGGGGAAGGCGGTGCGGCTGCGCTTTGAGATGAAAGACGCCGACCTCTTTGCCTATCGTTTTGCGGAGTGAGGCCCCGTCTCCGCCCCGTCGGTTAAGCGCGTGCCGCCTGCGGATGGGCGCTCGATTTTTCGGAATCACGCTGACTGATTAACGGCGCGTCGCCGGGCTCACTCGACGGGGAGACCGGCGAGCAGCTTCTCGAAGCCTTTGACCGCTTCTTCTTCATTGAGGAGGGAACCGTTGTATTCGACGATGCCCTTGCGATCAATGATGACCCACCAGGGAGTGCCACGAGGTTTGTAAGCGCCGCTGATGCCGGGAAACTCGGGGGCCTTGATGTTGTGACCGAAGGGGATATCGAGCGCAAACTTCTTCGCCGTGACCCTGAGCTTGTCCGGCGTGTTATCGAGAAACCCCTCGAAGGCCGTCTGGATCGCGAGGAAGACGATCTCGTCGTTGCCCTTGTAGCGCTCGACCAAATTCTTCAGGACGGGTAGTTCACGCTCCTGCGAGGCTTTGCACCAGTGCTGGAAAAAGAGCATCACGATGACCTTGCCTTGATAGTCCGTCAGCTCGAGTTCCTTTTTGCCTTCGGGTAACTGGTGCCAGGTGCTGATGTTGATGAGAGGAGCCTTCTGGCCTTCAATGCCCTTCTGGAGCTCCTGTGCGTTGAGCGCGAGGGGAGTCAGGATGGTTGCGAGAATGAGGAGAAAACGTCGGGTGTTCATTATCTTTCGTTTAAACGGGGTGATTCGTTAGAAGAGAGCACATTATTGCGGGCTTGCGGCGGAAATTTTGTCCGCTATTCTGGGCAGGATGAAATTACTTTCCATACTTCTACTTGTGCTTTCCACTTCTCTCTCTACGGCCCGGGCCGGACATCCTGAGAAAAATGCGGAGGGTTTTGTCACAATCTTCGACGGGAAAGACCTCTCCTCCGTCGTCACCGAAGGGAACTGGCAGATCCAGGGAGACGGTTCTCTCGCCCTGGTTCCGCGGGAAGGGGAGTCGGGGTGGAAGCGCTATCACCACTACCTTTGGATTAAGGAAAAATACGCTGATTTTACTTTCGATTTCGAATACAAACACGGTCCCGGCGGCAACTCGGGGCTCTACTTCCGCTGCGCTGATCAGGTCGATCCGACCCTGAGCGGATTCGAAGTCCAGATCCTCGACTCCCTTGGCAAGCCCGATGCCGAAATGGGACACCATGACAATGGAGGCATCATCAAGACCAAGGGGGCCACGAAAAATATGAGCAAGCCCGCCGGCGAGTGGAACCGCATGACCGTGACGATGAAGGGAAGCCAACTCACCGTCGTCCTCAATGGCGAGACCATCCACGACCTCGATCTCGCCGCCGCGAAAGAAGCCGGAAAAAATCTCCCGGCCGAGGGTTACCTTTCGATTCAGGATCATGGCGAGTTGTTCAGCGTCCGGAACCTCCAGGTGAAACGCCTTTAACTTTTCACTGCCTCTTTACGCAGATGAAACCCGAGATCGATCCCTTTCGCGAACCCCGGAACGAATCCGGGATGCTTCAGTGCGTTTTTAATGGCGAAAAAATCCCCATGATCTTGCGCCATGGTGACGTGCGGCAGGCCGCGAAAGACTGGCAGACTTATAGCTCTGACGCCCCCTTCCGCGTCCCGATTCCGTCCGAAGAGGATGTGCGCACGATGCGCCAGCTCCCCATCGAGACGAATCCGCCCGAGCACGCTGAGTACCGTGCCCTCGTCGAGCCATTCTTTCGTCGGGCCAAGGACCCTGACATGATCGCCCGGGTCGAGGCGCTCATCTCCGGACTTCTCAACGAAGCAATCTCGCGCGACTCTCTCGAGATCGTGAATGATTTCGCCCTTCCGCTGCAATCCCGTGCCCTCACCTACCTGCTCAACGTCCCCGAGACCGAGGCTGACATCTGGATAGGGTGGGGGATTCACGTCTTCCGCGTCAGTGGTGGCGTGAAAAAAGGGATCGCTCTCGAGGAGTATCTCCACGCTCAGTTTGACCGTGCCGAGGCTGATCCCGGAGAGGATTTTTTCAGCGCGCTCACGCAGGCGATCTATCAGGGGCGAGGGCTCACCCGGGAGGAGATGATGGGCTTCGCCAATCTCGCCTTCGCGGGTGGACGCGACACCATTATTCACACCGTCTCCTCTGTCTTCGCCTACCTGGCGAGGAATCCGGCGGCTCTCGAATTCCTGCGCGAAGACCCGGGGCGCATCACCCACGCAAGTGAGGAATTCTTTCGCGTCTTCATGCCGCTCACCCATCTCGGGCGTGTCTGTCCGGTCGAGACCGATGTTCACGGTGTCACCGTCGCCGCCGGCGAGCGGATCTCGCTCTGCTGGGCCTCCGCGAACCGCGATGAGACGGTCTTCAAAGCACCCGAAGAAATCCGCCTCGACCGCAAGCCCAACCCGCACCTCTCCTTCGGCTTCGGCACCCACCTCTGCCTCGGTGCTTCGCATGCGCGACTCCTTGTGCGCACTTTGTTGCACCGATGTGTCGAGATGATTGGGAGCATCACCGAGCTGGCGTCAGAGGACCGGGTTGAGAAAGAGGAAGGCTATCAGCGGATTCTGGGCTTCGAATCGCTAGAGGTGAAAGTGACGGGGAGGTAACCCTTTTTAATTGGGGATTTAACCCTTTACTTATGCACTGCGGTTCCGGCCGCGCCCGGCTCCTCACCCTCACGGCCGCGCCCGAGCCGGCCCCGCTGCGGTGCGGGGCTCCTGAGGGGGGGCTCAATGAGCAGGGGAAATTGGCGATTGCGAAATGAGGATTCGTCGGCACCTTACCCTTTGAACGTTTTCCCCCTTTTGCCTGTGCCTGATTCCCTTACCATTGCCAAAACCTGCGCCCAGTGTGCGGATGACATTCAGGCGGAGGAGATCGTTGTGCTCGATCTCCGCGGGATCTCCTCGATCGCCGACTATTTCGTGATCTGCACGGCGACGTCGGTGCCGCACTTGAAGGCCGTGAATCGTGACATCCGGGGCAAGGCCGAGGAAATAATCGGGGAAAAGCCACGCTCCGGCGAGGGCGATCCGGCGAGTCTCTGGATGGTCCTCGACTACGTCGATGTCATCGTGCATATTTTCCACTCCCAGATCCGTGATCTCTATAGTCTCGAAGATCTTTGGTCGGATGCGCCCCACGTGCCGCTCGATTTTCTGACCCCGCCGCCCGCGAAAAAATAAGTCAGGACTTGAATCGCATGCGCATCGAAGTGGTCAACACGGGCAGTGAGCTGCTCCTCGGGAAGGTCATCAACACCCACGCCGGCTACTTCGGGCAAGAGCTCTTCAAGCTCGGTCTCCGCATCCAGCGCCAGACCACAATCCCTGACGGGGACGACATTCGCGTCGTCCTTAGCGAGGCTTTCCCCCGGTGTGATGTCATCCTCATTACCGGCGGTCTGGGTCCTACCAGCGACGACATCACTCGTGAGGTCGTCGCAGAGATGCTGGGTCGTTCACTAAGGCTCGATCAGTCCATCCTCGACATGATCACTGAAATGTTCCGGCGCCGCGGGCTGAAGCAGAATCGATCAAATGATCGCCAGGCCATGGTGCCCGAGGGGGCGCTCGTCCTCGACAATCCGAACGGTACCGCTCCCGGTCTCTATCTGCCCGCCGACCCTCTGGCGGGATCGCCCCACTTGTTTCTCCTCCCGGGACCTCCGCGCGAATTGAAGCCGATGTATGAGCGCCTCGTCGGTCCTGCCATCGCCGCGCTTCTGAGTGCTGATCAGGAGCGGCCGGAGTGGCTCAATTTTAAGATTTTTGGGGTGGGGGAGTCCTCTCTCGCCTCGGCCTTGGAGCCGGACTTTGAAAAAATTCCTGACCTCGAAGTCGGGTATTGCGCACGGCTTGGTGAAGTCGATCTGCGCCTTATCGGGGCACCCTCTGCAGTGAAGAAGGGGGCAGAGCTCGTTCGTGCCGGATTCGCCCGCGAGATCGTGACAGAGTCCGAGGATGCGATCGAGCAGGTCATTCTTGCACTGCTGCTCGGACGCGGCGAAACCGTTTCGACAGCCGAGAGCTGCACCGGCGGATATCTTGCGAGCACGATTACTGACGTGCCCGGTTCGAGCGGGATCTTTCAGCGGGGCTATGTGACCTATTCGAACGAGGCCAAAACGGAGATCCTCGGGGTGCCGGTCGCGATCCTCGAAGTGCACGGTGCCGTCAGCAACGAGACCGTCGAGGCGATGGCTGCCGGATGCCTCGCCGCGAGCGGTGCCGACCACGCCATCTCCGTCAGTGGCATTGCGGGACCCGGTGGCGGCAGTGAGGCCAAGCCGGTCGGGACGGTCCACATCGCGATCGCCTCGAAGCAGGGCGGGATTTTTTCAAAACGTTATTTCTTCCCTGTGGAGCGGATAAGTTTTAAAATGCGCGTCACCCGGCAGGCCCTCGATCTGTTGCGGAGAAGACTCCTTGGCTTCCCGCTCGATTAATGGTTTCTTTTGGTGTAGTTTTCCGGGCGAATCCGGAAGACCTTTTTTTCCGGTTCGTATTCGGGTAACTAACCGAAACTGAGAGACTTGAAATGGACAGGGTGCATCAGGGCAACCGAAGACGGCAAATCAGGAGCGGACCTCGTGGAGTCACGGCGCTCCTCATCGGGTTTCTGCTGTTCTTTTCGCTGCCTGCCGCAGCTCAGCTTTTCAATGGAGGGGGGCTCTTTAACAAAAAGACCGAAGCCCCGCGTGCCCAGAGCGAAGACGAGATTGGTGTTCCGGTTCCGGTAACCGGCCGCGTCGAGGCGCTCAAGGGCCATGAGGTTCAGTTCGAAATTCGCGCCGAGTCAAAGACGCCCGGGGCAACCGTCGAATTTTTGATCCGCGCCTTTCCCTCGGCAGGTAAAATCGTCTCGATGGTGAGCAAACCCAACGAGCGCAACAAGGCCATCGTAACCTACTACGCCGACCCTTCCTCCAGCGCGACAGCCGACGCTTTCGCCTTTGCGGCACGCTATCGCGGGGGGCGTTACTCGGCGGAGATGCGCTACGATATTGATCTCGTCGATCTGAACACCGAAATCCAGGCACCTTCCGAGATCGACTTCGGCGAGGTCCTGGTCGGGGGTGAGGCGGTGCTCGACATCACGATTCGGAACCTCGGAAATGGCTCGATGGAGCGACAGGTCTTCCTCACGCCTCCATGGCATCTTATCGATCCGGTGGATGGCAAAGTCAGTATCGGTCCGCGCGGGGGCCGGGTTCTAAAGGTCGCTTTCCGGCCCGAGTTGGTGGGTGAGACGAGCTATTTTCTTAGCTTCAGCCGCAGCAAAGAGGGCACCACAAAACTGCTTGGCAAGGGCGGTGATCCTTTTCAGCTCGTGAGCGAGTCGCTCGAACTCATTGTCGACGAGGGGAGCGGTGCCCGCCGTGGCGAGATTGAATTGCTCAACCCGGGGGGCAAACCGGTCATGGTCGAGGCCCGTGCCAGCACCCGTTTGCAAAACGGTCTCCTCGAAGCTTATCTGCTCGCTCCCGGGAAAACGACAAAGGTTCCCGTCGGTCTCGGTGCGACGGATACGGCCCCGTTTGACGGAACAGTGCAATTCCTCCTCGCGAACGGGTATTCGAAGAGTGTTCGTGTCTTTGCCCCGGTCGTTCCCGCCCGCGTCGAGGTCAGCGTGCCCAATGCGATCAGCTCAGAAGTGATTAATTTCGGCAAGGTCGAGGCCGGTCGCTCGACTGAGCGGGGGATTATCATCACGAATCGCGGAGGTGTCGCCGTGCCTCTCGAGTTCCACATCCCCGAACCTTTCAGGCTGCTTACCAATCCCGGTCCGCAACTCGGGCCCCTTTCAGAGGTGGCGATTTCCATTGGTGCCTTTCCCGCCTCTCCGTCGCGCGGCCCGGTCGATGTGACGATGAATGTCTTCGCCAATGACCAGACCGTTCCGGTGCGTCTCCTTGCCAATGTCGTGGCCCCGACCGGCGCCGCTCCCCGCGCCAGTGCTCAGCAAGGATCAAACCTCCCGTCCAAGACGATGCGTCTGGCCTCGTCCACGCCACTCGTTGCGGCAACTTCTGCGCCTGAGGGCGGCGAGCCAGATTCCCTCGTGGGCACTGCACCGGTTAGTGTCACCCCGCCGACCTCCGTCGGCTCAGCCCAGCGCCCTGCTGATTCCGCGGACATCGATGATGACTGGCTCGCTGAAAACGATCCGACCCTCCCGCATGCGGAGATCAGTCCGCTCGGATTTGTCAGCAAGTCCATCGTCGAGCGCACTATCGATCCCGCCCTGCGTCGGCCCGAGGATCTCTCTGTCTTCGGAGTCGAGAGCGATTCTATCATGATCGGCTGGACGGCGCCGCGGGATACTGGCCCGGCTACCTTTGAGGTGGAGGTGAGGGGATTGTTTGTGGATTCTGCCTCGGGCACTCCCCAGAGCGTCTGGGTGCCCTATCCGGCAGTGAAAATCGATCGCATCGATAGGCTTATAAAGGCGGAGATCGAGAATCTGAATCCGGCGAGCCGATATGAATTCCGCGTCATCCTCACGACCGAGGATGGTCGCAGCTCTCCTCCGTCCGAGGCCCTCACCGCCCAGACCGAGTTGCCGATGGACTGGACCTACCTCTACGTTTTCCTTGGGCTTGCGCTATTGGTCCTGATCGGGCTGGCTACCGCGAAGATCATTCGCGATCGTCGTCCCGAGGTCTGCCAGACCCAGTATGTCGATGTTTGAGGTCAAGCGGCGGCAGGCTTGCGGCACGCGCTGCAATATTCGTGACCCTCGGCAGTGACACGGAACTCGCGCTCAGGATTTGTCTTTTCGGTTGCCCCGCAGGATTCACATTCGTGAAAGGACGCACTCCCTGCCGCTTCATTTTCGAAGCGATGACGCCGGACCGTCGCCTCGGCCTGTTGGCGGTAGTCGCGGACGAATCCGGGGACAAAGGTCACGAGGTAGGGAAGAATTCCAATGCCCACGATGGTTCCCACAAGGAGAGGCGCCGGACTTGTCAGAATCATCGCGCCGAGGAGAGCCCCGTTGGCCCAGCCGAGCCATTTCGCCTTGATCGGGATGATGCCCAGCAGGTGAATAATCTGGTTCGGGAAGAGAGACGCAAAGGCGAGAAAGATCGCCGAGTAGAAGATGCTGTTCAGGAGGAGTCCCGCACCGGAGGCATCGGGGATGAGCCCGCCCAGGGAGATGAAAAGAACCGAGGCAAATACATAGACATTGAGTCTGAAACTGTCCCACTCGGACTCGAGCCCATCGTTGATGAAGAACATGAATAACGCCGCGATGATGACAAAAAACACGAAGTCCGACGCGGGGTAAAGGACCCAGGTGAGAAGCCTCCAGATCTCCCCAGAGAGAATCGCGTTGCGGTCGAAATTGATCCAGCCCAGGAATTCCGGCGAGATGAGGGATAACGCCCACGAGAGCACCTGAAAGCCGGCGATCCAGCGCAGGATCTTCGGGAGGGCCAGTTTACCGATCTGTTTTTCGAGCTGGTTGAGGACACGGTTTCCCGTTTCGTAAATCATGGGGGAAGTTGCGGGGGATCGCGGGGATTTCAAATGGCAAGTTCCCCAAAAGGGCGCTCTCCCCGTTGACTTCGAACGGGCCGGACCGACACTCGAGGATGGAAAAATCTCCCCTCCATTCGCTCCACCTCAGCCTCGGAGCGCGTCTTGCCCCTTTTGCCGGCTGGGAAATGCCGATCCAGTACAAGGGTATCGTGAGCGAACACGAGGCGGTGCGAAAGTCAGTCGGAGTTTTCGACATTTCCCACATGGGCGAGTTCGAAGTGAGCGGCTCCGGCGCGGGAGCGTGGCTCAATGGACTGCTCACGAACGACACCCTCGTCCTTGGCGACGGCGAGGGCCAATACACGCTGCTCCTCAATGAACAGGGCGGGGTCATCGACGATCTCATCCTCTATCGCATCAGCGAGGAACGTTACTTTCTCGTCGTGAACGCGTCCCGCATCGGCGACGATTTCATCTGGATGCAGTCGCGTCTGCCCGCCAGAGGGGTGACTCTGACTAATCGCAGCCACGAGTTCGGAGCTATCGCCGTGCAGGGACCCCGCAGTCTCTACCTATGGACCGACCTCGCCCCCGGCCTCGTCGTTCCCGAGCGAAACGGCATCGCCATTTACGAGTCTGACGGCGAACTCATCCTCTGCCGTACCGGCTACACTGGCGAGGATGGCTTCGAGCTCTTTGCTCCGGTCGGACAGATCGGGCATTGGTTCGATCAGCTCGTCGCCAGCGGCGCGATTCCCTGCGGACTTGGCGCGCGCGACACTCTACGGCTCGAAAAAGGATTTCCCCTCAATGGATCGGACCTCGACGAAGTCCACACTCCGCTCGAGGCCGGGCTCGGCTTTTTCGTAAAACTCGAAAAACCGGGCACCTTTGTCGGACGTGATGCTCTTATAGCGCAACGCTCGGCCGGCCTGCCGACACGGCTTGTCGCGATCTGTCTCAACGAAAAAGCGCCGCCTCTGCGGCACGGATACGCCGTGTTTGCATCGGATGGGGAAACCAAACTCGGCGAACTCTCGAGCGGGTCTCTCTCGCCCGGCCTCGGGCTTGGAATCGGGATGGCCTATCTGCCGACCGCGCAGGCGGTAATCGGGACAGAAGTGATGATCTCGATTCGGGAGAAGTTGCATCCCGGTCGGGTCGTGAAGAAGCCCTTCGTGTGAGCTCAGTTTTCACCGGTAGACTTCATCGAACCCGCCATCGGCTCCCGCCTTGGCCCGCGGGCAAAGACGCGATCCGGAGCCAGGGCTTTGCGGAAGGCGATGCCGAAGTTCCCCGCCTCGCGCCAACCGAAATACTGATCAGAATATTTCCCGTGGCGGCTGTTGAAGGCGAGGTAGACTGTCCCGGCGTGAATCATGGCGAGATTGACACGGCCTTCCCAGTTCCAAACCTGACTCGCGTCACCTCCGAATCGGATGTCGTCACGTCCGACACGCCGATGACGCAGTGGGTGAAGTTGGCGAAGCATGCGGAAGCTTAGGATCGGAGCCGGTAGCGGGAACGATAGGCGCGGGAGGCAGTTTTTTGCAAGCGGGGTGGCATTGGAGAATCAGGAGGCGACACGTTTTCATTATCTTCGGGTGGCCAAAAAAGCCGGGGTCCCCGAGAATCGCATTTGTCACGGGGCGATAATTCGGTTTGTTAACTCCGTATTCCGCCAGACCATGAACGCCCCCGACCACCTCCTCTTTTCCGAGTCACATGAATGGGTTGACGCCACGATGCCGGGGGCCGCTTCGGTCGGGATCAGCGATCACGCGCAGGAGGAGCTCACCGACGTCGTCTACCTCGAACTACCCGCCATCGGTCGCGTCGTCGCGAAAGGCGAAGCCTTTGCCGTGATCGAGTCGGTCAAGGCGGCCAATGACATCTATGCTCCCGTCAGTGGCGAGATTGTCGAGGTCAACAGCGCCCTCGCCGAGTCGCCCGAGGCGATCAACGATGCCCCCTACGGTGCCGGCTGGATGGTGAAGATCAAGCTTTCCAACCCTGCCGAACTCGATGCTCTCATGACCGGGACCGCTTACCGTGAACACCTTTCCTGACTCCGCCACCGCCTTTGCCGATCGCCACCTCGGGCCATCGCCTGAAGAACTCGCGAGCATGCTCTCCGCGCTCGGCTACGGGGATCTCGATGGCCTCATCCGCGATGTTGTTCCCGCCGACCTCCTTCAGTCACTACCTCTCTCGCTTCCGCCGGCGCTGAACGAATCTCTCGCCCTCGCCCGTTTGAAGGGCATCATGGGAAAAAACCGGGTAAATCGTTCTTTCATCGGGCGCGGGTATTACGACACGGTGACGCCCTCGGTCGTGCAGCGCTGCGTCCTCGAGAATCCGGGCTGGTACACCGCCTACACACCCTATCAGGCCGAGATATCGCAGGGGCGGCTCGAGGCCCTGCTGAACTTCCAGACCCTCATCACCGAGCTCACGGCGATGCCCGTGGCCAATGCCTCTCTCCTCGACGAGGCCACTGCTGCGGCCGAGGCACTAGCGCTCGCGGCGGGAACCCGAAGCAAAGGAAGACGCTTTTTCGCCAGTGAGGATTGTTTCGCCCAGACCCTCGATGTCCTCAAGACCCGTGCCGAACCACTCGGAATTGAAATCGTGATAGGTCGCCCCGATTCTTTCGACTTAGCCTCGGCGACAGATGAAGTGATCGGTGTGCTCCTGCAGTATCCCGGTGACTCGGGGGCGATCACCGACTTTTCGGAGGTCGTCGCGGCCTGTCATGCCGCCGGCGGACTCGTCGTCGTCGCGGCCGACTTGCTTGCCCTCACGCTTCTAAAACCACCCGGCGAATGGGGCGCGGATATCGTCGTCGGCAGCGCCCAGCGCTTCGGGGTGCCGCTAGGCTTTGGCGGGCCTCACGCCGCCTTCATGTCCTGCACCGAGACTTTGAAACGCCGTCTCCCCGGGCGGCTCATCGGCGTCTCGCGCGACAGCGGAGGACGCTCTGCCCTGCGCCTCTCGCTCCAGACCCGCGAGCAGCACATCCGGCGGGAAAAGGCGACCTCGAACATCTGCACGGCGCAGGTTCTCCTCGCGGTGATGGCGGGATTCTATGCGATCTACCATGGACCGGAAGGCCTACGCCGCATCGCGGGACGTGTCCATGCTGCAACCTCCGACCTCGCCACCGCGCTGGTAAAAGGCGGCTACATTCTGAAAAGCGAGACCTGGTTCGACACCCTCACTATCCTCGTTCCGTCGGAAAGACGGGCCGAAATCCTCGCCCGCGCGAGTGATGTCAGGATCAATTTGAGAGACGATCAGCCTGATTCACTCGGGCTCTCCCTCGACGAAGCTGCGATTGAGACAGGCGAATGGAGAAGGCTGTTCGAAGTTTTTGCGCTCGAAGAGGTTTCCTCAGCGGGGCCATCTCTGCCGAGTTCCCTCTCCCGCACCTCCGGATTTCTAAAGCAGGCCGTCTTCCACCGCTATCATACTGAGACCGAACTTTTGCGCTACATCCGTCGTCTCGAAGGCAAGGACATCGCCCTGAACTGGAGCATGATTCCACTTGGCTCGTGCACGATGAAACTCAATGCCGCGTCCGAGATGATGCCGCTGAGTTGGCGCGAAGTCGGCGGGCTCCATCCTTTCGCTCCCGTATCGCAGGTGACCGGTTATTTGGAAATGATCCGTGAACTCGAGAGCTGGCTTGCCGCAATTACCGGCTTCGATGCCGTCAGCCTGCAGCCCAATGCCGGATCGCAGGGGGAATACGCGGGGCTGCTCGCGATCCGGCGTTTCCACGAGGCAAACGGGGAGGGAGGGCGCAAGGCCTGTCTCATCCCCATGTCCGCCCATGGAACCAATCCGGCCAGTGCGGTGATGGCCGGCTTCGAGGTCGTCCCCGTCGCCTGCGACAGCGAGGGCAACATTGACGTGGTGGACATGACCGCAAAAGTGTCGCAGCACGCGGCGAGGCTCGGCGCTCTCATGATCACTTATCCCTCGACTCACGGGGTCTTCGAGGAAGGCGTCGCCGCGATTTGTCAGACGATCCATGATCACGGCGGCCAGGTCTACATGGACGGAGCCAATCTCAATGCCCAGGTCGGGCTATGTTCACCCGGAGCGATCGGGGCCGATGTTTGCCATCTCAATCTTCACAAAACCTTCTGCATTCCCCACGGCGGCGGCGGCCCCGGTGTTGGCCCGATCGGGGTTCGCGCCCATCTCGCCCCCTACCTGCCGGGTCATCGCGCGTGGCCAGATTCACCGGGCCACGCGGTCAGTGCCGCACCCTACGGCAGTGCGAGCATCCTCACGATCTCCTGGATGTACATCGCAATGATGGGACCCGCCCTGCGTCGCGCCACCGAGGTCGCGATACTGAATGCGAACTACATCGCGAGCCGGCTCGGTCCGTATTTCCCCGTGCTCTATCGGGGCAAAAAAGGGCTCGTCGCGCACGAATGCATCATCGACGTGCGCGGGTTCAAAGAGCACTCCGGGATCGAAGTCGAGGACATCGCGAAGCGGCTCATCGACTACGGTTTTCACGCACCGACGATGTCATGGCCGGTGCCCGGCACCCTCATGATCGAGCCGACCGAAAGCGAGTCGAAAGAGGAACTCGATCGCTTCTGTGAGGCCATGATCAGCATCCACCGCGAGATCGGACTCGTCCTCGCGGGCGAGTGGGATGCGCTCGATAATCCATTGAAAAATGCTCCGCATCCCGCCGCGATGCTGCTCGCTGACGACTGGGCGCATCCCTATTCGCGCGAGGCCGCGGCCTATCCGCTTGAATGGGTCCGCGAGCGAAAGTTCTGGCCGCCGGTGAGCCGCATCGACAATGTCTATGGCGATCGCCACCTCGTCTGCACCTGTGACGGCATGGACGCCTACGAGTCGTAACCCGGGACCATGGAGGAAGCTGCACTAAATTCGACTTTCCCCGACTCCTGGGAGCCTAACATGATCGCCAATCTGGTCTTTCTGACCCGGGGTGACGAGGTTCTTCTGATTCACAAAAAGACCGGACTGGGTGAAGGAAAGATCAATGGCCCCGGCGGCAAGCAGGAGCCCGGCGAGACTTCGCTCGCCGCCGCCATCCGGGAGGTGGAGGAAGAGCTGCTCATCACCCCTCATCACCTCGAGGTCATGGGTGAGCTGCACTTCGACTTTGTGGACGGGCTGCGACTTCACTGCACCGTTTATCGGGGCGAGGGATTCGACGGCATTCCCACTGAAACCCGCGAGGCGAAGCCCGAGTGGTTCCGTGTTGATGATGTGCCCTACGAACGCATGTGGGCCGACGATCGCTACTGGTTGCCGGAGATGCTGGCGGGGCGCCGGTTCAGGGCATGGTTTCGCTTTGAGGGAGAAACGATGCTGTCGAGAGAGGTGGTTTTCACGAGCGGGTAGCCTACGCAAATTCACGAATTTTCTGATTCGAACCCCATTTTCCTCGCTTAGACGCTCTGAGTCCGACAGGCTGCCGGCTCCGATCCCGAGCGGAAAATCAGTGACCCTTTTGCAGGGTCGCGGCTCCTTTCAGACAGGCTCTGTATTGCTGGAGAGAATCAACGCCAGCCACGACCACGGCTCTGGGAGTGGCCTGCGTCGACAGGATAGCCGCCTCGGGCGGGCTGGTAGTAGGAGTCGCCATGCTGATAGCGGCCTACGCCATTGTGGGTGACGACACGGTGCCCGCGGGAGAGCGTCCTGATCACTCCTGTGGTTTCGGGCCGCCGAGCCCGCGTAATAGCGAGTCGACCAGGCGGTTCCGCGTCGGCATCGCAAATTTTATTCTGTAAATTCGGCGATCAGGTTTGAGAAGGATCGGCAAGGTTCATCTTGAGGTGTATTTTTGAGGTGGTCCACTAGCCTGCATTTCTCACCCCCTTTCGTCACGAGACGCCTCGAGGACCTGCTCTTGCGAGGTGCGGGCCGGATTTTCCGAAGGGCGGTTCCCGCCGAGCTGTATGGGAACATCCTGCCCAAGGACAATTCGGGCCGGAACGGAGCAGGATCGGGCCGCAGCCAGTCGCAGTAGAACGGGTGTGAGAAATGCGGGCTAGTTGAGATTTCGCAGAGCAGGGCGGTGACGAGGCGCAGTAGGGAGGCCGCGTCGGGGAAGAGGGAGGCGACGCGGGTGCGGCACTTGAGTTCCTTGTTTGATCCGTTCGATGGGGTCGCTGGTTCGCTTGCCATCCTGACCGATGCCCATGGCGATGAGCGCCGCGCAGTCCACGAGAAACCTGCCGCGGCGGACCTTTTCGTAGCCGGCACCGCGCTCCCCTCCGTGGGTGTTTCGCCCGGCTCGCTACGCCGCCCAAAGAGGTGAGCGCGTGGCCTCGGCTAAGCACTTTTACAGAAGATTTACCCCCGCGAACGGCGGAGCTTTTGTCCTGAAAAGTAATCTTACCAAGGTCTCGAAGGATCAGCTCTTTGGCTTGTGATCGGTGTGGCAGGCCTTGCAGTTCGAAGCTTTGTCGAGGCGGTTGATAGCGTCGTCGCCTTTGTCACCGCCGCCGACAGCCTCCATCGCGGCGATCAGTTCGGTCACCAAGGTTTCGTATTTGGCCTGATCGCCGACCGGTGCTTTGGTGCCCTTCATCGTAAGGATCAGGGCGGTGAGCTCCTTCATCTGATTGTCGGATGCTTTTCCGTCGAGGACGAGGGCGAGGGGACTCTCGTCGCCCTTCATGCCCTCTTTCATGACTTTTTCGATGATCTCGTGGTTCTCATCAGCGACCGAAAAGAGGGTGAGACTGGCGATGGCGACGATGGCGGCAAGGAAAGATTGTTTTTTCATCGGCTTGTTCCTAAAGACCAATGCCTGATCGGACAAGCAAAAAATTGCCAAAGGTCAGGGAGATTTCCATTCGTCGTAGCCGTCACTTTCAAATGGCCCTTTTCCTGCTCTATTACGGCTTAACCCATTAAGCGGGAGGTCCCTTTTCCTATGTCCGAGTATTTTCGCCACACCAAGATTATCGCCACCCTGGGACCTGCGACCGAGTCGAAGGAGATGCTCGCCGCCCTCATCAACGCCGGCGTCGACATCCTGCGGTTGAACATGGCGCACGCGACTCACCAGTGGGTCAAAGATGCGATGTGGTTCATCCGCGAAGTTTCTGCCGAGGTGGGGCGGCATGTGGCGGTGATGATGGATGTAAAAGGGCCTGAGATCCGCACCGGTAAGGTCGAGCGGCCTATCTCTCTCGCGATCGGGGACAGGGTCGAGTTTCATATCGAGGGCGCAGAGCCGACGGGAGACCTGCCCTTTGTCTCGGTCAATTACCCCGGGCTGCCGGGCGATCTCGAGATCGGTAACATCGTGCTGGTCGATAGCGGTCTGATCCGCATGAAGGTTTTTGAGAAGGACGAGTGCCGCATCCGGCTCGAGGTTCTCACCCCCGGGGAACTCACCTCGAAGCGCCACATCAATCTCCCCGGCGTGCAGGTCAATCTGCCGGCCCTGACCGAGAAGGATGAGGCCGACCTGCGTGCGGGAGTCGAAGCGGGGATTGACTTTGTCGCGTTGTCCTTCGTTCGTCAGGCCGAGGACGTGCACACCCTTCGGAAGCTCCTCGATTCGCTCGGATCGGGTGCCCGTATTATTTCCAAGATCGAGGATCAGGCAGGGGTGCGGAACATGGTCGAGATCGTGCGCGCTTCCGATGCGATCATGGTAGCGAGGGGAGATCTCGGGATCGAGATCGACTATCACAAGCTCCCGCTCGTGCAGACCGCTCTCGTGCAGGCCTGTCAGGCCGATGGCAAGCCTGTCATCATCGCGACTCACCTCCTCGAATCGATGATCACTTCGCCTATGCCGACCCGGGCGGAGATCTCCGACGTCTCCCATGCGGTGCGCGAGCAGGCCGACGCGGTCATGCTCTCGGGGGAGACGACTGTGGGCGCCTACCCGCTCGAGTCCGTGCAAGTGCTGAAAAACATCATCCAGAGCATCGAGCCGACAGTGCTGCCCGGGCTGAACAAGCTTATCGTTCTGAAAGAGCCAAAAGCCAAGATGCTAAAGTCGGCCGCCGTCCTAGCCGAAGATCTCGAGAACTCGGGCATTGTTGTTTTTACCCGGAGTGGATTCCTCGCTTACGTCCTCGGGGCGTTGCGGCCGCACGGAGTTCCGATTTATGCTTTCACCGATGACGAGTCGATCTTCCGCCAGCTCCTTCTACCCTGGGGGGTCGAACCCTTTCTGATGGACTTCTCGGACGACCCCGAAGTGACGATTTTAAATGCCCTAAGTTATCTGAAACGTAAAGATTGGGTCGAGCCAGGCGATTGCATGGTCGTGATTACGAATGCGCTGGCGAACGACAAAATCATCGACACTCTGCAGTTGCGGGTGGTGGAGTGAGGCCGGGAGGACATTGGCAGGTTCCTCTACAATTCCGTCCGCTCATCCTCCCGTAGCGAAGGTCGTGAGACCTTCGGGGGACGAAACTCTCACGAGTTTCGCTACCCGGACGCTCGTCCACTCTCGCGCCCTCCCAAAAAAAATCCCGAACCGCGCTAAAGCGGTTCGGGATAAAATTCAGATCAGCACCGTTCCCGGCACCGACGAGCGGTTGCGATCTCAGACCGTGCCGGCGATGGATTTGCCGGTCGAGAGAAGATCGTCACAGGCAGTCGAGATACGGGCAGCCATACCGGCTTCAGCGGCCTTGAGGTAAGCGCGCGGGTCGTAGGCTTTCTTGTTGCCGATCTCGCCGTCGACTTTGAGGACGCCGTCGTAGTTCTTGAACATGTGCTCCGCAATGGGGCGGGTGAAGGCGTATTGGGTGTCGGTGTCGACGTTCATTTTCACGACGCCGTAGTCGAGAGTCTCGCGGATCTCTTCAAGGGTCGAACCGGAACCGCCGTGGAAGACGAGGTCGAACTCGGCCGAGGCACCGAACTTGGCGGTGACGGCGTCCTGGCCCTCTTTGAGGATCCCGGGGCGGAGCTTCACGGCGCCGGGCTTGTAGTGACCGTGCACGTTCCCGAAGGTCGCGGCGAAGGTAAAGCGACCGAGGGGGTGGAGCGCCTCGTAGACCGCGAGCATGTCCTCTGGGGTCGTGTAAAGGTCGGCGTCGGGAGTGTCTTCACTGCCGGCGGCACCGTCTTCTTCACCACCGACGACACCGGCCTCGACTTCGAGGATGATCTCGTTCTCGGCGCATAGTTTGAGATACTCCTGCGAGAGGGCCATGTTCTCCGCGAGGGGGAGCTCCGAGGCGTCGAGCATGTGGTTCTGGAAAAGGTTGTTTTCCCCGCGGGCGCGGCGTTTCGCTGTCTCTTCGATGAGGGGCTTGAGGAACTCGGCGGCGACTTGCGGGCGGCAGTGGTCCGTGTTCAGCGCGACGAGCACGTCGTACTGCGCGGCGAGACGGTGGGTCAACTCGGCAAGAGCGATCACGCCGAGGACGGTATTCTTGTGATTGAGGCCTGAAGCGAACTGTCCGGCACCTGTCGAGAACTGGATGATCCCGTCCGACTTCGAATCGGCGAACGCTTTCAGCGCCGCGTTGATCGTGACGAGATTGCTGCAGTTGATGGCGGGATAGGCGTAGCCGCCTTTTTGGGCGGCGTCCAACATGGCGGCGAATTGTTTGGGTGTGGCTACTGGCATAGTGACGCTCCTTACGGCCTCAAGAACCATTTTTCAAGCGTTCATTCTATTGATTTCGCCGGCTCTCATTTGGCGGAGATCTCTTTTTTGGTTTGTCAAAATCAGGGACGGATTCTAATCTCCTCGCGTTCATACGGATGTCAGAGTCGATCTTCACACGGGAGGGATATATTAGGCCGGCGGTGCTCATCGCGGCCTATCGCGGAGGCATGTTTCCCATGGCGATGGACAACCGCGGTGAGATCGGCTGGTTCTCGCCGGACCCCCGCGGCGTCATCCCGCTCGACGAGTTCCACATTCCTCACGGGCTGAAAAGGACGCTGAAGAAGAATCCTTTCGAAGTTCGCATTGACACGGCCTTTTCCGAAGTCATGAAAGGTTGCGCCGATCGCAAGACGACCTGGATCAGCCGCGAGATCGTGACCAGCTACGAAAAGCTCTTCGAGCTTGGTTACGCCCACTCGGTCGAGACCTGGCGCGACGACGAACTGGTCGGCGGGCTCTACGGAATTTCGATCGGCGGGGCCTTTTTCGGCGAGTCCATGTTCAGCCGCGCCACCGATGCCTCAAAGGTCGCCCTCGTCGCGCTGATCGACCGGCTCCGCGAGCGGAACTTCCAGCTTCTCGACACGCAGTGGACGACGGATCACCTCAATCACTTCGGCTGCCGCGAGATCCCCCGCTACGATTACCTGCGCCAGCTCAACCGGGCACTTCTTGTGACGACGAGCTTTTCCTGATCACCCGCCCGCGACCATGCGGATGATCTCGATGACATCGCCTTCGCAGACTGCCCTGCCTTCAAATTCACGACTGAGGACTGCTTCTCCGTTCAGCTCGACGAGGACCGGAGCCTGACCGAGTTCCAGCGTTTCTAGGAGCGTGCCGACGGTGAAAGTCCCGCCCGCCATTTCACGGGGCTGGCCGTTGATGATGAGATTCATGCCGTGAGCGGAGCGAGGATGGAGGCGTCCCAGTCTTTCCAAACCGGTTCGAGGCCGAGCGTGCGCAGGTGGGCGGCAACGGCGGCGGGGGAGCGCTCGTCGGCGATGTCGAATTGCCCGGTCGCGGTCGTCTCGCCGGGACGCGCGCTCGTCGTGGAACAGGGGGTTGCCGTCGCGGTGTCGAGTTCGACGCGGCGTCCCTTTACGGTGAGATGGACATCGTCGGATCCTTCACCGGTGTAGCCGCCCGGTTCGGTGTGGCTCCCGGCGCTGATCGAAGTGACGCAGAGGGGGAAGAGGGCGTTGCGGAGCGATTCGGACTCCCGAGTACTCAGGACGATGCCGACCTGCGGAAAACACACGCGGAAGGCGCAGAGCGTCTGGACAAATTCCGCGTCGCTCATGGCGAACTTCGGCGCGAATCCCCCCGCCGCCGGACGCAGCCGCGGCAGACTGATGGTGAAAGTCGCCTTCCAGCAGGTGCGGTAGAGATACTCGAGATGGGCGGCCAGCCTCAGGGCATCGTAGCGCCAGTCCGTCAGGCCCATCAGGGCGCCGATCCCGATGCGGCGGAATCCGGCCTCGTAGCCGCGCTCGGGACATTCGAGGCGCCAGTCAAAGTTCTTTTTCGGCCCTGCCGTGTGGTAGATCGCGTAGGCCTCGCGGTCATAGGTCTCCTGATAGACGACGAGACCCTCGCAGCCCGCGAGGACGAGCGGGACATACTCGGGCGCCTCCATCGGCCCCACCTCTATCGCGAGAGTGGGGACAAAGTCGCGCAGCGCCGCGAGGCATTCCTCGAGATAGCCTTCCGAGACGAAACGGGGATGTTCGCCCGCGACGAGAAGGATGTGGCGAAACCCCAGTTTCTCAAGGTGGCGCGCCTCTTTGACGACCTGGTCGACGGTCAGCGTCGTCCGCAGGATGGGATTGTCGCGCGAGAAGCCACAGTATGAGCAGTTGTTGACGCACTCGTTCGAGAGATAGATCGGGGCAAAAAGCCGCATGGTGTGTCCGAAGTGCCGCCGCGTCGTTGCGACGGCCTCCGCGGCGAGGCGTTCCAGCCCGGAAGGGTCGACCGGAGCAATAAGACTGCGGAAGCGGGCGAGGAGAGGGGAGAGGGGCGCGCCCGCATCGAGCGCGTTGAGTTGGGCAACAAAGGACATTCACCGCCACGATAGCAGTGGCGGGCGGCTCGGCAATGCCTCTTCTACGGGAAAAGTATCGACCTGCCCGGGGAAAGGGGAAAGAACCCTAAAAAAAGCGTTGCCAAACTTCTTAAGCACCGGTAATAAACCTGACAATTCATTCTATTCCCCTTTTCAAATGGCTGACGCATCAATCGAAGAAAAAGTAAAAAACATCATCGTTGAACAACTGGGTGTGAGCGAAGATCAAGTGAAGTCAGAAGCCAAGTTCATCGAGGATCTCGGTGCCGACTCTCTCGACACCGTTGAGCTCGTGATGGCCTTTGAAGAGGAGTTCGACATCACTGTTCCCGACGAAGAGGCGGAGAAGCTCACCAGCGTCGGTGAAGTCGTCGCCTATATCGAGTCTCAGGCGAAATAGTCAGCCTGACCGGTTCATCTTTTCATAGAATGCGCCTCCCTCAGAAGGGGCGCATTTTTTTTGTGTCCTATCGTTTTCGGACGGCGATCTACCCCGGTGGCGCGGTTTCCGCATAAGAATTGGATTTCCCGGTCGAAATCAGTTAGCTTTGCCGTTCCTTTAACATGCCTGCTCTTTCATTCGACGATATTGCCTACGCGATGGAGAACACCGTCGTCCTGCATGAACCGGACCGGCTCATCGACACTTTCGGGACGACGAACTTCCAGTTCCACCTGCTCACCGAGCCGATGGACTCCGTGGGCAAGGTTCGAGTGCGCGAGGGACGCATGGAGGCAGAGCGCCCCCGCATCCTCAAGCCCGAGGGATACGAAGAACTCCTTTTCGAGGGCTTCGGAGAGCAGGCCTCTGTTTTTGCTGAATGGTTCCGCCGGCACGGGAACATTAATTTCTTCAAATACGGATTCCACTTTGCAAAACGCAGCTTCACCGAAGAGCTCGTGCACGAATCCTTTGAAACGGTGCGTGACCGCCTCCTTGAGGACATCCGCGTCAGTGGAAGCCCCTCGCGGGCGCTCATTTGCGGCGTCGACGATTCGTGGGAGGTCTCTCTCATCAAGTTCACCATGGAAATGATAGCCCGCTCGCTCCAGATCAACGCCTTCGACTTCAAGCGCCGCGGGCTTCTCTGAGTGACGCTCTTACTCCTTTTTTACACGACGATGGCTCGTTTCAAGTTCCTCCTCGCCTTCCTTGCGATGCTGATCTGTGTCGGAGGGGTTGCGGGCGCCTACTTTTACTGGAAGAAGTTCGCCCAGCCCGAGATCGTGGTAAACCGGCATATCGCCGGCAAGGGAGGCACGAACTTTGAGAAGCCCGATTTCGGCAAGCGCCACTTCGATGCCTCCGTCGCTCTGATCAAAGATGGCGAACTCGTCTCCGCCCGGGACCGGCTCCTCTACCTGATGGAGTATTTTCCCGAGTCGGCCACCTACGCCGAAGCCCGCCGCATTGTCGGTGAGCTCAACATGGACCTTCTCGTTTCGAGGATCCCGGTCCCCGGCAAAGCCGAGCACACCGTGAAGCGGGGCGAGGCTCTCGTCACGATCTCGAACCGCAACAAGACCACGATCGACTACATCATGCGGGCGAACGGGAAAACGTCGGAATTCATCTTCCCCGATGAAGTGCTCACCGTCTACCCTCTCGATTTCGCTGTTCGCATCTCCCTTGGCGCGGGGACCGTGACCATCCTCGATGGGGATAGGCTGTTCAAAGAATATCGTATCGTCGATCGCAACCTACCCGCCGATCTGCGCGCTCCCGTCTCGACCTCTATCAGCGAGAAGGTAGCCTGGGTCGGGAATCAGCCCGTCAATTTCACCGATAAAAATTACATGGACTCCAGCAAATGGATGCGGACCGGGAGAATCGGCCTCTTTATCCGTCACATCGAGTCGGGCACTTCCACAGACGGAGGCGCCGCGGCCGAATCGCGGCCCTTCGGGGTCATGCTCGAAAAAGCGGATCTCGAAGAACTTTTTACCATCCTGAGGGTCGGCTCCAAGGTTGACCTCGTGAAGTAGCGTGCGAACAAGTATCATCACTCTGGAATTATGATCATGATCACCGAGCCCCTTGAATTTGAAAAACCCATCGTGAACCTTGAACGACAGCTCGCCGAGCTGCGTGACCGTGCCTCCGACAGTGACATCGACATGTCCAGCGAGATGAAACGGATCGAGGACAAGCTCACGAAGATGAAAGGCGAGGTCTATCGCAATCTTTCGCCCTGGCAGCGCGTCCAGATCGCCCGCCACACCCAGCGCCCCTTCATGCTCGACTACGTGGAGCATTCCTTCGACGACTTCCTCGAGCTTCACGGTGATCGCCACATCGGGGAAGACGAGGCCATGCCAGGTGGCTTTGCCCGCATCGAGGGCCGTCGTGTCGTCGTCATTGGCCATCAGAAGGGCCGTGACACCAAAGAGAATCTGCGGCGCAACTTTGGTAGCGCCAACCCCGAAGGTTACCGCAAGGCCTTGCGACTCATGAAAATGGCCGAGAAATTCGGCCTGCCCATCGTGACCCTCATTGATACCCCCGGCGCCTATCCCGGGATCGGTTCGGAAGAGCGCAACATCGCCGAAGCGATTGCTTTTAATCTCCGCGAGATGATGATGCTCAAGGTTCCCATCATCGCCGTCGTCATCGGCGAAGGCGGTTCGGGCGGCGCTCTCGGGATCGGGATCGCCGACCGCGTTCTTATGATGGAGAACTCCTACTACTCCGTCATCAGCCCCGAGGGATGTGCCGCGATCCTCTGGAAAGACCGCAAGTATGCGACCGAGGCAGCCACCGCCCTGAAGCTCAGTGCGGCTGATCTCTTGGAACTCGGCATCATCGACGAAGTCATCCCCGAGCCCATGGGCGGCGCCCATCACGACCACGTTGCGGCTGCCAACAATCTCAAAAAGCAGGTCATCCGTCAGCTTACCGGTCTCGAGGCGATCGATCGCAAGACCCTCCTCGAGCAGCGATATCAAAAATTCCGCAATTTTGGTGAATATCGTGAGCGCGGACGCAAGGTCTGAAGCGTAGTTCCTCCCGTAGCCATCATAATCGACTTGATTCCCCGCTAACCTGAATCATCCTTTGCCTCATGAATTCGCTCTCCCTCGGTTTCCTTTACGTTGTTGGTGTCACCTGGCTCCTCTGCGAAGTGTGCGTCACTGCCAGTGGTGGAAATTGGACCCCTCTCTGGCTCTACCTCGTCGGTTTCACGGTGATGTTCGCCGTGCTCGGCTGTCTTCCTCTTTCGACGAGGGCCATTGAGATTGCCGGTCCGATCTTTGCGATTCTGATTGGAGTGGGCATCCTCGCCTATGGAGTCGATGCCTTTGGGAATAGTTTTACTGGCGGTGCCATTCGCACCGTCGGCGGACTCGCCCTCGTCACTCTCGGCTTGATCGGCTTTTCCTACCGCAAGCCGGAAGGGGCGCATTGATTCGTGCGGCTTCCCGGGATGGGACATTCATCTAATCCCGGGACTTTCCTCGTAGAGGGTGACCGCGGTGTTTCGGCACTGATCGAGTCGCCCTTTTTTGTGTCCCGCGAGGTTTTCCTCGAAAGAGGGCGTCACCCTGCCATCCTCGACCGCTGCCATGCTCTCGGGATTCCCTGCGAAGAACTCACTCGCGAGGGCTTGCTCGCCCTTGGCCGACCCGACCACCTGCGCGGTGCCTGCGCTGTGGCGGAGCGTCCCGAACCCGGTGAACCGGATAACGACTTTCTTGCCAGGGCAAAACGTCTTCTTATTCCCGTTGATTTCTCCGATGGAGGGAATCTTGGCCCTCTCATCCGCACCGCCTGCGCTTTCGGGCTCGACGGGATTGTCGTCGAATCGGGTCGTGGTCTCGATGTTTTTTCCCTTAGGTGTCTCCGCTCGTCCGCGCTCGCCCTTTTCCGGGTGCCCGTCTTTGTAGTGCCTCATCTGGCCCGGACGCTCGAACGGCTTAGCGAGGCAGGTTTTATTCTGCTCGGAGTCGGGTCGGGTGGAAATAGCCTGTCGCTTCCTGAGGCGAGAGGCAGTCGTCGCACCGCCGTTCTTTTCGGGGGTGAGGAAAAAGGCCTCCCGCCCGAGATCGAGAGCTTTTGTGACCAGCTCCTGCATGTCCCGGTTTTCCCCGGAGCCTCCCTCAACGCGGCCGCCGGGGGAGCCATCGTGCTGTATGAGTTATTCGGGAGGAGCCAGAGAGGGGTGAATCAGGGCCTATAGAGAGTTAAATCAGGCACCGCGGTCGGTCGACTTCCCCCTACAGGCGGAATAATCTCAGAGGCCTTATTGCTCTCAATCACCGCAAATCTCCTGAAAAGGCAGTCTGATCCGACCGCGCCGCACTTCGCAGGCGTAACGACGAGCGTTGGTTACGGACACAGGTTTTCCCCGACGGTTTCTCTCCGAAATAGATCTAATCCTTTTAGCATCTGGTTCGAGGGCAGTTGATTATTGGGTGCACTGCGACAAAGTCACCCTAACTTGACGCTTTGAACTCTTATTTCGTTCTCTTCACCTCCCTCTCCTTTTTTGGATATGGAGGGGCTTGCTTTTTCTCCTCCCGCACAAAACGGGAGTTCGAGCGGTATGGAATGGGATCGCAGCGCCTCCTCGTAGGCGTGCTGCAGTGGCTCGCGGCGTTTGCTTTGCTGGCCGGGCTTAGTCAGCCATGGATGGGGCGCGCGGCAGCGATCGGCCTTGCCATGATGATGCTGGTAGCCGTTGTCGTCCGCATCCGAATAAAGGATAGCCCCGTTCAGACGATGCCGGCACTGCTTTATCTGGGCCTGACCGTCTACCTTTGTCTTGCAGGCTTCTGAGAAACCGCCTGATTACAGGAGCGCGATCGCGAGACACAGAGCGAGCACCCCGAGTGAGGGGAGGGCTTTCGAGATCGGGTCCTTTACCTTCAGGTGCATGACGAAGGCTCCCGTCATCAGGACGCCCATGCCAAAAGCCGCAGGTTGGCGGAGAGCCGGGACCCAGATCGCGGCCAAAAGGGCAATCGCCAGCCCGACTTTCAAGATGCCGACCACGCACATGAACCAGTAGGGGAGTCCGTAGGTAGCGAATTCCTCCCGCAGATTCTTTGCGTTACCGCCCCGGTAGGAAGTCGCCATTTTCGACCTCAGGAGCCAGACATTGAGGATGCCGAGGGCGACAATCAATTGCAGAACGATGACGATGTAGTTCATGGCGGTGATGGGGGATCGCGGTGGTAGCCGGGAGCGACAACGATGAGATTAGTCCCCGCCATGAGCGGTCGCAAGCAGCGAATTATTTTACCCGTCTAACACTTTCAAAATCCGATTAGCTCCACGCCCGCCGCACCACCCGCAGGAAATTCCCGTGGAAAATCGCGCTGACGTCCGCATCGGAGTAGCCTCGACCTTTCAGAATCCCCTCGATGCTTTGCAGATCGGCGATGGTGTCGAGATCGCCGGGGCTTTGTTCTTTGCCGAATCCGCCGTCGAGGTCGCTGCCGATGCCGACGTGATTGGTGTTGCCGGCGAGCTGGCAGATGTGGTCGATGTGATCGGCGATGTGGGCGATTTTGACTCCGGTCGATTCGGGAGTGGAGGTGCCGCGGGTCCAGCCGGGGATCATCATCCAGGCGTCGAAGACGGCACCGAGGACGGCGTCGCGCTCGATGAGGAGCCGGATCTGTTCATCGCTGAACTGACGCGGGTCGTTGACGAGGGAGCGGCAGTTCGAGTGGCTCGCCCAGACGGGACCGGTATAAATGTCGAGGGCTTCGAAAAAGGAATCGTCGCTGAGGTGGGTGACGTCGAGGATGATCCCGAGCTCGTCCATTTTGCGGATGAGTTCGGCTCCGCCGGGACGCAGGCCGCCGACCTGGTCGTGTCCCATCGCGTAGCGTCCGACGCCGTAGTGTGACGGTCCCATCGCACGCAGGCCCGAGGCATAGGCGCGCTCGAGGTAATCGACCGTGACGATGGAGTCGGCTCCTTCAAGGCTGAGGATGAATCCGATCGGGGCATGGGCGGCCGTGGCGGCGACGGGATCGGCCCAGAGGGCGAGGTGGCTCTCGAGCTCGGCGAGGTTGGTGATCTGGACCATTTCCCCGAGTTCGCAGAGGGCGCGGTAGTAGGCGAGCTGTCCCTGGGTCATGCCCCAGGCCTGGGCGGGGGATTCCCAGCAGGCGACGGAGGCGCGGGGTTTCATGCAGCCGCCGATCTGGGTCGCGACACAGAGACCGATGCCGCCGCGGCGCATGTCGGGGAGGGCGACGGTGTTGAGGGCGCGGCCCTTCATGTCAGTCATGCCGCTCTCCACTTCACGGATGCGGGAGACCGGCAGGGTGAGATCCCGGTTCCATTCGAGGGCGTTGAGACTGAGGTCGAGGTGAACGTCGAAGATCAAATTCATGGTTGGGATCTGGAAAAGGGACTGAATTGGGGGAGGTCAGACTCGTTAAGCGAATGAGAACAATACTTTGGCCAGTGGTGGCAGTAACCTTTTTCAGCACGCTTTGCAATGCACAGGATGACGCCGATTACCGGGCCGTCGACCATGTCGGGGAGAGCGGCTCTGCCTGAGCGCAAGCCGGGATTGTTCGACTTTTTAGAATCGAAGAAAATCGCCGCTGCGACCGTCGATCCGACGCTACCTTGCACCTCCTTAACACGACAGGAATGTCGTGCCTCCTTGGGTGCAGTGATGGGAGCTCAAGGAGGGTGGACACTTTTGTCCACCTGTGGCGCATCCAATCGCCTTCGACTCCAACACAGATGGCCACAGATTCGCTGCGCTCACAAGGATTGGGACAGAGGGAAAAACGACTTCTACACGGTGATCCGCCGGTTCCTTGCGGCGATGTCCCAGCTCTCGCTGGTGAGGGTCTTTCCACGAATCACCCTGGCCTCCTGATGCAAAGCCACGGTGGGGCACACGTGAATGGGGATACCGATCAAGGGCGTGCCGACGGGCCACTCGTTAGGATCGATCCCTTCGACGACGAGATGCTCTTCGCTCTGCGAGACAAAAGCAGCTCCGGGCATCGCAGGGAAACGGACGCGCCGACCGATAAGATTTTCCGCCGCGACAGCCTTGTGCCCAAGATCGAGACAAAGGCGTCCCGGTCCGGGATGACTGACGACTCGGGTGAGGAGAAAGGCGGCGGGCTCAAAGGGAAGGTCATCGTAATACCCTCCGTAGCCCGAGTCCCATAGCACGGTCGTGCCGGGAGAGCACTGACGAGGGCGTAGCGACATCGCGGCACGGGCGGCGTGCAGTCCGAAAGTGGGCGACCCGCCGGCGACGACGAGCGGCACGGGGGCGATGTCGGACTCGATCACTTCAATGAATCCATCGAGGGCGGCCATGGCGGCTTCGAACTGGGCTTTGCGATCCTCGAGGGAGGCATCATGGATGTGACCGTCGTAGGCGTGGACGCCGGCGAAGTGGAGCGCGGGATGATCGACGAGGGTGCGCACGAGGGCGACGGCTTCGGGTCCGGGGGCGATGCCGGTGCGGTGCATGCCGCAGTCGAGGTCGATGAAGAGAGAGACGGGTTGGGCACCGCGGGCGGCTCCCGCGTTTACAAAAGCAGCGAGCGCGCTCTCATTATCGACGAGGGTCGAAAACTGGCTCGCGGGGTAGGTCTCGATGAGCTGAAAAAAGCGATCCACGTTCGGCCCGACGAGCGGGTAGGAAATGAGGACGTCGGGCACCCCGGCGAGGGCGGAGAGTTCGGCCTCGGCGATGGTGGCACACTTCACCGCGGTGATGCCGAGGGCGAGTTGTTCGGTGAGGATCTCGTGGCATTTGTGGGTCTTGATGTGCGGCCGCAGGCGGGCGGGATTGCCTCCGACCACCTGCAGCATCAGTTCGAGGTTGCGGGTGATGGCGTCCGCGTCAAAGAGCAGAGCGGGGGAGGCGGCTCCTTCGAGTCCGGTGATCGGTTCCATGATTCAGTCTTTGATCTCGAGGATGACTTCGATCTCGACGGGGATATTCCCCGGCAGAGTGTTGGTCGCGATGGCGCTGCGGGCTCCGACACCGGCATCGGGTCCGAAGACTTCGGCGAAGAGTTCAGAGTAGCCGTTCACGACCTGCGGCTGCTGGGTAAAGTCATCCGATGAATTGACGAGGGCGAGCGTCTTGATGACCCGGACGACACGGTCGAGTGAGCCGAGTTCTTTCTGAATCGTCGCGAGCAGGCTGAGGCCGACCATGCGGGCAGCCTCTTTGCCCTCGTCGAGAGTCATGTCGGCGCCGACCCGTCCGGTGACGTAGGTGGAGCCGTCGAGGCACGGGCCATGACCCGAGAGGTAGGCGAGGTTGCCCGCGATGACGAGAGGTTTGTAAACCCCGCCCGGTTGAGGGGCGGGCGGGAGGGTGATTCCGAGTTCGGTCAGTCTGGCTTCTGCGCTCATAAATGTAGGTGGGGGAAGGTCTTTTAACGACTTTCCCTTCGTCCTACACCAGAACGACGCCCTCGGTCAACCCGGGTTTGTGCGGGAGCGCCTCCCAGGACTTGCGGAAACGCGCCGGGGTGTCTCCGAAGAGCGGTGAGATTTCAAAGGCGAAAGGCGGCAGCCCGGAGTGGTCGGTCTCGATCTCGATGCCGGCCTCGCGCGCCCAGCGCACATATTGGCGCAACTGGTCGTCGCGACAGGTCTGCGGGGAATCGACGCCCTCGGCGTTTTTCACTGGGGAAAAGTCGTCAGCACGGGCGGTCTCGATAATGACGGGATGGTCCGCAAAGGGCAGCGCATCGAAGACGAACATCTCGAACTTGTATCCATTCGGCGCGGTCGGTTCGTGTCGTACGCCTTCGCGGTCGATATAGGGGACCTTCTTGTGGGCGAGGTGAAAGGGGAGCGCGGCGCCGCCTTCTCCATTGCCGCCGAGGCGGGCGATGAAGTCGCGATTAAAAACGTGGATGGCAATGCTGCCCGACTTGAAGCGCAGTTCGCCATTCGCATCACAGGCCCCGGCGAGTCGTTCGGGGAGATCGCTGTATTCGACAACAAGGGCCTTTCCGTCCCTCTGACAAAAAACGCCGACCTTTTCACCTGCATAGGCTTTGGGCACCATCTTGCTGGAGAGATCGGACTGATTCATGAGATGAAATCCGATGAAAGTCGGGTCGAGACAGCGCACGAGCGGATTATCGACCTGGAAGTAGCTAATCGTGTCGATCCCGTCGGCCTCCATTAGGCGGATCGAGCCGGACCGCACGAGAGCGCGGAGGGCTCCACCGTGTCCGTCGGGACTGAGGGCGATCTCGCCGCGCTCGGCCATGAGGATTTTCCCCTCAGCATCGACGGCAGGCATGAGCCCCTGACGGAAAAAGTGGACTCGCTCGGGGATGAGTCCGAAATAGTGGTGGGCTTCGAAGAACGCGACGGTATCCTCGTGATTGAGGTCCGAGGTCATGATAAACCAGGGCACCGGACGGCCGAAGATGCGATTCGTGGCGAGGATCTTCTCGGCGAAAACCTGAAAGAGCGAATTTTTAAGCACCGGAGTGACTCCATAAGAGCCCTTGGGGCCGTCAAAGCCGAGTCGGGTGCCCTGCCCTCCGGCCACGGTGAAGGCGGCGACGCGACCAGTGCGCAGGGCAGCCTCGCCCCGTTTCGTGGCCTCTTTCCAGAGACTCGGGTCGGCGGACTCGCAATGACCCGGCATGGGGATGTAGTCGGCGGGACTGAGATCGTCGCCCTCGTTTTCACTGCCGGTTCGGGGTGAATGGATCAGTGTCGCGACCAGTTCGCTGATTTCTCCGAGGTCGATCGCAGTAGCCTGTGAGAGGAGAGTCTGCTGCTCGGCCTCGGAGAGTGAGTCAAAGTGGGTAAAAACGTGGCCCTGTCCGCAGTCTATGTAATGTTTTCTGATATCGGTCATCTTAGTATCCAGTAAAAACCGTTGCTATATCGTTTAAAATGAGGTTTTTAGTTGATTTGATGGAAAGGCGTTAGGCCTTCCCCAGCTCGCGGGAGCGGTCGGCCGCCGCGGTCACCGCCTCGATTACGATTTTCTCAAAGTGATTGGATCGGAATGACTCGAGGGCGGCGAATGTGGTGCCCTGAGGACTGGTCACGTTTTCGCGCAGCGTCCCGGGCGATTCTCCCGTGGCGAGGACGAGCTCGGCGGCGCCGGCGGCGGTGTGGACGGCGAGATCGCGCGCCATTTCGGGCGTGAGGCCTTCTTTGATCCCGGCGGCGATGAGCGCCTCGATCATGAAGAAAAAGTAGGCCGGTCCGCTCCCGCTCACCGCGGTGACGGCGTCGAGATCGTCTTCACCGACACGGCAGACATAACCGACCGCCCCGAGGAGCGATTCGGTCAGCGCGGCATCCGCCTCTGTCGCGGTGGCCCCGAGAGCGTAGGCAGAGGCACCACGACCGATGAGGGCGGGCGTATTGGGCATGACCCGCACGACACGGTGATTTCCTCCACTCCCCGATTCGATCGAGGTGAGGCGGATGCCGGCGGCAATGGAGATGAGAAGTCGGTCACTGCTTGTGATGAGATCCGCGAGCATCTCGGGAAAGCCTTGCGGTTTCACGCAAAGGAGGACGACCTCCGACGCGGCAACAACCTCGGCATTAGATCCGGCCCGGGCCACGCCCAGTTCGTCGGCGAGGGAAGAGGCAGCAGTTGGATAGGTGTCATAGACGGTCACGTCATGCGCTTTACAGATTCCTGCACCGACGATACCCCCGACGAGGGCCCGTCCCATTTTTCCACAACCGATCACTCCGAGTTTCATTGACTACAGGTAGACCAATTTCGCGCCCCTGCTTTCCCAAAATGCACGGTTCCGAAAAGTCGCTGCGCGAGGGTTGGGAGCGGTCCATCCACGGGCTTGCGGGGGGCGAAGTGGCGATACCTCTAATTTAATAACCTTCCTCCCGTCCCCCTGAAACTGTCCCACCCCCCGGGGTATGTTGAATCGGTTAGCGCCGGAAACTCCCGGAAAATGAATAATGAACTTCAATAGAATAGGGCCAATGACCCGTTTGGCGCCAACATCCGCCTCTCTCTCCCTCCCGAGGGCGAGGCGGCTCACCCGACTCCGGCCCTGCTCAATTCTCCTCGGGCGCGTCGTCGATGAGATTGGCAAGATTGGTGAGCACCTTGGAGAGTTCCCTGTTCCCCGGGGCGTGGCGCTGCAGAATGGAGAAGGCCTCTTCCAGGGACGGGAATCCCTTCAACGCTTCGGTTGCACGCCCCTTTTTACCATCAATGCGGAACGAGACCCGTTCGCGGTAGGCGTCGGGGAGCACGTCCCGGAGCCACTGTTCGAGGAGAACAGGCCTGTCCTCCTCCCTGAGGCAGGGAAGAAGCCGGGAAAGTGCTTCACGGGTCATTCCCCGACCGCCGTTGCGGAGAAAACTCATCTGCGTCAGCCCGGCTTTGCGCGCGAGGGCTGTCTGTCGGTAGCGATTGCTCGACAGCCAGTCATCAAGAAGATTGGCGACTCGTTCAGTGGACATTGGGGCCGCAACCATACACGGAAGACAGCGTCGCGCAAGCCGCGCTCTGCATCGGGGCGCGGATGATCCCTGCGCCCCTCCCAAACTCAACTCCGCCCGCAATAAAACTTGACAGCACGACATTTATTTACAATTTGTAATTGCGCGATCGCTTACGATGAAACCCGAACTCCAACGCTTCCTTTGCGAATTGCGCGACTGGCTCCAGGCGGTCCATTCGCTTCGTCCCACCTACGGACCGTTCTGCAGCCGGCTCGACGAGGTCATTGCAGCCGATCTCAGCGATCTCCAGGCCAACCGTCCTCTCAATGGGCTCCTTCGGGGTATCGACTACGATCCCGTTGATTCACTGTCGACCCCGGAGGGAGACGGGGCCTCGACTTGAGGGTCTTGGGGGATCGGCTGCTCGAACGCCGGACCCATAGCTCCACGTTTTTCCCAATGGCACAAGGCCGCGGCTGCCGCGGCCTCTCGCGGAGAATCATCAGCGTGATTGGGGGCGTGGCATCTGCAAATGCGTTGCGTAAAGGGTGATTCCCTTCGTATCATAGAGAATGAATCTGTTTCTCCGTCTCTGCCTGTCTTTATTCTTTGTCTCCGGAATGCTTTCGAAAGGCAGCTCGGCCGCGGAGGAGGCGGTTGAAGCGGGCGCGGTGGCACCCTCTGAATGGGAGGGAAAGGTGCTCGTCATCCTTCTCTCGGGCGATGTCCTTGGCGAGGGACGCAGCGGACGCGATCTCGAGCGGCTCCTCGACGAGGCGGATAAGGCGAAAGTCGCCGGTCTCGTCTTCGAGATCAACATGAGCGAGGCGGCGGACCTTGCCGCGCAGAACCGCCTTCTCGACCGAATCTCGCGACTCACCGTGCCCACGGTCGCCTATGTGAATGCCAGTGCGACCGGATCGGGGGCGCTCATCGCTCTCGCTACGGACTCCATTTATCTGAATCGCGGCGGCATCATTGGTGGTGCCGGGTTACGAAAGGCAGCGGCGAAACCTGCCGGATCCGACAAGGATGAGGCCCGCCCGACTGCGGGCGACGAGAATCTTGCCCGCGAGGAGTCCATTCTCAAAGCCCGTGCCCGCAGTCTCGCGGGGACGAAGGGGCATCGTCCTGAAGTGGCCGAGGCCTTCATCGATGCGGCCATCGAGGTGAAGATAGGAGAGGTTCTCATTTCAGAAAAGGGACAGGTCCTCACTCTGACGGCGGAGGAGGCGGTGCGCGAGTATGAAGGCCGATATCTCCTCGCCAAGGGCATCGTTGACTCGGTCGAGGCTGTCCTCGCAGCCGAGGGACTGGGCACGGAGTTCGAGCGGCTTTCCCCGCGCGCCTACGGCGAACTGACGAGCCGCGCCAAGCTGACGCGAAATGAGACAAAAGACGGGGAGGCTGGTCTCGAGGACGGGGAGGAAAAGGTCGAGGGCGATCTCCCGCTTTTTGGTCGTCGTGACGATGTCAGTTACAAGGGCAAGGTTGTCGTATTGAAAGTCGGGCAGGACACGCTCGCGACGGGTAAGGCGAGTTTTGACTTCATGGACCGGACGCTGAAGAAGGCCGAACTCGACGGAGCCGAGGCGGTCGTTTTTGACATGGATACTCCCGGGGGGTTTGCGTGGTACACCGAGGGACTCGTCCTCACGAGCTTGCAGAATGTCTCGATCCCGACCTACACCTTCGTCAATCCGCGGGCCGAGTCGGCCGGGGCGATCATCGCGATGGGGACGGACCACATCTACATGCGGCCGGCCGCGACGATAGGTTCGGCCCTCGTCGTCAGTGGGACGGGGCAGGATCTCAATGAGTCCATGGCCGACAAGGTCACCCAGATGATCATCGGGACGGTGCGCAACGTTGCGGAGTTGAAGGGACACAACCCCGATGTCGCCGAGGCCTTTGTGACGAGGAGCAAGGAGGTCCGCATCGACGGAGTCCTCGTCCACGAGGCGGGCAATGTGCTCAATCTCAACACGGTGAGGGCAACCGAGATAATCGGGGGGCGGCCTGTCCTCGCGAAGGGAGTGGCCCGTGATCTTGCCGACCTCGTCGCGCAGGAATCTCTCAGCGGCGAAGTCGTCGAGGCGGCTCCTCTGGGGATGGAGGCCTTTGCCCACTGGGTGCAGAAGCTCTCGTTCCTGCTCATCATCGTCGGCCTCGCCGGGGCCTATCTCGAGATGAACACGCCCGGCTTCGGTTTTCCGGGGATTGTTAGCGTGTGTGCATTCAGCCTCTTTTTCTTCGGTAATTACCTCGCGGGGAATCTCGCGGGCTACGAGCTCTTTGTCCTGCTCGTGGCGGGTCTGATCCTCATCGCGGTGGAGATCTTCATTTTCCCCGGGACGATCGTGGCCGGGCTGGCCGGTTCGGCGATGGTCCTGGCCGCGCTGGGGCTGGCGATGGTGGACCGGGTCGATCTGGAGTGGAAATGGAGTGGCATGCCCGGTGCCGCAACGTGGGTGACTCTTTTTGAAAATGCCTTCGTCTCTCTCGCGGCGGGCATGGTCGGGGCGCTCACCTTGATCCTCCTGGGAATGCGTTTCCTCCCCGGAACGCGGCTGGGGAACCGCCTCGTTCTCGCGGGTGCGGTACCTTCGGGGGCCTCGCTCCCGACGACGATCCGCGGTTCTGGGGGCGGGGGGACGGGACCGATCAGCTACCTCGGATTGACGGGGGCTGCGACGACAGACCTCAGGCCCTCGGGCAAGGGCGAATTCGGCGGACGGCTCCTCGATGTGATATCAGAGGGCGAGTTCATCCCGCGCGGCGAGCCGGTGAAGGTGATACAGCACGAAGGCAGTCGCATCGTGGTGGCGAGGGGTGGCGGCGGTAGCTGAAAACAGGCACCGATCCCTCCTCGTGCGGGAACTTGGAAGTTGCAAAGCGGCGTTGCCACGGTTAAAGGGATGACCATGAAATTTCTGAGTCAGGTTTTCTTTTCGATAGGGTTGATCGGCTTCGCGCTGACGGGTTGTGAGCAGCACGAATTCGAGAAAACAAAAGGTCTCCACCTCGGGCATGGCGAACATGCCGAGTCCCACGGTGACGCCGGACACGCTAAGGCGGACGATCACGCCAAGGCGGACAAAGACCAGGCGGTAGAGGCATCTGCCGCACCATCACAGACCGCGCCGGCGCCCGCCGTGAGTGAGACTCCCCGGGCGACCGGGCTCTGATCGACTCGTGCGCTTCCGTAAGCGAAGGCAAAAAACGGGCCAGAAGGCTCGGCTTTTTTGGTGGGTTCAGGAGGATCGCGCAGTTCTTCCGTTTCAAAAACGCTTCGTGAACCCGCCGAAGACTCCGATGTCATCGGCCGCGTCGTTCAGTCCGATTTGGACTCCGGTATCGAGGACGAGATCTTTGCTGATGGAGTAAGTCAACCCTGTTGAGGCATAGGCCTGATAGGGTGAGGGCCCGGTGACGCCGACGTATTCGGTGAAGAGGCCGAGGCGTTCGGTGAGGTCAAATCCGAGGACGGCGGAGTGAACGAACTCGAGATCATAATCATTTGCCCCGTCAGGCACGGCATCGATCTCGGCCATGAGCCCGAGTCCGACGCCTTCCTTGAGGTCCATCGAAAAGGGCAGGATGAGTCCGCCCTCGACTTCTCCATTGCTGATCGCGGTGTCGGTCGGGATTTTAATGAAGGGAAAGATCGCAAAACCGGTGGATTCCCCGTCGTTGCCCCACAGGTTGTATTTCAAGCGCAGAGTCACGTCGCTGAAGCCATCGGTGCCGGCTCCGGTGGCGGGATCGGTCCAAGTGTAGGCATCGAAGACTGTTTGCAAGTCGATGCGATCCGTCAGACCGACTTTCAAGTTGGTCGCCATGACGGTGTAGGTCTCGTCGCCTTTGTCTCGACGCCAGTCGAGGTAGCTCGCCTCGACGACCCAGGCTCCGGCATCGACGGTGACGGGACTCTCGGTGGTGTCGGGCCGGTCCGGGGAAAGGTCGCGCCACTGATCGCGCGGAGTGGGATTCAAGAGGGTATGCGCAGTAAGCGGAGAGGGGAGACCCGGGACCGGAACGCCTGCGCTGCAGGGGAGCGGAGTCAGGGCGGCGAGGAAAGAGAGGATTGTCAGGGTGCGATTCATGACGCCTTCGTGTTGGTGTTTGCGGAAAGGGAATCGGGCTCGCGGACTCCTTCGCGGAAGCGTCTCGTGAGGATGCCTTCGTAGGGACTGAAGAGCCAGGCGAGGGTAAAGATGAGGCCGGCGGCGAGGGCGATCATGCCCGAGGTGGTAGTGCTCTCGAATCCGAGCCAGCCCGGGACGACGAGTGCCCCGAGGTGGCCCGTGACCGCTGCCAGCACGGCCGCGACGACGGCGATGATGAGCATTTTAAAAAGATCGTGGGTCAGTAGCAGTGCGGTCGCCGGGGGCACGATGAGCATGGCGATGACAATGATGCTGCCGACCGATTCGAAGGCCGCGACGGTGGTGACCGCAACCATGGTCATGAGGAGATAATGGAGGAACTCTGACGAATAGCCGAGGGTGTCGGCGAGGTCAGGGTCAAAGGAGCTCAGCTTCAGCTCTTTGTAGAGCAGCCCGATGATCACGAGATTGAGCAGGAGGACGATGCCATTGACGAGGGCGGCCCGGGGAATGTCGAAGCCGCCGAGAGCGATGGTATCGAGCGGGGTCAGTTCGATCGCGCCGTAGAGCACGCAACCGGGGTCGAGATCGACGTGGTCGGCCGCCTGCCTGATGAGGAGGAGCCCGATCGCAAAGAGCGTCGTGAAGACGATCCCCATGGCCGCACCACGATCGACATTGCCGAAGCGGGTGATCCACTGGGTGAAGAGCGCGGTGAGGACTCCGGCAATGGCGGCACCGAGGAACATGGCGACGCTGGCGCGGGTCCCGGTGATGAGGAAGGCGATGGCGAGGCCAGGCAGGACGGCATGACTGATCGCGTCACCCATCATGCTCATTTTGCGCAGCACGAGAAAGCAACCGGGGAGCGCGCAGGCGGCAGCGCAGAGGGCGCCGATGACGACGATCCAGGTGTCGAATCCGGTCCAGTTCATTTGGTGGAGGCAGGGGCGAGAGGGTGGGGACTGGGTGGCACGGGGAGAGCGAGGTCGTGATCGCTGAGGTAGGTCTCGAGCTGGCTCACGAGTTTTGCCCCGAGGATGTGCTCGACCATATCGGCATCGCGGTCGACATGGCTGGGGGCGATGTCGGCGTATTGAATAAGGTAGGTCTCCCAGAGGCGATGGTTGCGCGTGGCGCGGGAGGCTTCGCCGAAGCCGGATTCGGAGAGTCGTATCGTGCCGGGGGCGGCCGTCTCGAGATGGTCTTCGCGCCGGGCGATTTTCAAAATGCGCCGCAGTTGCAGGGGCGTCCATGAGCGTTTCCCGAGGAGATCAGCGAGGGGAAACGGTTCGTTCCGCACGACGCCATCACGGGCCTGCACTTCGAGGATCTCGTAGGCGGCGCGCAAAAGGTGCTGTCGGTCGACTTTTCGCCGCAGGCGGATCTGCCGCACGGCGCGGGGGATGGCGCCGCGGACGGGGGCGAAGAGCATGCTGATGAGAAAGAGAATAGCGGCGACGATGACGATGACGGCTCCCGCGGGGAGTTGCGGAGTGAGCGCGCTAAGGGAGGCGCCGAGCCACCCGCTGGCACCGCCGATGAAAGCCGCGATGAAGAGCATGGGCACGAGGCGCTGCGTCCAGAAGCGCGCCGCGGTCGGCGGCGTGATGAGAAAAGCGATCACGAGGATGAGCCCGACGGATTGCAGACCAATGACGGTGACGGCAGTGACGAGAGTGAGGAGGAGGATGTCGAGAAACAGCGTCGGCCAGCCCTGCGAAGCGGCGAACCCGTCGTCGAAGCAGAGCAGGAGAAACTCTTTCAGAAAGATCAGGCAGGCGAGTGAGGAAAGTCCTGCGACGATAGAGATGATGAGAAAGTCGGCGTGCACCATCGAGGCTGTCTTGCCATAGATGAAAGACTCGAGCCCCGCCGCGCTCGCCCCCGGCATGCTCTGGACCATACGAAGACTGGCGACGCCGACGCCGAAGAAAACGCTCAGGACAAATCCCATTGCGACGTCATCACGCAGGCGCGTCGTGTGGCGGATGAGGAGCATCGTGGCGACACCGGCGATGCCCGAGAGGGTCGCCCCGAGGAGGAGCCCGGGGAGCGATTTCCCCGTGCCGCCGAGGGCAACCATCACGGCAAAGGCGATTGCGACTCCGGGCAGGGTCGCGTGAGAGAGGGCGTCGCCCATGAGTGAGCGTTTCCGCAGGAGGAGAAACGAACCGACGAGACCGGCGGCAATCCCGAGCAGGGTCGTGCTCAGGACGACGAGGCGGGTGTTGTAGTTCTGCAAGAGCAGGACTTCCACGATTTCTCTCAGGTCGGGCATGATCAAGGGGGATCAGAGGGGAGTGGATCGCAGCGCCTCGGCGGCCTTTTCGAGGAGATTTAATTTCCCACCGTAGGTCTTCTGAAGGTTCTCCCGCGTGAAGGTTTCTCCGGACGGTCCGTCGGCGACGACGCGCATGTTGATGAGGACGAGCCAGTCAAAGTAGGTCGTGACGGTGGCGAGGTCGTGATGGACGACGAGGCAGGTCTTGCCCCGATCGCTAAGCTTGCGGAGCAGTTCGACGATGGCCTCTTCGGTCGCGGCATCGACGGCGGCAAAGGGTTCGTCCATGAGGTAAAGGTCGGCATCCTGCATGAGGGCGCGGGCGAGGAAGACGCGCTGTTGCTGGCCGCCGGAAAGCTGGCTGATCTGGCGCAGGGCGAGGTGCCCGATACCGACTTGCTCGAGGGCGTCCATGGCCCGCTCGGTCTCGGACTTGCTGACGCGGCGGAACCAGCCAAGGCGGCGATAGGCGCCCATCGCCACGACGTCGAGGGCATTGACCGGGAAGTCCCAGTCGACGCTCTCACGCTGCGGGACATAGGCGACGCGATGACGATTCTTCCGATACGGCTTTCCGTAAATGTGAGCCCAACCCGAGGTGAGCGGGACGAGGTCGAGACAGGCCTTGAGCAGGGTGCTTTTCCCCGCGCCGTTCGGTCCTACGATGCCGACGAGTTTTCCCTCGGGGATGTTCAACTCGATGTCCCAGAGAACCGGCTTACGATGATACGCGACGGTGAGATCGTGAATGGCCAGTGGAATCTCCGGCGGATGCTCGGGCCGAGGCTCGGTGTTCCGTGCCGGGAAGGTGGATTGAGTGTTGAGTGATTCCGAGTGCATGATCAGTCACGAGTCAACGAGTCACGGGTTTGAAGAGGAGAGCTTTTCCTGAAATCCTCTTTCAGGGGCGGTGCCGCCGAGGGCGCGGGTGATGGTGGTGATGTTGTGATCAATCATGCCGAGGTAGGTTCCCTCGTAGGTGCCGGCGGGGCCCATCGCATCGGAGTATAGTTGACCGCCGATGATGACCCGGTGTCCCCGGGCGGCGGCCCCCTCGAGAAGAGCCCGGACATTTTTGTCGGAGACGGAGCTCTCCACGAAGACGGCGGGGATCTTCTTCGAAACGAGAAAGGAAACGAGGGTCTCGATGTCTTTGACTCCGGCCTCGGACTCAGTGCTCATGCCCTGAACGCCGCGCACTTCGATGGCGTAGGCGCGGGAGAGATAGCTGAAGGCGTCGTGCGCGGTCACGAGAACACGCTGCGGTTCGGGGATCGTGGCGATGGAGGCCCTGGCGTAGTCGTCGAGGGCGGCGAGTCTGGTCTGGTAAGCGGCGGCGTTCTGCTGGTAGAAGGCGGCATTGGCCGGATCGTGTTCGGAGAGGGCTCGCTCCACGGCGGTGACGGCTTTTTTCCAGCCTTTCACATCCATCCAGACATGGGGATCATAGTGCTCGGCCTCATCGCTGATGAGGTAATCCGGATCATCGAGGATGGCCTCGGTCACGGCGAAAACTTTTTTGCCCGACCCGGCAAGACGCACGAGGACATCGCTCATTTTTCCTTCGAGCATGAGGCCGTTGTAGAAGATGATATCGGCGGCCTGGAGTGCTTTCACGTCTGTGCTCGTGGGCTTGTAAAGGTGGGGATCGACACCTTCGCCGATGATGCCTTTGACGGTGGCCCGGTCACCCGCGATTTCGCGGACGATGTCGGCGATCATGCCAACGGTGGCGACCGCCTCGTAGGGACCACCGGTGAGTTTCTCTTGGGGCTCACAGGAGGAGAGGGCGGCGGAACCCAACAGAGCGAGAAGAAAAGCGGAGAATCTTTGAGGTGTTTTCATGCCGGCGCGTGTTTGTTTAATTAGTCTAGAACATTATCTTGAGCGGTCAAGATAAGATAGTTGATCAATTAAGGAAAAGAGGGTAGAGTGGCCTTGCTATGGTCTCCAGTACGGTTGAAAATTATTTAAAAGCGATCCTCCACCTGCAAGGGGAAGGGGGCCGCAGCACCACCGTGGGGGAGATCGCGAAAGAGCTGGGGGTCACGCCCGGAACGGTTACGATCATGATGCGTCATCTCAAGGAGCGCAGCCTCATTGCTTACGAACCACGTCGTGGGCTCTCGCTTCTTGCCCACGGCCGGTCCGAAGCGCTCAAAGTAGTCCGTCGCCACCGGCTCATTGAGACCTTCCTCGTTGAAGTCATGCAACTCGACTGGTCCGAGGTCCACGAGGAAGCCGAGATCCTCGAGCATGTCATCTCTGATCGTCTCCTCGATCGCATGGACAAGATGCTGGGGGAGCCGACCCACGATCCGCATGGTGATCCCATTCCGGATCGGCACGGGATCCTCGCGGAGGATAGGGCCGTGCCACTCGTCGAGGTCGGGGAGGGGCGCTACCGCGTCGTTCGTGTTTCTGATGAGGACTCGGCTCTGCTCGGGTGGCTCAATGAAAAGGGACTTACGATAGGGGAGGAAATACGGCTAACGCATCCTGATCGGGCCGCGGGTCTGCTCGAACTGGCGCGTAGCGGAGGGGAAAAGGTTCAACTCGGGATGCAGGTGGCCGGTCAGGTTTTTGTTGAAGCGCTCTGAGCGGGGAGAATTCTTTTCCTTGCGAAAGCTCGAGAAGCCAGCATCTTAGCGACCCGCAGCATTTCAACAATGGACAGATGTCTGAGCGGTTTAAGGAGCACGCTTGGAAAGCGTGTGTAGGGCAACCTACCGTGGGTTCGAATCCCACTCTGTCCGCCATCAATCGACCTCAGGCCCAACTAAGCGGGCCTGAGGTCGATTGATTT
>JANQVJ010000070.1:0-3496 GCA_030730365.1 Verrucomicrobiales bacterium
TCCGGGCCTGAGCCGAGAAGGAGGGCATCGGGCAGACCGCGCAAAAATGGTGAAAATCTTTTTCATTTCAAAGGGATAGGTAAGTGGTGATGAAAATCGTTTTTGAACAGGCTCCGACAGCACGAAATCACTTTTTTATCTTTAATGAATCCTAAAGGAGTTCCGCGGTCCCCTGATTTTCAGTCCCGAAGGCCGTTTCAAGCCGGCCGATGAGGTCCTCGGGGTCCTCGAGCCCGACCCAGACGCGCAGGAGATTCCGCACCGCTCCGCGCTCCGCGGCCCAGTCGAGCTCGCCGTAGTGAGCGAGGAGGGTATAGGGACAGGCGAGGCTGAAATCGGTCCCCAGACTCGGCCCTTTCGAGATGGTAAGGCTGTCGTAGAAGGCCGCGGCGGCCAGTTCGCCACCCGTAAGTTCCATGGAAAAGAGGGCGCCGTAGCCGCCGTCCTCACGCCGCACGGCGTCATAGTAAGAGGTGCAAATGGTCGAGGGGTGCCAGAGCGACTTCACTTCGGGCCGGGATTTGAGCCATTCGACCAGCTCGAGGGCATTCTCGTTCGTCGCTTCGACCCGCTCGCGGAAATGACGCGAATTCACCTCGAGGATGATGGCATCGCGCTCGAAAAGAGGGCTCGCGGACTCTTCGTAGGGCATTTCCTCTTTTAGAAGGTCGTAGAAGGGCGAGGCCGGATTCAAGACAACGGAACCGGCGGCGACGTCTCCGGCGCCTGAGAAGGCCTTCGTCAGACTCGTCGTGACCGCATCGGCGAAGCGGAAGGCATCGACGTTGACGGCGGTCGCGACGGTGTCATCGACGATGAGAGGGACCCCGTGCTCGCGCAGGAGCGGGGCGATCCCGGCGAGGTCGGCGGTGCGCAGGAGTGGGTTACTCGGGATCTCGGTATAGACCGCCGCCGCACCTTCTCCGCCCTCGAAGCGGGTTCGGAGTTCCTCGACGCCACCGCTTTCGGTCAGGGAAAAATCAATCACTCCGGCACAGAACTCTTTCTGCACTTTAAAAGAATCGAGATAAGGGAATTCAATCTGAATCGTCGGCTCGTCCGGCGTGCGCTTCGTGAGAATGCGGTGCACCGCGAAAATCGCGGCCATGCCTGAAGAGAAAAGGAAGACATCGGCAGCGGAGGCAGCGTCGTGGAATGAGGCGATACGCTCACGCAGGGTAGCGGTCGCCTTTGCCCCGGCGGCGATGACGGCAGGATCAAGCGGTTCGTCGGTCAGGGCCGACTCCGCGAGGCGACTGCTCACGATCTCACCCCCGTGCTGCCAGCATTTCCAGCCCGTCTCGTAGGCGGATTCGTCGAGAAGCACGACGGTTAGACCTCCCCATCCGTAGGACTCGAGCCGACAGGACTGGCTGGTGCGCTGCTTCACGTAGTCGGCACAGCGCCACGCGGCGGCGAGGGAGGGAAAGACGAGGGCCGATTCCTCCTTTTTGGCAAACTCCTCCTGGGCCGCGAGGAAGAGATCGGCGACAAAGGGATGGGCGACGAAACGCGGGTAGCCGCATTCGAAGGTCTCGATGATCTCAGGATCTCCTTCTTCGTAGCCGATCACATGGGCCCAGCGGGGCAGACACACAGAGACCGCGTGATCGCTCTCGGGGATCGCGAGACCGAGATCGCCGGCCTCGCAGAAGGGCTGGGTGAAAGGATCGCGCATCGTTTTACTCAGCGTTTCAGGGAATCCGGCAGGGCCTGCCCTACATCGGCGATGAGATCGGCGACGGTCTCGATCCCGACGGAGAAGCGTACGAGCGCATCGGTGATCCCGACGGCCTCCCGCGTTTCCTTCGGCACGCTGGCGTGGGTCATCGAGGCCGGATGACAGCAGAGCGACTCGACCCCGCCGAGGCTCTCCGCCTTGGGGAAAAGGGTGAGTCGCTCGACGAAGGCCAGCGTTTCCGCCAGGCTCAGCCCGAAGTCCACCGTGACAATGCCTGAACCGCCGCTCATCTGGCGCTTCGCCAGTTCGTATTGAGGATGCGAGGGCAGGAAGGGATAGCGCACCGCGACCGCGCGGGTCTCATCCTCGAGGAAGCGGGCAAAGGCGAGGGCGTTCTCACAATGCCGCTCCATACGGATGGCCTCGGTCTTGAGACCGCGCGAGGTGAGCCAGCAATCCATCGGGGCGGGTTGGAGGCCGAGCGCCTTCTGGGCGAAGATCATTTTGTCGCGCCACTCTTCGGAGTTCGTGCAGACCGCGCCGGCGAGGGCGTCGGAGTGACCATTCGCGTATTTGGTGAGAGAGATCAGCGAGAGATCGGCCCCCAGCTCGATCGGCCGCTGCAGGTAGCTGCTCGCAAAGGTGTTGTCGACGATGAGCGGCGCCCCGGCCGCGTGGGCGGCCCCCGCGACGGCGGCGATGTCGATGATCTTGAGATTCGGGTTCGTCGGCGACTCGATCCAGACGAGGGTCGGATGCAAGGCCGCGAGCGTCTCGAGGGACTCCGGATTCGTGAAGTCGAGATATTTCACCGAGACCCCAAACTTGGCGAAGACCTGGGCAAAGAGGCGAAAGGTGCAGCCATAGATATTTTCCTCGGCGACGACGAGGTCTCCGCTCTTCAGGGTCGAGACGACCGCTGTGATTGCCGAGACGCCGCTGCCGAAGCAGGTCGAGTAGGCCGCGCCCTCGAGGCTGGCGACGGCACGGTCGAGAAGACGGAAGTTCGGATTCCCCGAGCGGGTGTAGTCGAATCCCTTCGGATTACCGTATTCGAACGTGGAAGTGAGCCACACCGGCGGGGTCACCGCTCCGGTGTCGCTCACAAAATCTCTGCCCAGGTGAATGGCGCGGGTTTCGAAGCCGGCCTCGTGATCTTTTTCCATGCACCCCGAATCAACAGGGTTCGATGCGACAGTCAACTCTATTGAATGACATACAGCGGTCTCATTCGCCTCCGGGTTGGACTCTGCGCTTGCCAGGCGTCCGTATTATTCGGACAGTTTCCCCTCTCGTGAACTTCAACCCCTATCCCACCCCGCCCCAGCTCTTCCGCCAGTTCGAACGCGGCGAGATCAGCCGCGAGGAGCTCCATGCCTCACTGGCACTGCATGCCCGCAGCCTCATTGCAGAGATGGTGGAGGAGAAAAAGAATCCGAAGTCATCCTATCTCGAGCGGCTCCGGAATTTTGCGGCGGCACGACGCCTCACCTCGAAACACGGCTCGCCCCGTGTCCGGGAAATCCTCGGCGCGCTCGGTGAGATCGACGGATTCCCCCCCGCCCAGATCCTCTGGAACGCGGCCCACGCCGATGTGCCGCTGCACTGCTTTTTCCGATCCAAAGTCGAGCCCGTTTTCCGCATCACCCGGCTCGAGGTGCAGCCCATGCTCGTGAGTATCGACGTCGAATACGGCGCTCACGACCGCTCCCGCACGACGCGCGAGTCCATCCTGTTTCAGCGGAACGCGCGGCTCGAGCTGGAGCTGCTCGACCGTTTTGCGAAATAGTGCTTCAGCTCGTGAGCTTCAGCTCG
>JANQVJ010000070.1:3596-45753 GCA_030730365.1 Verrucomicrobiales bacterium
GCTTCAGCTCGTGAGCTTCAGCTCGCGCTGCTCTTCCATCCGCGCAAAGGCAAGAATCGCCTCAGTATCCTCAAAGTCGGCGACCTGGACGCCTTCCCGGGCGAGCCCTTCGCAGATATCCTCCGCCGCGACACGGCCCTCGCCTTCCGCGGGTTTTTTCACGACAAAGAGGAAATTCTCCGGGAGACAGCCAACCCGCCTGAGCCGGTTTACCTTGGCGATCCACTCGTCGCCATAGGTATAGATAGGCGTCGGGGTGGGACGATCCAGATTGAGGGGCTTGATCGCCTTTTCCGGAATCTCGGATCCCTTCGGCGTGTAGACCAGCGGGATGCCTACGTGATAGGCATCGGTCCCCACCCACGGTGCCTCGCGGTAGAGGCGCCCGAGACGATTGGCCTGGAAGAGACGACGCAGATCACGGGTGAGCTGCTTTTCCTCGTAGTCCGCCTGCATGAGGTGGCGATGCTCGACATAGCGGTCGTAGAGACTGGCGATGGCCAGCTCCATGTCGTCACAGAGACGGGTCCCGCGCGAGGCGTAGAAAAAGGGCGAGCCCTGCGATGCGGTGAGCCGCTCGAAGAGATTCCCCTCCTCGGCCCCAGCAAAAAGATCGATCTGAGAGGGATGATTCTTCGCGACCTGACGGGCATCGTCGGTCCACAGATTGGTCTCGATGGAGAGGGCGGACAGCTCGCTCTCGAGGCGGCGCAAGCCGCTGCGGTAGAGACTGAGATCGAGCTCGGGAAAACAGACACGGACACGCTTCGTGCGCTGCGGGGCAATCAGCTTGTAGCTAAGGTAGCGGCTCTTTGCCTCCACCGCAACGATGCCGACATTGACGAACTCGCCCAGTTCGGGGTAAGGCCGGAAGCCGATCGCGGCGTAGTTCAGAATAAGGTTCATGATCCGGGCGGAATATCTCAGGTGGAAAGGATGCCGTCAGGCGCGAGCTTTGGTTTGATGAGGCGGGCGGCGACATCCTGCCGGTTGAAAGAAATCAGCGATTTCCTGCCGGGACCTTTTGTCCACTCGGCAGGCATCTCGTCCCAGATCTTGTCGAGATTGTAAATGGCCGACTCGAAGCGGGTCCGCCATTTTTTGAAAAACGCTTTTTCGATGAAGGGCCGCACATCCCGGAAGACATGTTCACGCTTGAACGCGTCCGGATCAAAGGCCGGGCCGAGGCACTCATCGTGATCGATCAGAAAAATGTTCTGCAGGACGGGATCCCACAGCACATTGGGATCGCCGCCCGCCATGTCGAGGCACCGGTCAGGATTGCGCACCCACCAGTCAAAACAGAGGCAGCGGATCTTCGTCTCCTCGTCAATGCTGCGCAAATGAGCCGAGCGGATCTCGTCGGCGAAGGAGATGCGCTGCGAACCGAAGGCCACGCCAGGCAGGAAGGTCTCCGCTTTTTCCACGAGGGTATGGGCGGCGAGTTCCTTTGGGATATTGACCAGCCTGACCGGGGCAACAGGGAGCCCGCACTCTTCGGCAAGGCGACTGATGAGGTAGTCCGTGACGAGTTCATCATGGCTGACATTGTCCTTTTTCACGAAGTAGAAGTGCCCGTCGGCCGCCTCACAGAAAAAAGGCCGACTTTTCCCGTTTTCGGCCCGACCGGTGATGCTGACTAATTCGATTGGCATGGTTCGCAAAGACAGGAAACTAGACGGGACGAGGGTGTCCCGGCAACCAATTCTTGCGGGAAAATGACGATTCCTCTCACTCTCCCTCTCCCTCCGCGACGATTCCACACGGCCTCATTGCGGATCTTGAAGCCGGCCTAACGGAAGAGCGCGAGGGTAATTGCGGGAGAAATCGAACTCGTGGCCGTCGGAAAGCAACCCGGGTTCATTTTCAAGATCATGATCATTACTTCGGAGCAGCGCTTGAGCGGCAGATCGGAAGGACTTCGATAGGCATACAAGCTCGAACTGGAGGGAAGGGACGGGCTCCCTTGAGAGGGGCCCACCCCCTCCGACGCGGTCAACGCGAGCAGTGTTTGCAGGACTTGCAGGACTTGCAGGACTTGCAGCACGATCCGCTTCCGGGATTGGCGCAGGCCTCTTTGCCGCCCCTGCAACAGCAGCTCGCTTTCGCGCAGGAACTGCCGCCGCCACTGGTGATGACGCAGGAGGTCATGGTGAAAAGGGTCGCGCTCGAAGCGACGATGATGACGAAATTACGCAGTTATTTCATGGCTTTTTCTTTTGTTCTTCCCTGCCCCCGCTGTGCTTCATGGAAGCTTGGCGAGGTATTTTTTAGGATTTTTCTCGAACTTGGCGACGCATGGCTTGCAACAGAATTTGATCTGCTGGTCGCCGTAGACCTTTGTGATCACTTTGCCCATCGAGCCGAGTTCGTTGTCGGTGACGAGGCAGTAATCGAGCGGGTAGGGCTTGGCGGCGAAGGCCGTCGTGAGGAGGAGTGCCGAGAGGGCGACGAGTGTTAGGATTGCTTTCATATTTGTTTTACTTTTTTGTGTTGGTTAGAAGCGAAAGCTGACGCCTCCGCCGATTCCGTGATCCGAGTGGTATTCAGAGATCAGGGAAAATTGTTTGGTGAGCAGGTATTCGAGCCCGGTGGACCACTCCCATTCACTCCCGGTGTCATACTCGATCTCCCCGAAGACCGAGAGCCTGTCCGTAAGACGGAGCGACTTCCCAAGCCCGAGGCGGACGTCCCCCTCGCTGTCGACCTGGGCAAAGCTGTCGACAAGATAGGGGAGACGGTATTCCACCCCGCCGAAGGCGCGATCGACCGCATCGTGCCCGTTCGTGAGACGGGCGCCGAGGACAGTGGAGAAATTCGGATTAAAATAACGTTTCCACCCGAGATCGATCTCGTAGTGAACGTGCTCGAAATCAAAGTCGTGCCAACCGAGGTCCCACATCGTGTAGAAGTCGTTGCGCGAATTCATGAAGCTCGCCATGCCCATGCTCATGTGCGTCTGGAAGGATCCCGCGGCCATGAAGTAAAAGGGATCTTCGTCGTGCTCGCCGAAGTCAGGCATATGGTCGGGACCCTGCTCCTCGTAGGAAAAGACGCGGGCCATCCCCATGTGCATGTGATAGAGCAGATGACAGTGGAAGAGCCAGTCACCGCTCTCGTTCGCCTCGAACTCGACCGTTCGCTTACCCATGGGCGGCAGGTCAATGGTGTGCTTCAGCGGTGCGTCGGCGAGTTCACGGTCGTCGAGGACACGGAAAAAGTGCCCGTGGAGATGGAGCGGATGGTGCATCATCGTGTCGTTGATGAACTCGAGACGCAGGACTTCGCCGCGTTTGATTTTGATGACGCCGTCCTTGGCCATGGTCTTGCCGTTGAAGGACCAGATATATCGCTCCATGTCCCCGGTGAGCCGGAGTGGTATGGCGCGCCTCGGGAGGGAAGCATCGAGTCGCGTCGAGGACGTCGCGCGCAGCCTTGCATATGGCGGGAGGGGCCGCTCCGGTTCGGCGGCAAGTGCCGCGGCGTCGCTTGCGGGGATGACCGCATCGTCATCCTCCAGAGCCGCGAGGAGATGATCGTCCATGTTGTAGAGATTCGGACGTGGAATCGAGGGGGCGGGATGTTCCTCGCCCGACCCCAGCCACACCGAGGCGTGCCCCGATCCATCCTGCGCCGTTGCCCGCACTTCCCATCTCCCCTTTGGCGGCACGGTCACGTGGACGTCATAGGTCTCGGCCATGCCCACGAGGAGCCGGTTTACCAGGATCGGTTTCACCGAAGGTCCATCCGCCGCGACGATTTGCAGCGGCCCGGCGGCCGATTGGAGATAGAAGTAGGATGAGGCGCCCGCGTTGATAAATCGCAGCCGCACTGTCTCGCCGTTTTTCACCTCCGCGTCAAAGGCTCTCTTCCCGTTCGCGAGAAAGGCGTCGTAGGCCACGTCCGAAATGTCCATCGCGGGCATGCGAGATTTTTCACGATCGATGAAGGAATCGAGTTCACCCGCCCGGATTGCTCCCGCGACACTCTGGATCGATTCTTTTTTAAACTCATACCATTCGTTGCCGCTCATGAGCGTGCGCATGACTTCCTCCGGGCGCTCGAGGATCCAGTCGGAGAGCACGATCACCTCATCGCGGTCCACCGCCTCAGTGACTCCGCCGCGGGGTTCCACGACGATGGAACCGTAGATCCCACTCTGCTCCTGCAGGCCGGTGTGGCTGTGATACCAGTAGGTGCCGGCGTGTTTCAGCGGAAATTCAAACGTGTGCGTCGTCCCCAGCTGAATCGGCGGCGTGGTCACGTAGGGGACGCCATCCTGTGCGTTCGGCACGAGGAGCCCGTGCCAGTGGATCGAGGTTTCATCGCTTTTGAGACGATTATGGACTCGAATCACCGCGACATCGCCTACGCGAAATCGGAGGGTAGGGCCGGGAATAGTGCCGTTGATCGTGAGCGCCCGAACGGAACGCAGTTCGCTGTCGGGCGACCAGCGTGTCTCCGCGATCTCGAGGTCATACTCGACTTTCGCGGCGGAGAGAGATGCGGGGAAAAAGAAAAGCGGGATTGTAAGGAGGAAGAAATTTTTCATTACTGAAGTAAGGGGGCGATGGGATATTCCGGAGCACGACGGCACCGGGAAAATGGATGGACGCAGCCACGGCGTGGGGTGCGTCACTATCGGGAGCGGCGAAGGGCCGCTCGCAGCGCATCAAATGAGGAAAGCCTGGTGGAGGACAAGTCTCCAACCGGGCGGGCCGGGATCGGGGAAATCCGAAGCCGGAAGAGGGGCAATCATCTCCCTGGAAAGAACGGGGACGACCGCAAATAGTGAAAGTGGAGCCAATTCGGGCAGATCGACCTTGAGCGACACCGCTTTTCCCACCTCGGCGAGAAGCGGGTCCCCAGCACGGCAGTCAGGGCAGGACTGGCCTCCGGGACAACTTTGATTCGTCTTGGCATCCTGCGAACAACAGGAAACTCCAGGCACGTCCTCTTGTGCCGCTGCCCGGACGTTACAACAGCAGAGCGGGCTGGCGATCACGATCGCTGCCATCACCCGCCACGATGTTCCGGTAGATGCTCATCAGGTTTCCTGAGACGGTTACGCCTCAATAACAGAAACAGTTTACCACCTCAATCGAGGCACGACCAGTTATTAATCGACAAAATACCCGGGACCCGTCTCCTTATCGTTCCCTTGCAAGAAACGGATTCCACCCCAATTTGCAGCGTATACTCTCCTGATGCCCGCTTTTGATCCAGAAACTGTCCGTGCCGATTTTCCCATTCTCTCCCGCGAGATCCAGGGCAAGCCCCTCGTCTACCTCGACAACGGGGCCACGACGCAGAAGCCGCAGTCTGTGATCGACTCGATGACCCGCTTTTTCTCTCTCGAAAATGCAAACATCCACCGGGGCGTCCACTACCTCAGCCGCGAGGCGACCGATGCCTACGAGGGCGCGCGGGAGTATCTCAGAGAAGTCCTCCACGTCCCCTCCAGTCACGAACTGATCTTCGTGCGAGGAGCGACCGAGGCGATCAATCTCGTGACCCACTCCCTCGCCCCGCTCCTGCACGAGGGCGACGAGATCGTCCTCACGGTGATGGAGCATCATGCAAACTTCGTGCCCTGGCAGGTCCTCGCCAAAGAGCGTGGCCTAACCCTGCACTTCGCCGGTCTGCGCGAAAACGGCGAGCTCGATCTCGAAGAGTGGAAGTCACTCTTCAACGAAAGGACCAAAGTCGCCGCCTTTACTCACGTCTCGAACGTCCTCGGGACACGGAATCCGGTCAGCGAAATGACAAGGTTTGCGCGCGAGCGCGGGGCCTTCACCCTCGTCGATGGAGCCCAGGCACTGCCACACGGCCCGGTCGATCTCGGTGCGGTCGGGGGTGACTTTTACGTGTTTTCCGGCCACAAGGTCTACGCCCCCGACGGCGTCGGCGTCCTCTATGGTCCGAAGGATTTCCTCAACGCCGCCCCGCCCTATCAGACCGGCGGCGACATGATCGAACAGGTCTCGATCGCCGGCACCACTTTTCGCGAGGTGCCCGAGCGCTTCGAAGCCGGCACGCCGAACATCTCGGGCGCGATCGGGCTCGCCGAGGCCTTTCGTTACATGGACACGATAGACTGGCCCGCCGCGCACGCTCACGAGAATGCCCTCGCGGCGCATGCCACGACAGAATTGGAAAAAATCCCGGGCATCCGTGTCTTTGGGAAGGCACCGGGAAAAGTCGCGATCGTCTCCTTCCTCTATGCCGCCGCCCATCCGCACGATGTCGGGACTATCCTCGACACCGAAGGGGTCGCGATCCGCGTCGGACACCACTGCGCCCAGCCGCTCATGCATTATCTGAAAGTCCCCGCCACCGCAAGGGCCTCCTTCTCCTTTTACAACAACCACGCCGACGTCGAGACCTTCCTCCACGCCATGAAGAAGGTGGAGCGGTTCTTCGGGTGATACCGGCCCGCCCGAATCGCTTGCTTTCCCGACTCCTTCGCGCAAGTTTCCCGACTTTTGACCCGACCCCTATGAGCGCTGAACCTCTCCAAATCTACATCGACGGGAAATTCCATCCGCAGGCGGACGCGAAGATCTCTGTCTTCGACCACGGCCTGCTCTATGGAGACGGCGTTTTTGAGGGGATACGCTTTTACAATGGCCGGGTCTTCCGCCTCGAACAACACATCGACCGTCTTTTCGACTCGGCAAAGGCCATTCACCTCACCATCCCCGCGACCCGGGCCGAAGTCTGCGAGATGACCCTCGCGACGATACGCAAAAACGACCTCCACGACGGCTACATCCGCCTCGTCGTGACCCGCGGGGTCGGCTCGCTCGGGCTGAGCCCCTATCTCTGCAAACAGGCGTCGATCATCGTGATCGCCTCGACGATCTCGCTCTATCCGGCCGAGAAATATGAAAAAGGCCTCATCATGGCAACCTGTGGCACGCGACGCCCGTCCCACGACTCACTCTCCCCGGCGGTGAAGTCGCTGAACTACCTCAGCAACATCATGGCCAAAATTGAGGCCATGGCTGCCGGAGCGGAGGAAGGCGTGATGCTCAATCCTGCCGGCTACGTCGCCGAATGCACCGGAGACAACATCTTTGTCGTCAAAAACGGGGTCATTTACACTCCCACGGTCGGTTCAGGCTCGCTTTACGGGATCACGCGCAAAGTGGTCATGGAACTCGCCGCCGAGGCGGGATTCGAGCTCCACGAGATTGAAATGAGCCGCTACGACCTTTACACCGCGGACGAGGTTTTCCTCACCGGAACGGCCGCCGAGGTTGTTCCCGTGGCCGAATACGACAAGCGAATCATCGGCGAGGGAGGTCCCGGTCCGATCACGAAGCAGCTCATCGCCGCCTTCCGTAATCTCGTGCAAACCACAGGTACCCCGATTTACTAAACTGATTTTCCGTCGTAACCTATTCCCGGTGTTGTGTAGCCGATCACTCCACGGATTCAGCGCCCTTCGGGAACCCAATGAACTGCGACCTCTGTCAGACCGAAAAAGCAACGATCTTCTTCAGCCAGATGGTTGAGGGAACGTTGCAGAAAGTAAACCTCTGCAAGTGCTGCGCTGACGACAAGGGGGTGACCGATCCGACCGGTTTTGCCCTCGCCGACATGCTCGAAGGCATGGGCCAGCAGACCTCGGTGGACCACGCCATGAGCAAAGACGACCTCGTCTGCAGCAGTTGCGGTTTCTCGCAAAGTGATTTCAAAAAGACCGGCCGCTTCGGCTGCGCTGACTGCTACCATGTCTTCGACGAGGGGCTCGACGGGCTCCTCGAGGCGATGCACAAGCACACTCAGCACGTCGGCAAAGTCCCCTCGACCTTCCCCGACCTTCCCGCTCTCGCTGAAGCCAACCTGCCCGCCGCACTGCCCGAACCAACTCGCTTCGACAAATTGAGCGATCTCAAGCAGGCGCTGTCTAAATCCGTCGAGGACGAGGACTATGAGGAAGCCGCCCGTCTCCGGGATGCCATCTCGCAGTTGGAAACCCAGCTCAGTGAATCGTAATCCTTAACTTCTTTCAACCAAGTGGCACCCGGGGTGCTATTAATACCGACGCTGTTTGCGACAATGCGCTTCTCAACCCTCCTGAAGAAACCTGCCGAATGGATGCGGACCCCCGGTCCCGAGAGCGACATCGTCATGACGAGCCGGGTCCGCCTCGCCCGCAATCTCGTCGGCCACCCCTTCCCCGGCTGGGCGCGAAAAGAGGACAGGCACCTCGTCATGGACGCGGTCAGACCGGCGCTTGAAGAGCTTTCAGAGATGAAGGACTCTTTTTCCGAAGAGATGACGAAACTCACCGCGATCGAGAAACAGGTCCTCGTCGAGCGCCACCTCATCTCCCGCGAACACGCCGCCAAAGGCCGCGGCTGCGGCACCGTGATGAATCGCAAGCAGACCATCAGTGTCATGATCAACGAGGAGGACCACCTCCGTATGCAGGCGATCCGTCCCGGTCTGCAACTTCTCTCGGCCTTCCGCGCCCTCGATCAGATCGACACCCAGCTCGAGAGCGAGCTGCCCTACGCCTTTGATCACCAGTATGGCTACCTCACCGCCTGCCCGACCAATCTCGGGACAGGGATGCGCGCCTCGGCGATGTTACACCTGCCCGGTCTCGTCCTCAGCGAGCAAATCAGCCAGACCATCGCGGGGGCCAACAAAATCGGTCTCGCCGTCCGCGGTCTCTACGGAGAAGGCACCGAGGCTCTCGCCAATCTTTTCCAGATCTCGAACCAGAACACCCTGGGGACGAAGGAAGAGGAAATCATCGCCCACCTCGATCGTGTCATCTCGCAGCTCATCGCGAATGAAAAAAATGCTCGGATGAAAATCCTCGAGGACCGGCCCACAATGATGCAGGATCAGATCGGCCGTGCTTACGCCGTCCTTAAGTTTGCGCACATTATTTCGTCGAAAGAGGCCCTGAACCATCTTTCCATGATCCGCCTGGGCTGCGACCTCGGCTTTATTCCCGAAGAAGAGCGCGAGGCGATTACCGTCCTGCTTACCGAAATCCAACCCGCTCACCTCCAAATCTCCGCGAAACGTAAACTTTCACCGGAGGAAAGGGACATTTTGCGTGCCGACATTATTCGTTCTAGCTTAAATGGCCTGACGCCTCCTGATTTTACTACTATATTGACCGAAAGGGACAACGACGATGAATAATTTTACCCCCAGAGCTCAGCAAGTTCTCGCCCTCGCTAGAAAAGAGGCGGACCGGTTCAACCACAACTACGTCGGGACGGAGCACCTTCTCCTCGGCCTCATCAAACTGGGACAGGGCGTCGCCGTCAATGTCCTCCAGAAGATGAACCTGGACCTTGATACCGTGCGCCTAGAAGTCGAGAAGCAGGTAGGGAATGGTCCGGAGACGAAGATGGTCGGCAATATCCCCTACACTCCCCGGGTGAAAAAGGTCCTCGCCCTCGCCGGAAAAGAAGCCAAGGCGCTCAATCACAGCTACGTCGGGACCGAGCACATCCTCCTCGGACTGCTCCGCGAAGGCGACGGTGTGGCTGCCCGCGTCCTCAAAAATCTCGAGGTCGATATCGAGCGCACGCGCAATGAAATCCTTCGGGAACTCGATCCGAATTTCTCGGGCAACAGCGTCGAAGACGACGACAACGAATTCGAAGATCCGGGCACCGCCGGCCGCAAGGAAGGCAAGACTCCGGCCCTCAAGGCCTTTGGTCGCGACCTCACCGAGCTCGCCCACGCCGCTGAACTCGATCCTGTGATCGGTCGCAGCAGCGAAATCGAGCGTGTCATCCAGATCCTCTGCCGCCGCACCAAGAACAACCCCGTCCTTATCGGGGAAGCCGGCGTCGGCAAGACCGCCATCGCTGAGGGACTCGCGCAGGAGATTGCCTCGGGCAATGTCCCCGAGCTGCTCCGCGACAAAAAGGTCATCACTCTCGACCTCGCCCTCATGGTCGCCGGAACGAAGTATCGCGGCCAGTTCGAAGAGCGCATCAAAGCGGTCATGGACGAGATCAAACGATCACGCAACGTTATCCTCTTCATTGACGAGCTCCACACCATCGTCGGGGCCGGATCGGCCGAAGGGGCCATGGACGCCTCGAACATCATTAAGCCCGCCCTCAGCCGCGGCGAACTCCAGTGCATCGGCGCGACGACGATGAACGAGTATCGCAAGTTCATCGAGAAAGACGCCGCCCTCGAGCGCCGCTTCCAGCAGGTCAAAGTGGAAGAGCCAAATGTCGAAGACGCCATCCTCATCCTCCATGGCCTGCGCTCAAGGTATGAAGCCCACCATAAGGCCCATTACACCAACGAAGCAATCGAGGCTTGCGTGAGGCTCTCCGCTCGTTATCTCACGGGGCGTTTCCTGCCCGACAAGGCCATCGACATTCTCGACGAAGCCGGGGCACGTTCGCGCATCGCCTCAATGACCCGCCCGCCCGAGATCAAAGGTCTCGAAGCCGAGATCGAAGCCATTGTGGGCGAGAAGGAAGCAGCGATCAAAAATCAGGATTTCGAGAACGCCGCCGCCCTCCGCGACAAAGAGAAGCACAAGCGTCAGGAAGTCGAGGACATCCTCACGAGCTGGCGTGCGATCAATGAAGAAAAGATCGTCACGGTGGAAGAAGACGACATCATGACCGTCGTCGCGAAGTGGACCGGTGTCCCCCTCCAGCGCATGGAGGAGAAAGAGACCGAGAAACTTCTCAAAATGGAGGACGAACTCAAGAGCCGTGTCATCGGTCAGGACGAAGCCGTCATCGCGATCTCGCGGGCCCTGCGCCGCAGCCGCGCCGATCTCAAGGATCCCCGTCGCCCCATCGGTTCTTTTATCTTCCTCGGCCCCACCGGTGTCGGCAAGACCTACCTCGCGCGGAACCTCGCCGAGTTCATGTTCGGTGACAAAGAGGCGCTCATCCAGATCGACATGTCTGAGTACATGGAGAAATTCACGAGCAGCCGTCTCATCGGTTCGCCTCCCGGGTATGTTGGCTACGAAGAGGGCGGTCAACTCTCCGAAGCCGTCCGACGCCGCCCTTACTCTGTCGTCCTTTTCGACGAGATCGAAAAAGCGCACCCAGACGTCATGAACCTGCTCCTCCAGATCCTGGAAGAAGGTATCATCACCGATAGTCTCGGCCGAAAGATCGATTTCCGGAATACGATCATCATCATGACCACGAACGTGGGAGCCGATGTCATCAAACGCCAGGTCAACCTTGGCTTTGGTGCGATGGGTGGCGGCGATGAAAACTATGCCAGCATGCGCGACAAGATTCTGGATCGTGCCAAAGAGGCCTTCAAGCCCGAGTTCCTCAATCGGCTCGACGAGAAGATTGTCTTCCACGTCCTCGACCGGGAGAATCTCATCCAGATCGTTGATCTTGAGATCAACACCGTCGTGAAGCGCCTCGCCGGGAAGAACATCCATCTGAAGCTCGACAAGAAGGCCAAGGAGTTCCTCATCGAACAGGGCTACGATCCGAACTACGGGGCTCGCCCCATGCGTCGCGCCGTCGAACGCCACATTGAGGATCCCCTCGCCGAACACCTTCTCCGCGGAGACATCGCCGCCGGTCACGTCGTCAAGATCACGCACAAGAAGGATGAGAAATATCTCAGCTTCCGCCCTGTCGGGGCCGATGAAAGCGAGACCGACGAAGCCGTCGAACCGGTAATCGAGCCGGTAAACTCGGCCGAAGGCTGATCCGGCGCGGTCAAAACATTCACCAACAAAAAGCCGGGACTTGCTCCCGGCTTTTTTGTGTCCTCGCGCTGCCACGTCTTGTAGAGGTCACCGGCCCGGTAAAGTTGTCCCGGTTCCGCCCGCGTTCCGGGTGCCCGCGTCGCATTAAAATGGTCGGCATGGATCCGCGGATAGCTGCCAAGCAGTTGCCAGAGCCGCCAGCTCATCCCCTGATTTTCGGCGGGAGTCCCATGGAGAGGAAAACGAATCTCATTGTAAGTCGTGACACCCTCATTCTCCGGCAGCGATCCCCCGATCCCCGGAATATCGACAACAATGCGCATCTGGCGAGGTTTCCACGTCACCCGCAGAGCGGCAGACTCCGCACCCCGCGCAGAAAGTGACTCGAAGCCACCATGGCGAGACCGAGCCCCAGAAAAAGGGCGATTTCGGTAGTCCATTTTCGGGACATGGGGGAAAGAGGAGGGAAAGTGAAAAAGACGTGAGCCGCGCCCCGGATCAGCAGTCGCTGAGCAGCTTCCGGTTCTTCCAGACATAACTCAAGCCCGAGATCAACGTGAGCGCGAGACTGACCCAGATGAGGAGCAGCCCGAGCCGCGCCGGCCCGAGCAGCGGAAGATCAAAGACCGGGTTCAGCCACTGAAAGAGCGGCTCGCGCGCCGCGATCATGAGGAGAAAATAGATCACCGTCACGATCTGAAAAATCGTTTTGTATTTCCCGAGGCTGTCCGCCGCAAGGACGACACCCTCGGCCGTGGCGAGGAGCCGCAGACCGGTGACGAGGAATTCACGCGAAAGAATCACAATGACGATCCACGCCGGAATGAAGTTCAGGCAGGCCAGCAGGACAAATCCCGCACAGATCAGAATCTTGTCCGCGAGCGGATCCATCAGCTTGCCGAAGTTCGTGATGAGCGAGTGCTTCCGTGCGAGATGCCCGTCGAGGAAGTCCGTGTAGGCCGCGATCGAAAAGACAATCAGCGCCGCCGTGCCGCCGTAGGGCAGGCCATCGATCGAGAGCAGCGCGACAAACACGAAAGTCAGGACGAGGCGCGCAACGGTAAGTTGATTCGGGAGGTTCATTCAGGAGCTCAGACCGACCATAGCGTGACGTAGGCCACTGAGCAAACGGATCAAAGGGGCAATTTGTCCCGGGAAAGTGTAGCGGTGACTGGAACTTCGGAGGACTGGCCCGAATGGCTCGGGATGAACGCGAGCGCTGGGGCACAGTCATCCGTGCCCGTTCGGCCACTCAGCGGCTTCCGGCGTGCGCGCGGGAGCTTCCGTTCTTACCGTGATACGGAATGACCGCGACCAAGGGGATCCCGATTCCACTCAACTCGGACAATAAATGTCGCGGCCGCGACATTTATTGTCCGAAAGCCCCCCATCATTGACGTCATTAAAGCACACCACCACCCCACCATCAAAACTTCACCCCCAGCACCCACGCCGGGCTCTTTCCGCAGGGGTAATTTTTCAGGGGCGTCAGGGTGCCGTTGTCAGGATCGCGGCGATAGACGATGAGAGTGTCGGATCCCTGCCCTGCCGAGACGATGTAGTTTTCTCCCCCGGGAATGAGGGCAAAAGAACGCGGCGTTTTCTCTGTCGGTGTCTGCCCGAGCGAAGTCAGCTTTCCCGTGGCGGAATCAATCGAGAAAACCGCAAGACTGTCGTGCCCGCGATTCGAGGCGTAGAGGAAACGCCCGTCCGCGCTCACATGGATGTCGGCGCAGCTGCCCTTCGACTTGTCCCATTCGGGCGGAGTCGTCGAGAGCGTCTCGTGCCGTGTCATCGTCCCCGTGGCCGCATCGTAGACACAGCGGGTCACGCTCTGGCCCTGCTCGTTGACGAGGTAGGCCCAGCGACCGCCCGGATGAAAGGCCATGTGCCGCGGTCCTGCCCCCGCCTCGCCTCCGAGATGCGGCGGCGTATTCAGAGTGATCACGCCCGTGGCCGCGTCGAACTTCATTTGCTCGAGCTTGTTCAGCTCTCCGACGTGCGGGACAAAGGCGAAACGATTCGCCGCATCAGTCATGATGGAGTGCGCCTTTTTCCCCGTGAAGAGGGACGAGACCGGTTCGCCCGTGACGACGCCGTCGGTGATCCGGCTCACGCTGACGATGCCCTCACCATAGGATGCCGAGAGCAGCCAGTTGCCCGTCTTATCGAGATGGACGTAGGCCGAGTTGCTCCCCGCCGGCGTGATCACCACATCCGAGAGCACCCCCGTCGCGGGGTCGATCTTGATCGAGGCGAACTCGCTCGTCGTGCGCACCGCCGCATAGAGGCGCGAGTGATCGGGACGTATCGCGAGGCTTCCGGGCGATCCCTTCAAGTCGATCGCGCCGGTCCGGGTGAGATCCCCGGTTTTTTCGTCCAGGGTAAAAATGGCGATGCGATTGTCCCCGCTCTCCGAAACATACACGACCGTCGGTCCCGCCAGGGCCGGATGAATAAAGAGGGCGAGCGCGAGAAGAACGGATTTTTTCATGAAAGACAGATTCAATAAGGTTGAGTCGATAAGCATACCCTGCTTGGTCGGGCGGCGTCTCCCGGCGTGATCGGGGAAATTCGGGTTTATACCACCTCGAAGACCCGCTGACGGCTGCACGCCCATTGCCGGATCGATCCGGTCGGCTGATAGGTGCCGCCTCCGGCCCAGGGGGAAAAGGCGGGCAACACGGCGTGGCGCATGGGCGAATCGGGACGCGTCTCCATCACTAAAGAGGGCAGCGTCAGCGCCGTCCCCGCCCCGTCGCGAAAGCGGAACGAAGGATGCCGGTGCCCCGTGATCTCGACGAGTGACTCCCCCGCCCCGATCGCGTCGGGCTGCAGGGCGAGATGGCCGTGATGGAAAAAGAAGCCCTCGACCCGATGCGATTTCACAAAATCAAAATGCCGCCGTATCACGCCACGGTCGTGATTGCCCTCGATGAGGACTAGATCCGCCCCCAGCTCGGTGAGCCCGTGCAGCCACACGATCGCCTCGTCGGGCGCGGCGGAACTGTCGACGATGTCGCCGACGAGGATGAGCGTCGCGGGGGCATAACTCTGCACAAGCGCACGCAGCCGCTCCTGCACCGTCTCCATTCCCCACATCGGCCAGAGTCCCCCAGCACGGCGGCGGCTCATTTCATACCCGAAGTGGAGATCCGCGACCGCGAGCCAGCGTTGCGTTCGATGGTAAAGGGCGAGGCGTCCGTCGAGGACGAGAGCGGGCTCCACTTCGAGACAGGCGCAACACGGCGCTCCCGCCGCGACGCGGGGAACTTCGGTTGATTTTTCTGCGGGGTCGATCATCCTTCCGTTCGCCTCAATCCATTTTTTCAGAACCTTATCCTATGTCAGACGAAACAGAAGTGCCACCCGCAGAAGACCTCGGAGCCCTGCTCAAAGTCCGCCGTGAAAAGATGGAAAATCTCCGCGGCCTCGGCATTGATCCTTTCGGCAAAGGATACGCGACGACGCACTCGCCCGGTCCGCTCCGCGCCAATTTTACCGAAGGAGAGGTCGTACGTCTCGCCGGCCGCATCACTGCCCTGCGCGACATGGGGAAGAGTAACTTCCTCGACATTTCCGACATCAACGGCCGCATCCAGATCTTTGTGAATCAAAAGCAGATCGGCGACGAGCAGTGGGCCGCCTACAAAAATCTCGACATCGGTGACTGGATCGGCGTCGCGGGCGAGACCTTCACCACCCAGGTCGGCGAGCCCTCGGTCAAGGCAAACGAGATCACGGTGCTCTCGAAGTCCCTCCGTCCCATGCCCTCAAAGTGGCACGGCATCGTCGATCCGCAGATCAAGTATCGCCAGCGCTACCTCGACCTTATCGCCAACGAGCGGTCGCGCGAGATTTTCAAAAAGCGCTGCCTCATGGTCGCCGAGATCCGCCGCTACCTGCAGGAGCGCGATTTCTTCGAAGTCGAGACCCCGATGTTGCAGGATGTCCCCGGCGGTGCCGCCGCCCAGCCCTTCGAGACGCACCACAACGCGCTCGGGATGGACATGTTCCTCCGCATCGCGCCCGAGCTCTACCTCAAGCGCCTCCTCGTGGGCGGGTTTGAAAAAGTCTTCGAGCTCAATCGCAGCTTCCGCAACGAGGGCATCAGCCGTCGCCACAATCCCGAGTTCACCATGCTCGAGGCCTACTGGGCCTACGCCGACTTCGAGCAGATGGCCGACCTCGTCGAAGACCTCATTTGCCATCTCGCCGAGAAATACTGCGGCGGTCTCCAGATCGAACACCGCGACGTCGACGGCAATGTCACGAAAACGATCGACCTCTCCCGTCCCTGGAAGCGTGCCCCCTACCGCGACCTCGTCGCCGGTGCCGCCGGGGCTGACTGGTGGGATCTCACCCTCGACGGCCGCCGCGCCCGCTGCCGCGAACTCGGCGTCGAGATCTCCGCTGACATGGAGGACTACGAGATCTCGCAGCAGGTCTTTGAAAAGCTCGTCGAGGAAAAGACCATCAATCCCGTTTTCGTCACCCACGTTTCCAAAGAACTCGTCCCCCTCGCGAAGCAGAACGCGCAGGATGACTCCATCGTCGATGTCTACGAGCTCATCATCAACGGAGCCGAAATCTCGCCCGGCTACTCCGAGCTGAATGATCCCGACGTGCAGCGCCGCCGCCTTGAGGAGCAGGCCGGAGAAGAGATCCAGAAAATCGACGAGGATTTCCTCCTCGCACTCGAATACGGCATGCCGCCCGCCGGCGGGATCGGGATCGGGATCGACCGTCTCATCATGATGCTGACCGGGGCGGAGTCGATCCGCGATGTTGTCCTCTTCCCGCAGTTGAAGAGGAAAGAGGCCTGAAGAAGCGAATCTCTCTTCACCACACTTCTTTCCCGGCGCGGGCTTCTCAGCCTTTCAACGAGGCGAGGTAGGCGACGAGATCGAGAAATTGTTCGTCTGTCAGGCTGGCGGTCAGGTGCGGCGGCATGAGAGTGGGGATCACTTCGCGATTGGCGATGTCTTTTTTCGCCAGCGGTTTGATCCAGGGCGTAGCGGTGTCGCGATACCAGACGATGTCGTCACTCTCACGCTCGACGTAGCCGGTGATGGCGGCACCCGCCGTTGTCGTGAACGCAACCGCCTGGAAGCCTTCCTTGATCTGACGGTTGGGCCAGAGGATGGATTCGACGATCTGATCGAGCGGCATCCCGGCCCCGACTCCGTTGAGGGAGGGACCGATCACGCCGCCTTCGTCGCCGATCTGGTGACAGGCAACGCAGGCGAGTTGGGCCATGCGATAGATCTCGGCTCCGCGCTTGGCGTCACCTTTTCCTTCGCGGATCGCGCTGACGACCGAGGCAACCCGGTCGGGATCATACTCGGGCGCACCGCTCTGGCGTCCGACCGCCTGATTGAGAAGTGGCGTCAGCTTCGCATCGGTTCGGCCGAGGCGGTTCATTGCGTTGAGAATCTCCTGCGCCGTGGCGGAGTCGGGTGCGGTGCCCGATTCAAAGACAGCGGCGAGAGCGGCGGGCCCACCGGCCGAGGCGAGGAGGAACGGCAGCAGAGAAATCGCCACCTCTTTTGCCGCCGTGTCTGCCATCATCCCGGCCACCGTCGCGGCGGCGTGAGAAAGATCAGCGGCGGCGAGCGACTCGAGCGCGGCCCGGCGCAGATCGAGCGGCGTCTCTTTCGCCGTCACTAGAGGAGAAAGCGAAGCGGTCGCCCCTTTTGCATCGAGCCGGGCGAGCGAGTTCATGGCAGCGGCGCGCAGGGGTATCGCGGAGCTAGAGTCGAGAGCGACACGCTTTGCCTCGGGCGCGAGGGCGGCCGCTTTCCAAAGACCGGCCAGGCGGAAGGCGGCGAGACGCTGATCCGGCGATTCAGAAGCGAGCAATTGTTGCAGCCCCTCGTCAAAGGGCGGGCGCGGTGTCATGCGGCCCTCCCCGAGAATCGTGAGAAGAGCGATATCGCCTTCTTTCACCGCATGGGAAAAAACCATCGCGATGTCGTCGGCATTCCCGAGACGCGCCAGCACGGCGAGAAGACGACTGCGGTCCGCCGGAGCGAGATCACCGGCGAGGGCTGCGCGCGCGAGATCGGTGGCGCCTGCTCCTCCGTAGGTCTCGAGGACAAAGGCAAGATGGGCCGGTTTTTCGAATTTTAGCGAACCGCCTTGCAGTGCCTTGAGCCAGTGCGATTCGAGCGCGAAGACCGCCTGACTGAGCGAGTAGTCAATAAACCGATCGGGTCCCGCATCGAGAGAGGTCAGGGCGAGCTTCAGGGAGTTCACCTCGGGCCGATTTGCACAGGCAATGACCGCCTCGAGACGCGGGCGAGGATGCGGGTCGGAGAGCAGCTTCGCGAGTCGGGCATCGGCATCCGGAATCGCTTCGGCACTCCGAGCGATGAGGCGGGCGGCCACGGCCCGGACAAAGGGTTCGGTCGAGACCTGAAGTTGATCGAGCAGCGCCGCATCGACGGCCCCGAGCGACTCGAGGACACCGGCCGCTTCGACAAGGGCGACGCCGTCGTCGTCTTTCCATTTCACGAGACGAGTTCGCAGGGCGGCGATCACGGTCGCGGATTCGGCGTGATCGGAGAGCAAGCGGCGGGCCTGCTCGCGCGGCCAGCGTTCGGGCGAGCGGAGCTGTTCGATCAGTTCATCGGGAGTGGCTTTTGCAAGGTCGGGACGCTCAATGAGATCACGCCCTTTCGCGCTCAACTTCCAGATCCGCCCGTGGCTGTAATCGCGATCAGGATGCCGCAGGGAAACCTGGTAGTGATTGATGATGGGATTAAACCAGTCCGCAATGTAGATCGCCCCATCGGGACCCTGACGGATATCGACAGGACGGAAGCTCTCGTGCCCTCCGTAGATCAACTGCACGGGCGGCGAGGCTTTGAAACCGGCGCCTTCTTCGACCAGCGGGATCGCCGAAACCTCGCGGGCGAAGTAGCCAGCAATGATCGCGTGATTCTGAATCCAGTCGGGCAAATGCGCCGAACGAACGATGTCCCCGCCCATGCTCTTCCCGGGCGTCTGCCCGACCTGGGCGAACTGCATCAACTCGCGCGGGTGGGTCGTGGGAACGAGCCCGGGCGTCGCGAAGCAGAGATGCGGCCCGTTGCTTTTGACAAAGAGCGCGCCCCAGCGATCGAGGGCGATTCCGCAGGGATTCTGACTCGTCATCGAGGGGAATCCGAAAGGATCGAGCCGTTGCAGGCGTGGATCAAAACGCCAGAATCCGGCGGTGTCGCCACGCGAAACGCCCCACGGAGTCTCAACTTGGGAAAAGGCGTGAAGCCCCTGACTGAAATACAGAAACCCTCCCGCGTCGAAGATGAGATTGCTGATATTCTGATGGGTGTCACCGGTGCCGAATCCGGTGAGGACGACGCTTTTTTCATCGGAGCGATCGTCCCCATCGGTGTCTTTGAGAAAAACGAGATCGGTGTCTTCGGCGACCCATGCCCCACTGTGGCCGAGGGCGAATCCCATGGGCATGTTGAGCCCGTCGGCAAAGAGAGTCGTCTTGTCGGCCTTCCCGTCGCCGTCTGTGTCTTCGAGAATGTAGAGCTTGTCATCGGGCCTCTCCCCGGGCTTGAGCTGGGCGTAGGCGAGGGTGCAGAGGACCCAGAGACGGCCGCGATGATCCCACTGAATCGCGACAGGATTGGCGATGCCGAGAGTCTCGTCGGCGAAGAGCGTGACTTCGAAATCCGGATGCACGACAAAGGTCGCGAGCTCGGCCTCCGGCGAAGGATCGGAGGTCGGCGCGGCATCGGGACTGATCGCGAGAAGCGGTCCGGCGAGTGAGGCGAACGCGGCGATAAGGGAAGAGATAAAGACGGTCTTTTTCATTTCGCTGCCTCCTTTGCGTAACGTTGGATGTCGGCCTCGGCTTCGGCGATGAGTCCGGGGAGGGAATCAATCTCGCGGACGAACCAGCGTTCCTCACGCTTCTCGACATCGCGCGAGGCGGGGACGTGCTGGCGGTCGCCGAAGAGAAAAGCCCAGTTCGTGGGGCGGTAGTACTGCTGCCAGAGACGGTTTTTGCGCTCGATCGCTGCGTTCAGAGCGAGCGTGTTCGGCGCTTCAATGGTTGCCGGAAATTTTAATTGGGCGGCAACCAGACCGGCCAAAACACGATGACCGGCCGCGTTGAGATGGATGCCGTTGGGCGAGAGCGTCGCATCGGGCTCAGTTCGCAGCGGAGTGAAGAGATCGACAAAGAGAAGCCCGCGAGCGGAGGCAAGTTCGCGAAGCGCGGTGACAAAAGGCTCGAGGTCGGCGTTGCGTTTCCCGGCCTCGGCGGCGGCGGGACCGCTCTGGAAAAAGGGCGTCGGCGAGAGGATGACGAAGCGACCGGTGAGCGGCGCGAGCTCATCGAGCAGTTTTTCGTAAGCGGCGATGAAGCGCGGCAGACTCTCCGCTCCCTCGAGCGAATCCATTTTTCCGAAGCCGAGAACGATGATGCCCGGACGGGTGCGCTCGCGATGATCGGGGATACTGCCGGGCTGCGGATCACCTTTGCGGGTGTAGAAATTCTGCGGTCGCGCCTGGTAGTAGATCGTGTCGCCCTGCAACGCAAGGTTGCGCAGGTGGAGATCGCGATCGGGCCAGGCGAGATGAAACGCGCTCTCGAGGAAAAGATGGCGATCGAGATCGACGATATCGGTTCCGCCGAGGAAGGCGATCGTTTCCCCTGAAGCGGGCTCGAACTTTCCGCCGGTGAAGGGCGGCGCGGGTTCGTTCACCTCGGCGAAGCTGCGGCGGATCACGGGAAGCTCGTCGTCTGCCGCATTGACGGAGAGTCCGGGTCCAGCGAGGACGAGGACAAGAAAAACGGCGGCGCGACGAAGGGACCTCTCCATCCAGTGAGTTTGGACGGGGAAGCACCTCTCTGACAAGGACGCGATGAAGCTCAATGAAAACCGCCCGAAGGTGTCACCACCTTCGCTACGCTCTTTTTTGGAAGACGCAGATGTCACTCCGCCACCGGAACCCACTGCACCGCATCGAGAATAACGTGTCCGTCGGTGCCGGCGTTGCTCACTTTTACCGAGGCCGAGCCTCCAGTGAATTCGAAGGTCCCGAGCGGCTCGAAGAGTCCCTCGGACGGGGCTTTCTTTTGATTCACGGTGATTTTCTCGACTCCGCCGGCATGGGCCACCTCGACGAGAACATTGGAAGCGCGGTTGTTGTTCGGCGGGTAGGCGAAACGCACGGTGTAGCGTCCGGCCTTTTCAATTTTCGTTTCAAAAAGAGCCGAGGCCTCGCCTTTGTTCGCGTTGCCGTCGTGGCGGTAACCAAATCCGACAAAGGCCTGACCGGCTCCGCTTTCCTCCCAGTTCCCGGTGAGGAGAGCGCTCTCGTCATCGACGACGAGCCCGGGGAGATCGCGCGGAGCGGTGCCTTTGCCGCCGGCGAGAGGTTCGTCATGCTCGAGGATTTGTCCCTCGGCGAGGAGCTTTTCACGCAGCTTCGCGTAATCCACATCCTGCACCGCGATGCCCTCATCGAGCGCCATGACCGCGGCGGTCGCGGCGCTGTGGGCGAGGATCATGAAGACGGGCTCCATCCGGATCGAGCCGAAGGCGATGTGGGTGCTGGAGACACACACCGGAACCATCAGATTCGTGCACTGCTCTTTCTTCGGCACGAGCGAGCCGTAGGCGATCTCGTAGGGGCCGCGGGTGCTCACGCCGATGTCGCCCTCATTCTGGACGTAGCCTTCGGGCGTGATGTAGCGCTGCGTGTTGTGCGAGTCAATCGTGTAGGATCCCATCCCGACCGAGTCGGGAGTGGGTTTCTTTTTGCGCAGCTCGTTCTCGGTCATGACGAAGTCGCCGATCATGCGGCGGGCTTCGCGGATGTAGAGTTGGTGCGACCAGTTGCCGTTGTCGGTGAACTCGTCCCTGGGCAGACCCCAGCGCCGCATTTCCTCCTGCACGTCTTTGGGGACGCGGGGATCGTTGGCAATGAAGTAAAGCCAGCCCTGCTGGTAGGTGACGTGCTCCTGAATGATCTCGCGTCTGCGCTCGTAGGAGGCCTCGGGGTAATCGTAATTGTAACCGATGTTGTCGGTGCTGAAAGGCCCGTGGTTGTTCGTGTCGGTCTTGTGATTCGGAATCGGATCAAACTTCCCGAAGGTCTCGCGCCAGCCCGCTTCGAAGATGCGGATGAGCAGTTCGTACTGCGTCGGATCGTAGCCCTCGGGCTTGGGAAAAGGGATGCGGTTTTCCGGATGATCGGTCAGGCACATGCGGAAGCAATAGGCCTGGACGCGATGATCGCCCTCGCCCTTAGCGCCCGGATTCTCCGTGCTGATGCGGGGAAGCACGCCACTCGCCGGATCGCCGGGGACGACGTAGGGGCTGATCGGCTTGTCGACCGCACCGAAGTGGTGGCGATGATGGAGCACGCCGACCTGGACGCCGTTCCATTCCTCGCCGTAGACCGAGTTGGCTTCGCGTCCGACGTGGTAGTCGACTCCGGCAGCGGCGATGAGATCGCCCTCGTAGGTGGTGTCGAAAAAGATTTTACCCGCGTAAGTTTTGCCGCTGAGCGTGGTGATGGACTGGATCGCGCCGTCCTTGACGACGACTCCCTTATCCCGGTCGAGCCATTCGTCGCGGTGGACTTCGAGATCGAACTCTTTCACATATTCCTCAAAGACCGCCTCGGCGATGCTCGGTTCGAAGATCCACATCGTCTTCTGGTCTCCGTCAATCGCGGGCGTCCCCTGCCCCTTGCCGCCGTATTCCTCCATCTTCTGGAACTTCCAGTTTTCGGGCTTCTGATATTGCTTCCAGACGCGGTGATAAAAGTCGCGGGAGAGACCGCCGATGACTGCCTTGTTCCCCGTGTCGGTCCAGCCGAGCCCGCCGCTGGAGAGACCCCCGAGATGGTTGTCGGGACTGACGATGACGACGGACTTGCCGCCCTGCTTTGCCCGCACTGCGGCGATAACCGCGGCACAGGTGCCACCGTAAATGACGATGTCGCGTTCGACCGCTTTCTCCTGCGCCGCGAGCGGAGCGAGGGTAAGGGCGGTGCCAAGAGCAAGGACGACGAGGGTTGAGAAGGTAGAGGCTTTCACGGGTGGAAGATAGGAACTCACGCCCGCAAAGACAAGAACCCAGTTTGCGCCGAAAAAAGCGTGACCACTTTTCTAAGCCACCGTATCCGGCGAGGAGGACGCGCGATTTTTCCCCGCAACAAACTGTACGATCCATCCGAGCAAGGCGGCCACGGCGGCGATCGCGGCGGCATAGAGCGGGATTAAGATCAGCGTCAGCGCCGACTGCGCATCGGCGGCGAGGTCGTTGTCATGGTGCCAATAAATGAGCATTACCCACGCTGTCACCGCCGCGAAGAGTCCCGGCCAGTAGCGCGGCCCCCGCGACACGAGAAAGGCCACCAGCACAACGAGGGCGGGGACGAGAGCGCATCCGCCAAAGAAAAGGATCGCGATGAGCACGTAGCCCTTGTCCGGATAATACTGCGCAACCCAGTCCATCCCCCGGGGAAGGCGCGAGAGGAGCGGGAGGATGAGACAGAGGAGCGCGGCGGCGAGGCCCAGCTTGAGCGTTGGTTTCATGGAGCGGAGAAGCAGGACCGCCGTCGGCCCGATGGGGCGAATCTTAGGGACAGATGCCCTCCTGCACAAGGTTTTGAAAAGCGGAGATCATCCTCATTTACGGGTGGAAAATGCTTTTTCCCGCCCGAACGTGGCGCGTCATGGAAAACAAAAACGTACTCGGCGGCGTCCTCATCCCCTGCAGCACGGATCCGCTCACCGGATTCTATCGCGACGGCAAATGCCAGGTGGGCCCCGAGGACCACGGCTGCCACGCGGTCTGCTGCGAAGTGAACGAGGAATTCCTCGCCTTCAGCAAGGCGAGCGGCAATGACCTCAGCACCCCGATGCCTCTTTACGGATTCCCCGGACTCAAGCCCGGCGATCGCTGGTGCGTTTGCGCGGGACGCTGGAAAGAAGCCCTCGACGCTGGCTACGCCTGCCCCATTGTCCTCGAAGCGACCTCCGAAGCGGCCCTGCAATACGTCTCGCGGAGCATCCTCGAGGAGTATGCACTGGTGGAGGAAGAGTGAGAACTCCGCTCACCGCGACCGATAGTCGAGCTTGATCGGCGTTCCGCCTTCCCCGATCACGAGCTCGACGGCTTTTCCGTCTCCGGGCGTCAACGTATCGAGAGTGACCGTCTCGTCCGCCGCCTCTCCGGTGGCTTCCCAGATGCTGCCTTCGAATTTCACGGTCGCTTTTCCGACGAAGGGACCGGCCTCGTCTTTGGCGGAGAATTTCCCCCGACGCACCCGCACCGCGGTGACGGGCAGGTTTCTGTCTTCGGGATAAAAGGCGAGCACGCCGGCGCTGACGGGTTGTCCGTCGAGAGTGACTTCACCACTGACGGCGGCCTGCGGCTGGCGGGGAGCAAAGAAAAAATTCACGCGCAGCCAGTGGCTCAACAGTCCTGACCAGGTCCCGAGAACGGGATCGCCGCGATTGAGCCCGACGCCGTGAGCGCCGTTTTGGTAGACGTGGAACTCGGCGGTGACTTTTTTCTGCCGCAGCGCGAGGTAAAAGCGGGTCGCGTTTTCAGCCGGCACCGCCGCATCGGCATCGGTCTGAAAAAGAAATGTCGGAGGGGTCTCTTCGGTGACGTTGTTCTCGGAAGAGAGTTTTTTCGCAAGGGCCTCGTCGTCGTTCCGATCAGGACCGAGAAGATTTTTCCGCGAGCCGCCATGCATGACGGCCGGATCAAAGCTGATCACGGGATAACAGAGGATCGCAAAATCGGGACGGGCGCTCACTTCGTCGATCGTGTCAGAGGCCTCGTAGGCTTTTTCATCGTAGAGCGTCGCGGCCATGCTGGCGAGGTGGCCTCCGGCGGAAAATCCCATCACCGCGAGACGGGCGGGATCGATCTCGTAGTCGCCGGCATGGGCCCGCACCCAGCGGATCGCCCGCTGCACATCGGCGAGTTGGGTCGGGTAATGATGCCCCTGACTGCCGAGGCGGTAATGCAGGACAAAGGCGGTAACCCCCTGCGCATTGAACCACTCCGCGATCTGGTGCCCTTCGTGATCGGTCGCGAGCCCGCCGTAGCCGCCTCCGGGGCAGATGACGACAGCGGCACCGGTGTGGCCTTCGCCGCCTTTGCTTGGGTAGAGTTTGAGAGAGGGCGATCCCGTCTCTTTGTCGATCGGCAGGGCAAACGGGGTTTTCCCCTCAGGCCAGAGCGGGGCGGACTCCTGCGCGAGGAGACTTCCGCTCAGGGAAATCAGGACACCCAAAATCGCGAAATTTTTCATACGCCGAGATTGGACTTGAGCGCTTCCATTTCGGACTTCAGTTCGAGGACCTGCTCTCGGAGCGAGGCGATATCTTCCTCCATCTCCGTCCGCCATGTCGCCGCCGGCATGGCCGATTCGGCACGCGAAGAGACGGCGGTGACAGGAGTAGGCGCGACATCGCCGCAGAGGAGATGCACGTAGGTCGCGGCGCGCCGTCCACCCCCGGCGGGGATGAGTTTCACGAGCGGTTCGGGCGAGTAGGCACCCATCTCGTCGAGGACGGCCTGGACCCGCTCGATGTCGGCGAAGGGATGGAGTCGCTCGGTGCGCTGACGCAGTTCGCCGACAGTCTGCTGCCCGCGCAGGAGCAGGACACAGAGAAGCGCCCGCTGGCCTTTCGTGAGGTAGGGAAATTTGTTCTCGAGGGTGTGCTTGCACTTGGGGACACGGGCGCCGGCCTGGTGCACGAGGATGGAGAGCTTCTTGTAGCGCAGCCCTTCCATCGCCCCCTCGACCGTGTCGGTTCCGAAATCGGTCACCGGCTCGCGGTTGCTCGACTGATTGCACGCCGAGAAGAGGCTGTTGAAAGTGAGCGGATACTGATCCGGCGTCGTCGCCTCTTTTTCGAGGAGACAGCCGAGAACACGGGACTCTTCAAAGGTGAGCAGCGGCGCGGGTTTTTCATCGGGAGCCACGGCCTCCGGTTCGTCGTGGGGATTTTCGTCTGACATGGGAGAGTGAAGAACGGGTAAGGCCGGGCGACGGGGATTTCAAGGGTGGGGAGCTTGACACGCTTATGCCTCAGCGGAGCGAAATTGCATTCAATCCCCGGATAAAGCCGGGTTTGTTAGCATCAGCTTAAGGAGACGCCGGGAAATCTAAGGGCGATTTCGGTCCTTCAGGAGTTTTTTGTTACCGGGCTTTGTTCCGCGATAATACTTCTTGTTCGAACACGAAATCTTTCGAGTAGGCGGACTTTTTCTTCAAAAGAGAGGCTTGCCATTGTATCGCAATGCGATACAATGGAGAAAGTGGATGATCGAAAGTTTCCGGTGCAAAGAGACCCGCCAGCTTTGGGAAGCGGGAAAATCAAAACGGTTCAACTCAATCGCCACGGTCTCCCTTCGAAAGCTCGCGATGTTGGATGCAGCCGAGAGTCTGGACGATCTCCGAATCCCTCCGGCAAACAGGCTCGAAGCATTAAAAGGTAATCGAAAGGGCCAACACAGTATCCGAGTGAATGACCAGTGGAGGATTTGTTTCCGCCGGGAAAATGGCAGAATTCTGGATGTTGAAATAACTGACTACCATTAAATCATGAAATCACACCCTACTTCAAAACGCGTTCCACTCGGGCCCGCCTTCATTACTCCCGGCGAGATTCTTGAAGAGGAATTTCTGAAACCGATGGGACTCAGCCAGTCCGCACTGGCCGAACGGATGGGGGTCCCGCGCATGCGCATCAGCGAGATCGTCCGGGGCAAACGGGCGATCAGCGCCGAGACGGCTATCCTCCTCGGGGAAACGTTCGGAGTGTCGGCCCGGTTCTGGATGAATCTTCAAACATCCCACGACTTGGCTGTCGTCGCGATGAAGCGGGAGGTGGCCGCGTGAACCTGATGCTTCAGGGGATCAACCACCTCACCCCAAAAATTTCCCGGGATTCAAAATCCCCTTCGGATCCAGTGCCTCCTTCAACCGCCGGTGCACTTCGACCGAGACCGGGCCGACAGCGTCTTTGAACCATCGCTTCTTCGCGAGGCCGACGCCGTGTTCGCCGGTGATCTGACCGTCGTTGGCGATGATCCAGTTAAAGAGGAGATCGAGCGCGGCGTCGGCCTTTTCGCGGGCGACGGGATCGCTCTCGTAGTCTTTCACCATGAGATTGGTGTGGATATTTCCATCCCCCGCATGGCCGAAGCAGGCCACGGGGATGCCGGTGTCCGCCTCGAGCTGACGGGCAAAACGGACCAGATCGACGAGCTTCGAGCGCGGCACGACGATGTCCTCGTTCAGCTTGATGAGCCCCGTCGCACGGAGCGAATAGGAAAATTCGCGCCGCAGTTTCCAGATCGCCTCACAGGCGGACTTGTCGCGGGCTTCCTCAACGGAAAGAGCCCCGAGTGAATCGACGAGAGCGCGTAGCGCGGAGAGATCCTGCAGGATCGTGTCGCGCCGCCCGTCGAGCTCGACGATGAGGTGGGCATCTCCGTCGGGGAGCATCCCGGGGCCGAGATAATCGCGGGCCGCCTTTAGGGTAAAGCCATCGGTGATCTCGAGACCGGAGGGCTGCCAGCCGCCATTCAGGATTGCCTGGACCGCCTCGGCGGCGATTTCAAAGGTGGGAAAGGTCGCCGTCAGCATCGCCCTCGCCTCGGGATGGGGAATGAGCCGCAGGGTCGCTTTGGTGATGACGCCGAGGAGCCCCTCTGATCCGACAAACATGCCAATGAGGTCGAGACCGGTTTTGTTTTTGTGACAGCGTCCACCCGTCTCGAGGACCTGCCCGTCGGGGAGGACGACCTCGAGGCCAAGTATGTAATGCCGCGTCACGCCATACTTCACGCAGCGCGGGCCGCCCGCGTTCGTGGCGATGGTTCCGCCGACTGAGCATTCCTTGAGACTCGCGGGATCGGGCGGGTAATACCAGCCGAGCGCCCGGACCGCTTCCTGCAGGTCATTGAGGATGACTCCCGGCTCGACCACGGCGATGCCGTCGGCGGGATTAATCTCGAGGATGCGATTCATCGTATGCACCGAGAGGAGGATTCCGCCTTTGACGGGCACACAGCCGCCAACGTAGCCCACCCCGGCGCCGCGTGTCGTCACGGGAATACCATGATCATTGGCAAAACGCAGCGTCGCCGCCACTTCTTCACGAGTCGTCGCCTGCACGACCGCTGCGGGCATGGCCGCGGCGTGCCAGCGATCTGTCCCGAACTCGCGCCGGACCTCCGCCGTAGTGGATACCCGCGCCGCCCCGACGGCAAGGGAGAGTCCCCGGAGCCACGCCGGTTCCGTCTCCACACTCACCAGTTCGTCAACCACATCCATACTTTAGGTAAGAAGACGATAGCCCCGACGAGAGCCGCCGCAACTGCTGCGATGAGGACACCGCCCGCCGCCGCGTCTTTGGCCATGCCAATCCCGCGATCCGCCTCGGGATGGACGGCGTCGGCGAGATACTCAAGAGCTGTGTTAAAAACTTCGGCCATGAAGACGAGTCCTGCACTCAGAACGATCGCGAGCCATTCCCCCGGGCTGAGGTGGAAGAAGAACCCCGAAGCGAGGATAAAAGCGAAAATCGCGAAATGAATCCGAAAATTCCACTCGGTTCGCAGGACGCTGCAGACACCGCGCCCCGCATCGATAAAACTCTGGATTCCGCGATAGCGGCCTAATGACACCCTCATATTTTCACTTGGCGGACAAACAAAGCGGCTACACATTTAGCGCTCTTACAACATTACAGGAAGCGATCATGACAAAAAAACCCGCACAGAAAAAAGCAGCCAGGACCACAGCGCCCAAAGCCCGCATCGGATTTGTCGGCGTCGGCCGCATGGGAGCCAACATGGCCCGCCACCTCAACGATCTCAAATACAAAGTCACGGCCGTTTACGATGTGAATGAGGCAGCAGCGGACGATCTCGCGAAAGAACTCGGTGCGACCGCCTGCCGGAAGCTCGCCGACGTGACCGCAAATGCCGACATCATCTTCACGGTGGTGACAAACGACGACGCGATGAAGAGCATCTTCCTGAGCAAGGGCGACAGTCTCCTCAAAGGAGCCGAGGGCCGCACTTTTGTGAATTGCGCCACGCTCAGTCCCGGCATCCAGCAAAAGGTGGCCAAGGCCGCCGCGACAAAGAAAGCCACCTGTATCGAAGCCTGCATGGCGAGCAGCATCAGCCACGCCCGCACCGGCAAGCTTTATCTCATGATCGGCGCCGACGACGCCGTCTTCAAGCAGCACAAAAAGCTCCTCGAAGACATCAGCCTCAACCTGCGCCACATCGGTGCGATCGGAAAAGCGGCCGAGGTCAAAGCGCTCGTCAACATGGTCATGAACATCAACACCGCCGGCCTCGCCGAAGGTCTCGGGCTCGCCCAGTCGCTCGGTCACGATCTCAAGATGATTTGCGAAGTCTTTTCCCAGACCGGGGCGAACTCCCGCGTCCTCGAGACTGATGCCGACGACATGATCGCCCGCGAGCACGACTGCTGGTTCTCCGCCGAGCACGCCGCGAAAGACTCCGGCATCGCCGCCGGTCTCGCCAAAGACCGGAAGCTCAATCTTCCGCTCAACGACGCCGCCAAAGCCCAGTATGACCGCATGGTCGGTCTCGGCATCGGCGGGCTCGACAAGTCGGGCATCGCCGAGCTCACCTTTCCCGGCCGCGCGGGATCGGAGAAGAAAAAGAAAAAATCCGACAAGAAGAAGAAATAGTCCGTTACAGGATCAGTGATATTTCAAACAAAATGGGCCCACCGCGAGGTGCGCTCATTTTTTTTGCAGCATCTTGTCCATCATTTCGGACATGAGCTTGCCGCGATCTTCGCGCGACATCTCGGGCTGCTTCTCGCGGAGCTCGGACATCTTCCGGAACATCTCCTGACGCTGTTCCTCCGAGAGCTGCGACATTTTTTCACGAAACTCGGGTGGAGGTCCGCGCCGCTCTCCGTCCCCGCCCCCGGGGCCACGCATGCCGCCCGGACCCGGACCGGGCCCCTGCTCGGTCGAGGGGCCGGCGCCGGGCTTCGATTCTCCGGGCTTCAATTGCCACTCAGCGTAACGCACCGTGACGACTTCGCCGCCCTCGATCGCCACTTTAGCCGCTACTTTTTCGAGATCGGGATCGGACTTCAGCTCGACCATCTTCCAGCCCTGCGAGTTCAACTTGCTCGAGACGACATAGGTCTCCTTCGTCTCTTTGTTCAACAGCGTCGCGACCTGTTCGTCGTTCACCATCGCGAGCCCGGTGAGAATGAGAGAGTCACTGAGATTGACCGAGCGCAGGAACGGTGACTGCCCCTGCAGCGCCGAGAAATCACCCGGCTCGACCAGGGCCGGGGCGTAGGACAATTCCGCCTCCTCGGCCGCCACAAGAGAGGGGAGACCGAAAATCAGGAGCAGAGAGAAACGAGTCATGGCCGGAATAAAACACCGTGTCGGGGGAGGAGTTGCAATCCCTCAGCGCGAAACACGATAGGCTTCCGGGATAAAGCTGAGGTCGCTCGCCTCGCGCACGGCGAGACCGATCTGGAAATCCATGACCTCGCTCGGGATGGGATTCTGATACTCGTCGAGGCAGTCGCGCAGGCCCTCGACGGGATCAACGGAGGAAGCCCTGACCTGGCGATAGACCTTTACCGCGATGGCCTCGGCGGATCCGGGCGTGATCATCGCAGGGATGAGCGCGACGATCTCCGCCGGGCACTCCTTCGGTAGATCAAGTTTGAACTTTTTCGCGAGAGCGCGGATGAGGAGGTATCCCTCGGCCGCATCGGATGCGGGAAAAAGCGGGATCTTTACGTCGACACGACCGGGACGCTTCAGGTCGACCTCGATGAGATCGGGGCGGCTCGAGGCGAGAATCCAGAGGATGCGTCCGCGATTTTCGGTGTTGCTCATCTCTTTCGCCATCATCGAATAGACCCGGCCCGAGATCCCCGAATCCCCCGAGCCCGAGTCGCGGCTCCCGAGCGCCTGATCGGCCTCGTCAATGAAGACGATGCACCGCCCCAGCGCATGGAGCAGCCCGAAGATCTTCTCGAGATTGCCCTCGGTGCTGCCGACCCAGCGGTCGCGGAAATTTTTCATCTTCACGACCGGGACTCCCGCCTCGCCAGCGAGGCACTCGACGAGGTAGGTCTTGCCCGTGCCGACCGGACCGCAGAGCAGGTAACCCATCGGCATCGCCCCGAGATCGCCCTGCCGCCAGAGCGCGATGTCCTGACGCATCCAGGTTTTCACCGCCTCGCTGCCGTGGACATCGTCGAGAGTTCGGGTCGGCTCGAGGAACTCGATGAGATCCTGCGAATCTTTTTCGACGAGAGACTTTTTCAGATTCGAAAGATCGTCCTCGAGCAAGGCCGACTTTTCATACTCACGCTGTTTCAGGAGCGACTCGATCGAGCTGATCGTCGCCCCCGCGAGACGGGTCGCGGGGAACTCGGGCTTCCCCGTGAAATTCGCGAGAGCGGCCGGGTAGACCTTTTCAAAAAAGCGGAAGGCTCCGTTCAGCTCGCCCGGGCCAGGCATCGGGATCTCGATCTGGGCGGCGCGCTGGTTCTGGGAAAGGAGGTGATTGAGATCATTGAGGTGCTCAGTGAGGAGCAGCACCGCGAGATTTTGCTCGAGGAAAAAACTCTCGTGCGACCAGGCGCGCACGACCGAGGCCATGGAATTGAGCTGATAATCGCGGACCTGCTTCGCGACGGGAAAGATGAGCTCGGCGGACTTGATGATGACCGCGATGTGGTGATTGCGCCCCGCCAGGACCGAAGCCTCGGGCAAGCCCGGCGCGAGGCGGCGCAGGTTGACGCAGAAGCGCAGGAACTTGTCGAGATAGCCGATCGCCTGCATCGGATCTTTCGGCAGTTCATCGGAAAAGCGCAGTTGCTTGAAAAACGCCTCACCCGACTCGATCCGCAACCCCGCCCCGAGTTCGTAGCTAAGGACGAGGTCAAAACGCTGGAGTTGCTGCTTTGTCAGGAACTCGATGAGATTGCCCATCACCGCGCTCTGGGCTCCCGCTTCCCCGATGAGGAGCCGGTCCTGGACGTTGCCGTGAATGACGAACTGGTTCGCCGCGTTGGAGAGATAGAGTCGGCGGATCGTGTCCGCCCAGGCCGGTGTGGACATGGGAATTTTTCTTCCGCTACGCTGCGTAGAAATGCGGCAAAGGTCAACTCTTAGCGCCGATCGAACGCATCTCTTTCCGCTCTTGGGAGTCTGCCCGCGCTTGAATTGGAGCTGCCGCTGATCGCACTCCTGGGACGGAACTCCTACCGAATCGGACGCCGCTTCAGGAAAGCTTTTACAAATTCCTCGAAGGTTGGCTCCTCGACGCTGCCGCCGTTGCCCATTTCTTCGAGCTCGCGCCGGTCGCGTTTGGTGGGGCGTCCCGTTCCCGACTCGCGGACGGGGGTGGACTCGCGGGCCGATTTTTCGAGAGCGGCGACCCGCTCGTATTCCTCCGCCGGAGTGAGATCAGTAAGAAAGGCGGGCACTTCTTTGGCCCCGACACGTCGTTTTAGGATTCCCTTCACCGCAAAAATTCGCGTGAGCAGGCCCCCGCGGATACTGATCTCGTCACCAATGCGGACGAGTTTCGCAGCGCGGCACCGCTGGCCATTGATGAGGAGCTGGTTCTTCTTGCACGCGGCGGCGGCGGCGGTGCGCGTTTTAAAGAGACGCACGGACCATGCCCACAGATCGACACGAACACTTTCTCCGGAATTTACCGATTCGGCTTCCACTGCCTGAAGATTACGAAGTTTGCCCCAGGAAAGTCCAACTATTTTCGCCATAGCGCTCCAGTGCCCGCGTCTCGAGAGCAGAGCCATCGATCCCGGGTTTCAGGATCGCAAGCATGGTCGAGCCCGAGCCGGACATGAGAGCAGCGGAGACTTCGGGCTGAGCAAGGAGCCAGGACTTCATCTCGCCGAGGACGGTGTGTTTTTCGAAAACGGGTCGCTCGAGATCATTGACCATTTCCCCCCACGAGCAGGATTGGGTCGCGTAGACGAAGCCATCGTATTCGCTCGAGGAGGCATACTGGTGGTAGGCCCATCCCGCCGAGACCTCAAAGCCGGGTTTGATGAGGAAAATCGGGAGTGACCCGGGGGCGTCAGCTTCGACCACGGGCGTGACGATTTCCCCTCGTCCGCGGCAGTCGCAAGTGCGGTCATAGACAAAAAACGGCACGTCCGATCCGATCTCTGCCCCGATCGCGGCGAGTTCGGCCTCGGGCAGAAAGAGCGATCCCATCACATTGATGGCCCGCAGCACAGCGGCCGCATCGCTGCTGCCACCACCGAGACCCGCCCCTGAAGGGATGTTTTTTTCCAGATCAATGCTGATGCTGAAGACCTTGTTGGTGTAGCGCTCGAGCGCGCGCACCGCCTTCACCACGAGGTTGTCCTCCCCTCTCGGAAGTGACGGATCCGAGCATCGCAGCACGACATGATCATCGTCGCGCCACTGAAAGCGGATACGATCCTGAAGGTCCAGCTTCACCATTCGGGTTTCGATCTCGTGATAGCCATCCTCACGCTGCCCGTGGACCCGCAACCACAGATTTGTCTTCGCCGGAGCAAACAGCTCGTAGGCAATACTCATATCCGGGAATTGGTCACTCATTCAGGTAAAAATCTCTCAGATGCTTTCCCAACCGATAAACGCAAAATGACGGCCCGTCTTTCCCTTTTCGACTCGGTAGCTGTAGTAGCGTGAGGGGTCGCTGCTGGTGCAGATGCCGCAGTCGGTCACTTGAGCGGCGGGCACTCCGGCACTCACACAATCCCGCACGATCATCGCCGCGAAGTCCGTGTCATACGCCGGCGGGCGGATGCACGGAGCGATCTGGACGATGAGGTCAGCCGGGTCGGATCCGTAAAACTGGCCCAGGCTGTTTATCGCCGTCGGCACGATCCCCAGTTCCGTCCCCACTCTCCCCGAGTGGACCGCCGCACAGACCCGCCGCACCGGATCGGCGATGAGGACCGCCCCGCAATCCGCGACATAGACCCCGAGGAACTGCCCCGGGGTGTTGGTCATGACCCCGTCAGTGGCGTCAAAGTGATAGCGGGACGGACTGCTTCCGTCGAGCCCGTTGACTCCTTTGCCATGGACCTGCTCCCCGGTCAGGAGCGCTTCCCGACTGACCCCGGCGAGGGCGAGTTGCTCATCAAAAAAGGGCATCAATCTCGCGAGCGCCTCGTCACGGTCGGTCAGGACGTCAATCCCGGGAGACCGCAGGGTGAATCCATGGACCAGCCCCGGGACCGCACTCAGGGCCGGAAAAGTCTCAAGAAAAGGCGAAGGGGTCATTCCGCAGACCCAACAGGGTTATACGGTGGAGTCAAACGGATCAGGTCGATTTTCCTCGTGAGGATCGGGTCAGGGGATCGACAGACGCTTCTCGACTTCGATTCCCCGCGAGACGAACGTTGGGAAGATCCCTGGGGACGGGTCGTGTCATTTAGGCCGAAAAAGAAAATGAAATCTCACCCGACCCGCTCCCAGGTACGAATACATGCCTCAGAAAAGGATCGGATTTTCCCACCGACTTCCCTTAGAATGCTCCCATGATGAAAAATCCCGCCCTTTTCCTCCTCGCTGCTTTCGCCGTCCTCACTTTAACCGCCACGGCCTCGCCCGATCCGGCGCCCGAGGGGTATCAGTCGCTCTTCAACGGCAAAGACCTTGGCAGCTGGACCGTTCCCGAAGGAGATAACGGTCACTGGAAGGTCCTCGACGGCGTCATCGACTACGATGCCCAGTCCGAGGCGAAAGAGGACAAGAACCTCTGGACGGTGGAGGAGTATGGTGACTTCGAGCTGCGGATCGATTGGCGCATCAAGGAAACGACCGGTTTCTACGACGTGCCCTACGTCCTCCCCGACGGCAGCACGGTAAAAGGTCCCGACGGGAAAAACCTCACCCATCCGATGCCGAACGCCGACTCGGGCATCTATCTCCGCGGCATGTCGAAGTATCAGCTCAATATCTGGTGCTGGCCGATCGGATCGGGCGAGGTCTACGGAATCCGCAACAATGAATCGCTCCCGCAGGAGATCCGCGCCGGGGTCACGCCGAACCGCAAGGCCGACAATACCGTCGGCGAGTGGAACACCTTCATCATCACGATGAAAGGCGATCGCCTCACCGTCGTCCTCAACGGGCACACCATCATCGAAAAGGCTCTCCTCCCCGAGGTTCCCGAAAAAGGCCGCATCGCCCTGCAGCATCACGGCGGCAAAAAAGCCGACGGCACCTGGTCGCCCGCTTCGAGCCTGGTCCAGTTCCGGAATATCTTCATCAAGCCGCTCTAATCGGCTGAAAGGAACCGCCATGAAACCCACGACATTTCTCCTCCCGCTCCTCTTCGTCGGCACCCTCACGGCACAGGACAACGCGGCGAAGGCCGATCCCCTCGCAGGTCATTCCTACCACGGAGAGGTGTTCAATGAAGGCCCGCGTCAGGCGGCGGTGCTCATTCCGGGGACGGGCGAGGTGGACTTCAAGGTCACGACCGCATCGGAGGAGGCGCAGCGCTTTTTCAATCAGGGCGTCGGCCAGCTCCACGGCTACTGGTTCTTCGAGGCGGAGCGGAGCTTCCGTCAGGTCGCCGCGATCGATCCCGACTGCGCGATGGCCTACTGGGGCATGGCGATGGCGAATTTCAAAAACGACACCCGCGGGAAAAAATTCATCGACGAGGCAGGTGAGCGAAAGGATAAAGCCGACGCCCGCGAAAAGCTCTGGATCGACGGGCTCGCCGCCTATTTCAAGGATCCCAAGACGGATGCAAAGAAGCGCCTTCGCGACTACACGCGCTCGCTCGAAAAAATCGTCATGGCCCATCCCGACGATCTCGAGGCGAAGGCGGTCCTCCTTCATCAGGTCTTTTACAACAGCGGCAAGGAGCTCCCCATCTCGAGCTACTACGCGATGAACCTGCTCGCGGAGGAGATCCTGACAAAGGCACCGAACCACCCAGCGAACCATTTCCAGATTCATCTCTGGGACAAGGAAGATGCCGTCCAGGCGCTCAAGGCGGCAGCGAACTGCGGGCCCGCCGCTCCCGGGATCGCCCACATGTGGCACATGCCCGGACACATTTATTCAAAGCTCCATCGCCACACTGATGCCGCCTGGCAGCAGGAAGCCTCGGCCCGGGTCGACCACGCCCACATGATGCGCTACCGCATCGTCCCTGATCAGATCCACAACTTCGCCCACAACAACGAGTGGCTCATCCGCAACTTCAACAGCCTCGGCCAGCTCGATCGTTCGGTCGATCTTGCGCTGAACATGATCTCCCTACCGCGCCTCGCAAAGTTCAAGAAAGAAGGCGAAAAATCGAATTACGATCCCGACGGCAGCAGCTGGCATTACGGACGCCAGCGGCTCCGCGACAGTCTCGTGCGCTTCGAGCAGTGGGAGGAACTCATCCGACTCTCCGGCGACGTCGCCGAAAAGAGCCCCGCCCTTCTCGCCCCCGACGGCAAGTCCATCACGGAGATGGATTTTCATCGCTATGTCGGCATCGCAAAATTCGAGAGCGGCGACCATGCCGGGGGCGTTGCCCACCTCGCGGATCTGGAAAAGCGTCTCGCCGCCAAGAAGGCCGAGCAGGACAAAGCCGTTGCCGACGCCAAAGCAAAAGCGACCGCCGCGAAGAAAGACGAAAAGGGAATCAAGGAATCATCCGACGCCGCCGCAAAGACGTTCGAAAAGGCGGTCAATGAGCTCGCCAATCCGGTGAAGGAACTCACTGTCTATCGCCACCTTACTGCCGCTGAGCCGGATAAAGCAGCGGCACTCGCCCTGCTCCCTGAACTCAAGGATCTCGCAAAATGGCGCCACGCCTCCCTCTGGCAGCGTGCCGGCAATGGCAAAGAGGCGCTGAAACTCGCTGATGAAGCGGTGAAGTCAGAGAAGAATGAAGTCCTCGCCCTCGCCACGCAGGTCCGGCTCCTCCACGAGAACGGGGAGAAAGAAAAAGCGAAGGCCGCCTTTACCAGCCTGCGCACCGTCGCGGGTCACGCCGATGCCGACCTCGCCATCTTCACCCCGCTCGCGGCGATCGCGAAAAAGTTCGGTTTCCCCGAAAAGTGGCAGACGCCTGCGGAGCCGGCGAAGGATCTCGGACCCCGCCCGTCACTCGACACCCTCGGACCCTTCCGCTGGAGCCCGCCGTCCGCGCCCGACTTTACTCTGAGCGATGCCAACGGAAAAGAGACGACCCTTTCCACCCTGCGGACCCGCCCGGTCGTGGCCATCTTCTTCCTCGGGAAAGGGTGCCTTCACTGCATGGAGCAGCTCAATGCCTTTGCTCCCCTGCAGAAAAAATACGACGAAGCCGGAATCGATCTCGTCGCCATCAGCACGAACCCTGTCGCCGAGCTCAAGGAAACGCTGGCGGGTGACGGGGAGACGACGTCGCCCTTCCCCTTCCCCCTTCTCTCGGATGCGTCCCTTGTCGCCTTCAAAGACTACCGCGCCTACGACGACTTCGAGAAACAGCCGCTCCACGGCACCTTTCTAATCGATCGCAGCGGGCACATCCGCTGGCAGGAGATCGGCTACGAACCCTTTATGAACCCCGAGTGGCTGCTCGAGGAATGCCGCCGGCTCCTTTCGCTTGAGGCACCCGAGAGCTGAGAGAACAGTTCGTATCGGAAAACCCGCTCCCGGGGTTGCACCCTGATGAAGACTCCTGAAAATGTCATCCGGCCTTGACCGGCGCTTGTGAAACACACTTCAATGGCAGAAACTGTGTTTCCTCTTTCTTACTATGCCCGCCATGATTCGTTCTCATTTCCCCGCTTGCGCGCTCATCGCCGCGCTTTTTCTTCCCGTGACCAACTCCGACGCTCAGGAGAAAAAGGCCTTCCCCGACGCTCCTGCGGAGCAGGTTCCCGAGGGGCTCTTTGTTGTTCCCGAAGGCCTCGAAGTCACCCTCTGGGCGAACTCTCCGCAACTTTTCAATCCCACCAACATCGATATCGATCTCGAAGGCCGCATCTGGGTTGCCGAAGGCGTCCGCTACCGAAAAAACTTTGACCGCCAACCCGAAGGGGACCGCATCGTTGTGCTGCAGGACACCGACGGCGACGGCCGGGCCGATTCAAGCCACACCTTCGTGCAGGAGCCCCTCCTCATCGCTCCACTAGGCGTCGCCGTGATCGACAATAAGATCGTCGTCTCGCAGCCTCCCCATCTCATCGTCTACACCGACGTCGATCGCGATCTCAAGTTCGATCCGGCAAAGGACAAACGCGAGATTCTCCTGACCGGATTCAGCGGTCAAAATCACGATCACTCGCTCCACTCCGTCACCGTCGGACCCGATGGGAAATGGTATTTCAATTCAGGCAACTGCGGAGCCCAGTTCACCGACAAGTCGGGGCAGACCTTCACCGTCTACGGCGACTACCGGCCCAAACCGATCGGCCCCTTTGAGTTCCCCCACAATCCCGAAGTCCTCGCGGGCAAACCGAGCGACGACGGTCACGTCTACGTCGGCGGCTTCACCGTGCGGATGAACCCCGATGGCACGAATGCCGAAATCATCGGTCACAATTACCGCAACTCCTACGAGCAATCGATCACCTCGCTTGGCGACATCTTTCAAAACGACAACGACGACCCGCCCGCCTGCCGCGTTTCGTGGGTCATGGAATATGCGAACTTCGGCTTCTGCTCGAATGACGGCCAGCGCAGCTGGCGCGTCGACAAACGCCCCGGCCAGACCATCCCCGTCGCCGAATGGCGACAGGAAGATCCCGGGATCACCCCCGCCGGCGATGTCTACGGCGGCGGCTCGCCGACCGGAAATGTCTACTACGAAAACGGAGCCCTCGGCGCTGACTGGATCGGGACCTTCCTCGCCTGCGAACCGGGGAGAAATGTTATCTTCTCCTACCAACCCGAGCTGGAAGGGGCCGGATTCAAGCTCGAGCGCAGCGATTTTGCGACGACCAACCCGACCGGGGAATTTGCCGGGTCCGACTTCCTCGGCGGCAATGACAGCGTCAATAATGAGATTCGCACGCTCTTCCGCCCATCGGATATCGCCGTGGGGCCCGACGGAGCCCTCTACGTTTCGGACTGGTATGACGCCCGCGTCGGCGGTCACCAGGATCTCGACGGCACCTGCTCGGGCGCGATCTATCGCATCGCCCCGAAGGGATTCAAAACCGTCGTCCCGAAAATCGACATCACCACCGTTGAGGGCCAGATCGAGGCACTCAAATCCCCTGCCGTAAATGTCCGCGCAATCGGATTCGAAGGCCTCAAGGCTCGCGGACGCGCCGCCCTCGACCCCGTTGCCGAGCTCCTGCAGGACACAAACCCCTACATCCGCGGACGGGCCGTCCACCTTCTCTACCAGCTCGGAATCAGCGGTCCGCGCGTCGCCGGTTACCCGACCGACCAGACCTCGCCCGAGATGAAGATCGCTGCCTTCCGCGCGATGCGCCGTGCCGGGCTCGACATCAGCGGTGCCGCCGCCGGCCTCGCCGAAGACGAGAACTCCTCTGTCCGCCGCGAAGTCGCCCTCGCGATGCGCAACGAGTCCTTCGACGTCTCCAAAGAAGTCCTCGTCTCCATCGCCAAAGGCTACGACGGAAAAGACCGCAGCTACCTTGAAGCCTTCGGAACGGGAGCGAAGGGGAAGGAAGCCGAAGTCTATGCCGCCGTCAAAGACGCCATGGCCGACGATGATTCGCGCCGCTGGAGTGATGCCTTCGCCGGAATCGCCTGGCGCCTCCATCCGCCCTCCGCCGTTGAGGATCTCTCGATTCGCGCGCAGAGCGGCATCCTGAGAAAAGAGCAGCGCCAGCAGGCTCTCGATGCGATTGCCTTCATTCACACCCGCGGCGCCGCCACCGCCATGCTCACCATCGCCCAGCTCGACACCCCGCTGAAGAGTAACGCCGTCTGGTGGCTCATGAATCGGATAAACAACGACTGGAAAGGATACGATCTGATGACCGAGTTGAAGACCCGCGGCATCTACGATCCCGGCAAAGTCGTCGTTCAGGAAGTCCTTATCCCGGAGCCGGACGAGGCGCAAAAGTCCGCCCTCAGCGTCGCGAGTGTCCTTACCCTCACCGGTGATGCCGAGCGCGGCAAGGTGACCTCCGCCCGCTGCATCATGTGTCACGAAATGGGTGGCGTCGGGGTGCAGTTCGGACCCGCCCTCGACGGCTGGGGCAAGGGCCAGACCCACGAGGTCATCGCCCGCAGTATCGTCGATCCGAGTGCCGATATCTCCCACGGATTCGAGGGCACCGAACTCGTCACGAAAGACGCCAAGACCATCCACGGGCTCCTCATTCAGGACGGCAACCCGGCCATCATCACCGGGATGGGCGGAATCACCCAGATGATCCCAAGGGATAAGATCGAGGCGAAGAAGAAAATGACCCGCTCCCTCATGCTGAGCGCCGCCCAACTAGGTCTCACGGCTCAAGACGTCGCGGATCTGGTGGCCTATTTGAAGGCGAACTGAACAGGATCAGGTTGCCTCCCAGACCCTCTTTCATGCGCGAAACCGACCTCGAATTCGTCGGATTTCACCAGATTTGCCCGAATGGTCGTTTTAAGGGCAAAAAAGGAGAGTTTTTCGGGTTCTCTACAGCGCAAATCGTTGATCTTTCGCGGTTCCTGGCGTAGCTGAAAGAAGCGAAAATTCACCCTTTCCGGCGGAGTTTGGAATGCCCCTTTCCGCCCGGCGATTTTCGCACCCTACCCTCGATTGATCCTATGTCAGACGCTGCCCACGATAACACGCCTCCGAAACCCACCGGGGACTACGATGCCGGTCAAATTGACAAACTCGAAGGCCTCGAAGCCGTCCGCAAACGCCCCGGGATGTATATCGGCGATCCCGCCACGGAACGCGGTCTCCATCACACTGTTTTCGAAGTGCTCGACAACTCGATCGATGAGCATCTCGCCGGTCATTGTTCGCTAATCACCATCACGATCCACGGTGACGGTTCGATCTCGGTGGAGGACAACGGTCGCGGCATTCCCGTCGACACTCATCCCAAGTTCGGGATCCCGGCGGTCGAGCTCGTCCTGACAAACCTCCATGCCGGCGGCAAGTTCGGTCAGGGTGCCTACAAATTCTCGGGCGGTCTCCACGGGGTCGGGGCGAAATGCGTCAACGCCCTCTCCGACTGGTTCACCGCCGACGTCTACCGCAACGGCAAGATCTACCACATCGCCTTCGAGCGAGGCGTCACGACGAAGCAGCTCGCCGTCATCGGTGACCTCGCCGATCCGACCCGCACCGGGACGAAGATCTCCTTTTTCCCCGACACGACTATTTTCACCGCGGGGATCAATTTCAACTTCGACTACCTCGCGAACCGCATGCGCGAACTCGCCTTCCTCAACCCGGGCGTGCGCATCGCCCTGATCGACGAGCGGGAGGATTCGCAGAAGAAAAAGGAATTTTACTACGAGGACGGCATCGTCGAATTCGTCCGCCAGCTCGGTGAGAACAAGGAACTCGTCCACGACAAGCCCGTCAGCCTCAGCGGCAAGCGCATGGTCGAGATCGACGACAACGGCAAGACCGCCGAGGACGAATGCTACGCCGACATCGTGATGCAATACACGGGCGACTACCACGAGAACGTGCTCTGCTTCGCCAACTCGATCCCGAACGGCGACGGCGGCGCCCACCTCTCGGGCTTCCGCGCCGCCCTCACGCGGGCCTTCAACAACTACGCGAAGGCGAACAAACTCCTCAAGGACAAAGACCCCGCCATCACCGGTGACGACTGCCGCGAAGGCATCGTCGCCGTCATCTCGGTAAAGCACCCGAACCCGCGCTTCAGTTCGCAGACCAAGGAAAAGCTCGTCAACAACGAGGTCGAAGGGGTCGTCAGCTCCATCGTCTACGAAGGCCTTTCCGAATTTTTCGAAGAGAATCCGGCCCTCGGCAAGAAGATGGTCGAGAAGGTCCTCAATGCCGCCCGCGCCCGCGAAGCGGCAAGACGCGCCCGCGACACAGTGCGCAAGTCGGCCATGTCCGGCGGCGGGCTCCCCGGCAAGCTGGCCGACTGCTCGTCCCGCGACCCCGCCGAGAGTGAACTTTACATCGTCGAGGGTGACTCCGCAGGTGGCTCCGCCAAGCAGGGCCGCGATCGTCGCACCCAGGCGATCCTGCCGATCCGCGGTAAGCTCATCAACGTGGAAAAGGCCCGTCTCGACAAGGTGCTCCAGAACAAGGAAATCCAGACGATGATCACCGCGATCGGAGCCGGCATCGGCGACGGGGATCAGGAAGGGGCCTTTAAAATTGAAAAGGTCCGCTACCACAAGATCATCATCATGACCGATGCGGACGTCGATGGATCCCACATCCGGACCCTCCTTTTGACCTTCTTCTGCCGTCAGATGCTCGAGCTCGTGAAGCGCGG
>JANQVJ010000070.1:45853-58460 GCA_030730365.1 Verrucomicrobiales bacterium
CGAAGGCCCGACCCGCCGCGGTCGTCTCATCGAAATCCACGAGGCTCGATCCATCTCCAAACTCATCATTTCCCTCGGTGAAAAAGGGGTCAGCATGGAGAAGTTCGAAGATGAGGACAGACCCATCTTTGAAATCGTCGAAGGCGAGAGCGAGCACGCCAAAGTGCACCCGATCTTCAAAGTCACTCAGATCCTCGACACCGTCATCCAGATCGGTCGCCGCGGCATGCAGGTGCAGCGCTTCAAGGGTCTCGGTGAGATGAACGCCAAAGAACTCTTCGTCACGACGATGGATCCCTCTTGCCGCAAACTCCTGCGGGTAAAAATGGACGAAGAGAACCAGGTCGAAGCCGACCGTATTTTCACCATTCTCATGGGCGACGTCGTCGAACCCCGCCGCCGCTTCATTGAAGACAATGCATTGAGCGTCCGCAATCTCGACATTTAAGAGGCGTCAAGGGTCACGGGTCAGGAGTCACGGGTAAGAATGAGTAAATGGACATCGATGAACTTGAAATCTACCGCGAGCCCATGCGCATCGGTGAGGCCGTTTGGGAAGAGGTCGTTCGTTGGGATTACTTCGCCCGTGACACGCTTGGGAAACAACTCGTTCGATGTATTGACTCCGTTGCCGCTAATATCGCCGAGGGCCATGGACGCTTCCATTACGCTGATAATAGAAACTTTTGCCGGTATGCCCGGGGCTCTCTCCAGGAATCCATCACTTTCCTAACCAAAGCTCAGAACCGAAACCTCATTCCTTCCGAAACCGCCACGAGCCTCATCAACGATCTCGTTACTCTGCGCAAAAGACTAAACGCCTACATGCGCTCCATCGGTGAGCAGAGAGCTTCTTGACCTGTGAACCGCGCCACAAAAACTTTTACGCATCACTTCATTTCTTACCCATGACTCATGTCCCATGACTCATGCCCCATGACCCATGACTCCTGACCCTTCTTCCCCACCCCCTCCCGCCCCCGGCGGCAGCATCGAACCCATCAGCGTGGCTGTGGAGATGTCGAATTCGTTCCTCGATTATTCGATGTCCGTTATCATCTCCCGGGCTCTGCCCGATGTGAGAGATGGACTGAAGCCCTCGCAGCGACGCATCCTGCTGGCGATGAACGACCTCAATCTGGCCCCCGGAAAGAATTACCGGAAGTGCGCCAAGATTTGCGGTGATACCTCGGGTAACTACCACCCCCACGGTGAGGCCACGATCTACCCGACTCTCGTCAACATGGCGCAGCCCTGGACGATGCGGGACACCCTCATCGACGGTCAGGGGAACTTCGGTTCGGTCGAAGGCGATCCTCCGGCCGCGATGCGTTACACCGAGGCCCGTCTCACCCACCTCGGTCATGTCCTCATGGCGGACATGGAGAAAGACACCGTCGATTTCGTCGCCAACTATGACGAGACCCAGCGCGAGCCCGTCGTTTTTCCCGCCGCCTTCCCCAACCTGCTCGTCAACGGCGGCACCGGGATCGCCGTCGGCATGGCGACAAACCTGCCGCCCCACAACCTCGGTGAGATCATCGACGGCATTTGCGCCACGGTCGACAATCCCGACATCTCAATCGAGCAGCTCCTCACCTATGTGAAAGGGCCCGACTTCCCCACCGGTTGTACTATTCTGGGCAATCGCGGGATTTACGATTACACCCGCACCGGACGCGGCAGCATCAAGGTCCGCGGTCGTGCCGGGATCTACGAGGACGCCAAGGGACGCGAACAGATCATCATCACCGAGATTCCCTATGCGGTGAACCGCGCCCGCCTCGTCGAGCGCATCGCCGAACTCGCCAACGCAAAGATCATCCCCGAGATCAGCGCCGTCCGCGACGAGTCCGACGAGAACACCCGGGTCGTCGTCGATCTCAAGCGCGACTCGCGCTCGCAGGTCGTCCTTAACAACCTCTACAAGCACACCGCGCTGGAGTCGACCTTCTCGGTCAACATGCTCGCGATCGATCACCGGCGCCCCCGCCTCCTCAATCTGAAGGACGCGATGGTCTGCTACATCGAGCACCGCCGCGAGGTCATCCTGCGACGCACCCGCTACCTCCTCGGCAAGGCCGAAGAGCATGCCGAAAAGCTTGAGGCTTTCCTCATTGCGCTGGGCAATCTCGATGACTTCATCCGCATGATCCGGGACTCGAAGACCCGGGACGAGGCGCGCGAAAAAATCAAAGCCTACCACTTCACCGCCGAAGCGGCCGAGGCCATCGGCATTCTCATCCGCGGCCAGGCGAGTCTCAAGACCATTCCCGGTCAGTATGTCTTCACCGATAAGCAGGTTGATCACATCCTCGAGCTTCGTCTTTACCAACTCGTCGGCCTCGAGCGCGACAAGGTGAAAAACGAGTACGACGAACTCCTCGAAAAAATCCGCGATCTCCTCGACATCCTAGCCCGCGAAGAGCGTGTCCTCCAGATCATCAAGGACGAACTGCTCGACATCAAGGAACGCTACGCGACCCCACGCAAAACCGACTTCGGCATGGACGAAGGCGACATCGCCGTGGTCGACCTGATCGCGAACGACTCCAACATCATCACCATTTCCCATCGCGGCTACATCAAGCGGACCCCCGCGATCGAGTTCCGCACCCAGGCCCGCGGCGGCAAGGGACTGAAGGGCATGGAGACGCGCGAGGCGGTCGACAAAGACACCGAGAACGATTTCGTCGAGCACCTCTTCACCGCGACGGCGCACGACTACCTGATGTTCTTTACCGACACCGGTCGTCTCTACGTCGAACGCGTTTACCAGCTCCCCGAAGGCAGCCGCACCGCCAAAGGCCGCTCCATCAAGAATCTGCTCAACCTGAGACCCGAGGAGAAGATCGCCTCCGTCCTGCGCATTGAAGCGCGGGGGAACGAGGACAAATCGGCCACCTTCGTCGAAGACAAGTTTGTCCTTTTCGCGACCCGCTCCGGCAAGGTCAAGAAGACGAAACTCTCCGACTTCCGCAATTACCGCAAGGACGGCACCATCGCGATCCGCATCGAAGAGGGCAACTCCCTCACCCACGTCGTTCTCACCAACGGCAGCGACGACATCTCCATGGTCACGAATCGCGGTTACGCGGTCCGCTGCAACGAGAGCACGATCCGCCCGATGGGACGCGGCTCGGCCGGTGTCCGCGGGATCCGTCCTCGTCCGGGAGACTATCTTGTGGGCCTCACGGTCGTCGACGACACCACCCACTTCCTCGTCGTCAGTGCAAACGGGCTCGGGAAACGCACGCCTTTCGAAGACTACCCGACCAAAGGCCGCGGAGGCAAAGGCGTCATCACGATGAGGGTTACCGAAAAAACCGGTCCCGTCACCGCCGCGATCCGCGTCGCCGAGACCGACGAGCTCATGCTGATGACCAACACCGGCCAGTCCGTCCGCATCCGCGTCGCCGACATCCGCATCACCGGACGAAATGCCTCGGGCGTGAAACTGATGAACCTCAAAACCGGAGAAGTGATCCAGGACATCGCCCTCGTCGTGAACGACGATGAAGACGAGATCGAGGTCGCCGCGCTGCCCGAAACCGATCCTTCCGAGGTCGAAGAAGAAATCATCGACGACATCGAGGAGGAGGACGATGACGACATCGAGGATAATGAGGAAGAGAGCGACGAAGAAGAGAAGTGAGTGAGGATTTAAAATCACATTCCCCCCCTCAATCCCTCAATCCCTTAACCCCTTCCCCACATGGACCCAGCCGCCGAAACCTTCCTCTACGAACTCCTCAACACTCCCAGCCCAACCGGATTTGAAGTCCGGGGGCAGCGGGTCTGGGCGAAACGCTGCCGCGAATTCGCCGACTCGGTCGAGAGTGATGCCTACGGCAATGCCTGGGCCACCGTTAAAGGGACTGATCCCGACGCCCCGCGCCTCATGATCGAGGCCCATGCGGACGAGATCGGATTCATCGTGAAATACATCAGCGACGATGGCTTTCTCCGCGTCGACCGCATCGGCGGGTCGGACTGGGCCAACGCCCGTGGACGTCGCCTCACCGTCTTCAGCGACAAAGGCGAGATCCTCGGCATCGTCGGCAACACTGCGATCCACATCCGCGACCGCAAGGACGGGGAAAAAGCGCCCGAGGTGCACGAGCTCTTCGTCGACATCGGCGCGACCAGCGCCGCCGAAGTCGCGGAAATGGGCATTCGAGTCGGGCATCCTGCCGTCTACGCCGACAGCGCGATCCCCTTTGGCAAAAATCAAATCGTGGGCCGCGCTCTCGACAACCGCATCGGCGGGTTCATCATCTCCGAAGTGACCCGTCGCCTCGCCGAAAAGGAGGCCCGGCCGGCTGCTACCTGCCTTGCTCTCAACGCGGTGCAGGAGGAAATCGGCGGCTACGGCGCGACAATGGCCGCCTACCACCTCAAGCCCGACTTCTGCCTCGTCCTCGATGTGACTCACGCGACCGACAGTCCTGACATCAAGCACCAGCAGCACGGCAAAGTCACTCTCGGCGGCGGCCCCTCGATCACCCACGGCACCGCCAATCACCCCCTCATGATTGAGCGGCTCATCGAACTCGCCCGCGCGCACGGCATCCCCCTGCAGCACGAGTCCTCCTCCCGCTTCACCGGGACCGACACCGACTCGATCTACCACGTCCGCGGCGGCATTCCCTGCGCCCTCATTTCCCTCCCCCTGCGTTACATGCACTCCATCGTCGAGATGGCGGACTTCGGGGATGTGGAGAAAGTGATCCAGCTGATGACTCTGTTCGTCCAGTCGGTCAAGGCCGGGGAGACCTTTGCGCTGGAGATTTGACGGGAGCGACTTCACTCGTTTCGACATTCGACGAAGAGGGCAGCCACCGGCTCGATCCTGGGTATACTGCTTTAGCCTTGGCTTGAGGAGATAATCAGACGTGCTCTTGAAGTTGCGCCGTGAGGGCTTTCGCTGTCTGGATGTCACGAGTGATGTGCTCGGACTGCCGGCGCAAAGCACGGAAATCGCATTCCACTTGTATCCCATGCCAGAACTCTTCCGATTGACCAAAGAACGCCCCGAATCGAATCGACATTTGTGGAGTGATCGCGCGCTTGCCGTGCACAATCTCGTTGATCGCGCGAGGCGCTACCCCAATCGCCCGTGCCATGGCATTCTGTGAAATCCCCATGGGCTGGAGATATTCTTCGAGCAGGATCTCTCCGGGAGTGACGGGGGGAGTCATTTTGTAACGTGTGACGTTATAGGGGTCTTGTCAATGGTAGTCGGTAATTCGAACCTCTGTCGGACCCAAATCGGTCCAGCGAAAAACGATTCGCCACTGCCGGTTGATTCCGACGGAGTGAAGTCCGGCAAGATCGCCGCTCAACTGCTCCAGTCGGTTTCCCGGAGGAACCGAAAGATCTGAAAGACGACCCGCCCTGTTTATCTGAATCAGTTTCCGCAAGGCGACACGTGCGAACGAGTGGAACCGCCGATTCTTTTCCTCTCGAAAGAGCTGCTCGGTGTCGGAATCAGCGAATGACTGAATCATCTCAGGCTGGATTGTTTAAGTTCTATCGTTCGCCTTCAACAGATGCCTCCATCAGGCGAACCCGGCAATCACCCCACGCCCAACACCTCCGCAATGACTTCCGCATAAATGCGGTGCTCGGCTTCGTGGATCCTCGCGGTCAAACTCTCCTCGGTATCCCCATCGCGGATCCCGACACGCGCCTGTTTGAGGATCCTGCCGGTATCGACTCCGACATCGACGAGGTGCACGGTGCAGCCGGTCTCTCTTTCCCCTTCCGCGAGGGCCCGCCGGACGGCGTTGAGTCCGGGATACTGCGGCAGGAGAGAGGGATGAATGTTGAGGATGCGTCCGGGAAAGGCACTCAAAAGCGGATCGCGGAGGATGCGCATGAATCCGGCACAGGCGATGAGGTCCACGCCGAGCGACTTGAGTCGGTCGAGCATTTCCTTCAGGGCGGCATCGGTGAGCTGGCCGCCTTTTTCGGTTCCGGGATCGATGACAAGCGCGGGGATGCCACAGCTCTCGGCGACTTCGAGGATGCCCGAGCCGGGAACGTCCGACATGACTACGGCAACGTCGGCACCGAGACGGCCATCGCCGGTGGCCTCGATGATCGCGCGGGCATTGGAACCCTTCCCCGATCCGAGGATGGCGATGCGGGGCGTCTTTTCCCCGCTGTCTCCGGCGAGCTTGGCAAGGGTGGCGCTGGTGGATTTCCCGGGAACGAGGGAGAGGATGCGGATCTCGACGCCGAGCCGGTCGAGGATGGCTTTTTCCTCATCAATGAGGGAGTCAGGCGTGTAATCACCTCCCTTGGTGTAGACGTGAGGGCGGATCGCCTCGATCACTCCGCTGGCACGGCGCTCTTCAAAAACGACGACACGATCAACGCACTCGAGGGCGCAGAGCATCTCGGCGCGGTCTTCGGCGGAGTTAACCGGCCGGCCGGGGCCCTTCAGTTCCCGGACCGAGGCATCGCCGTTGATCGCGACGACGAGGGCATCGCCGAGGGCGGCTGCTTCTTTGAGATAACGCACGTGCCCGACGTGAAGAACATCAAAAACGCCGTTGGTGAGAACGAGTTTTTCGCCCCGGCGCGAAAGTTCGTCCCGCAGGGTCGCGACTTCCTCGAGGGTGGAGAGATACCGGTCGGACATCCTCGCAACTACGCCGTATTTTCCGCTTTTCACAATCCGGTTTTCCACTGACTGTAGCGCCATGCATGATCCCCGCATTGATGAACTGGCCCGCCAACTGGTGAGATACTCGACCGCCACCCAAAAAGGTGAAAACGTCCTCATCGACCTCTTCGACGTGCCCGAGGAAGTGGGCATCGCTCTCGTCCGCGAGGTCCGCGCAGTGAAGGCGACTCCATTCATCAATATTCACAGTGCCAAGATTGCCCGGGAGTTGGCCCGGGGGGCGACCGAGGATCAGTATGCCATCGTCTCGAAAAACGCGATGCATCAGATGAAGACGATGGACTGCTACATCGCCATCCGCGGCAGCCACAATGTGAACGAACTTTCCGACGTGCCGTCGAAGAACATGCAGATGATCTCGTCGAAGATGCGGCCCGTCCTCAACGAACGGATCAACAACACCCGCTGGTGCGTGCTGCGCTGGCCCCATCCCTCGATGGCGCAGAGCGCGGGTATGTCGACAGAGGCCTTCGAGGATTTTTACTTTCGCGTCTGTCTTCTCGACTATGCCAAGCTGAAGAAAGGGATGGATGCCCTCAGTAAGCTGATGACCGAGGCAAAAGATGTCCACATCATGGGCCCCGGAACGGACCTGCGCTTTAGCGTCGCCGGTATCCCCGGGATCGCCTGCGGCGGATCCCACAATATCCCGGACGGCGAATGTTTCACGGCACCGGTGAAGAACTCTGTCGAGGGTGTCATCAGCTACAATGCTCCGTCGATCTATCAGGGCATCGCCTTTGATAATGTGAAACTCGAATTCAAGCAGGGCAAGATCGTGAAAGCGACGGCAAACAACACGAAGGCGATCAACAAGATTTTCGACACCGACCCCGGAGCCCGCTACATCGGTGAGTTCGCGATCGGATTCAATCCCGAGATCAAAGAGCCGATGCGCGACATCCTTTTTGACGAGAAGATCGCGGGCAGCTTCCACTTCACTCCCGGCCAGGCCTACGAGGTCGCGGACAACGGCAACCGCAGTTCCGTGCACTGGGATCTCGTGAACATCCAGCGTCCCGATTACGGCGGCGGCGAGATCCGCTTCGATGGCGAACTGATCCGGCGCAACGGCCAGTTCCTCCCGAAAGCACTGCAGGTGCTGAACTACTGAGGTACGATTCCCGATCGTCGATCAGTTCTCTTCGCGTCGCGGATAAAAGAAAGCGGGCGCGGAGAGGGAGAAAGCGGCAAAAGAGATCACAAAGAGCGGTAGATAGTCCTTAAACGGACTGCCCTGCAGGCCGAGAATAAGCCCGAAAATCGCCGGTGTCTCCGCCAGGGCGAGAGCGACGATGAAGGCCTGATCGATCCATGCCGGAGGAACGAGCGCGCCGTTGACGGAGCGGGTCTGGTTTTTCGCGATCTGCCGTATCGCCATGCTGATGACGGCACCGGCGAACCCGGCACCCATGAGCACGTTTTTGACGAGCGGTTCGAGGGGCGCGATCGACTCCGCGCTCACCAGAAACTGCAGGAGGACGAGATAGATCCCGATGGCATTGAGGAGCGCAAACCAGACGATCCAGCGGACGGCGGGCGGAAATTTGGCAGGTGACGGGTGGGCCATGGGCATAAAATAGCCCTTCCCGTGGAAGAGGACAGGAGAAAAGAAAAAGCCGCCGGGTTTTTCCGACGGCCTTTAGAAATTCGTTAGGCTTTGCCCTTTTGACGGTCTGTCACCTGGCCCGACGGAAGATGTAGTGGTTGTCACCGGTGACCGAGACAAATTCCCAGCCGCCATCTTTTTCCACTTCGATGATGGTGCGGGGGAGCATCGCGACCTTGGCGATCTTGTCGACCATCTCCTTAGGAAAATTAATCTCCCCCTCTTCACTCACTTCAATCCCCTCTTCCGCCGCCACGGCTCGGAAGCCGATCGCATCCATCTGCTGGCCATTGAGAACCTGATACTCATGAGAGGCCCCCGCTTCGCCGCTCGAGGGAGCCGGGTTGAAGACCCCGAGACCAACAAGCAGGTTGGCGAGAACCGCAAAAAGGATCGTGACGAGGAGAGCAACAATCGTGTTTTTCATAAGAGGAAGTTTTCCAGGAGGGAAAAGAAGGTGTTAAGGAGAACAGATTCCGGGCGAAGTGTAAAGCCTAAGCGGGCGCAGGTGAAGAAAAGACCGACTGGAAAGCATCGAGAACTCTTTCCCGATCGGAAAAATCGTCGAGAAGGATGTCGGGCGATGCCGCCGCCAGCTCGGCGCGGGTCGCGGCTCCGGTCGCCACGGCGATGACTTTCGCGCCGAAGGCACGGGCACAGGCAATGTCGCGGAGGGTATCGCCGATAACCACAATCTCGCTGGAGCGGAACTCTCTCCCGCATTGTTGACGAGCCCGCTCCCGGGCGATCGGCCCGAGTTCGTTGCGGTCATGGTGATCGTCGCCATAGGCACCGACAGAGAAGTAGTGATCGATTTGGAAGTGCCGCAGCTTGACCCGGGCTCCGGCTTCGGTATTTCCGGTGAGCACGGCGAGGGCGACATCATCGTCTCCCGCGAGAGCGTCCAGTAGATCGACTACTCCGGGAAGCAGCCGGCCGCGCCCCTCTTTCGAAAAGTGCTCGAGAGAGGCAGCTAGCTTCCCGGTGTAGGACTCGAAAAAACGACGGCGGTGAAGCGGTAGATCCTCAAGCCCGAAGTGCTCGAAGAGGTGCATGATGAGACCGTGATCGGTCGCACCGCCCAGTTCGAGCGGGGGGAAGAGTTGTCCGCTGTGTTCAGGGAATGCCAGGTAAAACGCCTCGGAAAAAGACCGCAGACCGGCACCCTCGGTATCAATGAGCGTGCCGTCGATGTCAAAAAGGAGAAGCCTGGCGCAGCCTCCCACTTTCGGGGTGGGCGGCATCATGCGCGCGGCCTGGCTTCTTCAGGATTTTTTGTCGTCGTCATCCTTTTCGTCCGCTTCATCGCCGGACTCATCGGTGTCGTCGTCATCCTCTTCGTCGTCATCCTCTTCGTCGTCATCCTCTTCGTCGTCATCCTCTTCGTCGTCGTGATCGTCGTCGTCATGATCGTCGTCATCATGATCTTCGTCGTCATCGTCGAACTCGTCGTCATCCGCCTCCATCGCCGCATCGGCTTCGGTGAGATCGACCTCTTCGCCATCACGACGGAACCTGCGCTTCTGCTTCTCGGGAGGTAGCGGAGAGACCATCATGAGAATGTTACGATTGCTCAGCTTCGGCTCGAGATCGACATGCGCCATCCCGGCGAGATCTTCGCGGACACGCTCCATCAGCTCGAAGCCGATCTCCTTGTGCGCCATCTGGCGACCGCGGAACTGGAGCTGGATACGCACCTTGAACCCATGGGCGAGGAAATCCTCGGCATGGGTGAGCTTGATCGCGTAGTCGTGCGCGCCGATATTCACTCGGAACTTGACCTCTTTTTCGCGCTTTTTGGGCTTCTCGGACTTCTTCAGCTTGGACTGCTCATACTTGAATTTGCCGTAGTCAACGATACGGCATACCGGAGGGCGTGCATTGGGGGCGATCTCGACGAGGTCGAGTCCCAGCTCTTTGGCTTTGGCAAGCGCCTTGTGTGTAGGGAGCACGACGTTGTGCTCTCCATAGATCACACGAATTTCGGGGGATCGAATTCTATCGTTCACCCGCGTCCTAACAACACGCGGCCGGCGTTTCATGGGTTTTTTAGCGATGGTGTGGTACCTCCATTGGATGAGTGCGTGAATCGCACACCGGAATGTTCCCAACACGGGAACGTATCCGGCTTGCTGCGACCAAACCATGGGCGCAACGGGAAAAATAGACTGACGTACTGACAAGAGGAGTGCCGCCGCCGGGGAAAATGGAATGGACAGGGCTCTCTGTCATAAGCTGCGTGAGCGAATCTCGGCGACGACTTTCTCTCTGAAGTCGTCGACACCAAGAGCGCCCTCGTCACCGCGATCACGATGACGGACGGAAACCTGATTTTGTTCCTGTTCTTTTGCTCCGATGATTAACATATACGGAATCCTCGCAAGCTGGGCAAGACGAATTTTAGCCCCGACCTTATCATTTGAACGATCCACCTTCACCCGGACTCCGGCTTCGCGGAGGCTTTCGTAGACGGCCTCGGCTGCCTCGAAAAACTTTTCCGAGATCGGGAGGATCCTCACCTGCTCGGGCGAAAGCCAGGTCGGAAACTTGCCGGCAAAGTGCTCGATGAGTACCCCGACGAATCGCTCCATCGAGCCGAAGGGCGCGCGATGGATCATGACCGGGCGATGGGGAGCATTGTCTGCCCCAATGTATTCGAGACCGAATCGCTCGGGCAGGTTGTAATCGACCTGCACCGTGCCGAGCTGCCATTCGCGTCCGATGACATCCTTGACGACAAAATCGATTTTCGGTCCGTAAAAGGCGGCCTCGCCGGGCTCTTCGGTGAAGTCCGTCCCCAGAGTCGCCGCAGCCTCACGGAGAGCATCTTCGGCCTTGTCCCACTTGGCGGGATCACCCACATACTTGGTCGAATCGGGATCGCGCAGACCGACACGAACGCGATAGTCGTGCATCCCGAGGGTGCCTAGAACAATTTTGACGAGTTCGAGACAGCCGATGATTTCGTCACGAACCTGATCTTCGGTGCAGAAAAGGTGGGCATCATCCTGAGTAAAACAACGCACGCGGGTCATGCCGCCGAGCTCGCCGGACTGCTCCCAGCGATAGACCGTGCCGAATTCAGCGAGACGGACGGGGAGGTCGCGGTAGCTGTGATGGTTGCTCTGGAAAATCTTGATATGATGAGGGCAATTCATCGGCTTCAGAAGAAAGCCGTCGATCTCACCGGATTCGAGCCGATTGGAGAGTTCACCGCAGCCGCAACCTTCTTCGGCGAGGGCTTTGAGGCTCTCACGCTCGATTACCGGGGGAAACTGGGATTCCGCGTAGTAGGGAAAGTGCCCCGAAGTGCGGTAAAGCCCGAGCTTACCGATGTGGGGCGTGAAGACCTGGCTGTAGCCCTGGCGCTCGAGATGCTCGCTGATGAAATTTTGCAACTCCTGACGGATCGTCGCACCGTTGGGCTTCCAGAGGATGAGGCCCTGGCCGACCGCTTCGTCGATGTGGAAAAGATCGAGTTCACGCCCGAGTTTGCGGTGGTCGCGCAGTTTCGCCTCTTCGAGACGCTCGAGGTGTTCGGTGAGATCCTGTTTGTTTTTGAAAGCGGTCCCGTAGACACGCTGGAGCTGGGGGTTCGCGGCGTCGCCTTTGTAGAAGGCACTTGCGACGCTCATGACCTTGAAGGCCTTGCAGTTCCCGGTGCGGGGAACGTGCGGGCCGGCGCAGAGATCCCAGAAGTCACCGTTCTTATAAAGCGAGATCGCCTCGCCTTCGGGGATGTCCTTGAGGAGATCAATCTTGAAACGGCTTGGAACAGAGCGCTCCCCGAGGGCGGCGAGACGACCCGACTGCGCCAGTTCGAGGGCCTCGGCACGGGAGACTTCGCTTTTCTCGAAGACCTGATTTTCCTTCACGATCGCGAGCATCTCGGCCTCGATCTTTTCGAAGTCGTCGGGCGTGATGCGATGGGAAAGATCGACGTCGTAGTAAAACCCGTTTTCCACCGGAGGCCCGGCCGCGAACTGCGCATCGGGCCAGAGCTTCGCAATCGCCGTCGCGAGGATGTGCGCGCAGGAGTGGCGCAGGCGCTCCAATTCCGACATCTGGTTGCGCTCGTCCAGTGACTTCCGCTGAGGTTCTTGAGTGTCCGGCATGTTCTAAAAGATTTCGGGCCAACAAAGTACGTATTTTAAGGCAATTACAAACGGGAATAAGTCCGATGCACGCAAATGAAGTCCGAAAAGACAAAGATCGGCGCCCTTTGGAGCAATCCCTCGGGAACGGTGGGAAAGTCGGGGTGACTGGATTGACTTCGCTTCGCTCCATCTGTCTCCGGCTCAAAC
>JANQVJ010000071.1 GCA_030730365.1 Verrucomicrobiales bacterium
TCAGCCGTTTACTGGGCAGGCGCGGGTGCGGGTGCGGGTGCGGGTGCGGGTGCGGTTGCGGGTGCGGCCGGTGCCGGAGCAGCCGGTGCCGGAGCAGCCGGTGCCGGAGCAGCCGGTGCTGGCGCGGGAGTTGCCGGTGCTGGCGCGGGAGTTGCCGGTGCTGGCGCTGCCGCTGCCGCTGGCGCTGCAGGCTGCTCCATCTGCTTCAGGAAGGTCGGAGACCCGGGGACGACGATGGCGGTTGCCTCGGCTTTGGGTGCTGCGCTGACGAGGGCAGCGAGCGCCGCGTCCACCTTCGCCTGATCAACAAGAGCCCCCTGGGCTTTTTCGATCTCCTCAAGGTTCGCCCAGCGTTGTGCCGTGACTTCAGGGGTGAAGTCGCCCATGTAGGCACGATCTTCGAGCGACTCGTTTCCTGCATAACCGGAAAGAATCAGAGCAAGGAAACCAAAGATCACAAAGATCCCGAGGGTTCCCAGAACCAGTTTCGGTTTCGAACAGCACTTGTTGCTAGAATCACTCATGAAATACGTATTGCTGCACCGGGCGATCAGTTAACCACGTTAAGGGACTCATCGAGTCGCGGATCGCGGCAGGGGAATAGACTCGCGGAAGAGAGTTGTCTGAGAAGGAAGAATCCGAAAATACCGGCCACACTAACGAGTGCGAGGATGTCGAAGAGCCAGGCACCCGGGATTGTCATCGCGATATTCGCCTCGCCGAGGTGAGCAGTGAGAGACGGACCGCGCTCGGGGATAATGATCCAATAGAGGTCAAGAGCGTGCATGAGGAGGTTCCAACCCGCCACACATGAGATGACAACGGGAAGTTTTTTCACCTTCTGCACGAGCAGAATCGTGAAGGGCACAAAGAAGTGGCCAACGACGAGGAAGCCAATCGTGTAAGCGTTCCAGAGACCGGTGTTCCGGGTGAGGTAGAATCGGGTCTCCTCCGTGATGTTCGCATACCAGATCAGGAAGAACTGGGAGAAAGCGATGTAGGCCCAGAAGATGACGAAGGCGAGCATCAACTTACCCATGAGATGATAGTGCTCCAAGGTCACCACATTCTTGAGATATCCGAACTTGCGGAGCACGGTCACCAGAATGATGAGCACACCCATCGAGTTCAGCGCGGCGCCGGCGAAGAGGTAAACGCCCCACATCGTCGAGAACCAGGTGAAATCGAGAGCCATGAGCCAGTCGAAGACAAGAAAGGTCCACGCAGTGGCAAAGAACGGGAGGAATCCACAGCTGCCGCGACGCATCCACCGGAACCATTTGGGATCGCCATCCTTGTCGAGTTGAACCGACCATCCCCGCAGAATGAAGGCGATCGCGGTGAGGACGAGGAAGTAGAAAATCTGCCGTAGCCAGAAGAAGGTCTCGTTCAGGTAACCGCGCTTGGCGAAGAGAAGCGCCTCGTCGTGAAGGAAATGCTTGTCAACAAGGGTCGCATGGGCACCCTCGTCGGATAAATCTTCTTTGGATAGCTTGTAGGCCTTTGCCTCGAGCCGTTCGATATTTTTCTCGAGATGGGCGCGGTGTCCCGGGCTGGGCGCCGCCACCTCGGCAAGATCTTTCTTCGCCTGCTCGACATCACCCTGCGCCCTCGCGATCACGGCGTTACGCTCGGCTATGTAGGCATCCTTCTCCTGAGCTGCCGCTTCATTCGCGGAAGTCAGCACCGCGGCACGCTTGGGAAACCATTCCCAGAGGGCGTCGCGGAAACCAAAGCCGGAAATTAGCAGCGGAAGCGCGAGAACAAGAATGAAAGGAATGAGCGTCGCGAGATTCTCCATGAGACGGCGAATCACCGTCCCCCACCCCGAGTTCGTGGCATGGTGCAAAAGGGTCCAGAAAAGACCACCGACCGCGAGCGAGAGGAAAAAGATCACCGCAAAGAGCCAACTGTAGCCCATTGCTCCGGCCTTGTCAGGCATCGCGAAACGGAGGATGAAAAACAGCAGCATGCCGCCGAATCCCACTCCAAAACACACGAGCTTAAGCAGGGCTGGGGATTTGAAAAATTCCCCGTCCTTGTAGTCGTCGCCGTCTTTAAGTCCCGCCATAAGTCTTCCGAGTAGTAAAATGATGTCAGTTTCCGGCTGCGGCCTGGAGTCCGCGCAGATAGGCCGTAATCGCCCAGCGGTCACGGACCGAGGTCACCCCGTTGTAGGGACCCATGAGCCCTTTGCCATGAGTGATCGTCCAGAAAATCTGTCCTTCGGGCATATCCTTCACGCGGGGGTCGATGAGGTTCGCAGTCGGCGGAATCGCCCAGTATTTCGAAACCACTCCCACGCCGTTGCCAGAATCACCATGACAGGGGGTGCAGGTGATCTGGTAACGCTGCTTGCCGCGGGCGAGAAAAGCCTCGTCCATTTTCAACTCGGACGGGAACCCCTTTCCGTAGAAATCGCCAAAGAGGCCCGTATTGAGATAATCCGACCCGCTGCTGTAGTCCAGATCGGTCCCGACGGCGCCTTCGCTGGTGATGGGGAAATTAAATCCGATCGGCTCGGTCCCCTCGACGGGAGTCCGGGCACCCTGCCCGTTCTCGAAGAAGTCACTGGGCTTCTGCGCCTTGACCTTGTATTGATTGTCCATATCGGGGAACAACATGAAAGGCGGTGAAGAGAATTTCTCACCACGAGGCCCCAGGGCGTAGACAAGTGCCACGACCGCGATTGCTAAAATTAGAAAAAACCAACGCATTCGAGTTTCCGGTTCAGTAATTTACTTCTTCGATTTTACCGGCACCAATTTCCTCAAGCAGCTCCTTCGTTTTCTCGCGCTTGAATTTGGGATCGCGGGACTCAATCACCATCAGAAATCCGTCGTTCGAGAACTTCGAAAAGAGACTCGAGTTAAAAAGCGGGTGATTCCATCGCGGCAGCGTGATCATTCCGAGAAGCCCGAAAAGAGTCGCAAAAGCGGCCAGCAGAATAGTTAGCTCGAAGGTCACAGGAAAGAAGGCAGGCAGAGTGAAGACGTTGATCGGCTTATCCTGCACCACGGTCGGGTAGAGACTCACTTGAGTGAAAAACTGGAGAAAAAGGGCCACTGACGAACCGGTGATCCCGCCAATGAGCACGATCGCCGAGAGCCAGCTCTTCCCGAGCCCCATGGCGTGGTCCATCCCGTGAACGGGATAGGGCGTGTGGACATCCCAACGGCGGAACCCGGCGTCCCTGATTTTCTCGGCGGCGTGATAAAGATCACTCGCGGAAGAAAACTCGGCCACATAACCGAATAGCTCGCTGGAACTGGATGTTGAATCACTCACGGGTTCTGAAGGTAAAATTTTCCGGTTACTTGATTGCACCGCGACGCTTCTCACGAAGGCGCTTCCAGTCGTGATAGTGCGGGTCCGACTCGGGGAGGACACCCTTGACTTCGCTCACTGCAATCACAGGGAGAAAACGGATGAAGATAAGGAAGAGCATGAAGAACATGCCGAAGCTGCCGGCAAACATCAGCTTCTCCACCCAGGAAGCGGAGTAATACCCCCACTGGCCAGGGAGGAAGTCACGGGCCAGAGAGGTCGGGATAATCACGAAACGCTCGAACCACATCCCGAAGTTCACAAAGTTCACGATGATGAAGACCATCCAGAGATTGTGACGCGCCCAGTGGAACCAGAAGACCTGCGGAGCAATCACGTTGCAAAAGAACATGCAGTAGTAGGCCCATGTGTAGGGACCCGAAAGAATCCGCATGTGGAAAGCATCGCCCTCGAACTTGTTCGCGCTGTAGTAGCTGATGAACAGCTCCATGATGTAGGCGTAGCCGACAATCGTTCCCGTGAGGAGAATGATCTTGGCCATGTTGTCGATGTGCTTCGCGGTGATGAGATCCTCAAGCCCGTAGAGCTTCCGGACGGGGAGCATCAGAGTGAGCACCATGGCGAAGCCGCCGAAGATAGCGCCGGCCACGAAGTAGGGCGGGAAGATCGTGGTGTGCCATCCCGGAATGACCGAAGTCGCGAAGTCGAAAGACACGACCGAGTGCACCGAAAGAACCAGCGGAGTCGAGAGCGCCGCGAGGATGAGATAGGCCATCTCATAGTGCCGCCACTGGCGGTTGCCGCCGCGCCATCCAAGGGCGAAGAAGCCGTAGAGTTTTTTGGCAATACCTTTCGCCCGGTCGCGCAGGGTCGCGAGGTCGGGAATGAGACCAATGTACCAGAAGATCACCGACACCGTAAAATAGGTCGAGACCGCGAAGACATCCCAGAGCAGCGGGCTCTTGAAGTTCTGCCAGATCGCGTTCGAGTTCGGCACCGGCGCGAGGAACCAGACCATCCAGAAACGGCCCACGTGGAAGCCGGGGAAAATCCCCGCGCACATCACCGCGATCAGCGTCATCGCCTCGGAGGCCCGGTTCACGGAAGTCCGCCATTTCTGACGCGTCAGGAAAAGAATCGCCGAAATCAGGGTCCCGGCGTGGCCGATCCCAATCCAGAAAACGAAGTTCACGATGTCCCAACCCCATGCCACCGGCTGGTTCATTCCCCAGACTCCGACACCCGTCGAAACGAGGTAGACAAGACTGAAGACAAGACAAAGAAAGAGCATCACCGACGGCACAAAAAGCACCCACCAGATAAAAGGCTGCCGATTCTCCACAATTCCGCAAATACGCTCGGTGATCCACCCGAGCGAGCGGTTGTTGAGCACAAGCGGCTCGCGAACGACCCCTTCTGCTTCAGTGGGGTGAACTGCCGTGTTCGCTGTTTTCGTATCTGCCATGGTCAGTCAAAGACTCAAAATTAGTGCATCTTCGAGGTCACGGTTCCCACCATTTCCGCACCCGGCATCTTCGGATTCGGGTTTTTGATGCGAGCGAGGTAGCTCGTCCTCGGACGGGTGCCGATATACTTCAAAAGGTCGTAGTTGCGAGGGTTATTCTTCGTTGCGTGGATTTTATCCCCCTCGGCTTTGAGGTTCCCGAACGTGATCGCACCCGCCCCGCAGGCGTCCTGACAGGCTACCGTGAAGGAATTCGCTTTCACCTGGATGTCAGACGAGTCGCGAGCCGCCACTTTAGCACCAATCTTCGCCGCATTGATCCGCTGGACGCAGTAGGTGCACTTCTCGATGACACCGCGCATCCGCACCGTGACGTTCGGGTTCTTGAGAAGACGCTGCGTCGTCGTAGCGGGTCCCGCGGCGGGAGCGAGCGGCCCGAGCTCGAGCTTATCGAGGGGACGCTTGTTGTAATCGTAGTAGTTGAAACGACGCGCCTTATAAGGGCAGTTGTTCGCGCAATAGCGGGTCCCGATACAGCGATTGTAAGTCATCGCGTTGAGTCCGTCACCGGTGTGCACCGTGGCATTGACCGGACAAACGGTTTCGCAGGGAGCACTCTCACACTGCACGCAGGCCACCGGCTGGGAAATCATCTCGACCTGGTCATCATCGATCGTGCGACGACCGGGAGTGTCCTTGGTCGACTCGGCGCCGGTGAGGTAATCGAGCGCACCACCGCGCTCGGAAATGATCTCCTTGTCCTTCGGGCTGGTGAAATAACGATCCATGCGGATCCAGTGCATTTCCCGCCCCGCAATAACCTGATTTTTCCCGACGATCGGGATGTTGTTCTCGGACTGACAGGCGATGACACAGGCGTTGCAGCCGATGCAGCTGTTCAGATCCACCGTCATCGCCCACTGGTGATGGGGATCGACGCGGAATTCGTGCCCAGGAATGGGACTAATGAGAGGCGTCGCATTCTCCTGATTCCCCATGTAATCGGGGCCTTCGTAAAGAGGGATATTCTCGGGGATGTGCGAATCCATCCCCTGATATTGGGCGAAGTCGGGCTTCTCCTTCAACATCTCGACGGTGCCCTCACGAGCGATCGCACGACCCTCCATGCTGTAGTGTTCGGCGGTGAGAGCAAGCGGATACTTTGTCCCGAGCTTACGCACCAGAGCGCTGGTAACCACATAGGGCTGCGCCGTGGTGAGAAGCGGATAGGCATTAAAGCCGACCCCTTTGCTGACCGTGTCCGTGGCGGCATCTCCGTAATAACCGAGCGCAAGGCTCACGGAAAAATCGGCCTGACCGGGCGAACGAAGAACGGGAGCCTTGACCCGGCGGTCACCCACCGAGAGTTCGATAAGATCACCGTCCTCGAGACCGAGTTCCGCCGCCGTGGAGAAACTCACGAGGGCGGCGTTGTCCCAGGTCAGCTTCGTGATTGGATCCGGTGCCTCCTGAAGCCAGCCGTTGTTCACAAAACGGCCGTCGTAGACCGCACTCCCGAGCGTCAGCGTCACCTCGAGCCCGTTGGCGTGAGGGAAATCAGCGATGGGAGCCTTGGAAATTGCCCCCGCCTGCGCTGCCGGATCACCCGAAAAGGCACCTGCCGCCAACTTCACCTCTTTCGCAAATCCATCGCGAAGGACCGCCGTCCAATCTTTACCGCCGATCGCCGCAAAAGTCGCCTTAACCCGATCGAGGAGCGCATTACCAGAAGAATCATCCTGCACCAGCGAGAGGAGGAAACGCCCTTCGGAGACTCCACCCCAGAGCGGGTTGATCATGGGCTGCTGCACCGAGTAAACACCCGAAAGACTGAAGTGGTCACCCCACGATTCAAGGTAATGGGCCCCCGGAACATGCCAGGTCGAGAGCTTTGCCGTTTCGTTGAGACGATAGCCAAGCTGCACGAGGTGCTTCAGTTTGGCGAGCTTCGAGGCAAGACCGAGGTTGGAAGGCGCATCAAAGGCGACATCCCCTTCATTCAGAACGAAAAGGGTTTCAATCTCAGCCTTATCTACCGCAGCGGAAAGAGCGGAGATACCCTCGTAGGCCGCGAGTTTGTGATCGACAAGCGAAATGAGCGGACCATACGCACCGAGAGCCCGGTTCAGAGCCGCCACGAGGACATGGGCCGCCTTCGACTGGCGACCGCCGAGAAGAACGACCGAAGTTCCCTTCTGCGCGACAAGATCAGCTGCACACTCACGGATCCAGTCCTGCCGGAAGACCAGTGGGACGAGGCGTGAGACAACGCCATCAGCGAGAGCCACCAGCGCAGCATCCCCCATTGCCGTGCCCACCTCTTTCGCGATCAGTGCCGCAAGCGGGAAAATCTGGGAGTCCGCAAGGCGATAGCGGTGATCCGCCTGCCCGCCCGTGAGAGTAAAGGTGGCCTCAACCGAGTAGAGACGACTCGGGCCGCCCTCGCGTTCAGGGGCGCGCGTCGAGGAATACTCGGCGAGAGTATCCTCACCGACCGGCTCGTTTCCAAGAAAGTCGCAATCGAGCGAAAGAATGCGGGTGGCACCCGAGAGATTCACCACCGGGAGCACTGCCGCACCGTAAAGATCAGTCGCAGCAGCCCTCGCACCGATGGGATTCAGCGCTTCGTAGGAGAAAAGACGAATTCCCGGATACGTCTTGACCACCTCATCGAGGAGGGCACGGCGCGTCGGCGAGGTCGATTGCGAAACCAGCATCCCGACCTTGGCACCGGACTTGGCTTCGCGGAAAGGAGCGAGGAAAGCCTCCTCAAAATCCGCACGGGTCGTCCCGGTCCCTTTTTTTAGATACCCCTTGGAGCGATCCTGGTCATAGAGCTCGAGGATCGAGGCCTGCGTAAAGGCACTCGAACCACCATTCACCGCGGGGTGCAAACGATTCCCGTCCACCTTGGTCGGGCGACCTTCGTAGGTCGTAACCACGAGAGGATCGCAACCCAGACCACCGAGACGCGGTTTTGCGGTTGAGTAATAAAGCGCTTTGCCGGGGATGACCCACTCGACGTGCTCATTATACGGAACAAGATGCTCGAGAGGCCGACTGCACGAAACACCAAACCCCGCCAGCGCGGTCGAGGCCCCCATCAGCTTCACAAAACTGCGGCGCGAGGTCTCATCGAGCTCGAGTTCCTGCGCGCCCTGAGGAAACTCCCGCTCGAGCCAACCTTGAAACTCGCCCGAACCCTCGAGCTCGCCAAGACTCCGCCAATGGATCCGGGACGCTTCTTCCTCAGCTGGATGATGCCACTTTCGCTTCATTCGAATTCGTATTTCTCGTCGTTCCGATTCGGAATCAATGATGACAGGCCGCACAATCCTGCGGAGCATGAACGCCCCAGGCCTTCTGTAAATGGATACCAATGAGCTCCTGCCCCCACTCCTTGCCCGCGTCAGCCGACTTCAGGTCGCTCGCGCTAGCCCCGGTTTTCCCGGCGAGATAGGCGTAAAAGGCGTCGGGCTCGAGATCCTCGGGTTTCCACCCGAGATTGGTGATCTGATCGAGCGGACGCAGCGCCTGCTCCGGATTGCGGTGACACTCGAGACAGAAGGACATGCTCAAGGACTTGGCATGGTAGACCACCGGCATCTCATCGATGCGCCCGTGGCATTCGACACAACTGACACCGCGATTGACGTGAGCCGAGTGGTTGAAATGGGCGTAGTCCGGCACCTTATGAAGCTGCACCCACTCGATGGGCTTGCCCGTGTAATTCTCGTAATTCACGTCCATCGCCTGGCGGAGAGGCTCGAGCTTGGGCGAGTCGGACTTCACCTTTCCGGGACCATGGCAGTTCCAGCAAACTTCGGCCGCAGGGAGGTTCGAATGGGGCGAGTTTTCCACGTGGGTGTGGCAATAACGGCAGTCCATCCCGAGTTGACCGGCGTGAAGGCTGTGATCAAAGGGAATCGGCTGCTGAGGCATGTAACCGACCTTTGTGTATTTAGGCGTAAACGAATACCAGGCGACGGCAATAACGCAGGTTCCAAGAGCGCCGAGGCACACCAGAATTTTGATCGCAAGGAGGTTTGTCCAACGTGGAAAAATGTTGCCCATCTCGTAAGGAAGAACCCCAATTAATCGCTTGTGAAATATTTCACAAGCGATTTTTTGTCTGAAAATCAGGACAGGGTCCAACCCGCGACGACCTCGGAAAATCCCGGCCAAAACCATCGAAATCCGACATGAAAATAGCGGAAAAAGCGAACCCCACGATCCCGCCTTTGTCGCCGGCCTCGCAGAAGCCAGCTCCATGCCCCCTTTGACCCGCCTCAGGGGCGGAACTCGCTCACCTGCCCGTTGTAGGGGTTTACCTGGAGACAGAGGTAGTTGTCGGGCGTTTTATCCTTCTCTTCCAAAGCCCTACTCCCCTGCACCAGCGTGATGTACCAGGTGTCATCGCTGCCGGTTCGGAAAGGGAGATCGGTGGAACCATCGGGGCGGAACCGGAAGGCGACGTATTCTGTGCTTTGCAGCCTGCCCCCCTCCCCGACCGGCGCGTCGGATCGCCCCACCGTCGGCGACGAAAATCCGAACTTCTTGTCGGCAGCGGAAGTATTCGCACGCGCATCGAGAATCGTGCTACGGCCCTCGTGGACCCCGACTGGCGCCTTGATCCGGAAGAAGGTGCTGATCGGAGCGAGCTCCCCGTCGAGATTATACTGGTAGAGCTGGTAGGCTCTGAAGGCCTCTTCGGGCGCGGCGTTCGCGTAGTCGGGCATTCTGAAAAAGCGGATTTCGACGTCCGCGTTTTTCGACACTGCAATCTGCTGGGCATAGGTAAGCTGATTTCTCAGAACGACCCCTTCCCCGGAAAGAGAGTTGGAGGAAATAAGGCTGAAGAGATTGGGCGCGGCAAAAGCGAGGAGCAGCCCAACCACTCCGAGAACGATCATCATTTCGATGAGTGAAAAGGCTCCTCGGCGGGAAGTTTTGTTTGGGATCTTCATGAATGGCAATTTTCTCATTGGTATCAACTGCTCCATTTCGCGCTTCTCAGCATGACCATTGAGCTGAAAACCTTGTGACTGACTTTCAGCTCGTTCAAAGCATCAGTGAGCTTTTGAATGTCATCATCGTAGGAATCCGTATTCTTAAAAAGACCGGATAACGGGGCCATCAGTTCCGCCGGCATCGTCCCGCCCGAATCAGAGTAACGAACCGCCGCCGCCTCGTCGATCGCGACCATCGTCACCCGCACGAGAGGCGGAATCTGCTGCGAAAAGTCGGAAAAGTCCTCTTCGCTGCTATTCGAATCGAAGCGGTAGTTAGGAGCGATGCGGCTGTAGGTCGCGTTGCGCGAAGCCGAGCCCACTTCCAGCGAATCCCGTGGGGAGATGACAAGCGTGAGGATGTTTTCCGCAATGGGGTTGAGGTGGGATTCAAAATCCCCCTCACCGATGCCGCTTAGCGACTGCTTGAACCAGGCATCGAAGATCTGCGCCCCCTTGTTCTCGCGCCCCTCACGCCCGTCCTCGAAGATCTGGTTGTCCTCCGCCCGCGGGCGGAACTCCATGAGACGAAACCGGTAGCGGTCCTCTGAATCGACGAAGCTGGGCTTGAACTTTTTATCGCTACCGAAAGCGACGAAATACCCTCGACCGTTGAAGAGGTTGTTAAGGTTGCGATATTGCCCTGAGAAACCGAGGGGTGCCTGAAAGAATACCCCCTGCCCGACCGGTTTTTGATTCGGCGAACTCCCGAGGGTGTCGGCGTCGAGGGCGATGAAATGGAGTTCCGAGGTGCGGTAATACCCGTCGAAAAGACCGTCATCGTTTTTATCCTCGAGGCCCCAGTAGGTATTCAGGGAAGCCTGCCCGATGTTCTTGGTCATGAGGTCGAAAGCCACCCTGGCCTCCCGGAACTGACTGATGCGGCTTTCCGAATAACGCCAGCTTTTCTGGACCTGGTCCAGCACGACCGTGAGCATGAGCATAAGGACCGAAAGGATCGACATCGAGACCATCATTTCGACGAGTGAGAAGCCCTTCGTCCGTAAAATTTGATTTCCGTTTTTCATTAGATCAATCAGGGTGCCGGCACAGTGAAGGACCGCCCCATCTTCACGACATTAGTCTGGTAGATTTCGATCATTCGGCGATTGTTTTCATCGTCCCAGTCAAAGGTTTCAGCCAGCCCCCCGACGGCGGAGACTTCGATGACGACGGGGCGAATGAGAAAGTTTTTGCTCGCCCCTCCGTCAAAGCTGTAGCCGTCAAAAGCGGTCCCCCCCACACTTTCAGGCATCCGCCCGCCGACCGCTTGCGGCACCGAGACTCTCGCCGAGTAAATATGGTTGAAAGCCCCCTTCTGTTTTGCCGCCTCGACCGAGCCCTGATTTTTACTGTCACTTAGTTGCTCACCCTGCCCGTCGTAGAAGATTTCCATGCCTTGGAAGGTGTCGAGGGCTTCAAAATCCGCCATCTGCAACTCGCTCATGATCTGCTGGTGGATGCGACCCATGATCGCCTTATCCCCCGCCTCTTTCATTGTGTTCATGCCCTGCGGGATCAGTCCCATCAGGGCCATGAGGGCGATCGCGGCAATCGCCATGGCGATCGTAACCTCGATCAAACTGAAACCGTCCGCCTTCCCGGCTGTGCTGTTTATTTTCATCTTATCTGTTTTTCTGCCCTCGAGGAAACGGCATCAGGGGGCGAAACGCCGCGGGTTGATGACCCGGTAGTTGTAAAATTCGTCAATCGAGAGCTCGTCACGGGTCGCGAAGTCCGGGATGTCTTTGTCGTTCGGGTTCACGTAGCGCTCCACGATCGATGAACCGCGGTATTCCGCCTGTACCGTATCGATTGAAGGCCGCCATTCAGCATAATCGGCGTCATTCTCCCTCCGCGACTGCTGAATGACCTGAGCACGGTAATGGACGAGAAAGGTGTTCGATTTCGTGGTGAGACGAGTCTGAATGTTGGTGTAGGGGCGCTCCCGCGAATTGTCACCAACGAGCGAGTGGTCACGCCAGTATTTCCCGTTTTGCATTTGCTCAAGCGTCGGAGTGTAGCTTCTGATATCATTCCTGCCTCCAGATGGGAAGCCCATCCTCTTGCTATACTCTTCCGGGACCAGGTGAATTTCGCAGATCTCCGTTGCGGATTTAAAAATGGATGATCCGTGGTCGAATCGGGTTTTAAACTGCTCGAGTGTCTTGTCTTCAAGAATGGCGGTCCTGAGACGTTTTCCCTGGAGATCACCACCGTTGGGTCTATCCCGCCAATGATACCCCCTCCCGCGGCCCCTATCGTGCTTGTAGCTGTGGTGCCACTCATTCGGCACACAGAGCATGACTTCGGAGCGAAAGACGCCCCGCAACGCGGTGTCTCGGTGAATGTGGAGGAAGGGAACAATCTGATAGTTCATGTTGATTTTACCAGCGGTCGAAAGCGGTTCGCTGATGGCGTAGGGTTCAACCACAGGCATCCAGAAAAGGTCCATGAGGAGGTGATCAGGAGGATTCTCAGCTCCCGGGTGACTTACGTAGCCGTTGCCTACGGTATTCGGGCGGAATAGTAGCGTCTGCCAGGGTTTCGGAGGAGTCTGACCAATCGCCGTCGGAAGCGAACCGAACATCCCCGGACCTGATACAATGCGATTTGGCGAAAAGTAGGCAGGACCGCCGGACTCGGCCAAGTCCGGACTGCTGAAATACGGGAAGTCTCCGTAATTTCGCATCATTTCCCACCGATCCACTACCTCCTGGGTAAATCGGCTCTTCAAGGCATGAATATTCCCTTCGTCCGGCTTATTAATGTAGGGCCCGTCCAGCATCGTTCCGGCCCCGTTGTCGAAGTCACCATATTGTTGCAATTCCTTCGATTTCAAACCATTCCAAGTGCCCGCATTCGCACCTCCAAAAGGCATTGGAATCACCCCGCGATAGGGGCCGCCTGGGCTATTAGGAAGATCCGGAATGATGTGATACTCCCAGTTTCTCCTATCCCCTGGATTATATCCCGCGATGGCCCCCCCAACGGAATTCGTCAGCGAATGCGCCATCCGCTCTGTCCCGTATTTACGGTGCGCCATAAATACCTCGTCTGCTGGCACGATTACTGGCATTGCCGCTGAGATTCTTGCGTCACCGTGTGGAATCGTGATGGACTGCACGATATCGCCGCCCCGGACATAGGTCGACCCGCCGTCCCAATGAATGGCCAAGAAACCCATGCGGCCAATGTTACCGCGTCCAGGATTCTGGACGCTGCGTCCAGTGCCAGGCCTTCTGGTCGCCTTTGATCGATTCGTGGAAAGGGGGTTTCCGGGATCCGCCGTTAAACTCGCGAGCTCCAGCGAATTGTGGGAATCATGGCTAAGTCCGTTAAACTCGTTGATATAACCTTGCCAGCCACCCGACATCTCAGCCGACGGGACCGTGAAAGGTGGAAAATCCATCGTGATATCCTGCACCAGATCTTCCGCCGAATACGACGATCCGCCTTCCTTTGCGGTTCCCTCGGTGTATTTCCCTCTGGAATAGAGTTTAAAATTGACCGTGCCGCCGGTGAAGGTGGTGTTAGCATCTACTTTGAATGGAATGGTGACGAGATCATACCGATACGCTTGAGCAATGTCGTCAGGTGAATTACCCCCCAATTCCCGGCCCGTGACCGCCTTGACGCCGGCGGAAAGCCTGTCATAGCCGAAGTCTATCGGCGTGAGTCGTGAACGAACACGTCCGTTTAAAACGTCACCTTTCTGTGCCATCTGCCACCAGACGTTACGCGGATTCCTCTGATTGTTTCCCTCCTGGAGTGCCTGGCGGGCGCTCATCGTATAGCCAAAAGAGAGGAGCCCCCCCCATGATCTGGCTCCCCCCTGTTTATGGGGCTTTGCCCAGTTCGTCGCCCAGATGTAGGTGTCACCCCCCAGTGCCCCCTTCCCTTCAAAGCCGAGGAAACCGACGGGGCCATCCTTCCCGTTAAAGTCCATATTGCTCTCAGCCTTGACGTGGACCTCCATGTCAGGATTGATGGAACCCCATCCAATGCTTGGGGAGAACAGGCTAAAGAAAAATGCCGCCTGAGCGAGGCGCTCGCCAGGCTGGAGCCGCATCAGCTCACATCCCGCCTTAGTGATCTTGCTGCGGTTGAATTTAGTTGCCGTCGGGCTGGCGAGGACCGCGTCCCGATACGCCGGATCCAGAAACGCCAGCTGCCAGTTCCACTGAGCCTCGTCGAAAGCCGCCTCGAACTCGGCGGGGTCCAAGGTCTGCAGCCCGACGAGCCACACCGGCCACAGTCCCTTGTCTCCTTCTTTGGTCACCCCTACAGGCAGAGGCGGAAGATTCGTGTAAAGCGTTCCTTCTGGTAGCTCGACAACGCCACGTTGGTACTGGGTGACCCCGGGAAAGAGCGGGAGGGCAGGCTGCTCCCCGTGAGGTTGACCAACGCAGGTGACATGAATATTAGCACCAGAAAGAGAGAAGAAGCGGCCCATTCCCTTCGTCTCATCAATCTTAATTGGGGTAACCTGCCCGTGCCCCTTGTGTCCAAATCCCGGTTCGGATTGGTCCCGGGGATTTGTGTATGTCACAAAGGTGCTGGTGTTATTATGTTTGAAAGCATCGGCGAAATCGTCCCCATAAAGCGTGTCGTCATGTAGGTTTGTCGTCCTGATGTAGTCAAATAGCATCGTAAGGGTCTGCTGTGCATTCTCCGCACCGTATTTTTGCGCAAAACTCATTCCATACCCCGGAATACTTCTGTTCATCATCCCAAGGAGGTATTTATAAAGTTGCGAATTCCGCTCGATTTTCTCGTAGTCAAACGTCGCACTTTCGGCATTTTCGCGTTTGAAGATATAGTCGTGGCGCGGATAGCTCGAATCATTCGATTTCCCCATTGAAGCGCAGTAGTGAATGAGCCGGTCGAAAGCACTCAAGCGTGTCATGTAGAGCGAATCCGCGGCAGAGCTTTCAGGTGCATTATAGATAGGCCAGATCGCCACCCTCGGTTTATTGAACATATTCGTCTCGGGGGCCCTGCTGTTGACCGTGACGAAAAATTTTGCCCGTTCGAGGTATTCACTCAACTGATCCGCAGGAACCGGCCTACCCGTCGCATCCGGATATCGATGAGGTTCACGATCAGATCTCATGATGACATCATCGAGCGAAGGAAAAAGCGGCTCAGTGTCGGCGATGAGCCCGTTCATCTCCTTGGGATCTCTCGTGTTAATGGTTCGAGTGCCCGACTCAGAGCCCCCGCCGACAACTCGCGGAACCACACCGAATAGCATCTCCATGGCATTTTTGTTCCTGACGACGTCAAGAACGCCCGGGGCAAGGGCGGGACTGAGATGCGTCGTTGCCGGGTGCCCGGGATAACGCTGCCACTCCTTCTGTGCGGGTTGGTGCTTGCCCATATCCATGTCCATATCCCCGCCCGCTTTCGGAATGTCCCAGGCAAGCCCCCCCGCATGAACGTTCATGTTGAGTTTCGAAGTTTCATCATCCGCCCAGAAAGCAAAACGGGCCACCATGGGATTCTTCTCCGTAGGCTTACTGCTGCCGCTGATCGGAACGAAACCGAACGCCGGACCGCCGGGCCCGCCACCGGATGGCGTATCACTCAAGACTCCCAGCGTTCCATCAGCGAGTTGATAAATCCATCGCACTGGCATCGCCACGTGACCATCAGCTTTAGCAATCTTTGCGGCTTTCTCCCCAAGAGGGCCGACGTCTTCTAGTTCGTCACCGTCATCATTATATCGAAACCCCTCTACCCCGTTCGTGTCATCACCGATCGCTTTGGGCCACTGTGGGATCGTCGAAGCCAACGGATGGACAACGGGGTAATAGACCTTTTCGCCCCGGATGACGGGCTCGTTCAGGTCCACAAACGCTTCAGGCCGCCTACTCCACGTTTTCGCCTCATCAAAATCCTTTTTAAACTCGGTCCAGTCCGCCGTCTTCATTTCATCGTCCGAATAAAGTTTAAAGGCCTGCCCCTCATTATCCCCAGTACTGTCACTCCAGGTCCGAATGGCACCGGGTTGCGAGGCCCAGGCAACACGGTCACCCAGTGACGTCGCCTCGCGAATCTGCGCGATGACCATGTTCACCGCCTGCTCCCCGACCTGCTGGGCCTGGAGGCCGTGCGAATAGGTGTTCGAGGCGCGATGCTCACTCGTGGCGAGGGAGAAAAAAGTCAGCACGAGGATCGTGGTGAGGGCCATCACGGTCAGGACGGTCACAAGCGCTACGCCTTTTTTGTCCTTCTTAAAGAGGTTCGCGGGTTTGAGGGTTTCCGGGAGTTTCATGGGCTGGGATGGGGTGATTTCCAGAAAGAAGAGGTGAAGAATCGCTTCGAGAATGTTTTACAATGTAAACTGAAGGAAATACAAAGACTTTACAAGACTATTTTGCCAATCCTGCGATTTTTCTGTGAATACAAAGTATTTACAGGGCCTGAAGATCCGTCCGGCGGGGGTTGAAACGTTTGCAGGACTCAGAAAATCAGGATTCGGGAATCGAATCAAGAAAAAAGCTATTTTCTGTCGACGCGCGGCCGATACCCCTGGTAGGCGGCCCCTGCGAGGCGGATCGTCCGCGCAACGGGGAACCTCGGCATGTTTCTCAGCGGGGAGGCCTGCGCCCCGAGCCTCACTTCACCGTCAGCGGGATTGTCATGGAGAGATCCTTGTCCTTTACCTCGAAAGAACAGGCCGCAAAGTCCGGTTTACCCCTGGGAATCGCTTTGATCACCGAAAAGGCGAGCGGTTCTTTGGGCATGCCAACGAGATTACGGTCGAGCTTCCCGTTCCCATTCAGGTCCTGGATCACCGCAATCGCATAAGTCCCCGCCTTCACATTCAAAATCTTGGCGACCAAATCGCCCCTCGAGGTCACCGCGATCTTCGGAGAATCGGCAAGCGGCTTCCCTGTGAAAGACTCGGCCGAGTCATAGAGCCCGACGAGGATGTTCCCCTTCGCCTCGGGAACATTCGTTACCGTGACCGTCAGAGTCACCCCTTCCTCTGCCAATCCCCGAAGGGAAGCAGCCAGAACCAGAAAACAAAGCAACGCTCTCATTTAATTATCACAATTCTCCTCAGGATCCGTTCGTCGCTTCGCTCACTCCTTCACTTCCTTCCGGCGCACCTTCTCCCGCCATTCCGCCGACCGGGGTGAAATATCCGTCTCATCACCATACTCTACCCGCAACGCTTCGAGACGCTCCTTCAACTTCGCCACTTCGGCGGCGTAGACAGGATTGTCATACTGGCTGCGCTGCTCCTGCGGATCGGCCTCCAAGTCATAGAATTCCCATTCATCGAACTGATAAAAGTGCATCAGCTTGAACCGATCCGTGCGCACCCCGCGATGCCGCGCGACCATATGGACACTGGGGTATTCGAAATAGTGGTAGTAAATCGCATCACGCCATTTTTCGGGCTTCTCCCCCTTCAGCAGCGGCACGAGTGAGCGCCCCTGGAGGTCAGAGGGGATCTCCACCCCGGCGACATCGAGAAAGGTCGAGGCGTAGTCGAGATTCTGCACCAGGTCGTAGTTGCGCGACCCGGGCGCCGTCACCCCGGGCCACTTTACGATGAGCGGCATTTCAAATGAGGGCTCATACATCCAGCGCTTGTCATACCAGCCACGATCACCCAGATAGAAGCCCTGGTCCGAGGAATAAATCACGATCGTGTTCTCTGCGAGACCTAGTTCCTCAAGGGTCTTCATCATCGTCGCGACACTCTCGTCGACGCCCTTGACACAGGCGAGGTAGTTCCGCATGTAACGCTGGTGTTTCCATCGCACGAGGGCCTCGCCATAGAGATTGGCCTCGTGGAATTCCTTGTCGAGCGGCTCGAAATGCGCCCGCCATGCCGCCATCTGCTCGGGTGACATGCGCTTCATGTTGGCCCAGGCGGATCGGTCCTGAGTCTCCTGCGAAGCGGGCAAAGCGAACTCGGCGGTGAGGTCGACAAAGAGATCGTAGTTCGGGTCCATGTGCCGGTCGATCTCGAGCTCCTGATTCCGCGAGGGTGAGGCCTGACCTTCGTGATTCGTGAAAAGGGTCGGAGGCTCGGGAATGAGGACGTCATCGTAGGCGTCGAGATGGCGCAGGGCGGGCATCCAGTTGCGGTGGGGTGCCTTGTGCTGAACGCGCAGCATGAACGGCTTCTCAGGATCTCGTTTTTCTCTGAGCCACTCTACCGCCATGTCGGTGACGAGGTCGGTGCAGTAGCCCTCTTTTCTGACCTTCCCTTCGGCCGTCAGAAAATCGGGATTGTAATAGAGCCCCTGGCCCGGCAGGACGACCCAGTCGTCATACCCCTGCGGTTTACCTTCCATGTGATACTTGCCGTAGAGCACCGTCTGGTAGCCCGAGGCCTGGAGCAGCTTCGGGAAAGTCTGCTGATCCCAGTTGAACTTGTCGCCATTCTGCCGGAATCCGTTGAGGTGGCTGTGCTTGCCCGTTTCGATGACCGCCCGCACCGGACCGCAGATCGAGTTCGTGCAGTAGCTGCGCTCGAAGACCATGCCCTGCGCCGCAAGCTTATCGATATTCGGCGTGGGATTGACCGACTTCAACCAGCGGTTGTAGGCCCCGATCGCATTCGGCGAATGGTCGTCGGAAAAGATGAATACAATGTTCGGCCTTTTGTCCGCCGCCGCATTCGAAGGCAGGGAGGCGACAAAGGCGACTGCGAGGAGCGTGAGGGAGGGGATTCTCATAAGGAAGAGCTCTATGAATGAGGAACGGGCGGTGGGCAAGTTTTTTTAGGGAGCCGACGGCTTTGTGCTTTGTTGTGCCGCCGGGTTGGGCGGGGTGATACTCACCTTCGGCCCCAAGGGGCTAGGTGCAGCACGTCATGGACCACGACGATGCCTCGTCGCCATTGCTTAACGGTCCAGGAGTTGGTGAGTGGTCGGATCCTACCCCATTGATTCGGCACCAAACGCGAAGACACTCTTGCAGCGGCGGCGGGGTTCTGGCATCTTGGGGCAAATGTCCCGCACCCTCCTGGCTTTTTTCTTCGCAGTCGTCGCCGGTCCGCTCTCCGCCGATAATTTTGTGGTCGATCCGGGCATCACGGTGACCCCGGCGATGGCGCCCGGACTGGTGAAGTATCCGGTCATGGCCACACTGGACGATCGCGGGCGGCTTTTTGTGGCGGAAAATGCGGGAGCGAATCTGGATAAAGAGGGACTTCTCCGCGACCGACCGGGCTCGATCCGGATGCTCGAGGACACAAATGGCGACGGCGTCTTTGACAAGGCCACGCTCTTTGCGGACAAGCTTACTTTCCCCCAGGGCGCTCTCTGGGTCTACGATTCGCTCTACGTGATGTCGCCTCCAAGTCTCTGGCGCTTCGCCGACGAGGATGGGGACGGCCGCGCCGAGGTGCAGGAGGAACTCGCCACGGGCTTTGACTTCACCGGCAACGCCGCTGATGTGCACGGGCCGTTCCTGCATCCGAACGGACGCCTCCACTGGGCGCACGGGCGCAAGGGTTTTGCCATTCCCGACAATGACACGGGTCAGATCATGGAGACAGGCAAGGGGGCAAGGATCTGGTCTGCGCAACTCAGCGGCGGCGAAGTCGAGTCTTTCGCCGGCGGCGGGATGGATAATCCGGTCGAGATCGATTTCACGGACGAGGGCGAGATCATCGGAACGGTGAATCTTTTCTACGGTCGTCCCCGCGGCGACACGCTCACGCACTGGGTCTATGGCGGTGCCTACCCTCGCTACGATCAGGGGCTCGTCCTTGAAGAGTTCCGCAAAACGGGTGAGTTACTCGGACCGATCCACGACTTCGGGCATGTCGCGGTCTCGGGGATGGCGCGCTACCGCAGTGGTGCGCTCCATCCGGACTGGACGGATGGCTGGCTCGTGACCCACTTCAACACCGGCGAAGTCACCCTGACAAAGACAAGTCCGCAGGGAGCGACCTACGCGGCGACGGAAACACGCACTATTTTCAAAGCCCTCAAGCCCGACACTCATCTCACGGATCTGCTCGAGGACAGGAATGGCGATCTGCTGGTGATCGACACAGGCGGCTGGTTCCGCAACGGGTGTCCGACCTCACAGATTGCGAAGCCCGATATCGCGGGCAGTATCTACCGTCTTTCGAAGACGGACGCCGGACCCTACACTGCACCCGTTTATCCCGATTGGCCGCGGCTCACCGCCGAGCAGGTCTCGGGCTATCTGGGGGCGGAGCAGGACTGGCTGCGCGACCGCGCCATCACCGAGCTGGCGGTGCGCGGTGCCCCCGCTCTGCCCGAGCTGGAAAGACTGCTGACTTCGGATACTTCGTCCACGACCGAGCGGACCAACGCGGTCTGGACGCTCGCGCGGATGAAGTTTTCGGAATCGACCGATCTAATCTACGACGCCCTCACCGACCTCGATCCCGCCGTGCGCCACGCCGCCTGCAATGCCCTCAGCGTGACGCGGAGCTGGCAAATGGTCGCGGCAAATCAGCCGGCCGAGCGCGAGATCGAGCTCGAACGCAACCGCAGCATCACGGGTGCCCTCGCGGCGATCATACGGGCCGACGATGCCCCAGTCGCCCGCGCCGCCGCCGTCGCGCTCGGACGCATGGGAGAGCGCCGCGCGATCGGTGCTCTCACCGGCAGGCTCGGCCGGGTAGGCGAGGACCGCTTTCTCGAGCATTCGCTGATTTACGCCCTGATCGAGATTGACGATTTCGAGACGACACGCGAGGGCCTGAACTCGACCGATCCGCAGACGCTCAGCGGCACTCTGCGCGCTCTCGACGAGATGGCCTCGTCGAAGCTTGAGGCGCTCAGTGTCCTGCCCTTCCTCGAATCCGAAGACGCTGCCCTGCGCGCGACGGCCCTCGCCGTGGCTAAGAGGCACCACGAATGGGATGCAGCACTCGCCAATGCCTTTTTCAACTGGCCCGACGAACTCAGCCCGGTCCAGCGCGGCATCCTCGAAGCGCTTGTCCCGCGTTTCTCGGACGCCCCTCCGATGCTTGACTATCTGACGAATCTGATGGGTGCTGAGAGTCCCGCGAGAGTTCGTCTCGGGCTCGATCTCATCGCCCTGTCCCCAGGCATTCCGTATCGGGAGGAATGGGCGCCCGTTTTGGAAGCTGCTCTCGCCGGCGAAGACGCCGAACTCCGCGCCGCCGGTGTCGCCGCGCTCGGGGCAACAAAGTCGGATCGATTTGCCGCGGCGCTAGAGGCGCTCTGCAATGACGGGCAACTCGATCCCGCTCTGCGCTTCGACGCCGCGAGAGCTCTCATCGTTCCACAGAGCCCCGTCGCCCCCGCCGCCTTTGCCCTTTGCGAAGCCACCCTCGCGCCCGGAAACTCGAGCCTCTACCGCTCGCAGGCGGTGGCGCTCCTGACCGGTGCGACCCTCGGCGCGGCCGAGCGGGACAGCCTCGCGGCGCTGCTACCCGGTTTCGGCCCGGTCGAGTGGGGCTCGTTCCCCGATCTTTTCCGCAAGATTGATTCGGCAGAGCAGGCCGCGACCATCGTTGAAGCCCTCGTCGCCTCGCCCGCTCTCGCAAGTCTGGAGGCCGAACCGCTCAAGTCCCTCTTCGCCGCCTTCCCTGAGGCCACCACCACTCTCAACGCCGGACTCGCCTCAGTGGAGCAAGAAAAAGCCCAACGCAGCACAACAATCGAGTCCCTCGTGGCCTCGATGCCGTCTGCCGACGCAGCGGAAGGCGCAAAAGTCTTCGCCTCGGGCAAGGGTGCCTGCCTCGTCTGCCACCGCGTCGATGAACTGGGCGGCCGCATCGGTCCCGATCTCAGTATGATAGGTCGCATCCGCAACGCCCGAGATCTTTACGAATCCATCCTCTACCCGAGCGAGTCGATTGCGCGTGACTTCGAGACCTTTGAAGTCAGCGTGAAGTCGAAAGACATGCCGGTTCAGGTCGGCCTGATCGACGCCCAGACCACGGCGGGACTTGAGTTAATCGGACTGAGCGGGCAAAAGCAGATCATCCCGCACGACCAAGTCGCCGCGATCAAACGATTGCCCGTTTCCCTGATGCCGATGGGCCTGGACCAGACCCTCTCGCCGGAGGACCTGCGGGACCTCGTCGCCTACCTGCTGGAGCGGAAATAAAAGATCACTCCTTAGGACTCGTCCCCACCGCGTCGCGGAAGCGATTAACAATGCGGATCTCGACGTCGTCTTCATTGTCCCAGCTCACGCTGGAAAGGGCGGCAGGGCTACTCTGGTATTCGCCGAGCAGCTTCCCGCCCTTGGTGATGCGGATCCAAATGCCCTTGATGGAATCTTTGGCAAACTCGCGCTCCCCCCGGGTCGGTGCATATTCGTAGGTATTGAGTTCCACCGCAGGTGTGTCGAACTCGATCGTGTCGTTAAAGACCATTTCGGGCAGGTCGATGGTCTGGCCGTCCTGCTGATTGGTCCCCTTTCCGGGCCCGACGGCGGTGCGGGCGAACTCAATCTGATCGTTAAAAATGATGCGATATTCGAGCTGAGCCCCGGCAAGCTCGTTCCTCGTGAGGTTCGCCACACTGACCCGGTAGGACCATTTTGAGGTCTTTAACTCACGACTCGCTGTTTCGAAAACACTGGTATCGACGAGATTTTTCTGCGCCGAGATCGAGAGTGAGTAATCGACCGCCTCGACATCGCGATCCATCCACTGACGGAGTTGCGCCCCAGTATATTCGTCAAAGGTGGAAAGGGGAACGATAAATTCGCGACTGTCATCGGCACGGCGAATCTTCACGGAATCACCGTGCGCCGAGAGGAGATGGGCCTGGATCTCCTGCCCCTGGACGCTGCGGAGAGTCACCGAACCGTCCGGAGCCGAAGGCGCATTCATGAACTGCCGGTCCACCGCCGCGACTTTGCGGACGGGTTCCTTTTTCTCGACCTCTTTTTTTTCCTCCGCGACAGCAGTTCCGGTAAATCCGACGAGGGTGAGCGCGGCGAGAGCTAGACCGGTGCAGAGCGAGACAAGGGAATGAACGGGATTCGGTTTCCTTTTCATGAGTAAAGGTCCGGCCAAAAGAGCCCCCTCACAATGGCGTTAAGACGCATCACTTGATTGCGGTTATAGTTTTTCCAATAAATAGAAATTCACCTTTTCCGAGGGACCTCTTTGGTCCTGAAAAATCTCCGCAATTTTGGATGGCAAAATCCGTCGTCGCCCTGAGTTTGTCCGAATCCACCCGTCGCCAGCGGTGCTCTTACCTGTCAGCCCCGGTTGATCCCCATTAATCGCCCTCCCCGTGACCACTGCCCCCAAAACCGTCGCCCCCGAAATCGCCCGCCAGATCGACCGGCGCCGCACTTTTGCGATCATTTCCCACCCCGATGCGGGCAAGACGACCCTGACGGAAAAACTCCTCCTCTACGGCGGTGCGATCCACCTCGCGGGGAGCGTCACGGCGCGGAAGAACCAGAACTCGACCGCGAGCGACTGGATGGCGATGGAAAAAGAGCGCGGCATCTCGGTCTCGTCGACGGTCCTGCAGTTCGACTACGAAGGCTACTGTGTGAACCTGCTCGACACCCCAGGTCACCACGACTTTTCCGAAGACACCTACCGCGTCCTCTCGGCGGTGGACTCGGCCGTGATGGTGATCGACGCCGGTAAGGGGATCGAGGCCCAGACGTTGAAACTTTTCGAGGTCTGTCGAAAGCGGGGAGTGCCGATCTTTGTCTTCATCAACAAGCTCGACCGCCCCTCGCGCCCGCCGCTGGAGCTAATCGACGAGCTGGAAAACGTTCTCGGGCTTCCTCCGGTCCCGATCAACTGGCCGCTCGGCGACGGCCCCCGCTTCCGCGGCATCTTCAATCGCGAGACGAACGAGGTGAACCTCTTCGAACGCACGCCCCACGGTTCTTTCAAAGCCCCGCTCTCGGTCGGCGGGATCGATGACGAACTCGTCAAAGCCGCCCTCGACAGTGAGATCTACGAGCGGGCCAAGCAGGAACTCGAGCTCCTCGACGGCGTCACCGAAGCGCTCGACATCGAAAAGACCCTCGCCGGCGGGCAGATGCCGATCTTTTTCGGCAGTGCCATGAACAACTTCGGGGTGCAGCTGATGCTCGAGCGATTCCTCCAGCTCGCCCCCGGCCCAGCTCCGCGGCGCTCGGCCGATGGTCCGATCGATCCGCACCGCGACAGCTTCTCGGGATTTGTCTTCAAGATCCAGGCGAACATGAACCCGCGGCATCGTGACCGCGCCGTCTTCATCCGCATCGTCTCGGGGATCTTCGAACGCGACATGCAGGTCATCGACATCAAGTCGGGCCGCAAAGTCCGTCTCGGCAATGCCCAGAAGCTCTTCGGGCAGGATCGCGAAACCCTCGACGAAGCCTACGCCGGCGACATTCTCGCCCTCGTCGGGAACTACGAATTTCTCATCGGCGACACCCTCACGAGCGAGCAGGGCATTGTCTACAACGAGATGCCGCGCTTCAAGCCCGAGTGTTTTTCCTACCTCTTCAACAGCGACACCGCGAACATCAAACGCTACCGCACCGGCATGGAGCAGCTCCTCAAAGAGGGCGTCGCCCAGGCCTACGACGTCCACGGCAGCGCCCAGCGTGTCCCTCTCCTCGGCGCGGTCGGCCCGCTCCAGTTCGAGGTCATGAAGGCGCGGCTCGAGGGCGAATACAACGTCACTTGCCGTCTCGAGGGATCTCCCTGGAGCGTCGCCCAGTGGGTCCGCGAAAAGGATCCCACCCCCGGCACGAACAACCGCGACGCGCCCCGCGTGCAGTTGCCCTCGGGCAGCTCCCTCGCGATGGATCAGGATGAAAACTGGCTCGTCCTTCTCCCCGCCGCCTATCTCATCAGCATCCTGCACGACCGAAACAGCGGCTTCGAGTTCAGCGCGAGCCCCTTCGACCGGTGAGGAATGACCGCTCCCGGCTGGATCGTTGCACTTGAGATCGGCGCCATCGTCGTTCTCATCGCCGCGATCGGGATACTGCTGGTGAGGCACTCACGTCGGCAAAGGGTGCGCCGCGAACGTCTCGCCCGGCCCTTCAGCGAGGAGGAAAAAGGCATCCTCGACCGCGATTTCCCGCGATGGCGCGACATCCCCGCCGAACTTCTGCCGCGCTTCGCGGGGGACACGCGCGTCCTCATGGAGGAGAAAAATTTTGAACCGTGCGGCTCACTCACCGCCGTCAGTGACGAGATGCGACTCATCATCTCGGCCCAGGCTGCGCTCACGATATTCGGAAAAAAAGATCATCGTTATTTTCCCCGGCTGAGGTCCATCCTCGTCTACCCCGGTGCCTTTCGCGACCACGGTCGACGACACTTTGACATCCCCGAAGCCGAGGATCGCGGCCTCCTCTACGGCGAATCGTGGGAGACCGGGTCTGTTATTCTCTCGTGGGACAATGTTGTCGCGGGTGGCCGCAAGGCCGATGACGGGATGAATGTCGTGATCCACGAATTCGCCCACCAGCTCGACCAATACAACGGCATCGCCGACGGAATCCCCCAGCTCCCCGATCGTGCCGCCTACGCCCGCTGGGGTGCAGTGATGGGCTCCGAATACGACGCCCTCGTCGCAGCGAGCGATGACCGGTCGGCGCCCGAACCTTTTCTCGATCCCTACGGAGCGACGCACCCGGCCGAATTTTTTGCGGTCGCTTCGGAAACCTTTTTCGAGGAGCCGCGAGACCTCGTCGAGGAACATCCCGAGCTCTACGAAGAGCTCACGAAGTTTTACGGTCTCGATCCGGCCTCGTGGTGAAAAATCAGGCCTTGAGGTCGAAGGCGTTAAGGATGAGATCATGCGCCTCGGAAAGAGGCATGAAAGCGGGAATTCCCCGGCTCCCCGGACCGAAAGCGCAGAACTCGACGAGCTCCCCGGTGTGGTTGCCGCTCGTCCAGCCGATCCCCGTGTGAGCCTGGTAAATGTCTTCGAGAGGCTCTTTAAGCCCCTGGGCCGCCTTGATCTGATCGCCCGTGAGGGTCAGGCCGGTGTATTTCGCGAGGGCCTCGCCGAGCGGTGGACCGCTGAGACCGGAGACGCCGTTTTGTTTCATCCACTCGCTCGAGCGTTCGAAGCCGCGGAGACGCTCAAAGGCGAGATTGCTGGCGTTGTAAAGACCGGGTCCAATCCCCTGCCCCGCCTCACCGCTGACGCCGTTCATCTGGATGCCGCCGCACCCGTGATCGGTCGTGATAACGACGAGGGTATCGGGATTTTTTTCGATGAATGTCAGGACCGTTCCGATGGCATCGTCGAAGGCGAGCTGGTCATGAATCGAGGCGGCGGCGTCATTCGCGTGACCGGCGTGATCGATCCGGGCGCCCTCGACGAGCAGGAAAAATCCGTCGGGCGCGGGCGCGAAGCGATCGAGGGCGACTTTGGTCATCTCCGCGAGGGTCGGGACCGCCGCCCGCAGGTCGGGCAAGTTGATGTGATCGACAGTATAGGGCAGGTGGCTCTCGCTGAAGATACCGAGAAGCGGCCTGCCGACGTCAGCAGTGAGGGCTGCGAGCGCGTCCTTCGACTCGACCACTTCATAACCCGCCGCCACGTATTTGCCTTTGAGATCGGGGCTGAAAAATTTCTGTCCGCCTCCGAGAAGGACGTCGACGCGGCGCTCGAGATACTGGGCTGCAATCGCATCCTCTTCCCCACGGCTGGACACGTTCACGGCAAAACCAGCCGGAGTGGCATGTGTGATCGTCGCGGTCGAGACGAGACCAGTCTTCCGCCCCGCCTTTTGCAGTTTCAGATGCAGGGGCTCCACCTCGCTCTTATCGGGGAGGATGTTAATGACCCCGTTGTCGACCCTCTTTCCGCCGCCCCACGCACTCGCGGCGGCGGCCGAGTCGGTCACGCAGCTGTTCGCTGAAAAGGTCTCGACGAGACTGCGGACGATGGGCTGCTCGCGGTAGAGGCGCGTCCAGTGGGTCTCCGCTCCGCCGGTCACGGAGCGAAACTGGCGGGCGAGGGAGAGCGCCCCGAGATTCATCCCGTCGCTGACCATGAAAATGACATTTTTCGCCTTTCCTGCATTGGCACCGGCCTCGCGGGTCGTGTTCTGCGCGAGCGCCTTCTCCGCTCCAAAGACAGCTGAAGTGGCGAGGGCGGCTTTGAGAAAATGGCGTCGATCGGTGGAGGGGTGCGATTTCATGAGTTGGTTTTGGCGCAAATTACTCCCTGAGTCACGAAAACAAAAAGACGCGATTCATGACTTTGCCGTCACGCAGGCCCTTTTTCTCCCGGGCAAGCGTCACTTGAGAATCGCTTTTCCGTGAGGGAAAGTTAAGGTATTCCTCTAAGCCCCGTCCAACCTGCATGTCTTTTCATCGACTTCTCTCCCGCGTGCTCCCCGTTCTTGCTATTCTGCTGCACGTGCCGCTCATGGCGCAGTCCACCACGGTCCGTGATCAGAACGTGGAAGCGCGTCTTATCTCGAGCCACAGCACGATAAAGGCGGGCGAACCCTTTACGATCGGACTTCAGTTCAATATCGATCCGACCTGGCACACCTATTGGAGCAATCCCGGAGAGACCGGCCTCCCGACCTCGCTGAAACTCGATCTGCCCTCCGGTTTCACCGCCGGCGAGCTCCAGTTCCCCGTCCCGAAAAAGTTCATCACCGACTATGGGTTCGATGTGCGCGAGGCCGGCTACGGGTATGAAACGTCCGTCGTGCATCCCATGACGATCACCCCGCCAGCCGACCTCAAAGCAGGCGAAACCATCACCATCACGGGAAAGACCGCTTTTCTGATGTGCGACCCGCACACCTGCATTCCGGGAAAAGCGGACCTTTCCATCACCCTCCAGACAGGATCGGAATCCGTCACCTCTCCCGAAAACGGGGTGATCACCTTTTTTACGAAGAAGCTTCCCACCCCGGTCGAGGCACCTCTCGCCGTCTCTCTCGAAGGCGAAAACGTCGTCTTGAAAACAAGGGTTCCCGCCGGCTCATTGCCCGGGGGGGCAAAGCTCCATTTTTATCCGCTACAGAATCTCATCCTCGACGCGTTCGCCGATGCCGCCGTGACCGTCGCCGGAGATGACGTCACGATCACCGGACTGAAGCACGAGTCGCTCACCGAAGCTCCCACCGAGTTCGCCGGACTCATCGTCGCCGAGACCGGGACAGGCAAGTCGGGCTTCCGCGTCTCCACCGCGGGCGCCGCAGCGGGCACCGCCGCCACCCAGGCGACGAGCGCCACAACAGAAGAAACCGCTCCGGGAAGCGGAACAGAGTCGGCCGCCACGTCCGAAGAACTGCCCTTTGGCGGCGGCATCCTCGGGATCGTCCTCGCGGCCTTCCTCGGCGGCATTATTCTTAATGTCATGCCCTGCGTCTTCCCCGTGATCTCGCTGAAGGTGATGTCTTTCGTCGGCCTCGCCGGAGAGGACAAACGAAAGGTCCTCGCCCACTCGCTCGTCTTCGCTCTCGGCATCCTCGTCTTTTTCTGGCTCCTCACCATTGCCATGCTCGTGCTGCGCAGTGTCGGTGGCGAGGACATCGGCTGGGGGGTGCAACTGCGCTATCCCGGATTCGTCATCGGACTCATCTTTGTGATGGTCATCGTCGCGCTCAGTCTTTTCGGCGTCTTCGAAATTGGCGCCTCGATGACTGCGGTCGGGGGTGATCTCGCAAACAAGTCGGGCTACGCCGGCAGCTTCTGGAGCGGGGCCCTCGCCGTGCTCCTCGCGACTCCCTGCACCGCCCCGCTCATGGCGCCCGCGATCGGCTTTGCTCTCGCGGCGCCGGCTCCGTTGATGTTCCTCGTCTTCACCAGTCTTGGACTCGGATTGGCGGCCCCTTACTTTATCTTCGCGATTTTCCCGAAACTACTCGATCACATGCCCGCTCCCGGCGCCTGGATGGAGACCTTCAAGCAGCTCATGGGTTTCCCCATGCTTGCCGTGGTCGTCTGGCTCACGGGAGTGCTTTCGAAGCAGCTCGACGTCGCCGGTCTGCAATGGGCGCTCACCGCCGTGCTCTTCGTCGCCATCGCCGGGTGGATCATCGGTCGCTTCGCAGGATACGAGAGATCCACTGTTGCCCGGAACAAAGCGCGCATCGCGGCAGCCTCGGTCTTTCTCCTCGCCGTAGGGGTTGCCTGGAATGCGACCGGGAAAAGCGTCGCTCCCAGCACCATCGACATTGCCGAGGTCATCGCCGGACACCGCGCCGAGGGCAAGCATGTCTTCGTCGACTTCACGGCTGAATGGTGCATCACCTGCAAGGTCAACAAACGTGTTGCGATCAACACCGCCGTTGTGCAGGAGGCATTCAAGGCGAACAACGTGGCATTCGTCACCGCCGACTGGACCAACGAGGACCCCAGCATCACCAGCGTCCTCGCGGAATTCGGGAGATCAGGGGTGCCCTTTTACCTCCTCTACCCCGCCGACACCTCCAAACCACCCCTGCGTTTCGGCGACGGCATTCTCACCTCGGGCGACATCCTCGAGGCTATTGAGAAGCTGAAATAAGACAGGCTCGAGGCACCAACCGAACTACCCCGTTTCTAAAGCGGCGTCTCGCCGCGAAGAGGGCATGAGAAATCTCATGCCTACGATTTGGAAGGACGAGAGATGCTCGTCCACGCTGCCGCTGCGAGCTCCGGAACAAAACCCGGGAAACGCGAGATGCGAGATGCGATCTCTTGCGGGGGCAGCGAAAGAATATCCCCTCGCCAGTTGCCTCCTGCTTATGGGGTTCATGAATACCGCACGGCCTCGAAGAGCCTGCGGCCTCGAGATCAGGCCCATCTGGCGAGGGCTGATCGAGAGTCGCCCGGGGCGTGGGGCGCTTTTCAACCCGACGAGACGGTCCCCGCTTTTCGGAATCCCTTTGAGATGGTATTTGTTCTACTATTCATCCTCGAACTCACATGCCCGGAACACTCCTCATCGCCACTCACAATGCCCACAAGACCGGAGAGATGCGCGCCATCCTCAGGTCTCACTTCGATCTCATCACCGATCTCACCGAACTGCCGGGGATGAATCCGCCCGATGAAGACGGCGCGACTTTTGCCGAAAACTCGGCCATCAAAGCTCTCGCCGCGAGCCGCGCCATGCCGGAGGCCTTCATCCTCGCCGATGACTCCGGTCTCGAGGTTGACGCCCTCGACGGAGCGCCCGGGATCCACTCGGCGCGCTACTCCGGAGACGGAGCCACCGACGCCTCGAACCGCGACAAACTCCTCGGCGAACTCGCCCTGCCCGAACACGCCGGCTCACCGCGCACCGCCCGCTTCCGCTGCGCGGTGACCCTTGCCAAAGGCGGCGAAGTCATTGCCCGATTTGACGGCACCGTCGAAGGCCGCATCGCGGACGCGATGAGCGGCGAGGGAGGGTTCGGGTATGATCCGCTCTTCATTCCCGACGGATACGACCAGTCCTTCGGAGAACTCTCCGAGGAGGTAAAAAACGGAATGAGTCACCGCGGCAGGGCGCTGGAGAAGTTTCGGGAGTGGCTGATACGGGGATGAACGGGGTTGAAATGCTATAGCCCGCCGGAGAACCTGATTGTGAACCCATTCTCAGTAAGCTCCAGGCGAGCCCACCGGACCTCCTTTCCCGGCGGGCCATCAAGCCCGCCATGTGGAATCTCATTGAGCCCGAATTAATCGAAGTCTAAAAGGGATTATCGTCTGCTTCCCGGGGAGATCATTGGGGAGAGACCGAAGATTGAGCGGTCTTGAGCGGATCTTTCAAAGCCCTTCTTGACGGAAAAAACCTGTTCGCTGCCCTGGTTAAGAAATGAGCAAATCACCCCAGCTCAATCACGACCGGACAGTGATCTGATCCGATCACTTCGGGCAGGATCCCGGCCGAGGCGATCCGGGGCGCGAGTTGAGACGAAACGCAAAAGTAGTCGATGCGCCACCCGATGTTCTTTTCTCGCGCCCCGCCGCGGTAGCTCCACCAAGAATACTGGTCGGTCGCGTCGGGATGGAGATGGCGGAAGGTGTCGATGAACCCGCCCGCGACGATGTCGTCGAATCCGGCGCGCTCTTCGTCGGAGAATCCGGCGCTCTTGCGATTCTGTTTGGGCCGGGCGAGGTCGATTTCGCGGTGGGCGACGTTGAGGTCGCCGGCAAAGATGACAGGCTTGGTCTTTTCGAGATTTTTCACATAGGAGAGAAAGGCGGCGTTCCACTCCATGCGGTAGGGCAGACGGCGAAGTTCATCCTGCGAATTCGGGGTGTATACGTTGACGACGAAGAACTCCTCATGCTCGGTTGTGACGACGCGACCTTCCTGATCGTGTTCGGGCAAGCCGATCCCGAAACTGGAAGAGAGCACCGGCACTTTGCTGAAAGTGGCAACTCCGGAGTATCCCTTTTTCGCCGCGGGATTCCAATGCACGTCCCAGCCGGCCTCCTCAAAGGCGACTTCGACCTGATCGGGACTCGCCTTCACTTCCTGCAGCAGGATCATGTCAGGCTGATGCAGCTCGAGGAATTCGAGGAAGCCCTTTTTGAGAACCGCGCGGATGCCGTTCACGTTCCAACTGATCAGTTTCATTCCCATGGTAAGGCATGTTCCATACGTCTCTCCGCCATCCTGTAAACAGTTTTCCCTTGCGAATAGGTGAGACGCGAGGAAATACACCTGACGCAAACCCCCACCCGCGTCAAAAAAGTGAAAAAAGTCCGCGCGGCGACATTTTTTTAGATAAACCCGCGAAGGGGGCACGCTTTCCAACCCAAAATCAATCGCTCTCAGCAATGATAGTAGTAGAAAATCTCCATAAACACTTCGGTTCAAAGGTGGCAGTGGACGGGGTCTCGTTCACGGTGAAGAAAGGCGAAGTCCTCGGTTTCCTCGGACCCAACGGGGCCGGCAAATCGACGACGATGCGCATGGTCACCGGGTTCCTCCCCCCCACGCTGGGCCGCGTCACCATCGGCGGCGCCGACATCGAGGAGAACGAAATCGAGGCCAAGTCCAAAATCGGTTATCTCCCCGAGGCGGCCCCGCTCTACTCGGACATGACAGTGGAGGGATTCCTCCGCTTTGCCGCCGAGATGCGCCGGGTTCCTGCTGGCGAAATCACTGCGGCGGTGAACAAGGCGATCGAGACGACCTTTCTCGAGCCGGTTCGTCACCAGAGCGTCGACACTCTTTCAAAGGGCTACCGCCACCGCACTTGCTTCGCCCAGTCCATCATTCACGACCCTGAGGTGCTCATCCTCGACGAACCGACCGACGGTCTCGACCCGAACCAAAAGCAGGAGATCCGCCAGCTCATCCGCCGCATGGGCGAGACAAAGGCGATCATTTTCTCCACCCACATCCTTGAGGAAGTCGAGGCCTCGTGCACCCGCGCCATCATCATTGACCGGGGCCGCGTTATCGCAGACGGGACTCCTGCCGAGCTGATGGCAAAGGCGAGTAATGCCGGTATCGTCACCCTGCGCGCCTCCGGTCTCGCCGGGTCGGGGATCAAGGCCGAGCTGGAAAAACTCTCTGCCGTTGCTTCTGTCGAAGTCATCAAATCCGAAGAGAACGGCATCACCGCGAGGATAACTCCCGCCAAAGGCAAAACCGACAAGCTCAGTAGCGCCGTCTTCGGCGTCTGTAAGGATAAAAACCTCACCGTGGATGAACTCCGTGTCGAGGAGGGTCGTCTCGATCTGCTCTTCCGCGAGATCACCAAGACCGACGCTGACAAATAATCGCCGCAGGTCGCACCCCCGGGTGCGGCTTCACCACCCGTTTTTTCATCGGATCCCATCCCACCCCTACTCACTAAAGACATCATGGATGCCTTCATCACCCTTATCCTGGAATTCGCGATTCCGACGCTGATCGTCTCGGCGATCTTTGTTGCGATCCTCTTCTTCTTGCTGCCCCGCGAGGTGCGCACTATCTTCAAACGCGAGCTGAAGAGTTACTTCACCTCCCCGATAGCCTACGTGCTCTTCATCGTCTTTCTCGGCATCTCGAGCACCCTCTCGTTCTTCTTCACCGGAGTTCTAGAAGGCGGTGAGGCGGATCTCTTCCTCCCCTACTTCCAATACCTGCCATGGTATCTCGTCCTCATCGCTCCGGCTGTAGGGATGCGCCTCTGGTCCGAAGAGCAGCGTCTCGGCACTCTCGAGTTGATGCTGACGATGCCCCTCGCCCCCTGGCACGCCATCCTCGGCAAATATCTCGCCGCCGCCGTCGTCCTCTTCGCGATGCTGGTCCTCTCTTTCCCCATCGTCTGGACGATGAACTTCCTCGGTGATCCTGACAACGGAGTGATCATGGCCGGCTTCGTCGCAACCTTCTTCGTCGCCCTTTGCTTCCTAGCCGTGACCTCGGTGATCTCGGCGATCACTCGCAGCCAACTCGTCGCCCTGCTCGTTTCGGTGGCGCTCTGCATGATGCTTTGGCTCGGCGGTCTCCCGCACCTTAGCGAGCTTCTCATGAACCTCAAAGGCGGCTGGCTCGTCTTCTGGCCCATTCTGAAACTGGTCAATGTGATCGGAGTAATGCCTCACTTCACCGAACTGGCTAAGGGTGTCCTCGGCCTGCGCGATATCGTCTTCTTTCTCAGCTTTATCACCTTCTGCCTCTTCGCAACCTCAGTCGCGATCCGCCTGAAGCGTGCCTGAACCCCATCCTTCCCCCTAAAAAACACCTCTTACGATCAACGACATGAGTGAATCGAAAGACCGCCCATCCCCGAAATTAAGTCGCCGCGCCGCCGCCTTGGCGGGTCTCGCCGCCTTCTTTGTCATCGCCCTGCTCGTCAACTTCCTCGCCGGGAAAGTGAGCCTGCGTGCCGACCTGACAGAATATAAATCGTACACCCTCTCCGAGGGCACCGGGAACATTCTCTCGCGACTCGACACTCCCGTGCAGATCCGCTACTACGTGACCGACGACAGCAAAGTGATGAGCCCCGGTGAGCGCTCCCGTGCGCGCCGTGTCGAAGATCTCCTCACCGAATTCGTCCGCGAAGCACCCAGCAAAGAGATCGAGGTCACCAACGAAGCCGGAGAGTTCGTTACCAAAAAGGTGAAAATGCTAACGGTGAAAAAGCTCAATCCCGAGCCCAACACCGACGCCGAGGATTCCGCCGTCATCGATGGTCTCCAGGCGGGCGTCTCCGGAGAGACAAACAATGAACTCTTTTTCGGGATCGCGATCCAGTGCCTCGACTCGGTCGAGGCCATCCCCTTCGTCCCCGCCCGTCCCGAGACCTCTCTCGAGTATGACCTCGCCCGCGCCGTTTCGAGCGTGCACGGGGGTAAGAGCAAGAAAATTGTCGTGATGTCAGGCATGGCCATCGGCGGTGGATTCGGCGGCAATTTCCAGGCCCCGCCACAGCAGCCCTGGATGTTCTATGAACTCCTCAGCAAGGACTACGAAGTCGAGGTGATCCCCCCGACAACAGCCGAGATTCCGGCCGGGACCTCGACCCTGATCGTCGTCCATCCCTTCGACGTGACCGACGAGGGACAGTTCGCGATCGATCAATATCTGCTCCAGGGCGGGAATGTGATCGCTTTTGTTGATCCCAACTTCTTCTACGCCCGCGCTCTCGCGCCGCAAGGTCAGCCACAGATGCCCGGGATGCCTCCCCAGGGTGGACCGGCTCCCAGCTCGGACATGGAGAAGCTCTTCAAAGCATGGGGCGTGAAATACGATCCCAATCGCGTCCTCGCCGATCTCGATTTCGGATCGGAAATCATCCGTCGCGGAAATTTCTCCCCGACCTTTCTCACTCTCGACCGCAAGGCCCTCGGGACCGGTCCCGATTCACCCGGTCTCAGCGATCCCATGACGAGCATGCTGAACCAGCTCAACATGCTCACTCCCGGCGCGTTTGATGTCTCGCCTCCGGCAGGGGTGACCTCCGACATCCTCGTCGTTTCCTCTCCCACCAATCAGCTCGTCGGCTCTTTTGATGCCGATCCAACGCAGGAAGGCGGGGCCGAACGCATTCGCGAGAAATTTGAGGCTCACGGCACTCCCCGCGCCCTTGTTGTGAGGCTCTCAGGGGAGTTCACAACCGCGTTCCCCGAAGGCAATCCTTCCCCGAACGAGGCCGCGCCGGAAGGCGGCGATGAGGCCCCTGAAAGTGAGAAGAAGGAAGGTGATGAGGCGGCGAAAGAAGAAGATACCTCGCTGAAAAAATCAACCGGCCCCGGTCGGGTCCTCCTCATCGCTGATGTTGATTTCATTTACGACGCCAACGTCGTGCGCCGCAATCAGATCCCCGGCCTCAACATCGTCATCCCGGAGATGCTGAACGAAAACCTCACCCTCGTCCAGAATGCTACCGAGCAAATGTCGGGCGATCCCGACCTCATCAATGTCCGCAGCCGCACGAGCGTGCGCCGTCCCTTCACCAAGCAAAGCGAGTGGTATCGGGAAGCGCAGGAGAAATACGCGGCTGAGCTCGCCGACTTCACCGCAAAGGCGAAGGAGGTCGAAGGCCGCCTCAGCGCACTGCTCTCGCAGACCCCCGAGAACATCGATCAAGCGCTTCTCTCTCCTGAGGTGCAGGCCGAGATGAAGAATTTGCAGGAGCAGGAAGTCGAGTTTAGCCGCCGCGCCCGCGACCTGCAGAAGGAAGTCACCCGTGAGTTCCGCCGCAAGCTTGCGACTTACAAGTTCGGGAACACTCTCATCATGCCGCTCGCGGTGATTCTCTTCGGTATCGGCCTCGCCATCTATCGCCGCCGCCGCACTGCGGCTCGCTGATACAAAATCGAAAACCTTTAAAAACAATCCTAACGCTGCACGCATCATGGGAACCAAAACACTGATCCGTCTCCTGCTCGCCCTCGCCGTCATCGGCGCGGTGGCAGCGATCATCCACTTCACCGGCGGAGGCTCACTCTCCACGGTCTCATCCTCGACCGACAAGAAGAAGGTCTATCCCGACTTCCCTCTCAATGACGCCGCCAGGGTCGTCATCAAGGAAAAGGATGGTTCAATCACGCTGACTAAGGGCGAAACCAGCTGGGAAGTGAGCGAGCGCGAAGGTTACCCGGCCAATGCCGAACCCGTCATCCTGCTCCTGCGCAAGGTTTGGGATGTGAATATCGTCCAGCCCATCACGATTGGCCGCAGCCAATACGGACGCCTTGGACTTATCACCCCCGACGAGGCAACCACACCCGAGGAGGCAGCCACCCTCCTCACGTTTCAAGACAAGGATGGGAAGGAGCTCGGGGCACTCTGGCTTGGCAAAATCTACGAGCGTTCCGAAGGCCGTCCCGATCCCTTTGGCGGAGGCATGGCCACGACCGAGGCCGGCCGCTACGTGAAACGCGGCGATAGCAATGCTGTCTACCTCGTCAGCGAGACCTTTTCCGAAGTGAAAACCGACCCGACCGGGTGGATCGACAAGACTTTCTTCAAAATCGAAAAGATCAAATCGATCGAGATCATGTCGAAGGAAAAGGAAGGTGACTGGAAACTCGAACGCGCCGCCGAGTCTGACGATTTTACCCTCGCCAGCGCCGTCACCGGGGAGAGCCTCGATCAGGCAAAGGTATCGGCGATGAAGAGCGCCTTCTCCAACGCGCAGCTCGAAGATGTCTTCATCGGCGAAGAGAAGAAGGAAAATCCGACCGACACGACGACCTTTAAGATCGTGACTTTTGACGGTTTCAACTATGAGGTCTCCGTCGGGGAAAAGAACGACCTCAACGAATTGCCTCTGAGCCTGAAGGTCGCCGCCACCCTTCCGGAAAAACGCGAGGCAGGCGAAGAAGAGAGCGCCGAAGAAAAAACCAAGCTCGATAAAGAATTTGATGATCGCATCGCCGGCCTGAAGAAGAAACTTGAGCAGGAGAAGAAGCTCGAGGGCCACGTCTTCAAAGTGCGCAGTTTCATGGTCGATTCGATCACCAAAAAGCGCGGCGAACTGATGGCGGAAAAACCGGAGTCGCCTGCCGAAGCGGAGGTGGCCCCCGGTATCACCCTACCCGGCCTCCCGCCCCAGGCTGCCCCGGCTCCTGCGAACTAAACCACTGCATTTTCACCCCTTTCGAGGACCCGGACGGAAGCACTCCGTCCGGGTCTTTGTTTTTCGGATTTCGGTAATGCCTTGCCGGCAAGTTCCTCCGAAGCGCTCACGAAACCAAGACAAGGGTTGATTTTTGGGAGAGCTGTTAGGACGAGCCGCCCCCCCCAAGCCGGGTCGTTAGACCGCGGCGCTACCCCCACCCGCCTCAGGGACGCGCCTGCTGTAATTTTGATAGCATTTACTCTCTCAAGCCCTTTGCGCTATTCCCCCCGCGTCTGCCGAAGGATCGGCGGGCGCTGCCTCACCCTCTTCATCGCAGGGAGTTAATTCGTCTCACGAGCGGCTACGACGAACTCTCCGATAAACACAGTCTCCTCGATAGACCGCAGCTTGCCTTTCTACAAAAGTAAGACGAAGGGCGCTCCCTGCAGGCGACTCGCTCGCGACTCATCACCACCACCCCGCAAGCGGCCGACTTTTAGAAAAGCTCAAAGTCGATGAGGTCATCCCCGATCTCGGGTTTGAAAGAGGTATCACTCTCGCGGTTTTTAGTGACAAGGACAGCGATCGATTGATCGTCCTGGACTTCATCGACCTTGATCCAGCCGAGAATGACACTTCCGCGACGGACCGCAAAACGCTGCGCCACTTTCACCCCCTGACCGGCACCGGCATTGAAGATGACAATGCCCCAGTCCTTGTCGTAACTTGTCACTTTCCCAAGAGAAGGGGAGGCCACGACTTGTTGGCGCATGCGGCTGAGTCTCTCTTCGACTTCAGGATTGCCACCCGGCGGATTCTCCAGCGCGTTGCGGAGAAAGTCGGGAAGTTCTTCGGTAATGGCAGTGGACCCAGCTGCGGCGGGGCTGGCAGCATTCTCCGCAATCGCCGCCGCTTCGCGAGCCTGGCTCTCCACGTTGCCCGAGAGTTGATTGTAACGCTGCTCGGTCAGGCGAGTCTGCTCGCGCGCCTGATCCAAAGAGGCGCGAATGTTGGCCAGATCGGGATCGTTCGGAACGGGAAGCGTTCCATTCTCCTGATACCCGGGAGGAATGACCGGGGCGGACGCGAGCGGATTCCCCTGGGCATCATACTGGATATTTGGCGCGGAAGGCTGGAATCCCCCCTGTTGATTCAACGGGACGCCGCGGGCATCTACGGCGATGCCGTTCTGCATGTATACCTGAGCCTGCGGATTCTGCTGCGCCGGGGCAACATTCCCGTAGCCCCCCTGACGCTGCATGAGACGCGCCTCTTTCTCCGCAAACTCTTTTTCGAGGCTACTGCGAACAAAATCCCGGTAGCTCAGAGCCCCCACGATGAGAAAAAGAACCGCCGCGATACTTAACGCAATCGTCGGGGTGTGGTTCACTTGTCTCCTATCACCAATCTCGTCTAGACCCATCATAACGGGGATTATACTACATCCCCACTCACGAGCCAATGACCGAGTTTGCCAATTGCAAGATATTCGAAGCGCCCCCGGTGCGGCCAAAATCAGAAACCGCTGAGATTCCGGCATTCTGGTAAAATCAGGACTTCATCTCACTGCAATCCGGCCTATAATGGAGGGATGAACCACGATCTGACCTCCTTTGAAATCCAGGTCATCGAACGAAGCCGCGAAGTCCCCGTGGTGGTCGATTTCTGGGCGAGTTGGTGCGGGCCGTGCCTGATGTTTTCCCCCATTCTTGAAAAGGCGGTAGCCGGGGCTGGCGGGGCCTGGGAGTTGGTAAAAATAAACACCGAGGAGCACACCGAGCTATCCGCCCGCTATCAGGTCCGTAGTCTACCGACGCTAAAACTCTTCCTCAATGGCGAAGAAATGGCCGAATCACTGGGTGCCCTCACCGAGTCTCAGTTGCTGCGATGGATCGAGCGTTTTCTTCCCTCACCCTTCGCCTTGGAACTGGAAGAAGCTGAAAAAGCACTCCTCGCCGGTGAATCGGACATCGCCCGGAAAAAAGTCGAGACGATTCTCAAAACCGAGCCGGGAAATGAGCACGCCCTTTTTCTCAGAGTCAGAGCCACTTTCGCGAGCGATCCTGCGGGAGTAGCGGCACTGGTCAAAGATTTCCCGCACGATTCCGACTACGCCTCCCGCGCGAACGGGCTGCGCGATCTCGCCGCGCTCGTGAGTCAGATGCCCGCTCCCGAGGATGGCGAACTTTCCGATAAGCTCACCTGCGGATACGAGGCGCTCCGCCGACTCGATTTTGCGGCGGCTTGCGAAGCTTTTCTCACCGTGCTTGATAAAGACCGCCACTTCGCAAGCGACGCCGCCGCCAAGGCGCTGAAGCAGATTTTTCTTTACCTCGGTCCGCGTCACGACATCTCTGACAAGTATCAGCGCCGGTTCGCGAGCCTTTTGTTTTCCTGAAACCAATCTCAATCATTCAGGCCCTGCCGCCATGGACAACTCCAAAGAACTTCGCGAGAGACTGACCGAGCGTCAGTATCAGGTAACCTGTAACGGCGGAACCGAGCCGCCTTTTGACAACGAATACTGGGACCACAAAGCCACCGGTCGCTACGTCGATATCATCAGTGGCAAACCACTCTTTTCCTCGGCAGCAAAGTTCGACAGCGGCACGGGATGGCCTAGCTTTTTCGAACCTATCGATCCGGAAGAGGTCGTCGAAGTGGTCGATACCAGCTACGGGATGCGCCGCGTCGAAGTCCGCTCGAAGACCGGGAATGCCCATCTCGGCCACGTTTTTCCAGACGGCCCTCCGCCGACCGGCCTCCGCTATTGCATCAACTCCGCCGCGTTACGGTTCGAGCCCGAGTGATCGAGTTCACATTTCACACCCATGAGCCACGACCCGTTCCTCACGCGCGCGGATGAGCTTTATCGTAGACCTGCTTCATCCGCTCGATAGAGACATGCGTGTAGATCTGTGTTGTCGAGAGGCTCGCGTGGCCCAGCAACGTCTGGACAGCACGGAGATCGGCGCCATGATCGAGGAGGTGGGTCGCAAAGCTGTGGCGCAGCTTGTGCGGGCTCGCATTCTGCGGGATGTCGCAGAGCGCGTGATATTTTTTAAAGACGTCCGATATCGCCCGGGTGGTGAGACGTCTCCGCACTTTGCTAATGAAGAGAGGCCCCTCGAGAACCCGCGCCGCATTGCGATAACGATGGATCGCCTCCGCCGCAGGGGTCCCAACCGGGCAGATGCGCTCCTTGCTGCCTTTGCCGAAGACCCGCACACACTCATGGTGGAGGTCGAAGTCGGCGACATCGAGCGCAGCCAGCTCCGATAGGCGAACGCCGGAGCTGTAGAAGAGCTCGAGGATAGCCGAGTCCCTCTCGGCAGTCCACGAGGGAGCCTGTTTCGGCTGGTCAATATCGAAGGGCTTTTCGATGAGTTCGATGACTTGCTTTTGACTCAGCACGACGGGCAGTTTTTTCTCCGCCTTCGGCAGTTGCACCTCCACGACCGGATTAAGCTTGAGCCCGGCCCGGCGGGTGAGGAATTTGTAAAAACTCCGCAGAGCCGCGAAATGCAACCTAACCGTGGCGCGCGCCCATTCGTCACGCATGCACTTGAAAAGGTAGTCGCGAAAATCGTCCGCCTCAACCGCCTCCCAGGTAGTCGGGGAGGGACACCACTCCCGGAAACGGGTGATGGCGTGGTGGTAATTCGCAAGAGTACGATGCGAACTGTTTTTCTCCACCGAGAGATACTCGAGGAAGGCCTCAAGCTGCGGATCGTCGGGTGTTTTCGGAACGGCGCGCACGCGAGTGACTGGTTGGGACCCCCTCCCCTCAGTTCACCGAGGTCCCGCATCCCTTGGGCCAAAAGTGGGCTCCGCGGTAGCTGAGCGACGAACTCATCGCCCCGACAGCCTCCTGCGGGTAATCGGGGAGCCGGACGCTCTGTTCGAAAATGGAGCGGAATCCAGTCGCATCAGTCCAGCCCAGCGAGATGCTATACTCGCGATCATCGGCGAGGAGCGGCACGATAAAGTGACCAGACTCGCGGTGGAGGATAATCATCTCTTCCGCGTCAGACTCTTTCCCGTTGATTTGCAAGCAGAGGCGGACTTTCGAATGGAAAGGCTGGCGCTCACTGGTCAAGTTCCAGTAAACCACGGCGGTGTCACAATTGCGGGGAATGACCGCAAAAGAGTCATCACAGTAGTGGGTGGATTCGCTTGCGTGGTCGGTGGCTAGAACTTCCATAACAGATTCGGGTCAATAATTAATGAAAGTTAACCATTAATTATTCCAGATTACCAGATATTTTATAGAAATTACCTAAATTTTTTTTGAGTCTTTCAGGAAGCAGCTTTTCCAATAAATGCTAAGTTCTCAATATGTTGACTAAGAGAATCATTCCCTGCCTCGATGTGACCGACGGCCGGGTCGTCAAGGGGACAAATTTCGTGAATTTGCGCGATGCAGGTGATCCCGTCGATTGCGCGGTCGAATACAATCGACAGGGCGCCGACGAGCTCGTCTTTCTCGACATCACCGCCTCGTCAGACGAGCGCAGGACGATGGTCGACGTCGTGCGGAAAACCGCCGAGCGTTGTTTCATGCCCGTGACCGTGGGCGGAGGGATCCGCAAGGTCGAGGACATGCGCGAAATGCTGATGGCCGGGGCGGACAAAGTAGGCGTCAATACCGCAGCGGTCACGAACCCCGAACTCATCTCGGCCGGATCAAAGGCCTTCGGAGCCCAGTGCATCGTCGTAGCGATCGACGCGAAGAGGAGAAAAGACGGTCCCGGTTGGGAAGTCTACACCCACGGCGGACGCACCCCGACAGGCCGCGACGCCGTCGAGTGGGCAAAGGAAGTCTGCGAGCGTGGAGCAGGCGAGATCCTTCTCACGAGCATGGACGCGGACGGCACCAGGGCAGGCTACGACATCGGTCTCACCGCCGCGATCAGCGAGGCGGTTCCCATTCCGGTGATCGCGAGCGGTGGCGCCGGGAATCTCGACCACCTCGTCGAGGTCCTCGACCTCGGGAAAGCTGACGCTGTACTCGCGGCGAGTATTTTTCACTTCGGCGACTTTACCGTTGGCGATGTGAAAGCGTATCTGGGAAAACACGGCGTGCCGGTACGGCCAAATTCGAGCCGCTGAAACGCTCCGCCCCTCTCACCTCTCAAAACGGATGAGGTGATGCTGTCGATAATTCGCGAGCAGCGTAATCCTTCCCAGACCGGCTTCTTCGGCGAGAGCACTCAATTCCGCCAAGCTCGACGGCTGGTCATGCGCCGCAACGTGATTGCAGGCCTCTTCGATCATTTCCGCGGGAACAGCGGTCCATTCCCCGCGCATCATGCCAAGGTAGGCGGTCAGGTAATCCTCGCGACTCTGCCCGTCCTCCCGGAGGACGTCGATGAGAAGAAAGGAACCACCCGGTGCCAGTGCGGCGGAACAGGCGGAGAGCAATCGCGCCTTATCCGCCTCGTCGAGATGATGCATCGCATAGCCGGAAAAGACGATGTCGAAGCTCCCCTCACCCGCTCTTCTCGCAAACTCGACCATGTCATCCTCATGCAGGGACACTCCGTCGAGACCGGCGAGGTAATCATGTGCCTCGGCCAGCGCCGTCGGTGAGAGGTCAACCCCGGTATAACTCAGCGGCGGAGCGGCACGCAGACACGGCGAGAGAAAGCGGGCATTGCCGCAGCCCAGATCGAGGAGGGTATAGTCACCCGCCTGACCACGTTCGCTCACGATCGCGGCGATCTCGCCGTAGAACTCGCGGTGAAACATGTAATTCCCGGCTGTGATCGCATCGTAGAGGGACCACGAACGGCGAAAGAGAGTGGTGCAGTCATCGATTCGATCAGACATGGAAAGTAACCTTCTAAATTTTTGTTAGGGTATTTGAACCACTCGTCGCCTGGTGATACCGATAGGTGCGATAGCCGTAAATCGCGATGAAAACAAAACAGATCAGAGGCAAAAAGAACGATACCCGTGTCGCCGAGAGTCCCAGCGCACCGGTCCCGTCCATGATCGCCCCCTGCAGTGGCGGCATCAGGCAGCCGCCGCCGATCGCCATGATCAGTCCCGCCGAGCCGAGCTTCGCGTCATCACCGAGGCCGTCGAGGGCGATGCCGTAGATCGTGGGGAACATCAGCGACATGCAGGCCGAGACGCCGATGAGACAATAAAGACCGGGCATGCCGCTGAGGTAGATCGTAGCGAGAATGAGAAGGCCGCCGCCCATCGCGAGCCCCGCAAGGAGGCGGCCGGAACTGACATAGTGGAGGAGATACGTGCAGAGAAACCGGCTCGAGACAAAGATCACCATCGCAATGACGTTATAGCCCTGGGCCTCGGCGCGCTCCATGCCGAGTTCATTCACGCCGTATTGAATGATGAAAGTCCAGCACATGATCTGTGCCCCAACGTAGAAAGCCTGCGCGATAACTCCCTCGAGATAGCGTTTGTTTTTGAAAAGCCGCCCGAGGGTTGCCCCGGCATTCAGCCGCCGGTCGTCCTCTCCCGTCACCTTCGGCAGACGCGCGATTGAGAAGACAAGGAAAACGAAAAAAACCACGATCCCGAGAACCGCGTAGGGAGCGATAATGACGCCAAGATCGGCCTTTTGCATCGCGGCGAAAGCGGCGGGATCACTCTCGCTCAGGCTCGTACGAGCCGCATCATCCGCAGGATCGAGTCGCGCGAGAATGAACTCTTTGGCAATGAGCATCCCGGTGATCGAACCCAGGGGGTTAAAAGCCTGGGCCAGATTGAGGCGTCGTGTCGCGGTCGCTTCGTCCCCCATCGAGAGAATGTAGGGATTGGCGCTTGTTTCGAGAAACGAGAGGCCGCAGGTCATAACAAAGTAGGCGATCAGAAAGGCCCAGAAAGTCATGAGATAACCCGAGGGAATGAAGAGAAGGCACCCTACCGCATAGAGCGTCAGTCCTGCGAGGATTCCGACCTTGTAAGAGAATCGCTTGATGATGAGCGCCGCCGGAATTGCCATGAAACAGTAGCCTCCGTAAAAAGCCGCCTGCACCAGCGAACTCTCAAAGTTAGAGATGAGAAGGATGCTTTTAAATGCCGCCACCATCGGATTCGTGATGTCGTTCGCAAACCCCCACAGCGCGAAGAGCGAGGTAACGAGAACAAAAGGCACCAGATATCCCGGCGGAATCGTGCGGGTGGGAGTCGACAGGGAAGGCGCGGACATGAGGCTGGAGTACGGCGAAACGGACGGGGAAAAATTCGTGTGGTGAGGCGGAACTACGAAACGTAGTGATGGATGAGAGAGGGATCAATCCTGAATTGCGGCCCGCGGAACTCTCTCAACCTTTTCACCGCTGCCGTATCTCCTGCCGAATATCGCCGGGGCGCATCACCGCCTGCATGGAGACCTCGGCCTCACGTTCCTGACCTAGCCAGTCGAGGAGCACTGCGACGCGGTCCCCTCCCCCGACGAGGCGGGTCACGATGGTCTTGAGGCCTTTCATCGCCCCTTCAGTGATTGTGATCTCATCCCCCGGGGCGAGAGCCTGCTCGATTACACGAATGGCATTGGACTCTTCGGGAAACTCCTGACGCAGTTCGCGGATGTAGGTGTCGCTGATCTGCGGGTAAAAATCAGCAAAATGGAGCACCCCGCTGACACCCAGCGCGCCGTTGACGGTCCGAAGGTCGGACGCCAGATCAAAGCGGGCAAAAAGGTATCCCGGAAAGAGCGCCTCGATATACCAGACACGTCCCCGCAGCGTCGCCTTCTCAAAGCGAATCCGCGGGCAGAAGACCTCGTCGAGATGGGCAAACTGCTGCAGATTGCGCGCCGCGATGTGCTCACTCTTGGGTTTGGAGCGCACGCAGAACCATCCTTCTTCGGGGGCTTCGGGGGCTTCGGGGGCTTCGGACATAGGAAATACGGAACAGTATAATCGGCCCCGGCCCGGAGGAAAGGCCGGTATCGCACCCGAACCGGCTCAGTCAAGCTCTGTGCCAAACCTTGCGAAAACAACCATCCTCTCTTACCATTTCGTTCGCCCGCTCACTGCGGGGGATTTTTTCCCGCCATGTCCCTGACACCCCCACCCCCTACGCCCTCGGCCTCACCGGCGCGCGCGCTAGACATCGCCACTGCTTCGTCCGACGACCTCGCGGAAGACCGCCGCGCCGTCTTCAAGCGTCTTCTCGGCTATGTGAAGCCGCTCAAAGCCCGCCTCATCTGGGGCATCTTTTTCGGGATCCTCGCCGGTGTCTTTAACGGCATCCTCCTCCTCGTGCTGAAGTCCGTCTTCATCATCGTCCTCCCCCGCGCAAAAGATGAACCTGTCCCCGAGTATTACCTTCCTTTCAAGGACCTCCACCTTCCCGCCCTCGCCGACATCCGCATTCCAGCCCCGACGCTGCCTCCGGATAAAGAGTGGATCTTTGTCATCCTCGTCTGCCTCAGCATTCCCGTTCTCCTCCTTATTCGCGGCGCTTTTCAATTCCTACATCAGTATTGCATGCTCTGGATCAACATGAAGGTGCTCTACCGTCTCCGTGACGAGACCTTCACGAGCCTGATGGGTCAGTCCCTTTCCTTCTACAACACGGTGAAGCAGGGCGAACTCATCCAGACGGTGGCGAATCAGACCCGCACGACCGCCGATGCCGGGAGCCAGCTCCTCAGCGGTCTCATCCAGCATCCCGCCGCGATCATCTCGATCATTTTAATGGTCACGATAATGGACCCGCTTTACACTTTCGGCGCTCTCTTTGTCTTCCCTCTCTGCATCCTCCCCGTGGCGATGATCAGTCGCAAAGTGCGCAAGGCCGGCGGACGTGAGGAGAAAGAGTCCGAAGGTCTCATGGTCACCCTGCACGAGAGTTTTTCCGGCATCCGCCTCATCAAGGCGCACGGACGTGAGAGCTACCAGCTCTCACGCTTTAATGAGGGCAGCCGTCAGATCGTGAAGTTCATTATCCGCTGGCGCAAGGCGATGGAGATCTCCAGCCCTATGGTCGAGATTGTCGGGTCCTTTGGCATCGCTATCGGCATGGTCTACGCGTGGTACACCCAGATCAAACCCGAGACCTTTCTTACGATCAACCTCGGACTCATGAGCATCTACCCCCACGCGAAGACGCTCAGCCGCATGCAGATCCAGTTGCAGAAATGCTACGTCGCCGCGGCGAAAGTCTTCGGCTACATCGACGCCGTTCCCGATGTGCGCGACCGTGCCGACGCCGTCGCCCTGACGAACAGCCGCGGGGCCATCGAGTTGCGTGAGGTGACCTTTTCCTACACGCAGGACCGGGCCGCCCTCAATGGTGTCTCGCTGCGTTTTGAACCTGGTAAAAAGTATGCGCTCGTCGGTCAGAGCGGCTCGGGGAAGTCGACCATCCTCTCCCTCATCCTGCGTTTTTATGAAGTGGAAAAGGGGGGCATTTTTATCGACGACCGTGACATCCGCGACTACACCCAGCAGTCCCTGCGCGACCAGATCGGCCTCGTCAGTCAGGACACCTTCCTCTTCCACGACACGATCTACAATAACATCCGTTACGGTCACCTCGAGGCGACTGATGCGCAGATCCTCAAGGCGGCGAAGATGGCGCACGCCCACGACTTCATCACCGAGCAGCCGCAGGGCTACGAGACGATGCTCGGCGACAAAGGCTGCACCCTCTCCGGCGGCCAGCAGCAGCGCCTCTCGATCGCCCGGGCGATCCTGCGCGACGCCCCCATCCTCTTTCTCGACGAAGCGACCTCGGCCCTCGACTCCGAGTCTGAAAAAGCCATTCAGAACGCCCTCGAAGGACTCTCCAAAGGTAAGACCGTCATCGCCATCGCTCACCGTCTCTCCACCGTACTCGAATCGGACGAGATCGTCGTGATGAGCCAGGGCCGCGTCATTGACATGGCCCCGCACGAGATTCTACTCCAGCGCTGCAGCGAATACCGTCAGTTGTATGAGCTGCAGTTTTCGGAAAGCTGATCGGAAACGCGAGCCGAAGCGACCATCTCAATCCACCGGGGTCGCAGCGTAGAGCTCATCCATCCAGTGATTGAGGAAGAACTTCTTCTCCTCTGCTCAGTCGGTGGAAGTGATGTAGTTAAGATAGATTGATAGTCATCCTGTTTTTTACAAAAAAGCAGATCTTTCTCATGTGACGTTCTTGTCACATTCACAGAAATGGCTACTGTCGGGCGCATTGCATGGACACTCTCCTCTTCATCCTCAAAATTCTCGGATCTCTCGGCGTCTTTCTCTACGGGATGAAAGTCATGAGCGAAGGCATTCAGCGCTCTGCCGGTGACAGGATGCGCCGCATCATGGCGACGATGACTCACAACCGGTTCACAGCCGTGCTTACCGGCCTACTCATCACGAGCCTCGTCCAATCCTCGTCGGCCTCCACCGTCATGGTCGTCAGTTTTGTGAATGCGGGCCTGCTTACGCTCGTGGAGTCCATCGGAATCATCATGGGGGCAAACCTCGGCACCACCCTGACCGCCTGGATCATCGCCACGGTCGGGAAGTTCTCCCTTTCCGAAATTGCCATCCCCATCATCGGCGTCGGTCTGCCGCTTTTCTTTATCGGGAAAAACCGCTGGAAAAATTTCGGGGAGATCCTCATCGGCTTCGGGCTTCTCTTTTACGGTTTGCATCTCCTCAAAGAGACTGTCCCCGACGTTAAAGGCATGCTTACCAGCACCGACGCCGCGATTCAGGAGCAGGCCCGCGAGATCCAGGCCTTCGTAGCCAATTTCAGCGGCAAAGGCTACCTGTCGGTCCTCGTCTTTCTATTCCTCGGGATCGTCCTTACCCTCATCGTGCAGTCCTCCTCCGCCGCGATGGCCATCACCGTGACACTCGCGATTCAGGGATGGATCGGCTTCGAGGAGTCCGCCGCCATCGTCCTCGGGGAAAACATCGGCACCACCGTAACAGCTTGGCTCGCCTCCATCGGCACCACCGTGAACGCGAGGCGGGCGGCCCGGGCTCACCTGCTCTTCAACGTCATCGGGGTCGTCTGGATGCTCGTGATCTTCTATCCCTTCACCGAGTTAGCGGTATGGCTCGGCTCCCATCTCCCCGACAGTTGGAGGGGCAAGGATCACTCGGCCGACATCGGCTTCCATCTCGCGATCTTTCATTCCCTTTTCAACTTCGCCAATATCCTCCTCCTCGTCGCCTTCGTCCCGCAGATCGCCCGGATCGTGACGAAGCTGGTTAAGGAAACGCCGAGCACCGGCAATAAAACGCACCGGCTCCGCTTCATCTCAGGAGGCATGGTTGACCTCGGTGAACTGAACCTGCCCGAGGCCGAGAACTCTACCCGTGAACTTGCCGGGATCACCCGCGACATGTTCATCGGCTATCTCGACGTCTTTAAAAATCCCGCCGCCGACCTCAGTAGTGAAGTAAAAAGGCTAAAGGCCCTCGAGGACGAAGCCGATGTCCTCACCCATGACATCACCGAATATCTCGTGCGCACCAGCGCTGCCGAAATCAGCCAGGAGAACGCGCGGTCCGTCACCCGAATGCTGCGTATCGTCTCCGAGCTCGAAGAGATCTCGGACGCGATCTACCGCCTTATCCAGATCACCCAGCGCAAATATGAAAAGGGTCGCGCTTTTGGTGACGAAGCGACCGACAATGTTCTTATCTTCGCGACGAAGATCGTCGAACTAATCGACCTTTACTCCGAAGTGTTGCTCACCGGCGCCTCCGAGACGAAATTGCACCAGGCGCAGGAAATCGAGAAAGCGACCGACAAATTGCGCAAGCAATACAACAAGCAGGCGATGAAACGCATGACCGAAACTGCTAATTCAGTGAAAACCGAGATGCTCACGATCGACATGAACAACCAGTTTGAGCTGATCGCCAACTACGGTCTTAACGTCGTCCAGAGCGCTTACTATTTGCTCAAGCACGACGAGATCCCGGACTGAGACTCTCCCCGTAGGAGGGTAGTTTCCCGTGGTCTTCCCCGTGGCGGGCCCCGCGGCGGGTCTCGAGCGCGCTGCGCGGCACACGTTGGAGCACATCGAAGTCGTCGATGGACCAACTGATCAACTCGAGCAGAGAAAGGGTATCTGGCTTCAGCAGGGTATTCTTACAGTTGTGCGGCGGAAGCGACTCGAGTGGATGATTGAGTCGCACGGGTGGATCTGCCGCCATGCAGCCCTGACTTTAAAATCCGTTTGCAGAACTCCTGGCGAATAAACGAAAAGACTTTTGGGAAACGATCTAGCCCACTCTTCCGCCACGAACCCGCCTTTACCACTTGCTCCCTTTCCCTGAAAGTGATTGTATCCCCGCAAGTGAACGCATTCCTCAATCGCATCGAAAATGGCGAGACCCTCGAGCTTGGCCCTGTCTCTATTGTCGGACGCAGTAGCGAGTGCCAGGTCATTATTCCCGACCCGCGAGTCTCGCGCCGCCACGCCATGGTGCGGAAGCAGGACGGGGGCTTTTATCTCTTTGACCTCGGCAGTTTCAACGGCAGTTATCTGAACGGTGCCCGCCTCACCGCCGCGCGTCAGCTGCGACACGGGGACATCATCAGCTTCGCCGATCACGAGTTCCACTACACGGAGTCGGGCAGTTCCCAGTCTCTTCAAAATACCGACGACTTTGGCGGATCAACGATCGCCCTTATCCGCTCGACTCCGGTGGTGCTGCTGGTGAGCGACATCAAGGGATTCACGGCCCTCTCCGAAGAACTCGAGGCCGACGATCTTGCCCAGATCATCGGAGGCTGGTATTCGGACTGCGAACTGATCCTCTCGGAAGAGGGCGCCACTCTCGATAAATTTATCGGAGACTGTGTCCTCGCCTACTGGACGACGGTAAACACGGACTCCCTCCGCGCTGCCCTGCGAGCCGCCAACCGCCTCCTCGACTCGTGCGAGAGGATCTACGACGCCCGTCCCGATGTCTTTGCGAAAATCCACCGCCGCTTTGAAATCGGCGTTGCCCTGCACACCGGCAAGGTCGCCTACGGGGGCATGAGCCAGGGCGAGTTCACCCTCGTAGGGGATCCGGTCAATCTCACTTTCCGGCTTGAGTCTCTCACCCGCGAGCTTGAGAGCAATGTGCTGCTCTCGGGCGATTTCATTAAGGAACTCCCCGAGATCCGCAATCACTGCAAAAATCTCGGAGTGCGCAGCATCAAGGGCCGCGCCCGGGGTGTCGCGGTCTACGCGTTGGAGTCGTTCCCCGAATAGCGTTTCCGCAAGTCCACCGAATCAACCGAATCGGCCCGAGATGTAGTCCTCGGTCTCTTTCTTCGACGGGTTGGCGAAGATCTTTTTCGTAACGTCCATCTCGATGAGTTTGCCGAGATAGAAATAAGCGGTCCGGTCGGAGACACGGGCGGCCTGCTGCATGTTATGCGTCACGATGACGACGGTGAACTCTTCTTTGAGCGCGCTGATGAGCTCCTCGATCTTGGCGGTGGCGATGGGATCGAGAGCCGAGCAGGGCTCGTCCATGAGAAGGATGTGAGGCTGGTTCGCGATCGCACGCGCAATACAGAGTCGCTGCATCTGCCCACCGGAGAGCCCGAGCGCACTTTGCTGCAGCCTGTCTTTCACCTCGTCCCAGAGCGCGGCGCCACGGAGACTGCGCTCGACCACTTCATCGAGGATGCCTTTGTCCCGCTGACCGGCGATACGCAGGCTGTAGACGACATTTTCGTAAATGGTTTTAGGAAAGGGATTCGACTTCTGAAAGACCATCCCGATCCGCTTGCGCAGGGAGATGACCTCGAGATTCGGGTCAAAGATGTCCTGCCCGTCGACGTTGATGAGTCCTTCGTGCGAGATCCCATCGATGAGATCGTTCATCCGGTTGAAATTTCGCAGCAGGGTCGTCTTGCCGCAGCCCGATGGCCCGATGAAGGCGGTCACCTCGTTCTCGGGGATGTCCATCGTGATGTTATGGAGAACACGCACGTCGGGCGTGTAGTTGAAACTGAAATCGCGCACCTGAATGTAATCAGGACGGCGGACCGGGCCTGAGACAGAATCGGCACTGCTGGGTAGGGACGTGGGCGGCAGGGACATCGGTTTAACTTCTTTCAGTTTTTCGGTATTTTCCATCATCTCATCGCGCTATTTTGTCAGACTCAGAAGGCGCTAGAGGCATACTTGCGCCGCAGACGTTCCCGGAGAATAATGGCCGCGGCATTGAGCACCACGACGAGAGCGATCAGCAGTAGCGTCGTGGCAAAGACCATAGGCTTGGCGGCTTCGGAGTCAGGGGACTGAAACCCGAGATCGTAAATGTGAAAGCCGAGGTGCATAAACTTGCGCTCGAGATGGACAAAGGGAACATCACCGTCGAGAGGAAGGGTCGGGGCGAGTTTGACCACCCCGACAAGCATCAGTGGTGCCACTTCCCCGGCGCCGCGGGCCATCGAGAGGACCAGCCCGGTGATAATGCCGGGCACTGAAGCAGGGAGAACGATGCGCTGAATCGTCTGCCACTTCGAAGCACCCGAGGCGAGCGAGGCCTCGCGGGCACCCCGCGAGACGGCAGCGAGTGCCTCCTCGGTCGAGACGATGACGACCGGCACGGTCATGAGAGCGAGCGTGAGCGAGGCCCAGAGAATCCCGCCAGTGCCGAAGGTGGGCGTGGGAAGCCGCTCTGGATAGAACAGACTGTCGATACTGCCGCCTACGAGGTAGACAAAAAAACCAAGCCCGAAGACTCCGAAGACGATCGAGGGAACGCCGGCGAGGTTGTTCACGGCAATGCGAACCGCCCGCACGAGCGGTCCCTGTTTCGAGTATTCGCGCAGGTAGATCGCGGCGACGACCCCAAAGGGCACGACCACGAGACTCATCAGCAAAGTCATCACAAAAGTCCCGAAAATCGCGGGGAAGACACCGCCCTCAGTGTTGGCCTCACGGGGATCCTCGGAAAGGAACTTCCAAATCTCAACGAAAAAATGACCAACCCGGTCGAAGTATCCCATCTCATTCGGGTAGTAGAAATGCATGAGATCCCCAAGTGCCACCTCGCGCTCGACGCCGGTAGGGAGGCGACAAACAAAGGTCTCGGCTTTTTGCGCCGACCGAAGATCGGTTGCCTGTTTGGCGAGCACTTCATACTCTGTCTGGAGTTCGGCGGTCCGCTGCTCCACACTGGTGCGGAGTTCGTCGGTCAGACCTCCACCCAACTCTGCTTTGCGGAGCGACAGCTTGAGAGCCTGCATTTCGTAATTGATCGCCCCGATTTTCTTTTTCTCGATCACCTCGATCTCGTGCCGCCGGTCGTTGGAAAGGCCCACGACCGACTCGAAACGCTGCCGGAAGTCGGGAGCATCGGCGTTGATGACGCCGTCGGCGAGCTTCATCGACACCGGGTAACCGATGATGTCCCCGTATTCGATTCGTTCAGCCACGATGATGTCTTCCGGATAGACCTGACTGGCGATGTCAGACTGATCGACGTAGCGAAATCCGAATCCGTAGGCATCGCGATTGCCGACAAAAAGCTGCAACTCGGGGATGACATTGCCCTCGGCGTCGAGGACCCTCTTGTCCTGACGTTTTCTTACCTCACCTGCCAGGGTGGAAGCCCCCTGAATTGAGGCCTTACTTCCTTCGACGAGTTCGATCTGCACCACCTCTGACGGCCAGAAAAGGGTGAGCCCATTTTTAACGATCACGACCAGCAGGGTGACGATCATGAGCAGGCCAATCGCAAGCCACATCCCCGAAAACCAGACCATGGGCTCGCCAGAGGCACTACCGTCTGATTTGGATTTCGATGGAGCAAAAAGACTCATGAGAAAAAAGGAAGGCCGGATCACACCGTTTTATACCGCTCACGGAGATGCTGCCTGAGCACTTCGGCAACGGTGTTAACGGTAAAGGTCAGGATGAAAAGGACCACCGCCCCGAGGAAGAGGGTTCGGTAAAGAGTCCCGTGGTGCGGGGCCTCGGGGAGCTCGACGGCGATGTTGGCCGAGAGCGTGCGCATGCCCGAAAAGATGTTCCATTCCATGATGGGCGTGTTCCCCGTTGCCATGACGACGATCATCGTCTCACCGACGGCGCGCCCGAGACCGATCATGAGGGCCGAGAAGATACCCGCCGAGGCGGTCGGCAGGACGACCCGCCACGCGGTCTGCCAGCGGCTCGCACCCAGCGCGAGGGAGCCCGAGCGCAGGGATCCGGGGACGTTTGAGAGAGAGTCCTCGGCAATCGTGAAGATGATGGGGATGACGGCGAACCCCATCACAAAACCGACCACGAGCGAGTTCCGCTGTTCGTAGGGAGTGCCTGTGACAGTCGGCCACCATCGGGTAAAGTCAGCGACCATTTCTCCGGTAGAGGAATCCTTCACCCGGAAGAGAACCTGCTCGAGGAATGGTCCTAGGTGCCAGCCGGCCGCAAGCAGAAGCAGCAGCACCGGGGTAAAATAAAGAAACTCTCGTCCGGCGGGGACATACTTACGAACCGACTGCGGTTGCCTGCTCCAGAGCCAGCCGATCAGGAATGAGCCGGCCGGTAAGAGAAAGACGATGCAAAGGAGCGAAGGAACGCGGTTCTCCAGAATGGGGGCAAGCCAAAGCGCCGCGAGGAATCCGAGGACGACCGACGGGAGCGAGGCCATGATCTCCATGACCGGCTTCACATAGATCTTGTTGCGCGGATGAAGGAATTCCGAAGTGTAGATCGCGCCGAAGAGGGCGATCGGCAGGGCGAAGAGGAGCGCATAGAAAGTACCCTTGAGACTGCCGAAGATGAGCGGCACAAGGGAGAGCTTCGGCTCAAAATCGTCGGACCCGCCGGTCGACTGCCACTCGTATTTCGGCTCGGGCGAGCCCTCGTACCAGATCTTGCCGAAGAGCGCCTGGAAGCTCACTTCCGGGTGCGGGTCATCGAGGACGAGGCGGTGGAAGCGGCGTTCGTCGGTGAGGAAAAGGAGCGAGTCATACTTCGCCCCGATCAGAGCATGCTCCACTTTAAAAGGCAGATCGGCCTCCCATCGGACTTTTTCCGTGGTGGCGTAGCGCAGGCTGACGTGGTCGCGATAGCCAGTAATGAAGGCCTTATTGCGGAGACTCTTCGAGAAAAACTCGGCCGCCTCGGGGAGGGCCTGGAACTCCTTGGTCTGGTGGAAGATCCGCAACGGCTCGTCTTCGCTCCGATAGAGACTGTAGATGCGATTCACACCGGTCGCCGAGACGAAGACGAGCGAGACATCGCCAAAGAGAAAACCGGAATTCGCGATCTTCTGCTCATCGAGATCCTGAAAGGGACGGAAGGTCTGGCGCAGTTCAAAGGTCGTGCCGGAACCGGCCCGGAAGTGATAGTCGACTTCGCCATTTTCAAAAATGACGAGGATGGAGTCAGCCCGATTCGTCACGTGAATGGACTTCACGGGTACGCCGCTGCGCAGCGACGCGGTAAGATCGACGGCTGCAGTCTCCTTCCACGTGCCGGAGCCGACGAGACTTCTCTTGCGCTCAATCAGGGTCGCAAGGAGTTGCTGCTGCCCCCCGGCTGCCTCGACGAGAGTCACAACGAGACGGGCGGCCCCCGACTGGCCGAACCCGAGTTCGCGAACAACGCCCTCAACCGTCCCGCTATAGGCCTTCGAGAGAGTGTCCTTAATGGTGCGCTTACCGCCCGAAAAGACAGGTTCGTAGGCGTAGTCGAGGAGATGGACGCCGCCCTGCTCTGTCCCGACCGCGATGACACCCGACCCCGGAACCGCCTCTACGGCCGAAATGGTATCTGCCTCGAGAAATTCGAGGTCCGCCTCGATAATTTCGCCACTACCGCCGAGGTCGGAGAAAAAGATCCGCCCGTCCTGCCGCAGCGCGAGGGGCCGCTCCCCCCACTCGTCCACCGCAACCGCGACATAGTCACCTTCGGGGAGCTGCTCGGAAATCGTCTCGCTGCCCTCGACGTCCACCTTCGCCGACTGGAACATCGGCGCCACTTGGGACATGATGAAAACAAAGATCCCGATCACTGTCACCACGACAAGAAGCCCCCCCACCTTAATGAAGCGATTCATGAAGGCGTCGGTCCAGAGCACCAGTCGCGACGCCTCGAACCGTTTCGGGTCAGGCGTGCGTCGCGGCGCCGGCGTCGCTGGCTCCGGCTGCTCCGGTGTGGTTTTCATACTAGGGAAACTTGGGAAGTGATTCGGACTCTGACACGAAAGGCAAATTTTTTCACCTGACTTTCCGTCAAATTTTCGACAGGTATCAGTTTGCGATTTCCGCCACCACTTCTTCGGCAATTTCGGCAGGCATGGGATAATAGCCATCCTTCACGACCACTTCCTGACCTTCCTGAGAGAGGACGAACTTGAGAAACTGGAGGGTGAGAGCGTCCATGGGCTTCTCGGGATTTTTGTTCACATAGACATAGAGGAAGCGCGAGAGCGGGAAATCACCGGTGAGGCAGTTCTCGTAGGTGGGTTCGAAAAGGGCGTCAGGCGAGGTGCCGAGGGCGATCGCGTTCACGCTCGAGGTTCGGTAACCGATCCCCGAGTAACCAATCCCACCCAGATCGCTGGCGACACCCTGAACCACAGCCGAAGAACCGGGTTGCTCCTTGACCGAGGCGTCGAAGTCACCTTTGAGGAGCGCCTCATCCTTGAAAAATCCATAGGTGCCCGAGGCACTGTTGCGGCCGTACTTCGAGATGTCCTTGTCGGACCACTCGCCGTCGAGGCCGGCCTGTCCCCATTTGCTGATCGCCGTGCCGCCGCCTTTGAAGGTCGAAGAAAAAATCGAATCGACCTGCTGGAGCGTGAGGCCCTTGATCGGGTTGTCCTTGTGGGTGTAAACGGCGAGCGCATCGATCGCGACCTTCACCTCGATCGGCTTGTAACCGAACTTTTTCTCAAACTCGTCGATCTCTTCGGACTTCATCGCCCGACTCATGGGGCCGAGCTGCGCAGTACCTTCGATGAGGGCGACGGGAGCAGTCGAAGATCCCTTGCCCTCGATCTGGATGTTCACATTCGGGTATTTAGCTTTAAACCCCTCTGCCCAAAGAGTCATAAGATTGTTTAGCGTATCGGAACCGATCGAGTTCAGGTTACCGGTGACACCGCTGACCACCTCGTAGGAGGGGATTGAGGGATCCACTTTGACGACTTCGTCAGCCCGGGTCCAGGCCGGGATTACGAGGGCAGCCATTATGCTGGCATTCAGAAGGTTGAAAGAGAGTTTCATGGATTGGGTTCGTCGCTTGAATCGTTTCTTGAGCGGGGTTTCACCGGCGGCCTTTCCGCCGCCTCAACAGTCCCAACCTTCCGCTCTGCCGATCCCTTATCAATCCGCCCCATGTGTCAATCCCGTCACATTTTCCTTATTGGACCGGCTGCGCTGAGCTCCGGAAACTCTGAAAATACCCAAATCATTCAAGTAAATCGAATCGGGGCGCTTGAGTGGTGAGCATTTCGCCTAGCCGACCCGCCGCACGATGTAGCCGCCCGATTTTTCATCGGCCTCCAGCTCGATGTGGCCGCGGTCGCGTACCTCTTCGAGCAGGGCATTGAAACCGCGAAACCCATAGTAGCTCTCGGCAAACCCGGGCTTTTGCCGCTTGATTGCCTGCTTCACCATCGAGCCCCAGATCATCTCGTCCTCACCGCGTGTCTCTGTCATCGCCTCGACGGTCTCAAGAACTAGTGTAACAGCTTCGTCACGTTTGCCTGCACCCGGGGCGGCACTACTTGCTCCAACGGCGGACGGAGCTGCTCCATTGCCCGGTTTTTCGGTCGTCTTCTTCGAGGAAGGCCGTGCTCGCTGACTCTCCTTCTTCCGAACAAGATCGTCGTAAAAGATGAACTCGTCACAGGTCGCCACAAAAAGGTCCGAGGTGGATTGCTTAACTCCAACACCGATGACGACTTTGTTGTTCTCGCGCAGCTTGCTGACGAGCGGCGAAAAATCCGAGTCTCCACTGATAACGACGAAGGTGTCGATGTGCGGCTTGGTGTAGCAGAGATCGAGGGCATCGACGACCATGCGGATGTCGGCCGAGTTTTTCCCCGATTGCCGGACATGGGGGATGTCGATGAGCTCGAAGTTCGCCTCGTGCATGGATCGCTTGAACTTCTCGTAGCGCCCCCAGTCGCAATAGGCCTTGCGCACGACGACGTTCCCCTTCACGAGGACCCGCTCGATCACTTTGGTGATATCAAAACGCTCGTATTTCGCCTGCTCCGCCCCGATCGCGACGTTTTCAAAATCGGCGAAGATCGCCATGATCGAGGTCTTCTGGTCGGGAGGCATCCCTACGATTCGCGGCAGTGAGCCCGCTTGGCAAAGAAGAAATGCCGCAAAATTTGCCCTATTCAATTGCCAGTCCTACAAAAAACCGGCAATTTTATACCATGAGCGCGTTCGAAGAACGGGGCAAAAGTTCAGTAGGTAAAATTATCAACATCATCGGGTGTGGCTGTTTCGCTCTCATTCTTGCGGGAGCGCTGGTTTTCGGAGGAATCTTTTTCTTCGTCGGCAAGGCCCTCAAGGGCAATGATCCTTACCGCGAGTCGATTGCCGCCGTGGAATCCAACGAGGAGGCCATCGCTGCTCTCGGTGAACCGGTCGCGCCGGGCTTCCTCTCAAGCGGCAACTTCAATTACAACAATGGAGAGGGAGAAGTCGACCTCTCCATCCCGGTCTCCGGGCCCAATGGAAAAGGGACGATCCGCGTCAAAGGGAGAAAACCGGTCGGCAGTCAGGTCTGGAACTACGAAACCTGGCAACTCGAAGTCTTCGACCGACCGGATCCTATCCTGTTGAGTAAATAGCCTGCTGTCAACCGGATGCAGGGCGCAGGCCCGCCGTTGCCTCATGCCCCGGGGCGTGCGAGCTTCCGCTCCATGCAGATCTTCCTCATCGTATTCGCGATCGCGCTCGGGTTCACCATGTGGGGCCGCAGCCGCTTTCTGAAAATCTACGGGCAGGAGTCGGGCAACCTCATCTCATCGGGCCTCACCGGAGTCCGCCTCGCCGAGGGCATGATGCGATATCGAGGCATCGAGGGGGTAACCGTGAAACGCGGCCGCGGCGTCTTTGACGATTTTTACCACCCCGAGACCCGCGAGATCACCCTCGCGCCGCAGCATTTTGCGGGCTCGACCTTCAGCGCCCTCGCCATGGCCGCTCAACAGGCGGGTAAGGCACTCCAACATGCCGAGGGACATCGCCCGCTCCTCTGGCGGACCTCGGTGATCCGCTGGACCGTCTACCTGAGCCTTCCCCTCTTCATCATCGGGGGCATCTCTCTCGCCCTCGGACTCACCAAGTCGCTTTTTCCCATCGTGCTCCTCGCCTGGTCCGCGATCACTTTCTGGAATGTCCTCACCGTCCCCACCGAACTCGACGCCGGCTCCCGCGCCCGCAAAGAGCTCGAGGGGATGCGCGTCTTCAAAAACCTCGACGAACGCGTCGGCGTCGAGCGCGTCATGGGAGCGGCTAGCACCGCCTACATCGACGGTGTCTCTGTGGTAGCCTCGTGGGCCGTTCGGAAAATTCTGCCCCGGATGAAGGGCTGACCGGACAGTCTAGACGGGAGTAACGCTCTCGGGGAGCTCATCGATGTCGCGGGGATCCTCGTCGGCCCCATCATCGCTCGATGCTGCCGCAGATACCGGAACCGCTGCCTCTGCAGTCGTTTC
>JANQVJ010000072.1 GCA_030730365.1 Verrucomicrobiales bacterium
CGAGAGCCTCGACGAGAGAGCACGGACGTCACGCGGGATCGCAGCTGACGTGCTGGCGCTCGAGGCCCTCCATGTCGGCGAATACGGCAAACACGCCGCCGCGAAGAAGGCGGGGTTCCGCAAAGGCGACCTCATCGTCGAGATCGCCGGCAGCACCGCGCCATTGTCCGAGATCGACCTGCTCGCAAAAAACCTCCGCGAAAAGAAGCCGGGCGAGAAGGTTCCCGTGGTGGTGCTGCGTGAGGGTAAGAGGGTGGCGCTGGAGATGCCGGTGCAGTGAGGGGGCAGTGCGGTGATCGCGCCACAGACGGGCCCCACCTACGAGAAGGCTTTGTACAGGAAACCGGGTTGAAGGGTGACGTCCGACACACCCTCCGGAAGAACCAACGAGCAGTCACGGGTTCAGCGAATCTTTCTCATCCGGGCCGGGAAAACGGACAATATCCACCACCATAAAGATGTCGAGCTTCTCCTGTCCCATGAGGACACGGGCGTCGCGCTCTTCGGCTTCGGCATGGGCACCATCCTCTGCGGGCGACAATCCCGCTACGCGACCTGCTGTTCCAGAATCAGCCCCCGATTTTACCACCCCCTCGGGCGCTTCATTTTTCACTTTCAACACTCTAACAATGTAGCAAAATTCCCTGTCATTCGCGAGAGCGTTCATGAATTGCTGGAAGGAATCAAATGATGCCCTGAACTTCAGCCGGACCGGATATTTCCTCACCCATCCTGTCTCCGCATTCACTGCTCCGCCCGGTTCACCCGGGATCGGATCGCGTTCAAAGGCGTTCAAGGAATCGGCACCCGAATCGACCAGCATTCCGAGCAGGTGCTCAATCGCTTCCGCCTGATACTCGAGGAGGGGAACCAGATCGGGTGAGGGGAGAGTGTTGGTGTATAGATCGAATCCGAGGAGGAAATCTTCCCCCGTGGCAAGTTCAAGACCCCTTTCTTTTGCTGCTTTTCGGAAATTCTCAACCCTCTTTCTCACGCCCCCTTGAGACGAAGTATTCGCCAGCTCGGGGTTCAACGGACGTTGAAACGATTGGAGCGCCGCCCTGAACTTGGCCACTGAGTCCTTGTAAGACTCCACCTTCGCCGCAAGAGCCAGGACATTCGTCTCGTTCGGGTAGGGCGTCTTTTTCTCGAGAGCCTCGATCACCCCGAGCTTTGATTCCCATATCGCGACCGCCTCCGTATATTTCCGGTAACTGGTCAGAGCAAAAGCCCCGCTCCCGCCAACGACCAGAGCGGCTGAAATTCCGTAAACAGCTAGCCAGGTTTTTGGACTCATTCCTTTTCGGCGGCAGGAAAACCCCTCCCGCTGCGCTCTCTCTACACCCTCATCATAATGCAGCCGCGACCGTGGAGAGTAAAGAGGGTTTGGTCATGGAGGTGACAGGGTTGAGTGGGACAGGAATGTCCCACCTCCTTGAGATCGAATGCTCCGAAGAACGCAGTGATCACGTAGCACTTCATTGAATTCGCAGAACGAGCCTATCTCACCCCTCCCGCATCATCGCCGCCAGAAACTTCGCGGTCTCGCTCGCGATGACATTATACCCCGCCTGCGTCGGATGCCGGTCGGAGTACCAACCCGGAAGATGCCCGAAGAAGGGATCGAGGCGGTTGTCGAGGACTACGATTTGAGGATCGTCTCCCGGCTGCAGGTAGGGCGTGGCGAGAGGGCGGAGTGCTTCGGGGACTTTGGAAAGGGCGTAGCGGCGGTAGTTGAGCATGTCGGGCCCTTTCTCCAGCTCGGCGAGGTAGCGCGGGGCGATGTCGAAGAGGGGCAGCTTTTCCTCCGCCGCGATACGGGTGATGAGCGCGTTGATCTCGGCATGGTTGTTCACCGTCGAGTAGGGGATCGCGGTCATGGGGATGAGGACGGCGTCGGGATGGTCCTGCCGCAGGCGGCCGAGGAGTTCGCGGAAATCTTTGGGAAAGTTCTCCGCAAATTTCTCCCGCTTCGAGGCGTCGTTGAGGCCGTAGCGGATGAAGATGTAGTCGGCCTTCGGCTTCGTTGCGATGGACTTGTCGTAGCGTCCGCTGTCGAGGAGGCGGCGGATGTATTCTCCGCTGAGCCCCTCGTTGTAAACATCGGTCGGCGGCAGGTCGGGTTCGGTCGCGAGGAGGATGCGGACGAAGTCCTCGAACTGCGGTTCGTCGGGGGCCAGTTTTTTGGGAATGCTAGCCTCCGTCGTGCTGTCGCCGATGAGGAGAATCTGCGTGCGGCGCGGCCCGGCAGTGGCGTCGCTGAAGGTGAAGGCCTTTCCGTCGCCAAGGATCTGATCCGAGGTGATCGTCGGGCAGATGTGCTTCTCGATGTGCTCGATGAAGAGTTCGGTGCCGCGCTGATGACTGACAAAGGGCCAGCGTTTCGGGTTGTACATGGCATCGGTCATGTCGCGCATGAGGACGACGTTTTTGCCGTTCTTCGCCATCTGCCTCAGCCCGAAGGGCCGGCCCGCGACGCACATATTCACGTGCACGCCCATGAGGATGACGTTGTCGATGTTCCGCGATTCGAGCAGATTCCAGATCTCGACGCCCGAGTCGCTGATGGCATCGCGTTCCTGATCGATGCGCAGGATGTCGATCTGCCTCGTCCACGGCGCGCGCGGGTTGAGACACTTTGCCTCAAGCTCTTTTGCCCAGGCGGCATGTTCGGCGGGGTCGTCGTCCTCGCCTCCGTCGGTCTGGTCGATGGGATAAACGGCCGTCTCCTCGGACGGGATCTGCTTGCACCATTCGGCGATCTGATTCGGTAGACGGGAGGCAGCCGGCGCGGTCTTCGCCCGTTCCCTGGCCGGGGTGCCTTCATAGGCCGGCATGCAACTGCTC
>JANQVJ010000073.1 GCA_030730365.1 Verrucomicrobiales bacterium
GATTGTGGGTGATTTGAATGGGCGGATTCATAAGGACGGGGGGCGGAACTCAGTGAGAGGCGAGATTAACTGATAGATGGCATTTGCTTTTTCATCCCTTTTGACTTCGCTGCGCTCCGATTGCGCCTGACCCACCAGTAGGCCGGGGAGAGAGGGGATTCGGTGGCGCTGCCTACTGAATTAGGGATTAGGAAATTAGCCATTCTGAATTTTGTGAGTGATTCGAGAGGAAATACAAGTCAAATCTTCCGCGCCGGTCCAGTCCACCCGCGCGGCTCACTGGTCGCGATCTTCATTGCCTGTTGCCCGACACCCTTGGACGTGAACCTGTAGGAGTGGCAAAACTCGCAGAGGTCGGTATCCACGTTGACTACAGACTCGCAGCAAAGACAGATCTTATAATACTCCGGCTCCTTGGCAATCTCCTTCGCCCGTCTGACTCGGGCGGGGTCTGGTTTGTATTTCTTCATTCGCTTTTGTGGTTCGCTGCCCCCGTCACTCCGCCCCCGGACTTGGGAGAATCGTCATCTCCTGATTTTCGAACCCCGGCTCCGAGGTCCCATTTGAGCCACTGGGACTGGTCGCTCACGGGCACTCCGTGAGCACGGCAGACTCGTATGGTGTGCCCGGTGCCGCCACGGTCGGGATCTGCGGCGTGAACAAAGAAGAGGGCGGCCACGGGTCGGTCGACCAGGTCGGAACCGAGGACTTTCAGGGTATCGCGGAGAAGCAGCTGGGCGGCGGCCCGCTGACGCGGATGGCCTACCGGCTCAAGGTAGTTTTCGGCGACGCGCTGATACCGGGGCGATGCCGCGATGGTGGCGTCAATGATCTCCCGGAGGCGGGCCGTGGGGACCTCGTCGATGGCGGTCGCCGGGGAATCAGCGTGACGCTGCTTCTTCCGGTGGCCGACGTAGGGGAGGACAAATTCGATCCGGCCCGGATCGACACTGGCGACGCCTGCGGCAAAGGCCTCGTCGGAACCCTTGGCGTTGCCGGTCCGGAATCGGGCATGCGGAAATGTCCGCGCGAGATGGGCCGCGAGCGCGGTTAGCGCAGGAGCGAGGTCCGCCGGGAGATCCCGCGTGCCTTCGAGCAATACGACCGGGGAAGCGGTCTCCGAAAGGAGTGTCGAGAATTCGTGATAGTTCATGTGAAAGAGGCGGGATTGGTTACTTGGATGGCGAGGTAATTTTGTGAAGCTTTTCGAAACTGGTCTTTCCAGTAAGTGATGAGGTGGGCAGTCCTGGCTGTTTCTTCAAGAGGGTTCTCTCGTGCACACTTATCCCCAGTTCAGCCGGTGCTCGATCCCCCCGCGGATGACATCCCACCCACTCCCACCCGGCGGCCGGGGTTCGGCGGGGCCCTCAAGAAACCGCTCGACGAGGGGGCTAAAGAGGAGGTGCAAAGAGGTGGGCAACCTCCCCACTTCACTGAGGACTCTGTCTGGCATTGACATCCACTCGCGATGAATGCTCCGCAGATGGTCGGCGCAATTGAAGAACTCCTTCAGAGCGTGCGGCTGCCTGCGCGGTCCCTGCTCAAGTAAACGCAATTCCCGGTCAAGGGTCTCGCGGGTCTGATTGCTTATCCGGTCGAAATCCTCCCGCAAGCGCGGGATCCGAGGGAGGAGGTCTGCGAGTTCCCGGAGTGCGGAAAGGACAGCGAGGAACACTCTATGGTCGAGATTGGCGAGGAGGAAGTAGCAATCGATCGCCTCGTCGGGGGAGAGGGTTCCCCGTTCGAACAAATGACGAACAAGGTCGAGTCGCTCGGGATCGGGCCCGGTCGGGAAACGGCGGGGGGCGGAAAGGCACGCGTCCGGGTTCGGCTCTTCGGCACAAGCGAAGTCCTCGTCCCGGCTCGACGCCATCCGGAAGCACGGAGAGGCCGGAGAGGGCTGCACGAGAGTCTCGACAGGACCTGAGAGGGTCAACTTTTCAGCTTCGTCCCACGCGACGAAGGCGACCCCTTCGCAGATGAGGTTGTGGGCCACGGCGAGACCGATGGCCTCCTTTCTCTTTTGGCACACGAAGAGGTGGTCGATGCGTTCGCGGACCCAGAGCAGGGACACCGCGGGTGAGGGCGAGGTCTGGAGCGGCACCCGCTGCCGGATTGCCTGCCCGGTCCCGTCTTTCGCCTCGAGGACGATCTCTGCTGGAACCTTGCCGCGCGTGTTCTTCCGGCGAAGAGGCAGGGAGATCGACTGCCCCGAGTAGAGGTCGGTGGGCAGGCCGCCAGGGCTTTCCCAGCTGCTCTCAAGCGAGAGCGAGCGCAGGGCGGGTCGGGTGATAGACGCGCCCAACTCGTCGATGGCCCCCGCGATGTTTTCTTCAGGCGTGCGCAGGCAGCAAGTGCCACGGTGCCGGCGGGCAAGTTCGCGCAGGAAGGCGTCGTTCACGTTGGTGTCGATGCCGAACGTGTGGAGCCTGAGTTCGGGGCTACCTTCCAGGGCCTTGAGGATTTCCGACTCGTTGCCCACCTGCCCGTCGGTGATGAGGATGATCGAAGCGGGCCGGTCGGCCGAGTGCCTGTGCAGCTGTTCGAGTTGGTGCCTCAGAGCGGGGAGCAAGTCAGTCCCGCCCCCGGTGCCGAGTTTCCCGATAGACCGGAAGTTGGCATCCGTCCGCATCTCGTCCACCGCGAGGGGCTTCTCCGCGAAGTCCTTGTGTCCGTTCTCGAAGAAGGTAAGAAAGACCCGGTCGCCGTCTCCGAGGCGGTCGACAAAGGCATGCAGCGCCTTCACTGCCTGTTCCCACTTGCGACCGTCCATGCTGCCCGAGCGATCGACGAGGAAGTAGAGATCC
>JANQVJ010000074.1 GCA_030730365.1 Verrucomicrobiales bacterium
CTTCACCGCCACGCCAACTCCCGTGCTTTCCCATGCTCGGGATGTGCCGGATCGAGCGCCCGTAGTTCGAGCGAGATCCCCGTCGCGGAAAGTCGGGCGCGGACCCAGCCGTTGGGGCGGGCCTTGTCGAAAACGTAGGCGGTCGGGGGCAGGTTGATTTCGTGGAGGCCGTCAGCGTCTTTTTTCGTCAGCCAGGTGTGGCTGTGGCCGTAGACATAGGCCTTGGCAGAGAGATGGGTGCGCAGCACTTCAAGGAAAGGTTCGCTGTCGACGAGTCCGGTGATCCTCGCCTTTTCATCGCCGGGAACGGCTTCCCCGGAGACGACCTGCGGGTAATGGTGTCCGATGACGACGGCGGGTTTGTCAGGTGCGGCGGCGAGTAGCTTGCCGAGCCAGGCGAGTTGTTCGGCTCCGAATTCGCCCTCGACTTTGTTTACGTAGCGAAGGGAGTCGAGGAGGATGAGATTCGCATGCGGCGTCTCGATCACCGAGCAATGTTTTGACGCGATCGGCGAGGCCCCCGCGGCCTCTCCGAGGGCGGTGCGGAAGACATCGCGGTCGTCGTGGTTTCCGAGCGTGAAATGGATGGGCAGTCCTGTCGACTGAAGCGGGTTGAGCAATTCAAGCAGGAAGGTGTAGTCGCCCTGCTGGCCGTCGTTGTAGGCGCAGTCGCCGTTAATGATGACTCCGGCGAGCGAGTCCTTTTCCGCGAGGATCTCGGCGACGACACGGCGAAGGTGGTCGGCCATATTGATTCCCTGGCGAGACTTCAGCGCCGGGTCGGCGGCGATGTGTGTATCGGAGAGCAGCGCCCAGGTATCGCCTTGGCCTGGAGCGCCGGCGAGGCCGCGGGTCGCGGTGCTGAGGGCGAGGACGGCCGAGCCTTTGAGGAAGCGACGGCGTGAGAGGGGATCGAGGTGCAGTGGCATGGGGGAATATGGATGAAAAACGAAAGGGTGGTAAAGTGTGATCGCGAATAATTTTGAAACAGGCTTTACCGATGCCCTCTTTTTCGGTTTTATAGGCTTCATGAACCCCCGTCTCTGTTTCGCTGCGCTCCTCTTGACGTGCGCTCTCGTTGCCCATGGGGCTGAGAAACCGAATGTGATCTTTATCCTCGCTGACGATCTCGGGTATCGCGAACTCGGTTGCTACGGGCAGGAAAAAATCAGGACTCCGCGGATCGATGCGCTGGCGGCTGAGGGAATGCGTTTCACGCGGGCCTATTCCGGCAATGCGGTTTGTGCGCCCTCGCGTTGTGTCCTGATGACGGGGAAACACCCGGGTCACGCCACCGTCCGCGACAATCGTTCGGTCGAGCCCGAGGGGCAGCATCCGTTGCGGCCCGATGAGGTGACGCTGGCCGAGCTTCTCAAAAAGCAGGGGTACGCCTGCGGAGCCTTCGGCAAATGGGGGCTCGGGAATGAGTGGTCAGACGGCAATCCGAACCGGCGCGGCTTTGACCGATTTTTCGGCTACAACTGCCAGGCTCATGCGCACTCCTACTACCCCGCGACGCTCTGGAGCGACGGGGAGCTTTTCCCGCTGAAAAACGATCCTCCGGTGCCTGGTCACGCCGGTCTGCCCGAGGGCGCGGATCCGTCCGATCCGGCGAGTTACGCGGTTTTTAAAGGGCAGGATTATGCATCGGATCGCATCAACGGGGCCGCGCTGGAGTTCATCCGCGCGCATCGGGACGAGCCCTTTTTCCTTTACTACCCGAGTCTGATCCCCCACGTCGCCCTCCACGTCCCCGACGAGGATCTCGATCCCTACCTCGCGGAAAAATGGAACGATCCGCCTTTCATTCGGAGCAAGGGCTATGGCTACACCCCGCACTTCACCCCGCGGGCGGCCTACGCCGCGATGATCACCCGTCTCGACACCTACGTTGGCCGTGTCATCGATCTCGTAGAAGATCTAGGCTTGACGGAGAAGACGATCGTCGTTTTCACTTCGGACAACGGCACGACGCATCTCGGCGAGGAGGTCGACTATGAGTTTTTCGCCAGCGTCGGCGATTTGCGAGGGCTCAAGGGGGAACTCCATGAAGGCGGCATCCGCGTGCCGCAGATCGTGAAGTGGCCGGGAAGGATCGCTCCCGGCAGTGTCAGCGATCACGTGACGGGATTCGAGGACTGGCTCCCGACTCTGATGGAGTTGATCGGATCAAAAGAGACGGTCCCGCAGGGGCTCGACGGGCAGAGCATCGCGGCTCTCCTGCGCGGGGAAAAAATACCGGAGCGCGACTTTCTCTACCGCGAGTTCACCGGCTACGGCGGTCAGCAGGCGGTCTGGCTCGGGTCGCGCTGGAAGGGAATACGCACCGAGCTGAAGCGGGGGAAGAAGGCACCCGACCTCACGATCCGGCTCTACGATCTCATCGCCGATCCATCGGAATCGCGCGATCTTGCGGGCGGTCATCCCGACGTGGTCGCGAGGATAGAGGCGATGATGGCCTCGGCGCGCGTTCCCTCGAGCGACTTTCCCTTTCCGGCACTCGATGCTCTCGCGGTGAAAAAGTAGACGTCTGCTGATCAGTCCCAGACCCAGTGCTTCAGCCTGAGTCGTTCGGCGAGGCGGGTCGCTTCGATGGCGCGAGGTCCGCTTTTGTCGGAGAGAGCGTCGGCGACGTTAATTGCTCCGGCCCAGTTTTTCTCGGCAGTGAGAATGTCGATCGCGGCGAACCCGGCACGGAAGACCCACTCGGTTTCCTGCAGCGGGAGACCGCGCTCGGGTTCGGTCCTATCAGGCTTTCGCTCGTCGACAATGGAGCGGTAGATTTCGAGGGCGATGGGGTTGCGTCCCAGTGCTTCAAGGCATTTCCCCCTTCGCACTGCTGCATTGTAGCGCCAGAAGGCGGGTGCCGCGGCGTTTCCGGAGAGGGCCGCAAAGAGGTTCGCGGCCTCTTCGAGTTTTGCCGGGTTCTTGTCTTCGGCGAGGGCTTCTAGGTAGGAGGCAAATCCGAGATCGGCCATCGCCGCATAGCGCAGTGTTTCGTCGGCAGAGAGATTCCCGATTAACCAATCGAACTCCGCGCGCGCATCGACAAAGCGGTCGATCGAGAGGTAGAGCAGCCCGAGTTCGTGACGTGCTTCCCTTGTAAAGGCCCCGCCTGCGGCAATGAGATTCCGCCATTTTTTAATCGTCTCCTCGCTTGAAGGAGAAGAGACCGCGTCAAAAAAGCGAGCCGTGTCGGCATAGGGAGAGTCGGGGAAGCGGTTTGCGACGTAGGCAAAATACTCTCCGGCGGCACCATAATTTTTGAGCTGATAGTGCTCCGAGGCGAGCAGCATGACGACTTCGGGCAGGTAGGCTGAGCTGGGCCATTCCTTGATAAACTCCCCAGCGCGGCGGACGAGCTCCGGGGCATTGTTATCGGTGAGTTCCACCCAGACCGAGGTATAATCGAGTCGTTCGCTTTGTGTTAATGTCAGGGGTCTTGTTCGGAGCCCTTCGAAGATCTCCCGGGCGGCCTGGGGACGTGCCGGCGCCTGGTTGAGGTGGATCTCGGCAAGGGCGAGTCGGGCCTCGACATTGGCCGGATGATCGGGATGTTCGCGGATGAAGGTATTTAGCCTCTCGAAGGCGAGAGGGTCACCCTTGGCCGCGAAATAGAGTCCCCCAAGGTAGCTGAGGTCGGCGAGAAAGAGCGAACGTGGGTTGTTGCGCGCGAGAGCGTCTTCGTAGGTGGCAAAGGTGGTGCCGTCGTCATTCTGAAGGGCGGAGACAGCGGCGTTGTATAGATTGCGGCTGCGTTCCTCACCGATCTGCGAGTCGGCCAGCTCGATGAAACGTCGCGCTGCCTCCACGAAGGTCCGAGTGCGGTAGGTCGCGCGTGCTTCTGAAAAATCGAGGCGGCGGAGGATGTCGGGGGCAAGACTGCCCGCCGCTATTTCCGCTGTGGGCTCGTCCCCATTCCCGGCGGGACGCGAGGCCAGTTCGGCGAGGCGGAGTCGGTATTCTTCCCTGATGTCGGGATGAGTAAGACGCGCTGCGAGAGTTAGCAGCGTCTCGCGAAGATCGCTGTCACCGGGCAGAAGAAGGGGACGGAAGAGTGCCGCTGCCTCTTTCCCCGCGAAGTCCGTCCTGGCCTCCCACGCGTCGAACCGGCCGGGGAGATCGGCGGGCGGGCGGCGGTCATCGATGAGCTGCTCGAGAAGGAGAAAAGCGAGCCGCGCCTCAGCCGGGTCGGGAGCAGTATCGATGAGTTGGTAGATTGTTGCGAAAGCGTCGGCCCGCTGTCCGGTCCGGAGTTGTATGGCGGTGCGCAACTGCCCGAGCGGGAAACGAAGGGCAGGGGAGGCTGCATCGGCGGGTGCGATCCCTGCAAGGTAGTCTAAAGCCTCGGCGTAGCGGGCCGCAGCGACGGAAATCTGTGCGAGTCTCATGGTTTCGGCGGGTGACGCGGGCGTGACGAGGCCATAAACCAGTTCAAAAGCGGCCTCGGGCTTCCCGCTGCGGGCGAGACAGATCGCGCGGTTGATGCTCGCGGTGTTGCCTGCATCGGGGACGGCTGAGAGGTAGATGTTGTAGTGATCGGCGGCCTCGTCAAATCGCTCTTCTTTCTGAAAAGCGAGAGCGATCCAACGGCTCGTCTCCGGCGAAGGACGCAGTTTTGGGTGCTCGCGGACCCACTCGATCGCAGTCGAAGTGGCACCACCTCTCACGAGGGACTCGAGAAGCCGCCCCGCGACGAAGTTCTCCTCAGCATCGCCACTCTCGCTCTCTTCAATGACCTTCCAACAGGCTTCGAAATGCCGTATTGCCTTCTCAAATTGCTCGTCGGCGAGAGCCTGGCAACCCTCGCGGAAGTCGTGGAGATCGGCGAGGCTCTCCTGCGCGGCGGATCCACCGGGCGCGGAGAGTAGCACGACGGCAAGTGCCGCCTCCGCCAGACCTGACCTGGAAAAAAAAAGCATGCTCAGCCGCGGGAATGGTTTTTCACGTAGTTGATGACTTTGGCGTCGCTGTCGCCCGCGGCCCAGACCGCCCGGAGAAAGTCGGCCGGGGCGATGTCGTGCTCGCGCAGGAATTTGCGGTCGCCGCCACAACAGAACATCGTGTTTGGATCGAGTTCGCCACGGAGCTTGCCGCGGGCTTTTACGAGGATGCGGGGGAGCCAGACGATCCCGTCGACGGTCTCGGTTTTGCCGGGGAGGGTCGCGGGATCGATGACGTGGCCGCTGCGCTCGCCCTTCATGATCGTGCGAAGGTAGTCGCGGCGCACGCTTGCGATCATCACGGCGGTGGAGGGGCCGGGCTCTCCGCCGTCGGCGTAGTCTTCGACGAAGTCAAAAAACTCGCGCGGCTGATAACCGATCGAGGTGAGGAAGGTGAGGTCTTCGTCGGAGTAATATCCGGTGTAATCAGTGTCGCCGCCCTGATAGCGCTCGACGCAGCGGTTGTAGAGATCGGTAAAGACGGTGTCCCAGCGGTATTGGCTCATGTTAGAAAGGGGGGATGGAATAAGGGAGAGAGAAAGCGGGTTTTATTTGCTCAGTTCGAGCATGCGCATGATGGGCGCCTTGGCGGCCTCGCGCATTGCGTCGTCGAGCTCGACGGCGGGACTCAGGTCGCGCAGGCAGAGGTAGAGTTTTTCCAGCGTATTCATCTTCATGTAGCGGCACTCGGCGCAGGCGCATCGGTCCGTCGGACCGGCGATGAGATTTTTCCCGGGAACGTCGCGGCGGAGCCGGTGGAGCATGTTTGCTTCGGTCACGACGATGATATTTTCCGACGGGGAATTGCGGCAGAAGTCTATCATTCTTTCTGTCGAACAGACCTCGTCAGCGAGGAGTCGCACCGCCGTGGTGCACTCGGGGTGAGCGACGACGGCGGCATCGGGGTATTCGTCCTTAATCTTCTGGATGCTTTCACGGGTGAATTCGACGTGCACGTAGCAATTCCCGTTCCAGAATTCCATCTCTCGTCCGGTCTGCTGCGAGACCCACGAGCCGAGGTTCTGATCGGGGACAAAAAGAATGGGTCGGTCGGTCGGGGCCGCCTCGACGATACGAACAGCGTTGCCGCTCGTGCAGATCACGTCGGAAAGAGCCTTTACCGCTGCTGACGAGTTGATGTAGGTGACGACGTAATAATTCTTTTCCGCATTCTCCTTTAGGAAAGCGCCGAGGTCCTCAGCCGGGCAAGAGTCCTCGAGCGAGCAGCCGGCATTCGCGTCGGGGAGAACGACAGTCTTTTCCGGATTGATAATCTTCGCGGTCTCGGCCATGAAGTGAACCCCGCAAAAGGCAATGACGTCCGCCTCGGTTTCCTGGGCGCGGAAGGAGAGACCAAGCGAATCGCCGACGTAGTCTGCGATTTCCTGAATTTCCGCGTTCTGGTAATTGTGCGCGAGGATGACTGCGTTGCGTTCCTTTTTTAAGGCGAGGATGTCAGCGCGCAGGTCGGTCGAGGTCAGGGTGGCGTTCATAGAGCGGCTCGTGGGGTAAAGGGAATGAAAGGGAGGATGTCCGTCCCGTCAATCGGCAGTCGCGCAGTCACGGGCCCGGCTTAGCTGATGATCGTAGGATCAAATCCTTTTTTGAGCGATAACCCCGTCTTCGTCTCCATGTCGATGACGGTCTCACCTGAGACGCAACCGCCCTTTTTGGTCTCGAGGTCTACGGCGGTCAGGTTTCCCTCGATGATGCCGGTGCGGGCGAGGCGAACTTTGCCCGAACAGGTTAGGTTACCGATGAGTTGCCCGTTGATATCGGCTCGTTCCGTCATGACTCCGTCGGGAAAGCGAACTGCGCAATTTTTTTCAATGACGAGCCGTTCGCAGAAAAGTTTGCCCCGGACCACGCCCGAATGGCGAAAAACCGCTTCGCCCGAGCAATCGACTGTCGCATCGATCTCGCCGCTCACGGTGAGATGGTGACACGCGATCTCGGAGTTGTTGATAAGACCGCCTTTTTTCGTAATAGAGACGTCGCCGCGGGTTTGGAGAGTATGGCTCTTCACTGCCTTGATCTCGTAGTTTGCGAGGCTGATGTAAACGCTGCATCGCTCACACTGCGTCGACTTGGCAAAGCGCGAGACCATCTGGACGTGATAGCATCGGTAGCAGCGAACGTGGTCCCCGGTGACGGCGTCGCCGGTTTTGCGACGCACCTCCGGGGCGACGTAGTCCGGCGGCATCCTGTCTTTACCTCCGACTACGCTGGGCTCGCCCGACTGGATAAGAGCAGCGATCGAGCCCCGGGCAAGTGAGTCCCGGGCGTGAGCCTTGCCGCCGATAGCGGGTGCGGTCTCGTCATCGGGAGCGGAGGTTGCTTCCTCTTCTTTGAGAAATCCGAAGAAAGCGCCCGCGGAGAGGCCGATGGCTTCCCCGGGCTCTTCGTTGCTGGGGCGGGTGAGAGCAAGTCCTTCGCTCTCTGTTTCTCCGGCGGTGACGAGCCACGATTCGTGGCGCAAAGCGATTCCGGCAGTCCCGCCCGCGCTTTCTTCCTTGACGCCCGCAGGGGGAAAGGTGAGGGGTTTTGTCGGTTTGTTAGGCCGTATTTCGGCGATGCCCGAGACTTTGAGTCCGGGGTTCGCCATCGCGACGCCGTTGCGTGCACGGAAGTACTCCCCGCAAGATCGGCAGAAGGAGGAGATGAGGATGCCGGGTTCCTGCTGCAGATGTCCGCAGTAAGGACAGTTGAAGTCCACTTTTCTAGAACGATGTAGTTTGCCAAACACGGGTGGGACGGGTCGTTAAATAAGAAAGTAAACAAAAGCGCGCCTGATTGCTCCGCCGCACTTCTTCGCTCCCGTCTGATAAACGGAAGCGCCGGGTGAAGCTTTGAAAAGTAGGTTCAGGGAGCCTCAAGGTTATTTCCCGCCATCTTGAGCGGGAGCATGAGTCGCAGCTGGCTGCTGTTTTCCCAGGGATCCCTCCCTGGGGGTGCCCACGGTCGAAGCGCCCATGAAAGTCGCGCCTTCCTCGATGGCCAGTTTGCCGGCGATGACGTCGCCGTGGAGGATCGCGTTCTGCTTCAGTTCGCAGCGGTCTGTCACCGTGATGTTGCCTTCGACTTTGCCAAAGACGACCACGGAGCGGGTCTTGATGTTCCCGATGATCCGGGAGTTCTCCCCGACAGTGAGGTCACCTTCGGAGTTCACTTCTCCCTCGATACGGCCGTCGATGATGAGGTCGCTGGAAAAGCGAAGCCTGCCTTTGATCTCCACATCGCTTGAGGGGATGTTTTTGTTCCCCGTCAGGGAACTGGAGATCGGCGAGGGCACCCTCGATTTTGAGGATGCGGCCGATTCTTTAGAAGGCTTGCCGGTCTCGGTCTGGGAGGTTTCGTCTTGATTGCTGATTTGCTTGATCACAGTAAAAGTTTTTAGAATTTTTAATCAAGAAACCGGGCGAATGCCCAAGATTGAGCGGATGATAGGTGAATCAGCCCGAAATTGAAAGATCTTCTGCAGGGTATGTCCAAATTTCGCTGAGAGAGGGGTGATAGTGGGGAATTTTTAGAAATTCATTAGTCGTCGCGCCGAAGTGCATCGCTACGACAAGCTCGTGGATGAGCTCGACCGCCTCTGGGCCTACCACTGACGCACCAAGAATTTCCCCCGTTTTAACATCGGCGATCATCTTAACAAGTCCGTGCATCTCCCCTTTGATCATGGATTTGCCGTGATCGTTGAAGGGATAAGTGGCGGTGGCAAAATGGCGGTCCGCTTCCCTCGCTTCCGCTTCTGAGAGTCCGACCATGGCCACTTCGGGATCGGTGAAAATGCCTAGCAGCTTCAGCCGGTAGCTGATCTCACGGACGGGTTCTCTTTTCACACCGAGCAGGACAGCGGCATTGTGGGCCGCGATTTCGCCCTGTTCGATCGCGATATGGACGACCTCGTGCGGACCGCAGACGTCGCCTCCGGCGAAAATGTGCGGGATGCTGGTGCTTTGGTCAGGGTGGCAGACAACCTTGCCGCCCGGTCCTTCGACTTCGACGTCGGCCGCCTCGAGATTGAGTCCGCTCGTGTTCGGCGAGCGACCGAGAGCGTAGAGGATCTCTGCAGCACTGACCGAGACCTCGTCGCTCCCGTGGGTGAAGATCACCGTCTTTTGTCCGGTCCCGGCGTTGTGGCGCACTTCGCGGATCGAGGTGCCGGTGAAAAGGGTCAGGTTATCCCGCTCCGAGAGCGCGGTGGCGAGGGCCGCGGCGATATCGGGATCGGCCCCTGACAAAATCTGTTTGCTGCGCTGAATCACAGTGACCTCTTTGCCCAGTCCTTCCATATAGCAGGCCATCTCCAGGGCGATTGCCCCGCCGCCGAGGACGATAATGCTGTCGGGGAGGACCTCCGCTTCGAGGACCTCATCGCTCGTCCAGTAGCCCGCTTCCTCCAGTCCCCGGATCGGGACTCGGCTCACGGACGAGCCCGTCGCGATGAGGGCCGTTTTAAACTCTATTACCGAAGTGGTGCCGTCCTCGATGGCCGAGACCTCGACGGAGTGGGGGCTGGTGAAGGCGGCGGTAGCGCGGATAAGGTCAAAACGTCCGTCCGCGAGCTGGCCCTGGCGGTAGTCGGCGAAATCCGCGATGAGACGGCGTTTCCGGGCGATGATCTCGTCGGGCCGCACCTCGATGGCACCGGCCCGCAGGCCGAACTCCGGGGCGCGGCGCATCGCGCGGAAGCGGTTGGACGACTCGATGAGCGACTTCGAGGGCATGCATCCGCGCAGGATGCAGAGCCCGCCCAGTTCCGCCGCGCCGTCGATCACGGCGGTGCTAAGTCCCAGATCGTGGGCGGTCCGTGCCGCCGCGTAGCCGGCGCTGCCTCCGCCGATCACGAGAAAATCGTAAGTCTTGTTCATGTGTCGTCAGTGTCCGGTCGCTATTGCGTGAAAATGCCGAAGTCCTGCTGGACTATAGGAGGCGCGAGGATCATTCTTTCCGCTCTCACTCACTAAGTATCGATGAACCGACATTTCAAACGGCGTTTTGCGGCCCTTCTTTTTCTTTGCGCGATTCTCACGGGATGCGAGAAGCCGGAGCAGCGCACCGTGGAAGTGAAAGAGGAGCCCGCCGCTCCTGTTGTCGAGACCGCTCCCGCCCCGGCCGATACGGCGCCTGCTCCGGTTGTGGAAACGGCGCCGGGGCCAGTTTCATCCGACCCTCTCCCGATGGAAGAGCCCGCCTTTAAGATCCGGATGGCCGAAAAGGTGACCACCTTCTCCGGCGAATTGACGCAGGACATCGATAACAAAATCACGATCGCCGAGTAATCGATGTCTCTCCGTCTCGAAATGCTACAAGTGGCGCGGCTCGCCCGCACCCTCCTCGGGGACGAGGCCTCGGCTCTCGTCGAAGCCTACGTGCGTTCCCAACAGAATGCGGACGGCGGTTTCCGCGATCGTGACGGGGAGTCCGATCTCTACTACACCAGCTTTGCGATCGACGCCCTCACCGCCCTGCAGGTGCCGCTGCCTGAGGAATCTCTGAATGCGTTTCTCGAGAGCCGCATGGCCTCGCTCGATGAGCTCGACTTTGTCCACCTCTGCTGCCTCGCCCGCTGCTCCTCGGCCCTCGCGACCCGGCCTGCCGCCGCGAAACTGGCTCCCGTCTACGAACGCATCGAGGCCTACCGGACCCCCGACGGCGGCTACAATCAGTCCGACGATGACGAGACCGGCTCCGCTTACGCCTGCTTCCTTGCCTACGGCGCCTACGCCGACCACGGACTCCCATTACCCGACCCCGCCGGGGTGGCACGCTGCCTCGATTCCCTCAAAACCGAAGGCGGAGCCTGGGCGAACGACGTCGAGCTGCCCATCCCCAACGTCCCCGCGACCGCCGCTGCGGTGACCCTCTGCCGCAATCTCCGGCTCCCCATTCCGCCCGGAACACCGCATTGGATCCTGAATTCGCTCCACCCTACCGGAGGATTCCTGCCCTTTCCCCAGGCTCCTGTGCCCGACCTTCTCTCCACCGCCGTCGCGCTCCACGCCCTCGATGGACTCCAGGTCGGTTTTGAGGAAAAGAAAGATCTCCTCCTCGATTTCGTCGATTCTCTCTGGACCGCCGCGGGCGGCTTTCACGGCACCTGGGATGATGACGACCTCGACATCGAATACACCTACTACGGACTCCTCGCCCTCGGGCATCTCGCCCTCTGACCGGCCGGCATGACTTCTCCGCTGCTCCTCGAGACCCTCGCCAACGCCCGTCGTGTTCTCCTCGATGACCGCAACCATGCCGGCCACTGGGAAGGCGAGCTTTCGACTTCGGCCCTCTCCACCGCGACCTCTATTGTAGCGCTCGGCACGGTCGATGCGGCGGCTTATCAAGTCTCTATCGAGCGCGCCTGCGCCTGGCTCGTCGCTCATCAGAATGCCGACGGCGGCTGGGGTGACACGACAAAAAGTTTCTCTAACATTTCCACGACCCTGCTCTGCTGGTCGGCCCTGACCCGCTTCGGGGGCGAGGCGAGCCCGGTCGCGGTGGAAAAAGCCTCGTCCTGGATCCGTGACTATGTCGGGTCGCTCAATCCGCGTCTCATCGCCGAGACGGTGAAGGCCCGCTATGGAAAAGACCGCACCTTTTCCGTGCCCATCCTCATGCTCTGTGCGATCTGCGGCACCCTCGGACCGGCCGGATGGGGGCTCGTGCTGCCGCTGCCCTTTCAACTCGCCGTTTTTCCCCGCGCCTGGTTCGCGATCCTGCGGCTCCCCGTCGTGAGCTACGCCCTGCCCGCCCTCATCGCGATCGGCTACGCCCGCTACCGCAGAGGCTCGGGTCGGGGGACCCGTCTGCGAAAGCCGCACCCGTTCTGGCCAAAACTCTCGACCTTGCTCACCACGATCCAGCCCGCTTCGGGCGGATTCCTCGAGGCCGCACCCTTGACCGGCTTTGTGACAATGGCTCTCGTCGCAGCGGGTGAGTCAGAGCACCCTGTGGTCAAAAAGAGCGTCGAATTTCTCCTCCGCACTGTGCGGGGCGACGGCAGTTGGCCCATCGATACCAACCTCGCGACCTGGGCCACGACTCTCGCCGTCAAAGCCCTCGCCATCGCTCCGACCGAAGATGGTAAAAGTGATGACCAAACCCTTTTTGATGGGCAGGAGCGAGTCCTCAACTGGCTTCTGCGGCAGCAATACCGCGAGGTGCATCCCTTCACCAATTCCCCTCCCGGCGGCTGGGCCTGGACCGATCTGAGCGGGGGAGTGCCCGACGCGGACGACACTCCCGCTGCCCTCCTCGCCCTCGCTGTGCTTGATCCGGCGGGGGAGCGAAATGACGTCCGCGCCGCCGCCGCCGCTGGGGTTCGATGGCTCCTCGATCTCCAGAACCGCGACGGAGGCATCCCGACCTTTTGCCGCGGCTGGGGGGCGTTGCCCTTTGACCGGTCCTCTCCCGATCTCACCGCCCACACCCTGCGGGCCTGGCACGTCTGGCGGCCGCACCTGCCCGCAGAGGTGCAGGAACGCATCGATAGCGGGGTGAAAAAAGCGCTCTGTTTTCTCGAGCGTCAGCGGCGGTCCGATGGATCATGGAGCCCTCTCTGGTTTGGTAACCAGCATCGTCTCGCCGATGAGGAAAATCCTACTTACGGCACAGCCAAGGTCGCCCTCGCTTTTCTCCAAATCGGTCGGGAGGACCTCGCCGATCCCGGGCTCGCCTGGCTGCGGGAGCATCAGAACGCCGATGGCGGCTGGGGATCTTTGCGCGATGTCACTCCCTCAACCATCGAAGAGACCGCCCTTGCCATGAGCGTCCTCGCCGGAGCTCCCGTCGATTGCGCAGCCACGAACGAGGTGCTCGCACGAGGAGAAAAATGGCTCTGCGAGGCCACGAAAAAGGGGACAGCGTTCGAGCCATCCCCCATCGGATTTTATTTCGCCCGCCTCTGGTATTTCGAGAAAGCCTATCCCGTCGTCTGGACAGTCGAGGCGCTTTCCCGTGTGTCAAAAAGAAGGGGTTAGCGTGGAATGGGCGGGGGCGGGATGCGCTCGGAGTTGCCGCCTCCAGACCCGGAAGAAACGGGCGGTTTCGCAGGGGTAGGTTGACTTGCCGCTGGCGCCCCGAGAGGAGCCGGAATTGGCGCGGGCACCGGGGCCGGGGCCGGAGTCATCACCACGGGCGGAGCGACGGGCGCAGGCGGTGCTGCCGGGACGAGCGGAGGAGGTGCGGGGATGCCATCGGGCAAGATACGTCCGGCGGAATCAACCGGCGAGAAGGGCCGGACTCCCGCGGGAGGACCGGCCACTGACATTCCGGGAGCCGGGGGTAGCGGGACCGACTGAATCCCGCTCATGCCTCCGGGAACCTGGGAAGGAGCCGGTGCGACGCCCGCCCCGCCGATGCCGAGACCCGGGTTGGCGCCGGGATAAGCGGTGCCCGAGAGACTCTGATCGACCGTTTGGCGGGTAGGGGCAAAGGAGTCGATGATGAGCGGGAGCCCGTCCGTCCTTGCGCGTTGATCGCGGTAGATCCAGACGGTGCGCAGCACTTCGCCGTTGTTCGCCGAGATGTAAAGCTTGCCGACGAGACGGCGCGAGGCGTCGAGCAACTCAAGACGCCAGACCGGTTCGGTCGAGTATTCGCGGACGCGGAGGAGGTAGTCGCAGCTGTCGAAAGCCATGCGGGCCTTGCGGGCTTCGCCTTCGGCGATGGTGAAGGCGGCGACGCTGTCCACCCCGATCTGATTAGCACTGAAGTAACCCACCGGCACGTCATCGGGGTAGCGGGTGTCGTCAACGCCGCCGTCTCCGGCGCGGTCGCCACCGGCCCAGAAGCGGTAAAGGAGCCGTGGCGCCCTTTCATCGTAGGCGAGGATCTGCCAGTCCGAGGGTTGCGGGATGCCGCCCTGTGCCCTCATCTCCGCAAGCCATTCTACCGTCTGCGGACCGAATTGGGTCGAGACGAGACCGACCGCTTCTCGCGCCGACATGTTCGTGCGCTGGGCTTTCACCGGTAGCGTGGTGGCGAAGAAGAGCAGGGCTAGACTTAGGGTAAAAACGAGGCGTTTTAGATTCATGGTCGGCTAAGGAAGGATGCGATGAGATGGGCAAAATCTCAATACGTTTTCCGATACGTGAATCTTAGCGTGATTTCTTTCATCAAAATAGCATTGAATCGTTGT
>JANQVJ010000075.1:0-44778 GCA_030730365.1 Verrucomicrobiales bacterium
CACCTTTCACCTTTCACCTTTCACTCTTCCATCCCCATGACCCCGCGCTACCAGGGCATCATTCCGCCCATGATCACCCCGCTGACGGGGCGGGATACCCTCGACCTCGCCGGCCTCGAACGCCACATCGAGCGCCTCGTCGCCGGCCGCGTCTCGGGGCTTTTCATCCTCGGCACCACCGGCGAGGCCCCCAGTCTCAGCTACCGGCTTCGGCGTGAACTCGTCGAGCACACCTGCCGTCTCGTCCGCGGTCGCATCCCCGTTCTCGTCGGCATCACCGACACCTCCCTCGTCGAGTCCGCCCGGCTCGCCTGCGACGCGGCTGACTACGGAGCCGACGCCGTCGTGACCTCGGCGCCCTTCTACTTTCCCGCCGGACAACCCGAGTTGCGCGAGTTCATCGAGGAGCTTCTTCCCGAACTCCCCCTCCCCCTCATGCTCTACAACATGCCGGCCCTGACAAAGACCTCCTTCTCCCGCGAGGTCGTGACCTGGGCTCTCGATCAGGAAAAGATCATCGGTCTCAAAGACAGCTCCGGCGACCTCGTCTACTTCCGTAAAATGCGTCACCTCGCCGGAACCGCGCGGCCCGACTGGTCCTTTCTCGTCGGACCCGAAGAGCTCCTCGGCGAAGTCGTCCTCATGGGCGGCCATGGCGGCATCAACGGCGGAGCGAACCTGTATCCGGCGCTCTACGTCGATCTCTACGACGCAGCCAAATCCGGAGACCTCGCCCGCACCCGCGAGCTCAGCGCCCGAGTCATGGCCCTTAGCGAAGCGATCTATCAGGTCGGCAAACACGGGTCCGCCATCATCAAAGGGCTCAAGTGCTCGCTCTCGATTCTCGGGATCTGCGACGACTTCATGGCCGCGCCCTTTCACCGCTTTCACGAGAGCGAAAGGGAGATCGTTCACCGGCGCTTGAGGAAATTGGGGATTCTCGGCTCGATTTAAAGAAAATAACTGCGGCTTCAGCCGCGCGACAGATGAGACGTTCGGCTGAGGCCGAAGCACTTTTTTTCACTTTGTGTCGGGGAACGATCTGAAAACTGCGGCCCCATGAACCGACCGTCGCTGAAGTTGCCGATCTCGACGAAACCTCATATCTTTCGATGATTAACGCGACTATCACATGAGGGTTCCTTAAGACGGTAACGGCAGGAATCTCTGCGCGGTCTTCGCCTGCATTACGGGGCCAGGCGAGGGAGCTTGCACTGCGTTCTCATGCTCAATTTCGGATGCTTCTTTTCATCGACCGGGCTGTTTGGACTTTTTCGTCGGAAAATCGATCAAGACGGCCCGCTCACCGATCCTGACATGAAGTTGCCTGCGTGAGCCCTCGAAGCCCTCTCCCTCAGTTTTCCGCCGCGCGTGGCCGAAAAAACCGGCGACTCCCACGACCATCGTCTTTCCCACTCGGGGACCTCCTCGGGATGAACCTCAAGGGCACCGGCTCGCTGCTGGATGGATTTGACTCCCTTGAGCGCCCCATAGGCGCCACACGGTCCTTGAGTCCGGGATCGTTGCCTCTTCGTCGTGCTTTCATGCGTAGTGTGGCCGGGCTTGGCTTACAACTCCCCCCAACCACGATCATGGATTCGTTCCTTCGACGAGTTCCGTAAGCCGCCTCATTCCCTCAAAAAGCACTTCTCCTTTGCTTGCATCCGACTCGATAATCGCCTACAAAAACAAGATGTTCCGGTCTCTCGCCAGCTCAATAATTACCCTCGTCGCGATCCTCCTTTTCGCTTCCATACTTCTCTTTCTCTGGAGCGGGAGTGAAGGGATCAAATTCACCCGCGTGGCCTTCGAGGGCGACAAGTCGACGGAATCCGTGCTCGAGGAAGCCCGCCGTGCCAATATGGCTTCCACTGAAGTGAAGGACGACGACGAAACTCCCGAGCCCGTCTCGCAGAACTTGGGCGACGGACCGGCCGTGGTCGTCTGGATCAACATCAGCGGATTCCGTGGTGACTATCTGGAAAAGAGCGAGACTCCTTTCTTCGACAAGCTGAAGACCGACGGGGGCGAGACCAATAAGATGCGTCCCAGCTTTCCCTGTCTCACTTTCCCCGCCCACGCGACTATGGCGACAGGGGTAACCCCGGACAAGCACGGGATCGTCTCTGACCGCATCCGCACGGGAGTAGGCCAGATCGTAGACAAACCGGCCGATGGGGCACTACTGCTCGCCGAGCCCATCTGGACGACGGCGACACGCCAGGGCATCGCGACTCTCGTGCACGACTGGCCGCTCTCCCAAAAACAGACAGGCGATAACCCCGCCGCTCACTTTCTGGATAGTTACGATCCCGAGTCAACCGATGAAGTAAGACTGAATAAGGCTCTCGAGCAGTGGCGCGCCAGTTCGGGAGGTGCCGCTCCCGCTGCTGCCCCTGCAGACGGAGCCGCCTCTGCCGATGCGGCGGCCTCTGCCGACCCTGCGGCCTCTGCCGGCGGCGGGAAACTCCGCCTCATCATGTTGCGCCTCGAGGACATCGCCCGTCAGGGACTCATCCACGGGCCCCGGGCCGATGAGACCTTCGCCGCGGTCACGGCAACGGACAAAGCGCTCCAGACTTTCTTCGATACAGTCCAGGCCGAGTGGACGACGCTCGCTCCGCCAAACGCCAACCTGGTCATTTTCATCACGACAGATCATGGCCTCGCTGAGCTCGACAAGAACGTGAACATCGCCCATCTCCTCGGCGACGAGATGATGAAAAACGCCGACATCGTTGCTCACGACGCCGTCGCGAACCTGTTCTTTAAAGACCTCCCCGAAAACGACGGCGAGAAAAAGATCTTCATTAGCAAGTTCGACAACGAACTCAGCAAGCGCATTTACTTCCGGACACTTAAAAAAGAGGAACTCCCCCCTGAATGGTCCTATCTGCATCCTGAGCGCACTGGCGACCGCGTCCTCGTCCTGAAGACAGGCTATGCCTTCGCCGATCAAAAGGCCGAGGAACCGATTTTTGATCCGGGTGACGGACCGAACTTTTTCGGCGGCTTCGGCTACCCGGTTGAGGAGTCGGTCCGCATGTCTGGTCAAGTTTTCCTAGCGGGTTATCCGAACTCACCGCTCTCGGGTACGCTCGACGAGGTCGGCCAACTCTCTTTCCACGCCACAGTCTGCAAGATGCTGGGAATACAGCCTGCCGCCGGTGCAGTGACGGATACGCTTCCGGTCAATTGACAGAGAAGATTCCTCAGGCAATGTCCCGTCTCACTCAGCAGTATGCGACGGACGGGTTTTATGGAATCGGTGTCCTTAACCCCGAGGCCGAAACGAATATAGGCACGCTCTGGCGCAGTGCCTTCATCCTCGGGGCGGCCTTCATTTTCACGATAGGCCGCAAGTATGAAAAGCAGTCGTCCGACGTGACGCGCGCCTGGACTAAGATCCCGCTTTTTCACTACGCTCACTTTGACGAATTCCGCGACAAACTTCCCTACGCGACCAAGCTGATCGGGGTCGAAATGGCGAAAACGGCCGAGCCGCTCGTCACCTTCGAGCATCCGGCACGGGCGGTCTACCTGCTGGGCTGCGAGAGCACGGGGCTGCCCGTGCCGGTCATCCGGGAATGTCACTCACTGGTCGTATTGCCGGGGCATTTCAGCCTCAACGTCGCCGTGGCCGGCAGCCTCGTCGCCTGCGATCGGGTCAACAAACTCGGCGCCCGCCTGCCGAAACGCGCCTTCGCGAGTGAGGAGTGAGTGACCGCGGCAGTGCAACGCATCTCAACATCCGAAGGCCCTTTGGCGTGACGTTACTAACGCGGGAAATCAAGGTTGGACGACAGCGTAGTCTCCAATCTGAAGCTTGCCGAAGAGATAGCGAGCCCCTTCGTAGGGCAGCCGGATACAACCGTGCGAGGCGGGATACCCGGGCAGTGCTCCCTGGTGCAGACCGAAAGCACTGAAACTGAAGCGTTGGAAAAAAGGCATGCTTGATTGGTAAATGGAAGAACTGTGATGGCGGTTCTGGTCACTGATGACATACTCACCCGCCGGGGTGCGATAGCCGGAGCGCCCGGTCGAGCAGGGCGTCGAATAAGTCGCCACTCCGTTTTCGTAAAGGGTCACTCGCTGGTCCGAGAGATCGACGACGACCTTGCGAGGTTGCACCTTGGGGACCTTTCCGAGCAAGGCGATTTGCTGCATTTTCACATCCTTAAACCAGGCGCCGATACTGGCCGCGAAGAGATACTTTCTCGAGTAGGCATTGCCCTTTGCCCCGCCGTCCATGAGCGCCTGAGCGACATCGTGATTCCTCGTCGCGGCGGCCATCATGAGGGGGCTAATGCGGCTGTCGACCTGAAGATGATAGCGGAAGGTGGTGCTCTCAAAACGCTCGCAGAAGGCGACGGCAGCCGGTGACTGCTCTTCGGAATTCGGATCAACCCCCGCTTTGACGAGGGCAATGGCGACATCGGTCATGCCGGTGGCGATAGCCCAACCGATAAGGGTATGGCCGTCACTGGTTTTCACGTCCCTGACCGTGGCACCGGACTCGACGAGGGCGAGAGCGATATCGGAGTTTCCTTCGCGGACCGCTTTGGAGAGCCACGTCTCGTCCTCATCAAATCGAGCGTCGGGATTTGCTCCGCCGTCGAGGAGAACTCGGGCAGCCCCGTAGCGGGCGTTGCTAAGGCAATAGTCGAGAGGGTCCAACCCGTTCGGACCGGGCTGGCGGGGGTCGGCCCCGGCATCGAGAATGAGCCGGATGAGATCATCCTGTCCTGTGAGAAGAGCCGCCCAGAGATTGTCACCGATCTTGGCGCCCGCAGCGAGGAGGGTCCGGACCGCTCCGGTGGCGCCGTCACGCACCGCCGTGTCAAGAACGCGCTCGCTCGTGCCCGGCAGAGTCGACTCGGGGTCGGCCCCGGAATTGAGAAGCAGGCTCATGAGCGGATCGTCGCGACGCTGGTAGGATTTCGCGAGCAAGACCTGCGTATCGAGCCGGGCACCGGCGACGATGAGCTGGTGTGCGATCGCAAGATTGCCGTTACCGGCCGCGACAAGCAGGGGCGACTCGGCCGCTTCTCCGGAAAAGGAGGGGTCCGTTCCGTGTTCGATGAGGAGATCAACCATCTCGAGATCTTCGTTTCTCACTGCCGCAACGAGCGGCGACACCTTGCAGGAAGAGATCACTTTACCCCCGGCTCCCTGCTCGAGGAGGCGGCGGGTCACTTCGTGGTCGCGGGAGGCGACGGCTTCGTAAAGGAGCGGCTCGCCCTTGAGACTGTAGACTTCGGGGGTAGCCCCGGCCTTGAGGAGAGACTCCTGCAGATCTACGGCTTTCGCGGCGATGGCAAAACTGAGCGCCGTCCTCTGGGTGCCGCGCGCATCGCCGGTGGTGGCGTTGACATCAGCCTTGCTCGCGAGGAGGAGGTCGAATTTCTCGCGATTACCTTCTTTCACGGCTTCGACGATGAGCGGCTTGCCGGAAATGCCGCGGGCGTTGGGATCGGCCCCGGCGGCGATCATTTTTGTCATCATCCCGATCTCCCCGAGATTCGCTGAGAGAGCAAGGGCGGTGGTGGTCTGGGCTCCCTTGTAATCGACCTTGACCTTGTTTTTGAGCAGGTAGTCGATCATCTCGCTGTCACCGGTCCGGACCGCGGCGATGAGAAAGGGCAGCCCGGCCTCGGTATCGACCTCGAGGGTGGCGCCTTTTTCGAGAAAGCGGTCAGCGAGCTCGAAATCCCTTGCGCGCAGAGCAACTGCCAGCGGCGTCTCCCGGGCCGGCTCGGTCATGCGGTTGAGCGTGGCGAGTCCGGTCTCGCGGGACATGAGAAAATCAATGGCCTCACGCCTGCCGCTCTTCACTGCGGCGAGGAGGGGTGTCGTGCCCGACTCATCGGACTCAGCGAGGGAGATCCCGGCGCTCTCCAGTTGCTCGAGGTTCACCAGTTCCCCTTTTTCCGCCGCCGCGACGGCACTGGCGGGGGTGAGTGCTACTCCCTTCCCGGCAAGATATCGCTTCGCTTTGCGGGTCTCTTCGTGGCGGAGGTAGTAGTCCGTGAAAATAGCCCCGCCGAGGAGCGAAAGGGTGAAGGTGGCGAGGAGAACGGCGCGAAAGAAGAAGGATGCCGATTTCATTTTTCAGAGGCAGATTCCATGAGAATGAGGCTCGGGAAAAGTGACGATTCCTCCGCCAAAGGTTCGACGAAGGGAAACAGGAAGACCTTAGCACAATTCCCCGCACGCGAAACGGGAAAGCCATCCCGCAATCACCTTCCCCCCATTTCTCAGGCGAGCGGATCGAGTTCGGGCTTGAAATCGGCGGCATGGTAAGAGCTGCGCACAAGCGGACCCGAGGCAACATGCCGGAAACCCTTTTCCAAAGCAACCTCACGGTATCGGTCGAAGACAGCGGGTTCGATGTACTCGACCACGGGCAAATGCTTCGGCGAAGGCCGCAGGTATTGCCCCATCGTCAGCACGGTGACATCGTGTTCGCGGAGGTCGTCCATCGCTTTGAAAATCTCATCCTCGCGCTCACCCAGCCCGAGCATGATGCCGCTTTTTGTAGCGCAGCGTCGTCCCATCTCGGCCGCCATCCGGCGGGCCGTCTTGAGAACAGAGAGAGAGCGCCAGTATTCGGCATTCGACCGGATCACGGGGGTAAGTCGCTCCACCGTCTCGATGTTGTGGTTAAAAATCGACGGGGCCGCCTCCATCACGACCCAGAGGGAATCGTCGCGTCCGATAAAATCGGGGACAAGTACTTCGATGACGGTCTCCGGATTGAGCTCACGCACCTTGTAAATGACATTGGCAAAGTGGCAGGCACCGCCGTCAGGAAGGTCGTCGCGGGCCACTGCGGTGATGACGACGTGGTTAAGCTTCATGCGGCGCACCGCCTCGGCGACACGGTCGGGCTCATCGGCCTCGAGGGCGAGCGGGCGGCGCGTATCGACCGCGCAGAATCCGCAGGCACGGGTGCAGCGGTCTCCCGCGATCATGAAGGTCGCTGTCCCCTGCCCCCAGCACTCCCACCGGTTCGGGCACTGCGCTTCTTCGCAGACGGTCACGAGCTTGAGATCGTCGATGAGGCCTTTGGTGTCCCAGAAGACAGGATTATTGGGCAACCTGACTCGAATCCACGGGGGTTTCTTTTCCTGGTGCAACTTGGGATCGATCTTAACAGGCATGGGAGAGGGATACGGAAACGTTCAGATCCCTGACTCGCGCCAGGGACTCAACTCGGGATACAATTCGGCAATTCCGCGCGCGGTCGCCGCGCAGATTCCCCTTTCGGAGATCAGTCCGGTGACGAGTCTTGCCGGAGTCACGTCAAACGCATAGTTCGCCACGGGGCTCCCTTTCGCAACCAGATTCACCTCGACTTCTTCGGCGGAATCCAACTCGCCGACAGATCCACTGACACGACTAACTTCGTCTCCTGACCGTTCCTCGATCGGAATGCCGGCGAGGCCGTCGGCCGTAACCCAGTCGAAGGTCGAGGAAGGCAGAGCCACGTAGAAGGGCAAGCCGTTGTCGCGCGCCGCGAGGGCCTTCAGGTAAGTGCCGATCTTGTTGGCGACGTCACCCGTCCAGGTGGTGCGGTCCGTCCCCGTAAGGACGAGATCGACAAGGCCGTGCTGCATGAGGTGGCCGCCCGCATTGTCCACGATGACGGTATGGGGGACACCATGCTGGCCGAGTTCCCACGCCGTGAGCCGTGCGCCCTGATTGCGGGGACGGGTCTCATCGACCCAGACATGCACCGGAATGCCTGCATCGTGCGCGGCGTAAAGGGGAGCGGTGGCGGAACCGAAATCAACAAATGCAAGCCATCCTGCATTACAGTGAGTCAGGATATTAACAGGGCTTTTTCCGCCTTTTTGGTGAAAAATTTTCTCGAGGAGCGGCAGTCCGTGCTCCCCGATCCGACGGCAGAAATCGGCATCCTCGTCCGCGATGCGGCGGGCGAGATCACGGGCAAGGATGACTTTTTCGTGCGGATCGTCGACGAGAGCCATTTCATCGAGCTGACGCCTTACCGCCCAGGCGAGATTGACGGCGGTGGGACGGGTCGCACAGAGTTGCTCGGCGAGACGGGTGAGGCGTTCGTTAAAGCCGCCACCGCTGAGTCCGGCGAGATGGCACTCCCGAGCGGCGAGGAACATGCCGTGCGCCGCGACCGCGCCGATGCAGCCCGCTCCCCGCACGAGCATGTCACGGATCGCGACGGCCGTATCTTCGGCGTTGCGGAGGGTCAGGGTCTCAAAGGCGAAGGGAAGACGACGCTGGTCGATGATCCCGACCGATTCTTCATCGGCTTCGATCCAGACCGTGCGACGCGTTATCCCTTCGACAAGCATGGAGAGACTTTACTGAAAATCGACTGCAGAGCGAAGGATTCCAACATACCAGAACCAGACCACCGGTCCGGTGAAGATCCAGAGGAAAGCGGCGAGAGCGAGGTAGGGACCGAAGGGCAGCGGCCTTCCCCACTGCTCGCCGAGAATGAGCTTCTGAACGAGCCCTGCGATCGCCCCGATGATACAGGCGGCGAAGATAGTGAAAACAGCAGCCTCCCAGCCGAGAAAGGCCCCGATCATGGCCATGAACTTCACGTCGCCGAAGCCCATCGCCTCGCGCGGGACAACGGCGGAAGTGATCTTTCCGGTGACTTTCTTCACCGTATCAAGCTCGACACGCTCGCCGTCCACTTCGAGCCCGTCGCCGAGGACGCGGAAACGATCTTTGAACTCCTGCTTTTCTCCATCGAAGAAGAGCTCGAGTGCCTCCATTTCAAGCCGATCCCATTTGCGGAAAAAGACATCCCCCCACTCATACTCGTGCTCGCCGAGACGGATAATGATGGGAGCCTCCTCGCCACCGGGTTGCGAGATTTCAAAATCGGTCGGCCCGCCGAAGTCATGTTTGATCTTGCCGAAGAACATCTTGCCCATCAGGACGATGAGCCAGAGGAGGGTAAAACCAGCCGCCGCGCCGATAAGGCCCTCGACACCGCCCTTCCACCAAATCGTCTCACCATGCAGCGCAGGGATTGCAAAACTCGCCACGAGTCCGGCGACAGTTCCGCCTATCGTAATGGAGTCAGGGATGATGAAATGATCAATGTCGATGAAAGTCGCCGAGATCAGTAGCGCAGTGACGACCCAGAGCGCGACCACCCCGGGGAGGCCTACGGCAGTGATCCCATGATGCCAGATCGCGAGGAAACAGATCGCCGTAAGAAGCTCGACGAGGAAGTAGCGGAAGGCGATCGGCGACTTGCACCACTTGCATTTCCCTCTGAGCATCAGCCAGGTCACCAGCGGGATGTTGAGGTGGATGGGGATCTGCCTCTTGCAGCTTGGGCAAAAAGAGCGCTTAGGCTCATTCACGCTGAGACCATTCGGAATCCGGTAGATCACGACGTTCAAAAACGACCCGATGCAGGCTCCCATCGCGAAGGCGACGGCAGGGAGAAAAAACTCGAAAATGAACGGCGGTGACATAAGCGAAAACCCATCTGGAGTTTCGCTTAAGAAAGCTGAAGCGTCTAGTTCTTATAAAAAACCAGAGTGCTCAAACACTCCCGTGAATTAGTCTCGATCATAGGCAGCGAAAGCGTTGTCGTCGGAAAAAGATGCGCTTGCCCGGACTCGTTTCCCTGAATAGCCTGTCTCCATGCTACGCCCCCGCAAGAAATACACCGTCTACGAACTGCAGCAGCTCAAAGGCAAACGCGTCCTCACCCACATCCACGTGAAGTCGCCCGAGGAAGCCGCCGCTGCGGAACTCGCCGGCGTCGATCTGATGAGTTGCAGTTTTGATTCGCCCGAGGCGCAGGCTCGCTTGCCTCTCCTCGTCGCCGCGGCGCCGAACAGCTTCCTCTCTTGCGCGACTCCGCACGGGTTAGCCTCGACTGAAGAGGCGATCCGGATCGGGTTCCGCGCTCTCGATCTCGGTGCCAGCTCGGTCTACTGCTCAGCCAGTCCCTACATCATCGAAGCGATGGCCCGCGAGGGTATTCCCGTGGTCGGTCACCTTGGGCTCGTCCCTCGTCACTTTACCTGGACGAACTACCGCGCCATTGGAAAAACCGCCGCCGAGGCGACGCAGCTTTACACCAAAATGAAGGAACTCGAGAGTGCCGGTGCCTACGCCGCCGAGCTCGAAGTCGTGCCGCACGAGCTCGCGGCCTTCCTTTCCGCAAAAACCTCGCTCCTGCTCATGTCGCTGGGGTCGGGCAGCGGGTGCGACACCCAGTTCCTTTTTTCCGACGACATCCTCGGCGAATACGACGAGCGACTCCCCCGCCACGCGAAAGCCTACCGGAATTTCCTCGCCGAATACCGCCGTCTTCAGGAGGAACGGATCGCCGCCTTCAGCGAATACATCAGCGAAGTCAAAGACGGTAGCTTTCCCGCAGATCAAAATCTCATCTCGATGGACCCCGCTGAATTCGCGGCCTTTCGCAATTTGATCGACTGAGCGTAGCGATCACTCGGGCTTGGTTGCGTCGGGCACGGCGACCGCAGCCCCGGGTTTTGGCTCCGCCCTCGGCTCGTCTTCTCTCGTCCCTTCCGGCTTGGAGCCGTCCTTGCGATCCTCGCCCGGGAGCTTCTTACGGATCTCGGCAATGGAGGGATCAATGCGTTCCATCTCGTCTATCGTGATCTTGCGGAGCTTGCGATGGGCCTCGAGCCGCTTGCGCCGGAGCACCTCGTCCTCTTCCCGTATCTTCTCGAGTTCGGAGCGGGCCGCCTTCACCACCTCAGAGTCGAGCGCAGCCGCCTCGGCCCGGCGGAATTTGTCCCTCGCCTCGGGCGGCAGGTTGTCGAGAAAACCCGGAGGTTTGATCTGGTCATCAAAGCCACGGCGCGGTCCCGAGCCTCCTTTTTCCTGCGATCCCGAGCCTCCTTTTTCCAGCGGTCCCGGAGCATGCAGTGGCGGCAAAACCCCTTTCCCTCCCTGCCCTATCGCCAGAGGTGGACGCCCCCAAATGTGCTCGTGAGCCATCCCGCTGTTTGACCGCTGGATCCTCGTCATGACCTCGGCGACAGACGGGTCGACGCGGCTCACGGCGGCCGTGATCGACTCCTGATACGCATCGCCGGCCTGTTTCACCTCTTCACGGGCGCTGATCACGGCGGGGTCGGTCCACACATCGCGCAGCGCCTGCCTCAGTTTGTCGCGCTGTTCGTCACTCAAAGACTCCCACACCTCGAGACGGGCAGTTTCGCCCTTATCGCGGATTCCCCCATTCTCCTGCGCCTTGTCAGCTCTGCCTTTGCCTTTGTCATCGACTTCCGCATTGTCGCCGAAGACCTGCCCGGTGACGAGAAGACAAATAGCGAGAGCAAGAGGTCGGAGGATCCGGGAATTAGGGAAGATCATCATGGTAAGGTCACTTTGATACGGGAAGGAACCGTGCGCCTCAAGAAAAGTTGCAAGAGAATGTGCAAACGGCCAAGCTTTCGTTACGCATGTCGAAAAACCATTCCCGTCGTCTGCTCATTCTGCCCCTCCTCACCTTGCTCTCCGTGGCATCTTTGGGTGAGGAAAAATCAGCATCGCCCTCTGGAGCGGACGAGTATCCCGAACTCGTCACCAGAAAGGGTGCAACCTTTCGTAAAGTCACGATCATGCGGGTAGATGCCGACGCCCTGCTCGTGCGACACGAAGGCGGCATGGCGCGAGTCTCGCTCTTTGACCTCGGCCCCGAACTCCAGGCTCGCTATGACTTTGATCCCGTCGAGGCTCTGAAACGCTACCGGGCTGACCTCGCCGTCCAGCGCGAGCAGCGACAAACGGCCGTCCTCGAGACCGAAAAACGCCGCGCCGCCGCGATCCGGGCCGAGGCTCAGCGGGAACAGCTCGAAGTCGCGAAAACCGAGTGGACCCCAGTCGAGGCCGAAGTAATCAAGATCCAGGATGAGGGCGCTTTACTGCGGGCCAAACGCATCATTCTCGTCCCCACACAAGTCCGCTCCACTCTCGGATTTTTGAACCCCGGACCGCCAAATCGCGTTCTCGAGCCCTTTTCCGGCCTACCTATCCTGCTCCTGGACCCGCCCGGGACGATGAGGCGGGGAGATAAGTGGAAAGGTTACTTAAATCCCCTCGCCGAGCGTTTCGTGATTGACCCGAGCACCGGATTGCCGACCATTCCCGCCCACCTCGGTGTCTCCGCCGCCCCCTGACTCGATTCGCCACGGGCCGGGTCCCTCATGCCCGGTCTCTCCCGACTCATTTCATGCCGCAACGATTCCAGAAATTCCCCTATCTCTCAGCTGCGATCCTCCTCGTGCCAGTTGCGATGCTCGTGGGGACAGGCCTCACGGTCTGGGGAGTGGCGGCCCTCTCCCTCGCCCTCGTCTGGTTTGCGATCGAGTTCGTGCGCTGGCTCATGCCGCCGGGCGGACAGCAAAGAGTCACTGACCATAGCGCCCCGGATGACGGTGGCGAGAAGGTCAACAATCTCATCTCCCTCGTCTTTTTTCTCGACGAACCGCGCGACGCCGATGAAATGGGAATACGCGACTGTGTCTCAAGCGCGCTCGGGATACGCTTTCAACCCGGGAATCCCGAAGCCGAGTCCTTCGTAATCCCCTTTTCCCCACCCGAGAATCGCCGCGCCGACGACGGAGAGATCCGGCATTTCATGGTGAAAGTCCCCGCCGGGCTTTTTGCCGTGCTCGTCTCGGACCAACCCTACATCGGGAACCCGAAGCGCTTTGCCCACGCCACGATCCGCGACAAACGCCTCCGCAACGCCGTGGAAAAACATGTCGCCTGGATCTCCGTCGATCTCATGGACGACACGACCGACCGCGAGCGCATCGGCGAAGCCTACCGAGTCATCGGCCGCATCCTCTCCGCGATGGGCGGACCCGACTGCCTCGCGATCTACTGCCCCGAACTGCAGCGTTGCAATGAGTTCGACCCCGGTCTGCTCGAGCGACTCTGCGGGAGCGATCCGGTGAGCCTTTTTAATGAACCTACCTTCGAACCCGTCATCGAGATCTCGGACAACAACCCGAAGATGGCCGCCGCGGTGAAAGAAGCGATCTCCCGATGGCCCGAATTCGTCAGCGCCTATATCGAAGCGGCCTCCGCGGAAAAGGAGCGCTTCATCGTCAAGGCCGAGTTCCGCGAGGGCCGGAAGTCAGAATACATGTGGGTTACCGTGCAGGGAATCTCCCCTACCGAAGTGACTGGTATTCTCATGAACGACCCGCACGAACTCCTCGACGTGCACCGAGGGGCGACCGTGAGCATCACGATGGACCGGATCAATGACTGGATCTACCCCGGCCCCGACAGCTCGCACATCGGAGGTTTCACTCTCGATGTGCTCGCCGACAGCAGCGAAGAGTGAGCGGCTCGGTGATCAGAGCGACCAGCCCTCGCGGTAGCTGTGTTTCACCAGCTTGTCCGCCATCTCGTTACCCGTGCTCATCGTCTCGGGATTCCAGGTCAGTTCGGTGCCGGCGCCGAGAATGGACCCAATCGTGCCGAGCAGGAGCGTCTCGGTGAGCGGCACCGCGACATCGAAGTTCGACTTCGCCCGCGACGGATCACCTTTCTGAATTGCCTCGATCCACTCGACATAGTGACCCGGGGAACGCTCCATCGTCTTGGGCGGAGCGACAAACTTGGCGTGGGCCGCATCGATGATGCTGGGATTGCCGCCATGACTGCCGTGCATCATGTGATGCTCGCTGCCAATGTAAACGCAACCGTTGTCGGGGACCTGCTGGTCCGCGATCATCCCTTCGGGACGCGGGATCTTGTACTGGCCGTCGAGCCACTGCAGCTTCACCGGACCACGCCCGTCTTTGGCGGCGAATTCGTAATTGATGATGCAGGAGGACGGATGCGAATCTTTTTCTGCCCCGGGCACCTTGCGGTCAGCTTTCTCAACCGAGACCTTTGTCGGCAGGCCGAGATTCAGCGCCCACATCGGATGATCGATGATGTGCGCTCCCATGTCACCGAGCGCCCCGGTGCCGTAGTCGAGAAACCCGCGCCATTTGAAAGGCACGATCTGGCTGCTGAAGGGCTTGTCCGCCGCAGGCCCGAGCCAGAGATCCCAGTTCAGCGTCGCGGGTACCGGCTCCCCGGCCGGACGCACGAGATCCTGCGGCCAAACCGGGCGGTTCGTGCGGCAATAGACCTGCGAGATCTCACCGATCGCGCCGGACTGAATGTATTCGTTCGTGAGTCGGGCCCCTTCCGCCGCGTGGCCCGTATTTCCCATCTGGGTGCAGACCCCGGCCTTGCGGGCGGCCTCGTGGAGCGCGCGCGCCTCGGAGATCGTGAGGGTGAGCGGCTTCTCTACGTAGACGTGCTTGCCCATCTTCAGTGCCGCCATCGTTGAGACGGCGTGGAGGTGATCGGGCGTAGAGACGACGACCGCATCGATCTTGTCGCCTTCCTTTTCCAGCATCTCACGCCAATCCACATAGACCTTGGCTTCAGGGTATTTTTTGTACATCCCATCGGCGCGCGCGCTGTCCACATCACAGAGGGCGTAGATATTCTGCCCGGCGGCGGCACAGCCGTCGATATTCCCACCGGCACGACCGCCGGCGCCGACAAAGGCGATATTCAGTTTACCGTTCGCGCCACCCGAGCTCTGCGCTTTCACGAAGCCTGAGAGGATGTTAAGAGAAGCGGTCGCGCCGACAGCAGTGCCGAGGAAACGACGGCGGCTTGTATTAAAAGATCCGTTTTGTTGCATGACCGCTGTCATAACCTGAAACGGGAGGGGAAGTCAAGCCTGCGGAAAATTTCGAGGGTGGCCGATACCGGTCCATTGCCAACTATCGCGGCGAAAGTTGCGCTCAACGAGTCGTCCTCCATTCCAACGAACTCAAAGGCATCATAGCCCTCACCACGATTTCAGAGACGGAAACCCCGTTTAAGTTCTTCTCTCACTTCGTGTCGGCATGAGCCCGGACTGTATCAGCCTATCTCCCGCCGCGAGCGACGAGCAATTGAATTCCATAAAATCTCCCAACTAACTGACGGTGAGAAATCTACAATATAAATTTACATCAAAAAAGACTGGAGAGAACGGCGTGCAGTGAGGTCAACTGGCGTAGCTTCCCTCCCCTTCGCGCTTCAGAATGGGCCGAATTTTACTCCGATGGCGACATAGGGCGAGCCTCCTTTGCAGCGGGGCAACAGGACGCCCTGAAAGATCCCCCGCCCCGTCTCCGTATCGTCGCCCATGGCAAATCACCACGACCGATACCCTGACAATGTCCCCGGACTCTACTACGTCGATGACCAGTGCATCGACTGCGACCTCTGCCGCGAGCGGATGCCTGACATCTTCCTGCGCAACGAACGCGGGGGTCACTCCTACGTAAGACGCCAGCCCGTCGGCGCGGCGGAGATCGCGGCCTGTGAGGAGGCCTTGGAAAGCTGTCCGGCCGAGGCGATTGGGAATGATGGCGCCTCGACAGAGCATCCCGCCCTCGCAGAAACCGGCTACAGCGTTGCGGTTGCCTAAGCCAGCAACTCACTCACGATCTTCGCCTCATCATTCTGAATGAGCGACTGCGGGGTGCCGTTGCGCTTGTAGGTAAGGGTCTCCGCATCGAGGCCGAAGAGGTGGAGGAGGGTGGCGTGGTAGTCGTAGTGATTGACGACGTTTTCCACGGCGTGGTGCCCGAACTCGTCGGTGGCGCCGTGGGTGTAGCCGCCTTTGAAACCGCCTCCGGCAACCCACATGCTGAAACCGTAGGTGTTGTGGTCGCGTCCGACGGACTTGCGATCGCCGCGGGGAGCTCCGGCACGGTTTTGAATGACGGGGAGACGTCCCATTTCCCCGCCCCAGTGCACCACGGTGCTGTCGAGGAGTCCGCGCTGTTTCAGGTCAAGGACGAGGGCGGCGGCCGGTTTGTCGACGTAGCGACAGGCGGCGGGCAGGCCCGTCGTGATGCTGGCATGGTTGTCCCAGGTCTGGTTGCCGGTGAAGACAGAGACGAAGCGCACCCCGCGCTCGACGAGGCGGCGGGCAATGAGGCAGCGGGTCCCGAAATCTTCTGTCTCCTTTTGATCGATTCCATACATCCGCAGGGTTGCTTCACTCTCCTGACTGATCTCGAGGGCTTCCTTTGCCGAGATCTGCATGCGGGCGGCGAGTTCGAAGCTCTGGATGCGCGCCTCGAGCTCGGTCTCGCCGGGACGGGCGTCGAGGTGTCCGCGGTTGAGACGGTCGACAAAGTCGAGGTATCGCTTTTGCGCGTCGCCCTTGAGGGACATGGGCGGATCGAGATTGAGAATGCGCGGTTCCTTCGGCCGGATCACGGTGCCCTGGTAGACCGAGGGGAGCCATCCGTTCGTGAAGTTGTCGACCCCGAGCACGGGCAGGCCGCGGGGATCAGTGAGGGCGACAAAGGCGGGCAGGTTCTGATTCTCGGACCCGAGTCCGTAGGTGAGCCAGCTCCCGAGGGTGGGACGTCCGGTGAGGATGGAGCCGTTGATGAGGGCATTGATGGACTGGCCGTGGTTGTTCACCCCGGTGTGCATCGAGCGAATCATCGTGATCTCGTCGGCGATCCCGGCCATGTTCGGGACAAGTTCGCTGAAGTCCATCCCCGACTGGCCGTGTTTCGAAAACTTCCACGGGGATCCCATGACCTCGCGGCTCGCCCCGGCGGCGTCGTCGTATTTGACCTCGCCGGGGAAGTCCTTGCCGTCGAGGCGATTCAGTTCGGGCTTGGGATCAAAAAGGTCAATGTGGCTCGGCCCCCCCTGCATGAACATGGAGATCATCGACTTTGCCCGGCCGAATCCGTGCGGCGGCTTGGGCAGCGTGTCGAAATGCTGCGGGTTCGCTCCGGAAATGGCGGGATTGGCGAGGAGCCCTTCCTCTTTCATCAGGGTCGCGAGGGCGATCGCTCCGAGGCCGTAGCTTTTTTCGAGGAATTCGCGGCGCGAGTGCATGGTCAGTCAAGGTAGAGGAATTCGTTTGCGCTCATGAGGGCGTGAGCCATCGCGGCGACCCCGAGGTGCCGCGCGGGTGCCTCGACCGTTTCGGCAGGGCCGACAGATCGCTCCGGCTTTGCCGGATGGACAATGTAGTGGGCGGTCTGGAGGGTGACGAACTGCATCGCCGCTTCGCGCTCGTCGGGCCGCGGGTTGCGTCCGTAGGCAAGCTTCCAAGCGAGGTCGATCCGCGCGGCGGTGTCGACGCCCTCGCTCATGAGCCGCTCACCGAAGTGCTGGGCAAACTCGCGCATCCCGAGATTGTTCATCAGCAAGAGACTCTGCGGGCTGACGGTTGTGACGGGACGGATCTCGCAGTTCGCATTGGTCATGTCGGGGGCGTCAAAGGCGGCAAACATTTCGAGGGGACGCGAGCGCCGGATCTGCACGTAGACGCTGCGGCGGAATTCCTCTCCGTTTAGCGGGATGTATTTGCCGGTCTGGCGTCCCGCCGTGTCCATCGTGTCCACGCCGATGACGACCTGGCCTTCCTCGGTCAATGTCACCGGAACCGGCTCACCACTGACTTTTGGATTGAGCTTCCCCGAGACCGCGAGGAGCGCATCGCGCAGGGTCTCGGCCTCGAGGCGCCGTTTGTTCTGGCGACTGAGGAAGCGGTTGTCGGGATCGATTGCATCGCTCGCCGCGTCGCGGACCGACTGCTGCCGCCAGGTGTGGCTCGTCACGATGAGCCGGTGCAAGTCTTTCAACCCCCAGCCTTTTTCCATGAACTCGGCGGCGAGCCAGTCAAGTAGCTCGGGATGACTGGGCGCTTCCCCGAGATGCCCGAAGTCGGCGACGGTCTTCACGAGACCCGTCCCAAAGTGGTGCATCCAGACGCGGTTCACCATGACACGGGCGAGGAGCGGATGCTCGCCATCGGTGAGGGTTTCGGCGAGGGCGAGGCGCCGTCCGGTCGTGGGGAGAGTGGCGACTTTTTCCGGCAGGTCAGTTTTGCGCCAGCTCGAGAGAACGCTGAGGTCCGACGGCTTCACGACTTCCTTGGGCGACTCGGGATTTCCCCGAAAGAAAAGGTGCGTCGCGGGGATCGCCTCGGGCTTGAAGGGCAACTCGGCGAAGGCCTGGACAAACTCTTCTTTCGGCTTGGTCGCCCGTACGACCGCCGCCTCGTCAGTCATCTTCTTGAGAGTATCGGCGTGCTTCGTTTTGTAGGTGGAGTCGTAGAGGTAAAGAGAACCGGCGCTGAGACTTTGAATACTGGGGTGTTGCTTCAGCAGGGCGATCTGTTCGGGGGTGCGCTCTTTCGCGACTGTCTCGTAGGCCTTGCGCAGATCGGCGCGGATCGCTTCGTCGCGCTTTTCGAGCTCTTTTCCGAGGACTTCGGCGATGAATTCGGCCTCTTTGGCGAGACGAGCGTCGTCCATTTTCTTGGCCTCGGCCTCGATCGCATCGGCCCTGGCCTTTTCTTCCTTCGTCTGCAGAGAGACAAGACGGCGGGCCGGCTGACGCCAGTTCTTCGGATCAAAGCCCGGTTCGAAGACGGCGCGCAGTTCGTAAAAGTCAGCCTGGGTGATGGGGTCGTAACGATGGTCGTGGCACTCGGCGCAGTGAATCGTCATGCCGTAAAAGGCGTTGCTGACGATCTTGAGCGTATCGGTGATAGAGGTGTTGCGGGCGAGCAGGTCATTCTGCGTCGCGGTTCCGTCGGGCGCCATGCGGAGGAATCCCGTGGCAGTAAGAAGCTCGGCGTAGCGTCGTTTTCCCTCAGCAGTCGGAGAGTTCGCATTGAGCCCCTCTTTCGCCGCGATCTCGTCACCGGCGAGCTGCTCCCTGACAAAGTCATCAAAAGGCTTATCCGCGTTGAGCGCGGCGATGACGTAATCGCGATATTTCCAGGCATGCTTTCGCTCGGTATCCTGCTCGGTGAATCCGTCCGAGTCGGCGTAGCCGGCGACATCGAGCCAGTGACGACCCCAGCGCTCCCCGTAAGCAGGCGACGCGAGAAGAGTCTCGAGGAGTTCGCGGTAGGCGGCGTCTTTATCGAGCGCGGACCGGGCAAGGAAGTAATCCACCGCCGCGGGTGACGGAGGCAGGCCAGTGAGATCGAAGGTGAGACGGCGAATCAGAGTTGCCGGATCCGCTTCCGGAGAAAAGCCCATTCCGTTTTTGCTTAAGGCCGCGCCGACAAAGGCGTCGATCGGGTTCCGCTCCTTCGCATCCACCTTTGCCGGAACGGCGGGGTTTCCGATCGGTTGCAGAGACCACCAGGCGCGTTCCTCTTGAGTAAAATGATGCTCCGGACCCAGGGTTTCGGGCTCGGAACGCAGGGTCGGGGCTCCGGCGAGGATCCACTGCTCGATCGTGGCGATCTCGGCGTCGGAGAGTTTCGGTTTCTCCTTCGGCATCTCGCCGCTCTTGAGCACCTCGAGCAGATGACTTTCCGCCGGCTTCCCCGCGACGAGGGCGGGACCGGACTTTCCTCCTTTGAGCAGGAAACGCTGGAGTCTCACATCGAGCCCGCCTTTACTCTCCCCATCCTCGCCGTGACAATGAAAGCAGTGCGCCTTCAGGATGGGACGCACGTCTTTCTCAAAGACAGGCGCCCCCGACGCGACCGCTCCGCAACACAGCAGTGCGAGAATCACGAGCCGTGCCCGATGAGCGGCGAAATGAGCGAGGCGGAGCTCCATTACTCCGGATGCTATCTTGACTGTATACAACTCTCAAGCCGCGTAATAGACGGGATCATGCCCCCCGACCCTGCGGTCAGGCAAGGATGTCCCTGACGATGTGCGCATGCTCCACCCCGGTGAGGCGCTGCTCGAGCCCCTGGAAGGGATAGGTAAAGCGCTGATCATTGATCCCGAGGCAGTGCAGGATCGTGGCGTTGAGATCGTTCAAATGCACGGAGTTCTCGACCGCGTTGTAGCTGAAGTCATCGGTCTCGCCGTAGGTGAGTCCGCCCTTCACCCCGCCGCCAGCCATCCACATGCAGAAGTTCTTGGGATGGTGGTCACGGCCGTAATTGTCTTTGGTGAGGGCGCCCTGCGAGTAAACGGTGCGTCCGAACTCGCCGCCGAAGACGACGAGAGTGTCCTCGAGCATCCCTCGCAGTTTGAGATCCTTGATGAGGGCAGCGGTCGGCTGATCGACATCGCGGCACTGACCGGCGATAAGCTTGGGCAGGCTGCCGTGCTGATCCCATCCGCGGTGGAGGATCTGCACGGTGCGGACGCCCCGTTCGGCGAGACGGCGGGCCATGATCGCACTGTGAGCATAACTCCCGGGGGTCTTCACATCGGGGCCATACATTGCGAGGGTCGCTTCACTCTCGCCGCTGAGATCGGTCAACTCGGGCACGCTCGACTGCATGCGGAAGGCCATCTCATACTGGGAAATGCGGGTCTGCGTCTCAGGATCGTCGAGGCGCTCGAGGTGCCGCTGGTTGAGACGCCCGAGCGCGTCGAGCATGGTGCGCCTATCGTCGGGATTCACGCCCGGAGGATTCTTCACATAGAGGACCGGGTCCCCCGCGCCGCGCAGCGCGACGCCGTCATATTTCGTCGGGAGGAAGCCGCTGCTCCACATCCGCGTGAAGAGCGCCTGAGCCTGGCTCTCCTTCGGAAACGTCGGGGTAAAGACAACAAAGGCCGGCAGGTCATTGCTCTCGCTGCCAAGCCCGTAGCTGATCCACGAGCCGAGGCTCGGCTTGCCGGGAATCTCGCTGCCGGTCATTACGAAAGTGCAGGCGGGATCGTGATTGATCGCGTCGGTCCGCACCGTCTTGATCATCGTGATATCGTCGGCGATGCCCTGCATGTGCGGGACGAGTTCGCTCATCCACATGCCGCTCTTGCCGCATTGTTTGAAGGCGAACTTGCTCGGCGCGACAGGGAGACGGGCCTGCCCGCTTGTCATCGTGGTGATGCGCTGCCCCTTGCGGATCGATTCGGGGAGATCGGTGTCGAAGAGCTTTTGCAGGCCGGGTTTGTAGTCGAAAAGATCCAGCTGCGACGGTGCCCCGTTCATGTGAAGGTAGATGAGCCGCTTCGCTTTCGGCGCAAAGTTCGGGAAGCCCGGGAGCGGCGGATGGACCGCGTCCGAATTCGCCTGAGCCGCGGTCGCGCCAAAGGCTTTCCGCCCCATCAGAGAAGCCAGCGCGACTCCGCCCACCTTGAGTCCTGCTCCTTCAAAAAAACGGCGGCGGGTGAGGTATTCGTGGTATTCGATGGCGGGGTTCATAGGATGGGAAAAGGGTTACTAATCCAGACAAACGGCGCAAGCAGAATGGCAGGGGCGAAAGCCTGTAGCATGGGCAGGATTCCCATGCTACTTTCTGAACAATTCGTTTTCAATTCTTCACGACGACCTCGTCCAGGTTCAATAACAGATTCGCGATCAGCGTGTAAGCCGCAAGCTCGGACGGATCGATCCCCGCATCGGCCTTGCTCTCGCCAAAGCTGATGAGCGCTGTCGCCGCCGCTTTATCAGAGTCGTAGCGATTGCGATGCAGAGTCAAGGCGCTGAGGACGACTTCGGCCTCGGCCGCCTCAGGGAATCGCGCCGTGACCGCCCGCCAGCCCCAACGGACCCTGTCCTCCGGTGTCGCCCCGCCCTCTTTTAAAATACGCTGCGCGAAATGACGAGCCGCTTCGATGTGCTGGACATCGTTCATCAATTGCAGGGCCTGCAGGGGCGTGTTGCTGCGCCCGCGGGCACTGCAGCTCTGCTCGCGATTCGGGGCGTCGAAGCTCGACATGAACGGCGGCGGGGCAGTCCGTTTCATGAAGGTGTAGAGACTGCGCCGGTAGAGGGCCTCGCCTTTGTCCTGGACGTATTTCATCGTATTGCTACCGCCGAAAGCGACGGGCTCCCAGATATTCTCGGGCTGGTAGGGTCTCACTCCCTTCCCACCCATCGTCGGGACGAGGAGCCCGCTCACGGAGAGGGCCTGGTCGCGCAGGACCTCAGCATCGAGGCGGAAGCGTGGTCCCCGGGCGAGGAGCCGGTTTTCAGGATCACGTTCGCGCAACTCGGGCGACTGCGCCGAACTCTGGCGATAGGCGTGACTGGTGACGATGCGCTTCACCAGTTTCTTCATGTCCCAGCCGTCTTCGACAAAAGTAATCGCGAGCCAGTCGAGCAACTCTGGATGACTGGGCGGCTCCCCCTGCGACCCGAAGTCCATGCTCGTCTTCACCAGTCCGACCCCGAAGAACTGCTGCCAGAAACGATTCACGGTGACCCGCGCCGTCAGCGGATGTGTCCCGCTCACGAGCCAGTTGGCGAAGTCAAGCCGGTTGTAATCGCGGTCGGCGGGCTTCGCGGGGAGCGGAGGGAGAAAGGACGGCACCCCTCGCGAGACCTTTTCCCCTGGCTTGTCATATTGACCCCGCTCCATCACAAAGCTCTCCCGTGGGGTCGGGAGATCGGCCATGACGAAGGTGATCGGAGTCGCCTTTTCGATCCTGTCTTTTTCCTGCGCAAAGGGAGCCCTCTCCGCCTCGAGCGGAGCCAACTGATCCCGGGCTCCGGCGTAAAGATTGCCGAGCCAAAAATCCTTAACCTTCTTCGCCTCGTCCTCGCTCCACTCGGCCGGCTTTTTGCCGCGCACGAGATCGCGGAGGGCATCAGGGAGCAGGTCGTTCCGTTTGCCCTGATTCTGCTCGAGCCAGATCTTCCACGACCAGGCAGGATCTTTCGCCGGATTGGTCTCGGCGACGATTCCAAGTCGGTCCCAGCTCACCGTGCCGCCGTATTGAGTGAAAGCGTAGCCGTCGACCTTCATCCCTGCCGTCAGACCGAGCTTCGCGGCAGGTACCTCAAGACGCACCCACTCCCCCGCTTTGGGCAATGGCCCCATCGCGACTCGCTCGATCGTGCCGGCCTTGCCGAAGCCGATCTTGTCGCCATCGCCCCAGACCGCGCGATGTTTCCAGCCGCCGGTATGAAACTGGATCATGATCCCCTCGGGCGGTGCTGTCGCATCGAGATGGGCATAGACGAAGATTGTTCCATTCGCCGGCACCGTGAAGCTCGCGCCTCCGGCCCAAAAGTCCTGTGCGACCGCTCCGGGCGCAGAGCGGACGAGGGATCGGTTGCCGCTATGGACGGGTCCCTTCCCTTTCTCGTTCCAGCGCAGTGCCGCCCCTGCCACTTGCGGGCTCGTGCCTTTGGGGAAATCGTCTTCGAACCAGACCGTCTCCGTCTTGGTGACCGGAGGCGCCGGATCGAGCGTCGCGGGGTCGGTGTATTTCAGCGAAGCGATGGCGGCGGCGATACCCTCGTCGGCAACTTTGATCTTTGCGCTCAGCTCGACGAGGCGCTTCTCATCTTCGGGTGTCGTCAGCTTGAGAATGGGCGGCGTGTCGATCTTGTTCCCGTCCATGGCCGGGTCGGCGGCGCTGTGGAAAAAGGAATACATCGAATAATAATCCTTCGCCGAGATCGGGTCGAATTTATGATCGTGACAGACGGCACAGCCGGCGGTGAGTCCCATCCATACCTCCACGGCCGTCGTCGTCCGATCGACCGCATAACGATAAGTCCACTCCTCGGCAATACTGCCCCCCTCACTAGTGGTCACATTGCACCGGTTGAAGCCAGAGGCGATGAGCTGCTCGCGACTTGGTTCGGGCAGAAGATCACCGGCGAGCTGCCAACGGGTGAATTCGTTAAAAGGCAGGTTCGCATTAAGCGCCTCGACAACCCAGTCGCGGTAGGGCCACATCGAGCGTTCGTTGTCGAGGTGGAGCCCGTGGGTGTCGGCATAGCGGGCCAGGTCGAGCCAGTAGCGGGCCATGTGCTCGCCGTAGACCGGTCGCGTTAAGAGCCCCTCGACGAGGGTCTCGTAGGCAGCGGGAGAGGCGTCTTTAAGAAAGGCCTCGACCTCGGCCGGTGTCGGCGGCAATCCCGTGAGATCGAGAGTGACGCGGCGAATGAGGGTTTCTTTATCCGCTTCCGGAGCAACGATCAAACCCTCCTTCTCTAACGTTTCCTGCAAAAAGCCATCGATGGGGTTTTTTGCCTTTGCGGCTGCCCCGGGTTCCGCTTTTACGGGAGCAACGAAGGACCAGTGGACCTGATACTCCGCGCCCTGCTCGATCCAGCGGCGGAGGAGCGCTTTCTCGTCGTCGGTGAGCCTTTTGTGAAATTCCGGCGGTGGCATGACCTCGTCTTCGTCGTCCGAGAGGATGCGCTGCCAGGCTTCGCTGGCCTCGAGATCTTTCGGCACGATCGCTGCGTAGCCCCCGAGATCGGCGAGAGCACCATCGCGTGTGTCGAGCCGCAGGTCTGCCTTGCGTTCGTGGGCGTCAAAGCCGTGACAGGCAAAACACGCGTCGGAAAGGATGGGTCGGATGTCCCGGTTGAAAGAGATCTTCTCCTCCGCTATCACCATTGGGGAGGTAAAGGCTAGTAGGGCAGCGGAGAGGGAGCCTTGGTGGAACAGTTTCATGCGGGGAGGCGAGGGGCAAAAGGGGTTGAGCCATGAACCCAGACTACCGCAACCCTACGTAAATGGTATTTTCCTCACAATAACGGGTTCGCGTAGAGAATAGGCGCGTAAGGAAATTGGGGAATAGATCATGCAGAGGCGAGCGACAATGATACCCGAGGGAAGCGGTCGCTTCGGTCCACCTAATGTCTCTCTAAAAAAGACACCGAAGCCGTCTTAAATCGGGGGACTATAGTTGACTTCGTGGAGTCTTATTATAGGCAAGGGAACCTACTGCTGCACCTTTAAGTAAAAAAGCCGCGACGTCCGCTCCGGCATTTCCTCCCTCAGTGCCTCTTCACCGGTCGTGAAGAGGCATTTTTGTTTTCTGATCAGAGAATTTCGAAGATCGCTTCGACTTCGACAGCCGCTCCGGTCGGGAGAGCGGCGAATCCGAGGGCGCTGCGGGCGTGGTAGCCGTCCCCGTCCTTTCCGTAGAGTTCGTGGACGAGGTCCGAAGCGCCGTTGATGACGAGATGCTGATCGGTGAAGTCACTGGCCGAGTAGACGCAGCCGAGCAGCTTGATGCAGCGCAGGCCGTTGAGGCTGCCGTGGGTGTGGTGAACCGAGCGCAGGATCTTCTCCATGCAGTTTTTAGCGGCGGCATAGCCATCCTCGACGATGAGGTCTTTGCCGAGGATCCCCTTGAGGTCACTGACATGACCGGAAGTGATGAGCTGATTGCCGCTGCGGATGCAGAGGTTCAGGTATCCGGGGGTGAGGGGCGACAGATCAATTTCGAGCGACTGGGCTTTTTCCTGTGGTGTCATGCGGTGAGTTGTAGCGGAGGATGGGGAAAATTTCCAGTGCGCGATGCGGGGAGATGGAATTGCCGAGAGGAGTGTCTGCTCAACCTTGAGAATGTGCTTCCGCGTTACACGGCGCCGGAGTGAAGGCTACGCAGGGTGTCGGAGAACTCGCTCCCCGGTTATGGAATTCAGCGGGTCATCGATCGAAATACCAGCCAGTGAAGCGACCATCCTCTAATTTCGTTTTATTCGCTCCATCCGTGGCTCAAAATCTCAACGGGTAGAATGGGCCTCGAGGCCCGTTCATCGCCGGGCGGGCATAGCGTGAACATACACTGAGACCCGCTCTCCTTTCCCGATAGTCTCGTCAGCCCTCACACCAACCCTTTAACACAAAAAACCCGGACTCCTCGCGGAGAACCGGGTTTCCCGAATACTTTAAAAAACGGCAGACTGATCAGGCTTTGTTGGCCTTCACTTCTTCACCCTTTTTGGTGTGCTTGTCAGTAGAGACCGTGACCTTTTTACCGATGAGGTCTTCGATTTTCACTTCTTTGCCGGCGGCGTCGACGATCTTGGCGGCGGCGGCGAGAGTGATCTCTTCGCTGCCGACTTTGAGGACTTTTTTCTCAGCATCATATGCGGAGAGCTCACCCGAAACGGGAACCTTCACACCGCAACCGGCGTAGATGGAACCTGAAAGGGCGACGATAGAGAGGATGGCGAACAATTTTTTCATAGTAGGATCGGTTGGTTAAGTCCTTGAATCTGATCTTATTTACCCCAATCAGACAAGAAAAATCCGCTCCAGGATGTAAATTTCTTCCCAACCCCCTATAAAAAGTTCAGTGTCGCGCCGAATTCATGAAGTCTTTCATCCCTCGTTCTCTTTTTCTTCTGCCCTTTCTCCTCGCCGTCGTTGCTGAGGGGCATCCCGTGCCCGATGTGCTGGTGAGGTCGTATTTTACCTCCAGCGGCGAGGCCGAGATTCGCGTTGAGGTCGACCCGCGCTCCTTTGAGGCTCATCCGGAAGAGCACGAGTATCTCGAAAAATCGGCGGCCGAGAGCGTCGACAAGACGGCACTGGAGACCATGGGGCAGACCGCGTCGTCCTTTCTGGCCGGTCGCGTCCGATTCCTCCTCGAACCCATCGGCGAGGTGAAACCGGAGTTCGTATGGTCCTTCGCCAAGCTCGGTGACGGTCCTCTCGAGAATCCGGATGACCCGGCCGTGCTCGTGGGTTCGTGGAAGACGCAGATGCCGCAGGGGCTCGCCGGATTCCGTATCGAATCCATTACCCTGACCGATCCCGCCGCGATCCCGATGAATGTCGTCTTTCTCAATCACCTCGACGGGAAACAAGTCGAGCGCTACGCGGTGCTGTTCCCGGGGGAAAAGAGCTTCCTCCTCGACCTCACCGGACTCGCCGCTCCCCTCCCCGCCGCGACCGAGGGAGCGGTCGGGCAGACTGCGGACTCGGGCGATCTCGCCGCCGTTTTTAAATCCGAAGTGAAGCGCGGCTTTCTTCACGTCCTCCCGCTCGGCCTCGACCATGTTCTCTTTGTCCTCGGGCTTTTCCTAATGAGCCGCAAATGGAAGCCCCTCATTTTTCAGGTCACCACCTTCACCCTCGCCCACACCATCACCCTCTGGATGGCCTCGGCCGGCTGGGTAAAGCTCTCTCCCGGGGTCGTCGAGCCGGTCATTGCCGCGAGCATCGTCTTCGTTGCCGTCGAAAACATTGTCCGGCGGGACTACAGTCATTGGCGGCTCCTCGTCGTCTTCATTTTCGGTCTTATCCATGGACTCGGATTTGCCGGCGTGATGTCGACCCGTCTCGACTCGACCTCGTCGCTCGTCGTCGGTCTGCTCGGGATCAACATCGGAGTGGAGCTTGGCCAACTCGCCGTCATCGCGATCGCCTTTGCCGCGACCTTCTGGATCTCGAGTCAGGAGAAATACCGGAAGTTCGTCGTCGTCCCCGGCTCCATCCTGATCGCTCTCGCCGGTGTCTGGTGGGTGGTGGAGCGAACCCTCCTGTGAAGCCGACTGAACCCTCATTGCTCTACCGGCCGCTCCGGGGCACGGGACCGATCGTCTCCCCCGGGACAAATCGTGCCACGGAGCCAGTCTGGCGCAAATCGCTCTTGCCGCGGCTGAGCTGATCGGCCCATTGAAAAACGCGACGCAGCACCGGGCCGCAATTCCAGTCGATGTGGGCGACGCTGCGGCGACACCAGGCAAAAGCCGGGTCGGCGTCGGTGCAGACGAGCGAAAGATCTTCGGGTACGCGAAGCCGGTGAGTGAGACAGAACTGCATCACTGCGACAAAGAGGGCCGCCTCGTCCACGATCAGCGCCGTGGGCGGCGTGAGACGAAAGATGGACTCGAGCATGGTGAGGAAACGCTCGGGTGATTCGTCCCACTCCGGCAGATGGTAAGGCGCGGGGACGATGCCGTGGGCCTGCAATTCATCGAGAAAGGCCTGCTCGGGCAGGGCGGGAACGGGGCGGCGGCGGCGAGGCCTCACCAGCATTACGATGCGGCGATGCCCCAAACCCAGCAAAGTTCGCGCCGCTTCGACGATGGCGGGAGCCTTGCGCGGCCCGGCTCCGGCGAGACGGATGCCGGTCATGGGGCCGAAAAGGGCAAAGGCAGGGACGGGGCTGGCGGCAAAACTTTCCAGCACCTCGCGCGAGCCCGCCACGACGATCCAGGCGTCAGCCGTCGTCCGCGAGACGAGCGTGGAGATGCGCCTCGGATTCATCGCGAGATCGACGAGCGACTGCTCGGCATAAAAGGCTTCATGCCCGGAGAGCAGCAAGTGCTGACGGATGTCGACGATGAAATCGACCCGGGCGTCGTCTTTTTCGCTGAGGAGCAGGGCGATGCGCAGCGGCGCGACGGGGTGGCTCTCCCCCGCGACGATGATCCGCCGCCGTCCTTTCCCCGGATTGCTCAAGACCCCCTCCTGCTCCAACTGCCGCAGGGCCGCCTCGACAGTTTTGGCGTTCACCCCCAGATCCCCGGCGAGGCGTTCCCGGCCGGGAAGCCGCGCGGTCCATTTCCCGCCGAGTATCTCATCGCGGAGATGAGCGGCGACTTGCTCGGCGGCAGATCTGAGGACAAAGGGCATGACGCTCTTACCTGTCCATTTTGAGGACAGGTTGTCCAGCGCGAAAACGCGTGTCGTAATCGCTCCTTTCCGGCAATATCGGGAAATTCGTTTCCCTGTCGCCACCGACACCACCATGGCTTCCGCACCTGCTCTGATCCCCTTCCTTTGTCGGACCTTTACCGCCTTCGTCGTCGCCACCTTCATGACAGCCACCGCCGCACCCGCCGACCAAGCCGATTTTCGAGCGCTGTTTGAACGGGCTGAAAAAGGAGAGCCCTCCGCGCAGCTTTCGCTCGCGATCCGCTACCGGGACGGCGGAGGCGTCGAAAAGGATCCCGCCGCCGCGATGCTCTGGGCTCACCGCGCCGCCGACCAGGGCCACCCTGAAGCGCTCGACTTTGTCGGTTTTGCCTACCTCCGCGGCGCGATGGTGAAACGCAACACACCTCTCGCCCTGGCTTACTTTCAGGCAGCCGCAGGGGAATCCGCGCAGGCGGCCTTTAATCTCGGGCAATGTTATTACGGGGCGCAGGGCACGGAGCAGGATTGTGCGAAGGGCCTGGAATGGTGGGAGAAAGCGGCGGCCATGGGGCACGGTCGCGCGTCGGCGGCAGCGGCGATGGCCTATCTCTCGGGAGAGGGCGTCCCGCGTGATCCCGCAAAAGCGCGCGCACTCGCCGAACGTGCGGCGAATCTGGGCAATGCCTCGGGCCTGATCGTCCTCGGCGAAATGCAGTTCCAGGCGGGAGACCTCGACGCGGCGAAGGCCAGCTGGACGAAGGCCTCCCAACTCCATCCCACCGGGGAAACCGGGCATCCCGCCCAGCCCTCGGACAACGCCTCCGCGCAACAGGGAGCCGATCTCCTCAAGCTCATCGACTACCGCCAGCGGAAGAGCGAACCGGAGAAATTCGCCTTTGTCCCGATGCCGCACATCCACCAGGGCTACAATAACTGTGGAGCGACCGCCTGCGCCACCTTTGCCCGCTTTCAGGGCGGCGAGATCAGCGGCTGGGATTTCAAGAAGCTCTGTCCGAGCCCTCTCGGCACCGGCACGGACTGGTGGCATCTGCTGGATGCCTCGGCAAAAATCGGCCAGAGCTGGAAACTCGTCACCTACACGCCGGACGATGCCGGTTTCGAAGAAGCCACTGCGATGCTGCGAAGGGAACTCGACGCCGGGCGGCCTGTCGTCGTCGATTTTAAATACATCGGTCCGCAATACGCCGGAGGTTTCGCCGGCCACACCCTCAGTGTCTGCGGTTATCTCGCAGAGGAGGATCTCTACATTCTCTGCAATCCTGCGGTCGCCACTCCCGGTCTCCAGCTCATCACGGCGGCGGATCTGAAAGATTTCTGGCGGTCGGATTATTATGGAGCCAAAGCCAACGCCGTCCTCTCACGACCGGCTTTTGTCATTGAGGTGCCATGAAGCGATTGCTACGGATTCCGCTCCTCGTGAGTCTTGCCTGCGCGGGCGGGCTGGCCTCGTCGCCGGCCGAACCGTCCAGGCCCAACGTTCTCCTCATCCTCGCCGACGATCTCGGGTACGGAGATGTGAGCTGTTACAACGACGAGTCGAAGGTGCCCACGCCGAATCTCGATCGTCTCGCGGGCGAAGGGATGCGCTTCACCGACGCGCACAGTCCGGCGACGGTGTGCACGCCCTCGCGCTACAGCCTGATGACCGGCCGGATGGCCTTCCGTGCACCGAATGGCGGGACCGTTTTTACCGGAGTGGGCGGCCCCTCCCTCATCGAACCGGGCCGGCTCACCCTGCCCGCGATGTTGAGGCAGCAGGGGTATGCGACTGCCGCTATCGGCAAATGGCATGTCGGACTGACCGTTCGCGACGCGGAGAGAAAGCCGATCCACGATGGCGGTCTTGAGGCGATAAAGCGCATTGATTACTCGCAGCGGATCGAGGGCGGCCCGCTCGATCACGGCTTCGATCGATTCTTCGGCACGGCCAGTTGCCCGACGACGGACTGGCTCTATGCCTTCATCGACGGCGATCGCATCCCGGTGCCGCCGACCAAGCCGCTCGACCGCTCCACTTTGCCCAAACACCCCTATGCGAACGACTGCCGCGAAGGACTCATCGCTCCTGATTTCCCGATGGAGGAGGTGGACATGGTCTTTCTCGAAAAGAGCCGTGAATTTCTGGCTCAACACGTCCGCGAATCGCCGGATCGCCCCTTTTTTCTCTACCACGCGACGCAGGCGGTGCATCTGCCGTCCTTCGCGGGGAAAGACTTCCGCGGAAAAACCCGGGCCGGACCCCACGGGGATTTCATCCACCAATTCGACTGGATCGTCGGCGAACTGATGCGGGAACTCGGGAAACTCGGCCTCGCCGATGACACCTTCGTCATTGTCAGCAGCGACAATGGCCCCGAGGTCGCGAGTATCATTCACATGCGCGCCGATCACGGCCACGACGGGGCACGACCCTGGCGCGGAATCAAGCGCGACTCATGGGAGGGCGGGCATCGCGTGCCGATGATCGTGCGCTGGCCGGGACGGATCAGGCCCGGCAGCACGAGCGATCAACTCGTCTGTCTGACCGATTTGATGGCCACGCTCGCCGCGATCACCGGTGCGGTACTTCCCCAGGACGCGGCGGAGGACAGCTTCAATCTCCTTCCGGTCATGGAGGGCAAGGCCACGGAACCGGTTCGCCCTTACCTCCTGACCCAGGCCTTCGGCGGGGCGAAAACACTCTCTATCAGGCGCGGTGACTGGAAATACCTCGATCACCCCGGTTCCGGCGGGAACCGCTACGATTCCGGAGGGTTGAAACCTTTCGCCCTGCCCGAAACCGATCCCGATGCCCCCGGCCAACTCTACCATCTCACGAACGATCCCGGTGAAACCCGGAATCTCTATTCCAGCGAACCTGAAGTCGTGAACGAACTCCGCGCTCTCCTCGAACAAACCCAGATTTCCGGCCGCAGCCGCCCATGAAACCGATCGTCGCCCTGCTTGCCATCTCCCCCCTCCTTTCCGGCGTTTCCAACGCGGCGGAGCGCAAGCCCAACGTGCTTTTCATCGCGCTGGATGATCTCAATGACTGGATCGGTTGCCTGGGCGGACATCCCCAGACGAAGACGCCGAATCTGGACCGCCTTGCCGCGAGCGGTGTCCTCTTCCGCAACGCCTACTGCCCGGCAGCCTCGTGCAATCCCTCGCGTAGCGCCATCTTCAGCGGCCTGCCGCCCCATCGCTCGGGTCTCTATCAGAACACTCAAAAAATGCGCGAGGTCATGCCACAGGCGGAACTGCTCCCGCGTTATTTCTCCCGCCACGGCTACTGGTCGGCCGGTTCGGGGAAGATGCTGCACTACGTCATCGATCCGCCGTCGTGGGACGATTATTTTCCCGAAAAGACGAAGGACAATCCTTTTCCGCGCACCTTCTATCCCGGGAAGCGCCCGGTCAGCCTCCCCCGCGCCGGCGACTGGCAATACGTCGAGACGGACTGGGCCGCGCTCGAGGTCACGGACGAGGAGTTCGGCGGCGACTGGCTCGTGACGAAGTGGATCGCCGAACAACTCCAGCGGGAGCAGGAAAAGCCCTTCTTCCTCGCCTGCGGGATTTACCGGCCGCATGAACCGTGGTTTGTGCCGAAGGCGTATTTCGAACCCTTTCCACTCGAAAGCATCCAGTTGCCGCCCGGGTTTAAAGAGGGCGATCTCGATGATGTGCCGCCTGTGGCGCAGCGCCTCGCCCGGAACCGCTATTTCGCGCACATCCAAAAACACGGGCAATGGAAACACGCCATTCAGGCCTACCTCGCCTCCATCCATTTCGCCGACGCGATGCTCGGTCGGGTCCTCGATGCGCTCGAGAGCGGCCCGCATCGCGACAACACCATCGTCGTGCTGTGGAGCGACCACGGCTGGCATCTCGGCGAAAAGGAGCACTGGCAGAAGTTCACCGGTTGGCGGGTCTGCGCCCGGGTGCCGCTCATGATTCGGGTGCCCGAAGGTGCGCCCGGTTTGCCGGAAGGCACCACTGCGGGCGGCCTGTGTGATCGGCCCGTGAGCCTCGTCGATCTCTTCGGAACGCTCACGGATTTGAGCGGCCTGCCCGCCAGGGAGGACATTGAGAGCCGCAGCCTCGTGCCGCTCCTGCGCGATCCGGATGCGGATTGGCCACATGCCGCCGTCACCCACCTCGATCGTCCAGAAAACTACGCGATTAGCACGGAGCGCTGGCGCTACCTTCACTACCTTGGCGCTGGCGAAGAGCTCTACGACATCGAATCCGATCCTCACGAATGGGAGAATCTCGCACCCAAGCCCGAACACGCGGCCAGGCTCGCGGAGATGCGGGCCCTCGCGCCAAAACCTCTCGCACCGATTCACTCCTCGCCGTCGAAAGAGCCGACATCGGCCAAGCGTTGAAACAACCTGTTCCCCCCCTCATGAAACGCATCCTCTTTTCCCTCGCCGCCTTCTCGCTGACCTGCGGCCCCATCACCGCCGCTCCCCTCAAGGTCTACATCCTCGCCGGCCAGTCGAACATGGAAGGCCACGCGAAGATCGAGACCTTCGACTACCTCGGCGATGACCCGGCGACGGCACCGCTCCTGAAACAAATGCGTGGGCCCGATGGCAAGCCGGCGGTGTGCGACAAAGTCTGGATTTCCTATCTCACGGGAAAATTCGACGGCAGCGCGAATGGCGAAGGCTTCGGCAAACTCACGGCAGGCTACGGAGCCCGCGGAGATCGCCCGACGGAGGATGGCGGCAAGATCGGCCCCGAATTCACTTTTGGCCTGACGATGGATGCGGCGCTGGAGGAGCCGGTGCTCATCATCAAAACCGCCTGGGGCGGCCGTAGCCTGCACACCGAGTTCCGTCCGCCGGGCGCGGGACCATACGAGCTCAACGACTACCAGAAGAAGCTCTATTACGGTCCTCCCGGTCATGGCGTGCCAAAGGACATGAACGAATGGCTCGCGGAGAAGGAGCGGGAAACGGGACGCTTTTACCGCTACATGGTCGAGCATGTGAAGCACGTGCTGGCCGATCCCAAACGCGTCTGTCCCGACTACGATCCGGCGGCGGGCTACGAGATCGCCGGCTTTGTCTGGTTCCAGGGCTTCAACGACATGGTCGACAGCCACACCTATCCCGATCGCGGCAAGCCGGAGCGTTTCGCCGTCTACAGCGACTTGCTCGCCCACTTCATCCGCGATGTGCGGAAAGACTTCAACGCGCCGGAGATGCCCTTCGTCATCGGCGTGATGGGCGTCGGAGGAATAAACGCCAACCCGGACACGCTCGCCTTCCGTAAAGCCATGACGGCTCCCTCCCTGCTGCCCGAGTTCCGGGGCAGCGTCTTCGCCGTTCCCACCGCGCCCTTCTGGTCGGAAGAACTGGCCGCGATCGACGAGAAACGCCAGCAGGTCCGCCAGATGGGCCATTACCTGAATTCCAAACACAAGGACCACGCAAATGCCGACGGCCACATGACCGAAGAGAAGAAGCGCGCCTACCTCAAGGACTACGAGGCGAGTCTCATCACGCCCGCCGACCTCGCTCTGTGGGAACGCGGCGCCTCAAATGCCGGCTACCACTATTTCGGCTGTGCGAAGACCTTCGCGCTGATGGGCAAGGCCTTCGCCGAGACACTTTTAACCTCCACCGCACCATGAAGTTCCCGTTTTTCCTGACCGCACTCCTACTTCCCTGCTTCGCGACAGCCGCTGAAGTCAAAGCTCCGGCCACGCCGCCCGATTTCACCGCCGATCCGACTTTGCCGGCCAGTGCGAAGCACGATTGGACGCTCGGGCCGACGGGGGCCAGGGGCTGGTATTTCACGGCGAAAGGGCATTCGCGCGACGCTCGCCAGATTCTCGTCACCGAGGTGGCGGCGGGTTCTCCCGCTGAAAGCGTGTTGAGGAAAAGCGACGTCATCCTCGGGGTGGACGGCGCTCCCTTCAACGATGACGCGCGCGTGCAGTTCGCCAAGGCGATCACCGCGGCCGAATCAGGCACCGGCGTGCTGGCGCTCCTGCGCTGGCGCGATGGAAAATCGGAGCCGGTCGAGATCAAGCTGGCCGTGCTCGGAAGCTACGGCGCGACCGCCCCCTACGACTGCCCAAAGTCGCAACGCATTCTCGAACTCGGCTGCGCCGCGCTCGCGGAGCGGATGGCTTCGCCGGATTACACCAAGGGCCTCAACGCGATCCCTCGTTCCCTCAACGCCCTCGCCCTGCTCTCGAGCGGCAACTCCGCTTATCTGCCGCTGATCAAGAAGGAGGCCGAGTGGGCCGCGGACTTCACCACGGACGGCTTTCTGTCGTGGTTCTATGGATACCTCATGATCTTCCTCGGTGAATACGTCGCAGCCACCGGAGACACTTCCGTGATGCCGGGCTTGCAGCGTCTCGCCCTCGAGACCGCCCGCGGCCAGAGCGGCGTCGGCACCTGGGGGCATCGCTTCGCCGTGCCGGGCGGTAACCTCTCCGGCTATGGCGCGATGAACCAGCCCGGACTCAGCCTCACCATCGGCATGGTCCTCGCCCGCGAAGCCGGAGTGAACGATCCCGACCTCGACCGCGCCATCGCGAAGTCAGCCGGATTCCTGCGCTGGTGGGTCAACAAGGGAGCGGTTCCCTACGGCGATCACCTCCCCTACCCCGCCCACGAAGACAACGGCAAATGCTCCGCCGCAGCCGTGCTCTTTGATCTGCTCGGGGACCGCGAGGCCGCGGACTTCTTTGCGAAGATGGCCACCGCCGCCTACAGCGAACGCGAGCGGGGCCACACCGGCAATTATTTCAATTACCTCTGGGCCCTGCACGGCGTCGCCCGCAGCGGACCGCATGCACTCGGAGCTTATCTCGAAGAGCAGTCGTGGTATTACGACCTCGCCCGCGGCTGGGATGGCGTCATGCTCTACCAACCCTCGCCGGAGGGTGCCGAAGAGCATCGCAAATACACGAACTGGGATTGCAGCGGTCAACACCTCATCGCCTACGCTCTGCCGCTGAAGACACTCCGACTCACTGGGAAAAAACCCTTCACCACCACCTCGCTCACGCCGGATCAAGTCGCCGAAGTCATCGCCGCAGGACGCGACTTCGCCTTCAGCGGAGACGAAGACCGCTACGAACAGCGAAGCACGGAGGAACTCCTCGCCGGTCTCGGGAGTTGGTCGCCCTTTGTCCGCAAACGATCCGCCGCCGCCCTCGGCAAGCGGGATGGCGACTTCACTCCTGAGTTGGTCAAACGTCTCGCCGGGTCCGATCTCTACACCCGCTACGGTCTCATCGAAGCGCTCGGCGCCCTCGGTCCGCGTGCCGATGCCGCCGCGCCGCAGCTCCGCGCCGCCTTAAAAAACAGTGATCCCTGGGTGCAATGGCTCGCCGCGGAAGCCATCACCCATCTCGGCGCGGCGGAGCGCAAAGCCAGCGTCAGCGATCTCCTCGCCGTCACCGTGAGCACGAATCCCGCCGATCCACGTCGCCATGCCGCGCTCGGTGCCAGTCTCGCCCTTTTTCGCGCCTATCCCGGAGTCCGCGCTCCGAAGAGCATCCTCGAAGACTCGCTCGACGGGGTTGATCGTGCTCAGCTTTATCCCGCCCTTGAGACGCTCCTCACCCATCAGGACAGCATCGCCCGCGGCACCGCGGCGAGGAGCTACCGGAACCTCGACGACCGCGACGTCGTTCAACTCCTGCCGCACATCGTCCGGGCGATCGAGGAGATGGCCCCGAGCAACGAGATGTTCGCCGACGGCCCCCGCCTCGCCGGCCTCGATTTGCTCTCCCGGCTCGGCATCCGCGAAGGCATGGATCTGTGCGTCGCCACAATCGAACCGGACCGCTGGGGCGAGCGGAACCGCAGTTCGCAATGCCTCGCCTACCTCGTCCGATATGGCGCGCATGCCAAGGCCATGCTGCCGAAGCTGAACGAAATACGCGAATACCTCGCCACCGTGAAAAAGGTGCCTGCGGATAACCTGAGATCCTTCGACGAACACCTCGCCACGATCGCCGCCAGCTCGGAAATGCCAACTCTGGTGGGGATGCGGGATTTCAAAGGAGCGGAAAACTAGCCCGGTCAAGCAAAGCGCACCATCAGTCACTGAATCACGACCGGAAAATCCGGGACAAGAGCGGAGTGATCGGAAGGCTCTGCTCCGGCTGCCGTGTAAAAGCGCATCATCCCTTCGCGACTACAGATCCAGACTTCCCGGGCGCCTTCCTCAAAATAAAGAGCCGTTTTGTCGCGCAACTCCGCCCTGGTGTTCGAGGGCGACTCGACCTCGATGCAGATTTCGGGGGCCTCCACAAAGCAGGTCTGATCCCCGAGGCGGCTCCATTGCTCGTCGGAACACCAGGCGACGTCGATGGCTTTAACTCCCTCGCGGGTGGAGAGGGGGCACTCGGTGATAAGCCTCCCGTTTCGCGTCAAGTTACCAAGAAGACGCGCAATGGTTCCCTGGCGGTTTCCGTGTGAAGGAGCAGGCGGCGGAGACATGATCATCTGACCGTATCCGTCGGTTTCGATTCTAAAATCGAGCGCCGCGAGGGATTGGTCCGCGACGAGTCGATCCCAGAGCCTCGTGTTGAAGGCGTGATAATCCGTCTCGACCAGTTCGGTGTCGGGATATACGAGAACGGTGCTCATGGGGTGAAGATACCTGATGTCATCACGGATTGCAATGCTCGTCACTGGCAGGGACCTGACCGTGACCAGCTTCACGAAGTATTTTTCACTTCATGTCATACATTCACGCACCCCGTGTCACTCATGGGGAAATGAATGAACGATTCGCTCGTGAACTCCCTCGCTCCGCTCCATGCCGACGCCTTCGGCTGGGCCTTGCACTGCTGCGACGGCGCCCATGCCGAGGCGGCCGACGTCCTTCAGAATGCCTACTTGAAAGTCATCGCGGGAAAAGCGGTCTGGCACGAGCGATCGAACCTGAAAACGTGGTGGTTCGGCGTGGTCAGGCTCACGGCGCGGGAAGAGCAACGGAAGCGCCGCTTCCGCGAATCCCTTCCGGGCAAAATCCTGCGTTTCTGTGTGACGGACGACGCGTCGCAGAACCAGTCGAATACTCTCGAACTCGACGAGTCCGCCCGGGAACTCCGCAACTGCCTCTCCCGTCTACCCGCCCGGCAGGCCGAGGTCCTGCACCTCGTCTTTTATCAGGATCTCTCCCTCGCCGGCGCGGCCGAAATCATGGGCGTCTCGCTCGGCTCGGCCCGCACCCACTACGAACGCGGAAAAGCACGACTGCGGGAACTGTTGCCGGCCTCACCCTTTAAGAAATCATGAACGATAACAATTTCTCCGATCAGGATCTCAGAGAGCGATTCCAATCCCTGCGCGGGTTCGAGGCGGCGTCGGCCCCGGCCTTCAGTCCCCCGCGCGTCGATCGGTTGAGCTTACCAACGCGCCATCCGTCCGCTTATCGGGTGCCCCTCGCGGCGGCGGCCCTCTTCTGCCTCATCGCTCTTCCGGCCGTTTTTTTCCGCCCTGCGACGAGCCCCTCTCTTTCCGAAAACCTGCCTGTGCTCCTCCCGGCTAGCGCCGAAAAATCCACTCTCTTTGCCGGGCTCGACGAACCGGGACTCGGCCGCCCCTATTTCTCCGACGAGCTTCTTCCCTTTCGCCTCAATCTGAATCTGTAACACCATATACCAATGAAAATAAGACAGTTAATCGCCTTTCTCACCTTAATCACCACTCCTGCCTTCGCGATCGATTTCAGCGGGATCGTCACACCTGAGACCCTTGTGCAGCATCGCGCCGCCCTCTCTCTGACTGCAGAGCAGGAAACTACCCTCACCGGGATTTACGAAGGAGCGAAAACCGAAGCCGCCCCGCTCGAAGAGGCCGTTCGAACTGAAGAGGCAAAACTCGGTGAACTCCTTCGCGGAGCTGACCTCACCGATGCAGCCGCTGCCGCGCAGTTGCAGCTCCTCCTCGAGGCGGAAAGCAAGCTCAAGCATCTCCAGTTGAAAACACTCGTCGCGCTTCGCGCCAGCCTCACCCCCGATCAACTCGCGAAAGCTATCACTTTGGCCGGACAGACCGCGGCGGAAACGGCTCCCCTGAAAGCCGAAATCGAGGCAAAAGCCGCCCGGCTCAAGGCCGCCTTTGACGCCCTCGGCATACCTGCTTCGCCAAGTCTGAAGAGTCGCGGCGACGAAGTGATGGCCTTGATCAATACGGGGGATCTCGCGGCGGCAAATGAATCGCTTGATCGCCTGATCGTCGATACCGGGCTGGAGGAGAGCGGTGAAGGTGCCGTGATCGACTTCAGCGGACAGGAGCCCGGAGATACCGATCTCGAGATCCTGAAACAGCGTTACGAGGCCGTCGAAGTGGCCGCCAGTGAAGTCATTTCCCTGCCCCTGCTTCGTCAGCTCATCCAGGGCCGCGACGCGCTCGAACTCGCCAAGGAGAATGAAGACGCCGAACAAGTCGGACGAATCCTGACCTGGGCTGAGAGCGTTCTCGGCTTGTGAGGTGGCTTACCGGGGAATGACGGACATTCCCGGCCGTTTCTTTTGACTCGCGGGAATCACCGATTCGATAAGGGGGACAGGAATGTCCCCCCTCCTTGATCTTCCTGCGGAGGAGGTTCGTGCAAAGAAGGGGACATCCCTCACCCCAGCAACTCACGCACAACACCTTTACCTTCAAAACCAGTGAGACGCTGCTCGAGGCCATTGTGATACCAACTCAGCCTTTCATGATCGATCCCGAGGAGCTGCAGGGCGGTCGCGTGCAGTTCCCAGCTATGGATCGCCTTATCCACCGCTTCAAAGCCGAGTTCATCGGTCGATCCGTAGCCGGTTCCGGCTTTGACGCCGCCGCCGGCCATCCAGGAGGTGAAGGCTCCGGCGTTATGGTCGCGGCCTCTGTTGGCCCCCTGCGCGGCGGGCTGACGCCCGAACTCGGAAGTGCAAATGACGAGCGTATCGTCGAGCATGCCTCGCGCCTTCAGATCGATGAGCAAGGCCGAGGCGCCGCTATCGAGGACTTCGCCCCAATAGCCATGGTCTCTCACGATGTCCTCGTGACTGTCCCAGTTCGGGCGGATCTTTTTCGCCGTCGTGTTCTCGGCCCCGCAATAGATCTGGACAAAACGCACCCCGCGCTCGGCCATGCGGCGGGCGAGGAGACACTGCCGCCCGAACGGACCGGTTTCGGGATGATCGATCGCGTAGAGCTTGCGGGTGAGTTCGCTCTCGCCCGCGAGATCAGTCACCTCGGGTGCACTGAGCTGAAGACGCGCCGCCATTTCGTAGGCCGAGATGCGGGCCTCGAGCTCACTGTTGCCGCTGCGCGATTCACGATGGAGATGATTGATCTTATCGAGAAATCCGAGCCCCGCCGCATCACGCTGGGGGGTGACTCCGTCGAATCCCGGCGGGGGAAAGAGGTCGGCGATGGGCTGGGCCGCGTTGTTTGCATCGAGAGTCGTGGCCTGATGGACCGCGGGGAGGAATCCGGCTCCCCAGTTGATCATCCCGCCCGGAGGCAGCCCTCGCGGATCGGGCAGAACGACGAAGGCGGGCAGGTTTTCACTCTCGCTTCCGAGACCATAGGTCACCCATGCGCCCATGCTCGGAAAACCCGGCAGGGTATGCCCCGTGTTCATCATGAAACACCCCGGCCCGTGCAGGGCGGTCGTGCTTTTCATCGAATAGACAAAAGCCATGTCATCGACGCAACGGGCGAGCCGCGGGAAGAGCCCGCTCACCCATCGGCCCGATTCCCCGTGCTGACGGAACTCCCACTGACTCGGGAGGCAGTTGCCCGGTTTCGAGGCGAAGAACTGCAACTCGCCACCCGGATCGAAAGGCTGACCGGCGCGTTTTTCCAGTTCGGGTTTGTAGTCGAAGGTATCGACCTGGCTCCAGCCTCCCGGACAGAAAATCTGGATGACCCGCTTCGCCTTCGGCGAAAAATGCGTCGCGGCCGCGTCCGATTTCCCGGCAAGTAAAGTGGACAACGCCATGCCGCCGAATCCGGCTCCGGCAGTGTGGAGAAAATGTCGGCGATTCATGGGACGAGGGGTTTTAATCTCAATCGACATAGACAAATTCGTTGGCGTTAAAGAGCGCCCGGCAAAAGGAAAAGAGTCCTTCTTTGGCGATGAATTCCGTGGCGAGGGTCGCTTCCACGGCGGTGGGCTCGCGGCCGAAGGCGAGGGAGTAGGCCTGCTTCACCTTGTCCCCGCCGGCCGCCTCGAGCCGCTCCGCGAAGTAGCGGGCCTGGCGCAGCATGAAATCGTTGTTGTAAAGGGCGAGCGACTGCAGTGCCGTCGTCGTCGTCATCCGCTTCGGGGTCAGGTTGGCGGGATCGGGGCAGTCGAGAGTCGTCATGAAACGGCTCGGCGTCGTCCTGACGAGGTAGCGGTAGATGCTGCGCCGCCACAGTTTCGGATCGTCAGCGGTGATGTAGGTGTAGATGGGAGCGTAAGCCTCCTCGTAGGTGAAATCCTCGAAGCCCGGTCCGCCGCTCGCGGGATTGAGCTTTCCGCTCACCGCGAGGACCGCGTCACGCACCGCCTCGGCCTCGATCCGCTTGGGATTCTGACGCCAGAGGAGCCGGTTCCCCGCATCGACGGAGACGCCCGCGGCATCAGCGGCAAAACGGGAGTCCTGCCGGTAGGCCGCACTGGTCAGGAGCAGTCGCAGCATCGCCTTGATCGAGCCGCCCTCGCGCTCCATCTCCGCCGCGAGCCAGTCGAGCAGCTCGGGATGGGAAGGCGTGTCGCCGCCGAGACCGAAGTCGCTCGGCGTCGTCACGAGACCCGCACCGAAGATCCAGTGCCAGAGCCGATTGGCGATGACCCGCCGCGTCAGGGGATTTTTCGGATCGGTGATCCATTGCGCGAGAGCAGCGCGCCTGTCCCCCTGCCCCGTGCCGTGATCACCGAGATCGGGATTGAGCATGGCAAGGGCGGCAAAAGCCCCCGGCTCGAGCGGATCTCCCGTCGGCTGTTCGGGCTCACCGCGTCGCAATAGCCGCACCTCGGGGATTTTCGCCTCGGGGACGACCGCGTAGACTTTGGGCGGAGAGACAAGGGCACCGAGCTTCTTCACGATTTCCCCGCGCTCGCCTTGCAAGCGGGTGAGTCGCTCCCGCTCATCGCCCGACACATTCCGCGGCGGATGCGGCTGGATCAGCGGATCGCCGAAGCCAACCTGATCGTGCCCGATCCCGTCGCGCCCGTCGCTGGCGATGAGAGTGAGAAATCGCGCCGTCTCCGGCAGAACAAGGTCGATGTCCTTGAGCCCGTCCTTTCTCCCGAGCTTCACAAACTCGAGTTCCTTTTTTCCATCGAGGTAGAGGCGGGCATCGGCGTAGTTGGCGCCCTCCTGCCCGAAGTAGGCGAGCTTCGCGGTGAAGCGCATCGCATCCGCTCCCGACGCCTTGCGCAGTGCCGCGAGGTCAAAGGTGATGCCGGCATTGGCGTGCAACCCGAGGAGTGAATGACCGTCTTTCGTGAAGTCAATCCCGCCCGCGACCGGCGAATGCTGGCTCGCGACCGGGCCGTTTCGAATGAGATCCCAGGCCTCCCCCGAGGTCTTCGGCAGACCGGTCAAGGTGAGACCGGTCGAGCTGATCGGGATGACTCCCTTGCCGCCGAAGCCATCGGGGATAAAGACGCCGTCGATGAACTCGCTCTTCGCGGCGGCGAAATGATTCATCTTCACTTTGTCGAGCCTGCCGAGGTCCTTCGTCTGCACACTCGCGTCGCGCGAATCGAGCCCCTGACGCTTCGTGCCGGTCCCCGTCCCGTTGCCTCCACCAACGATGTCCGCGAGGTCGAGCCCCTCGCCCTCGAGCCGGCGAATCTCGAGATCGAGCTCGTCGCGCTGTTTTGTCAGGGTGGCTTTTGTGCTTTCGTATTTTTTCAGTTCGGCATCGTTCACGGGCCGCTCGTCGCGCTTCACCCCGGCGAAGACGGACCAGAGCTGGTAGTATTCCTCCTGACTGATCGGGTCGAGCTTGTGATCGTGGCAGCGGGCGCAGTTCACCGTCATGCCCATGGAGGCGGTCATCACCTGGGTGGCCATGTCGTCGAGATCGAGCCCGCGGGCGGCGCGGCGCAATTCATCGCTCCGCGTCTCGACCTGACCGACGAAATCCCACGGCCCCGCCGCGAGGAATCCGGTCGCGATGACCGCCTCGGGCTGATCGGGCCACAGCACATCACCGGCGATCTGCTCTTTCAAAAACTGATCGTAGGGTTTGTCCTTGTTGAAGGCATCGATGACGTAGTCCCGATAACGCCAGGCCGTCTCGCGGCGCTTGTCGCGTTCAAAGCCGTGGGTGTCGGCGTAGTGCGCGATGTCGAGCCAGTGCCGCGCAAAGCGTTCACCAAAGTGGGGCGAGGCGAGGAGACGGTCGACGAGCTTTTCATAAGCCGCCGCATCCGTGTCGGAGACAAAGGCCTCGATCGCTTCCGGCGTCGGGGGCATCCCGTGCAGGTCAAAAGTGAGCCGCCGGATGAGCGTGCGGCGATCCGCCTCCGCCGACATCGTGAGGCCGGCCTCGCTGAGACGGCGCTGAATAAACCCATCGACGGGATGCCCGCTTTGCCCTTTCACGATCGCTTCGCCCGCATCCGAGAGCGGCTGCCAGGACCAGTAGGAAAGGCGCTCGTCCGCTCCCGCCACCGCATCGGGCCAGGGCGCACCGGCGTCGATCCAGGTTTTCAAAACGCCAACCTCGGCTGAAGAAAGCCGATCGCCTTTGGGCGGCATACGCATTTCGTCATCGGCGGGGGCGGTGATGTGGGCAATGAGGGCACTCTCGCCGCTCTTCCCGGGAACAATCGCGACGCCTTCGCTGCCGCCCTTCATCGCCGCCTCGCGCAGGTCGAGTCGGAAGCTCGACTTCTGGCTCTCGGGACCGTGGCATTCAAAACAACGCGCCTCGAGGATGGGGCGCACCTCTTTAACGAAGTCGATGGCGCCTGCGGGAGCCACACTCAACAGGGTTAGAGCGACGACCAAAGGGGGTATCGTGAGGCTCTTTTTCATCCTTGCTCCTTTCCTTCGAAAGCGATGAGGTCTTCCACTGCTGATTCGATGTGGCGGCGCATTGCCTTTTCCGCGCCGGCTCCGTCGTGGCGTTCGAGAGAGGCGAGCACGGCAGCATGCTGTTTGATAGCCCGACCGACTCCCGCCTCGGACATCGTGGCGCGGCGGCTCTCACGTCCGAGGTCGGCGATGGAATCGAGCATGAGCCCGAAGATCTCGTTTCCCGAAAGCCTCGCCAACTCGCGGTGGAAGGCGAGGTCGCATTCCATCGCGGACGCGAGATCGGGGGCTGACTCGAGCGCCGTGTGCAATCTTTCCAATTCAAGCAAGCCCCCTGCCCCGGTCCGCTCCGCCGCACGCCGGGCGATGACCGGCTCGAGCGCGAGCCTGACCTCGAGCGACTGGCGCAACCGCTCCGCCTCGTCGGGCAGGAGCAAGCGCGCCGCCGCACTGACCGGAGCATGGAGTCTATCGACGACGCGGATGCCGACGCCCTGACGAACCTCGAGGAGCCCCTGCAACTCGAGTCGCTTCGTCGCCTCGCGCACGACCGGACGACTCACCCCGAACTGCTCGGCGAGATGCCTCTCGGAGGGCAGGAGCCCGTCCATCACCAGTCCGCCGCTGCGAATCGCGCCGGCAAGTTGATCAGAGACCTCTTCGACGAGGGAGTGTTTGCGAATGAGGGAAATCATCATTGGTATTACCACCTTACCAATTTCACCCATGACCGCAATTCCCGTAATCGCGGGAGGTGGAAGAGGCGCTGGAACCCGATGGCGAAGAGACGAAAAAGCGGAAGGGCTTTTTGAAGAAGCTATTCGGCGAGGAGACCGCTGCGATACTTCTCCGCATCATCACTTCGGAATCGAAAGGCTATTCGTCAGTCGGGAACTGCGTGAAAAAAAGTAGCATGGGCATCCTGCCCATGCCCGCCGGGACGACGCCGAAGTCTTTCAAAGTGACATTGCGGCAATGGCCGGATCGGGCACCTCTTTCGCACAGTTATCCTTCGGAGTCCCCGCCGCCAAAAGGCACAGGCAGGATGCCCATGCGCCCCCCAACAGCCATTCCACCCGACCGGTTTCCGTTTGGAAATCCGAAATCGAGTTGCAGAGGACTATCGTTACGGCTTCGTGAGCCCGCGCAATTTCGCATGGACCTGCGCGGTTTTGCCCATGTAATGCTCCATGGGATACTCGAAGGCGGCGAGCCTGATGTGTTCGTCCGATTTCGCGGCGTCGCCCATCGCTTCGTAGTAGAGGCCGAGGTAAAGATGGGCGTAGCAGAGGTGATTGCGCTCACTGTCCGAGAGGACCCCGTCCGCATCGGGCTTCGCCGCTTCGAGGACAGCCGCGACGCTGCCGCGTCCGCCGAAGAGATCGTGGACCTCCTTCATCGGGATGCGTGAGTCGCGTTCGATCGGGATGAGCTCCTGCTTCGCCGC
>JANQVJ010000075.1:44878-51448 GCA_030730365.1 Verrucomicrobiales bacterium
CCTTCATCGGGATGCGTGAGTCGCGTTCGATCGGGATGAGCTCCTGCTTCGCCGCCTCGAGATTGCCTCCGGGAGCGCGGACCGCACAGAGGAAATGCCAGACCGCGTTCTCGACGTCCTGGGTGTTCACGGTCTGGTGGCGCTCGAACTGGGCTTTGCCCTTCTCATATTCTTCGGCGTAGTAGTAGCAGAGCCCGCGCTGCCAGTGATGGGGATCCTGATCGGGATACAGGGCGATAAAGGCGTCAAAGTCGGCGATCGACTCGGCGATTTTCCCGTCGAAAAAGCGCTCCTCGCCGCGCCGCTGCAGGGCGGTGCCGCGGACCCGGGTCCACTTGCTGTCGCTCCCGATCTCCGGCGTCAGCTCGATGACCTTGTCGAAGTCCTCCGCCTGGAAGGCGTCCATGACCACCTTCGCCGTTTCCGGAGCAAGCTCACTGTCCTCCGCTTTGGCGCAGGCGCCGAGGGTAAAAGAGATTGCGATAAGGAGAGGCCATTTCATGCGGGAAGGTGACCGAAAAACACCGGTCCGTAAAGTAATCCCGCTACCGCAGATGACTTCGAGCCTCACTTTTAATGATACCGACCACCGCCTACTCTTCACTCCTGACCGTCGCCCGCCCCAACGGTAGATAGGCACACCCAAGCGTGAGCAACGCGTTGATCGGATAAAACCAGGCAAAGGCGATCTGCGGACGGGTCGCATCGAGCCAGTCAGTGGCCAGCCCGAGCCCATCGAGGAAACGGGGGAACTCGGGCCGCACCCAGAGGACAATGAGAATCGACACCACCGTGCCGATGATGATGCCCACGAGACTTTTCCGTCCCGGCAGGATCGCGGCGAGGAGCACGCCGAGAAGCGGTCCATAGGTGTAGGCCACCATCCCGAAAGCGAGGTCGATCAGATTTTTATTTTCCGATGCCGCGTGCCCGCGGGCCATCCAAATCGCGAAGCCCGAAAGCAACACCGCCCAGACGGCCACGGCGATGCGGGAGAGGCGCACCATCTCGCCGCTGCGCTCCGCCGATTCCACCTTTTCGCGCCCGAGGATCGCCGAGAGACTTGTCTGTGAAAGAGCCGCGAGAACCGAGTCGAGACTCGAGATCGCAGCGGCAAAAGCCCCCGCAAGGATGAGACCGGTGAGACCGGGAGGCACCACTGTAGTGATCCAGGTGGGAAAAACGAAATTCGCATCTTTCGCGAAGAGCGTCGCCTCGGCAGGAGTCATGCCCTTGATCTGATACCACGCGAAGAGACCCGAGCCCACCGCGAGCATCACCAGCGTGATCACGAGGGAGACGCTGCTCCAGACCATGGCCTTGCGCGCCTCGCGGGGAGTGCCGCAACAGAAGATGCGCTGGGTATTGAGCTGGTCGGTTCCAAAGGCGGCGAGGTTCTGAAAGGGCATCGCGAAGATCGCGACCCAGAAGGTGTAGTTCAGCATCGCATTGTCCCAGGGCGGAGTGAAATCGAAGATCCGCATCTTGTCGACGGCGACACCCTCGCCCGTGACAAAGGATCGGTTGACCTCGACGATTTCGGACCAGCCGAGCCCGTTGACGAGCCAACCGAGAGCGAGGAGACCGCCGAGAATGAAGATGAGAAACTGGATCACATCAGTCCAAATAACAGTGCGCATGCCGCCAATCAAAGTCCAGAGCAGAGCGAAAACTCCGATCGCGAGAATGCTCCAGGTCATGTCCCATCCCGTCACCGTTTGAAGGATCAAGGCCGTCACGAGCACCCGGACACTTTGGCCGAGAATAGCCCCCACCGAGAAGAGACCGGTCACGAGCCGCCGCACCCCTTCTCCGAGTTGATTCCCCATGAAATCGTAAGGACTGTAGATCTCGCGGCGATAATAGAGCGGCACAAGCCAGTAGCCCACGAGAAAACGCGCAATGATAGAGCCGATTCCCCACTGTAAATAAGTCCAGTCGCCCTGGGCCGCATAGACGCCACCCGGAACCCCGATAAAGGTCAGGGCACTGATCTCCGTCGCGATCATCGAGCCGCTCACCGCCCACCAGGGCATCGTGCGCCCGCCGAGGAAGAAATCCTTCACCGTCGCCGCCTTCCCCGCGAGTCGGTGGCCGATCCACGTAGTGAAAAGCAGGTAAAAGACCACCACGGCCCAGTCGAGGGAGGTAAAGTGATTGGCAATTTCGTCGGCAGGCATCTTGGGGAGACTACGCGAGGGGGTGGGATCTTGTCCAACCCGTATTCGGTGCGATGGGCGGCGCGGGGTGATGAAGCCGGCCTCTGCGAGGCCGGGGTTGGTATCCGAGCTCCCTTGCGGGCGCCATCCGGCCAGGTGGAGACCGGCTCGAGGGCGGATTCGGTTGCCGAACGCGATCCGGCCCCCGAAAAAAGAATCGTCTTGGCCCGCTGCCCGATTCGTGTAAGGGTTCCGCCCTAACCGCTCATGCAAACCCTCGCCATCGCTCTCGGATCCATCGTCCTTTACCTGATCGCCTACCACACCTACGGCCGGTGGCTGGCCCGTAAGATCTTCAAGCTCGATCCCGAGGCGATCACGCCGAGTGTGGAAATAAACGACGATCAGGACTACGTCCCGACCTCGCGGGGGATCGTCTTCGGCCACCACTTCACCTCCATCGCCGGAACGGGGCCCATCGTCGGCCCCGCTCTCGCGATCATGTGGGGCTGGGTCCCGGCCCTGCTCTGGGTGCTCTTCGGGTCCATCCTCATCGGCGCGGTGCATGATTTCGGCACTCTCGTGGTGAGCCTGCGCAACCGCGGCATGACCGTCGGTGAAATCGCCGGGCGGGTCATCAATCCGCGGGCCCGACTCCTTTTCCTCTTCATCCTCCTCTTCGCCCTCTGGGTCGTGCTTGCGATCTTCGGCTGGGTCATCGCCCGGGTTTTCACCCAGTTCCCCGAGTCCATCCTCCCGGTCTTCCTCCAGATCCCCATTGCCATCTGGATCGGCGTCAGGATCCACCGCAAGGGGAAAAAACTCCTCTTTCCCTCCATCATCGCACTCACCCTGATGTATCTCACGGTCTGGTTCGGTGCCGCTTGTCCGGGGCTCGAATGGACCGGTGGCGGCCTCGGTAGCGCCATCCAGACGCTCAACGCGACCCTCGCGGCGTGGCCGGTCTGGGTCTGGGTCGCCGTCCTGCTCGCCTACTGCTACGCCGCCAGCGTCATGCCGGTGTGGGTGCTACTGCAGCCAAGGGACTACATCAACAGTCTCCAGCTCATTTCCTCGCTGGCGCTCATTATCGTCGGCCTCGCCGTTGCCGCTTTCATCGGCGGCATCTCTCCGGTCGAGGGCGCCCCGCGCATGCCGCTCGAGTTCGTCGCGCCGGCCTTCAATCTGAATCCGCTCAACGCGCCACCCATTTTCCCCTTCCTCTTCGTCACGATCGCCTGCGGCGCGATCAGCGGCTTTCACTGTCTCGTCAGCAGCGGCACAAGCAGCAAACAGCTCAAGAACGAGGGCGACGCGCAATTCGTCGGCTACGGATCGATGCTCCTCGAGGGCTTTCTCGCCACTCTCGTGATCCTCGCCGTCGCCGCCGGGATCGGCTTCGGTTGGCAGGACAAATTCGGCGACGCCTCCGGAGCAGTGCTCTGGAATCAGCTCTACGCCGACTGGAACACCGCCACCGGCACAGCGATCGGTGCCTTCGTCGTCGGTTCAGCCAATTTCCTCGAGGCGATCGGGGTAAACCACGTCATGGCCACGGCCCTGATGGGTGTGCTCGTCGCCTCCTTTGCCGGGACGACCCTCGACACAGCGACGCGACTGCAGCGCTACGTCGTCCAGGAACTCGCCGCCACTTTTGCCCCGAAAGTCTCGGCCACAGCGATGGCGGCAGAGGGCTACGACACCGAATTCGAACGAGGCAAGGTCGGAAAGAGTTTTTCGCTGAACCCGCTCGTCTGGCTCACGAACCGCCATGGCGCGACCCTCTTCGCGGTTACGACCGCCTTTGCCCTCGCCCTCTTCCCGAAACCGGGCGATCCCTGGACCTGGGAGACGATCGGCACGGGGGGACTCATCCTCTGGCCGCTTTTCGGCGCGACGAACCAGCTTCTCGCCGGCCTCGCTTTCCTCGTTGTCTCGTTCTGGCTCTGGCGCCGCGGCATTCCGGTATTCTTCATCGTCATCCCCATGGTTTTCATGCTCGTGCTCCCTGGCCTGGCGATGTTCACCGATGTCGTGAAATGGTGGGACAAGGGACAGTTCCTACTCGTCGGCGTGGCCCTCTTCATCTTCGCGCTCGAAGTCTGGCTCATCATCGAAGCCTTCCTGCTCTGGCCCCGCGTCAAAGGGGTGATCGAGGCCGAACTCCCGCCGCTGCCTCCGGGGACCGGGAAAAAAGGCAAAACGGATGGCGGCCGATCCTGCTGAGGTTCGCCTGATCTTCGTTATGACCCAGCGGACACGAGATTCGATTTAAAGTCGCGACTTGCACCCTGCGGCACGTTCTCCGAACTCCGTCCTGCAGGTGGTCTCTGTGGTTCGGGCTCTCTCACCGGTCTCAGAGAGGCCATTCACAGAAGATTTTTCTGAAAGGTAGCGTTTGGCAAAAAAAGAGACACGGACTCCCGCCCGTGCCTCCCACCTCAAGTATTTACCACCTTATCCGGAAAACCCGGCAAGGTCCGGGCCTCACGCCTCCAACGCCCAGCCTTCGCGGTAATCGCGCTTAACGAGCTTGGCAGCCTCGGGGCAATTGGGTGAAGTAAGAGTCTTCGAATCCCACTCGACCTTTTTGTTGAGACGCACGGCGAGGTTGCCAAGCAGGACCATTTCGGTAAAGGGTCCGCTCTGGGAGAACTTCGACTGCGGCAGCGCGGGGTCGTTCGCCTTGACCGCGTCGAAGAATTCGTTGTGCGGATTCTGATCGCGGGCGCGCGGGATGGACGGTTCGGGGTAGTTGAATCCGTCCATGAGATTTCCGGGCTTCACGAACCAGGTGTTTTTGCTGCGATTGAACCAGATCTTGCCGCTGCTGCCGACGATGAGACTGTCGTAGCCGTTCGCTTCGGTCGAGTCCATGCCCTCGAGGATCTCGGGAGGCGGGGTGTTGGGGTTGCGGATCTTGCCACCGTCGATGTTGCTCTCGAGCTTCCAGCTCTCCGGGTTGAAGACCGCGTCCTTGTAGCCGTCATACCACATGTATTTGATGGACTTGCCGTTTTTACCGGGGAACTGATACTCGATCGTCGCCCAGGTCGGGGGCGAGATGTCGCTTTGGGCCCCGCGTCCGTCGGCGCTAACGGCCGAGACACTCACGGGTGCAGCGAAATCCATGGCCCAGTGGCTCATGTTCATGATGTGGCAGGCCATGTCGCCGAGAGCGCCGGTGCCGAAGTCCCAGTAACCGCGCCAGGCAAAGGAGGCGAGCTTGGGGCTGTAGTCACGGAAAGGCGCGGGTCCGATCCAGAGGTCCCAGTTGATGTGCGCGGGCACCTCTTCTTTCGTCGGCCAGGCGGGAATGCCCTGGGGCCAGATGGGGCGGTTCGTCCAGGCATGGACCTCGACGATGTCGCCGATAAGTCCGGCACGGACGAGTTCCACGACCCGGCGCATGTGGTCATTGGCGTGCGCCTGGTTGCCCATCTGCGTGACGACTTTGGTCTTGGCGGCGAGCTCGGCGAGCATGCGGGCCTCCCAGATGCCGTGAGTCAGGGGCTTCTGGCAATAGACGGCACAGCCCTTCCGCATCGCGGCGGCGGTGGCATGGGCGTGAACGTGATCGGGAGTGGAAACGGTAACGGCATCGATCTTGTCGCCTTCCGTTTCAAGCATCTCGCGCCAGTCTTCGAAGAACTTGGCATTGGGATAGGTCTCGCGGGTCTTCGCGTAAGCCCCGCCGAGGTTCGGATACTTGTCCGTATTGAACACGTCACAAAGGTGGGTCACCTCAAAACCGGCCCCCGCTGATCCCGAGATGTCGCTGGCGCCTTTGCCCGCGGTGCCGATCCCCGCGAGGGTGATCCTGTCATTCGCCCCGAAAACGCGGCTCGGGACGACCTGGAAGTTAAAAGCCGCTGCGGTGGCCGCGACGCCTTTGACGAAGTTTCTGCGGGAGGATGTTTTTTCCATGAATGATGAACGATTGAGAGCGGGATTTTACAGTAAAAGTGAAAGCGGTTCAATGCCGTGTATCGGGATACTCGGGATACTCGGGTGACTGAACTCAGGCGAAAATGGAACTAGCCCCCTCCCATCCGCTTGATTTCGCAAAACATTGAAACCATTGAGTTGGGCGTTACAAAGAGACTCTCTCGACTCAGCGCTTGATCGAGCACCGTTCAATACCCCGCGGTCCCTACCCTCCGAAGGCACGGAGGCGGGGCCTGGGCGACGCTTCACTCGATCAACTTTACCGAGCCGTCTTCGAGGGAGTAGATCGCGCCCACGATCATGAGCTCGCCGTTCTTTCCCATTTCGGGCCCGCAATTCAAAGAATCCCGAATTCGTCGCCAAGGTCGTCCTCCGGACAGTTTCCGAAGACTCTGATTCTCTCACGTCTGATAAGACGGGGTGGGACTTCAATGGATTGGTTCTGGTTACGTTAGTCCTGGAC
>JANQVJ010000075.1:51548-55785 GCA_030730365.1 Verrucomicrobiales bacterium
TGATAAGACGGGGTGGGACTTCAATGGATTGGTTCTGGTTACGTTAGTCCTGGACAGTGACCAGTAGTGACTATTAAGCCTTGGCTACCTCCATGCAAGCTTATCACCGGGAATTTTCGGAAGTCTCAGCAGTGCGACGATAGGTAAAGAAGACCGAGCCACTAACGGAGTAAATCCAACTTTAGAGCCACCGCCGCCGCCCCGGTTATGGTTGCTGAGTAACGATTTGACGGGTTTTATATGCCGACGGTCTCGGGGAGGCAGGGTGCTGCAGTATCCATCACCGGCTGAAATGACCGAGTTCAGGCGGGTCCTTCAACCCTTTCCAACGACGCGACCGACCTCCCGACCGCCTCGATAAACCGTTCGCGGGCCACTTCGAGGGGTCCTCCGAGACGGGCGCCTGCCGCGAGGGTGTGGCCTCCCCCGCCAAAGCCCGCGCAGATCGCCCCTACGCCGTAGGCCTCCTCCTTCGATCGCGAACTGACCCGGATCTTCCCGTCGGGGAGCTCTTCGAAAAAGATCGCGATGATGACGGTATCGATCGCCCGAATCACGTCGATGACGCCTTCGGTATCGCCCGGCTGAAGGTCGAGTTCGCGGGAGACTGCGAGTGGTAACGCGACACTAACGCAGCGCCCGTCAAAATCAAAACGCATATCCTGGAGGAGGCGCTTCAGGGCGAGGACACGCCTTTCCGGATAGTTCTCGTAAAGCATACGATTGACCCGTCCGACATCGACCCCGAGCGCGGCGATCCCGCCGGCGATGTGAAAGGTCGCCGGGGTCGTCGCCGGGTAGCGGAAGCTCCCCGTGTCAGTCGAGATCGCAGCGAGCAAATTCTCACCTATCGCCGCATCCATCGTCCAGCCCGCGTGCGCCGCCAGTTCGTAGACGAGTTGCCCCGTCGCGGGCGAACCCGCATCGACGTGCACAAGATCACCGAAGCCGGTATTGCTGATGTGATGATCGAGATTGATGACGAGCGGGATGTCCTTCGCCATTTCCCAGACTGATTCGTGGATGCGGTCTTTGCCGGCCGAGTCCAGCACGATGAGCAGATCGGCATCGGAACGCCCCGCAGGCCGCTCGACGAGATCACTCCCGGGCAAAAAAGCGAGACTCTCGGGGACGGCGTCATAGTTCACGACCCGCACCACTTTCCCGAGACTCCGCAGCAGCAGACCCATCCCGACGGCCGAACCGATCGCGTCGCCATCAGGTCTGTCATGACTGACCACGAGAATCGAAGTGGCCGCTTCGATCTGATCCTTGAGTTCGGTTAGGGTTGCAGGCACGGACGTAAGGGGTTGAAGGGACGACCTGAGAGGGCCAACGCGACAGCTCAGGAGGGTAAGGTGCGCCGCTCCCGCGGTAAACCCGAAAAATCACTCTCGCACGCCAATGAAAACCTCCGCAAAAAAGACTTCAGCCTTCTTTTCCCTCCGCCGGGTCTTCCCCGGGCTCGTCGGGCAGGTCGATGTCCCCGATCTCGTCGAGGATGTTCAGCACCCGCACGCCGCGCTCGATTGACTCATCGATCTGGAAATGGAGAATCGGTGTGCAGCGCAGGACGACCCGCTTCATCACGATGCCCTGGATGAGACCACGCTTTGCGTTTAGCTTGCGGATCGCTTCACGGCCCTTTTCGGCATCGCCTATCGTCCCAACAAAGACTTCCGCCGTTCGCAGGTCGATCGCCGTCACGACATCGTGGATCGTGATGAGGATGTCGCTGAACTCGAAGTGCTTCTTCACACAATCGCTGATCTCGCGCTTGAGCAGTTCATTGATGCGGGCGATGCGCTGGCTCATAATAAAAAGGAGGGATCAGGACCCGGACACCGCGCCCGAAGCCAAATGGGAGTGAGGCCGGAGAAAGATCAGAGTGCCTGCGCGAGCTTCTCCAACTCGTAACACTCGATGACGTCGTCTTTGACGTAGTCATTGAATTTACCGAGCTTAATACCACACTCAAGACCGACCTTTACTTCTTTGACGTCATCTTTGAAACGGCGCAGCGTCGTGAAACCGCCGTCGTAGATCGGCACCCCGTCGCGAAGGACACGGGCGCGGGCCCGTCGGGCGACGCGGCCGTCCGTGACCATGCAACCGCCGACTTTGCCGGAAGACAGCTTGAAGACTTCGAGAACCTTCGCATGGCCGATGACCTTCTCACGAGTCTCGGGCTCGAGTAGCCCCAGCATCGCCTCTTTGACCTGATCGATCAGTTCGTAGATGATGGAGAAGAGCTTCACCTGCACACCCTCGCGCTTAACGAGGGGCTGGGCTTTCGCCTCGACCTTCGTGTTGAAACCGATGAGAATGGCATCCGAAGCACTGGCAAGGAGGACGTCGGCCTCGGTGATGGGACCCGCGCTGAGACGCAGGATCTCGGCCGAGATCTTGTCCGACTCGATCTCGGTGAGTGATTTCTCGATCGCCTGGAGCGACCCCTGAGCGTCGGCTTTGATGATGAGACGGAGGGTCGCCTTCTTCCCCTGCTCTATATTGTCAAAAAGAGTTTCGAGAGCGGAACGCTGGATCGGGGAAAGCTTGGCCTGGCGCTTCTGCTCGAGTCGCTCTTCGCTGAGTTTCTTCGCCTTGCGCTCATTCTCCATCTCGACGAGCTCGTCGCCGACATTGGGAACACCGGAGTAACCGACAATTTCGATTGGCGTCGAAGGTCCGGCGAACTCGACCCGCTTGCGCTCATCGTTGAGGAGCGCCTTGACCTTGCCATACATGACCCCGCAGATGAAGGCGTCACCCACACGCAGCGTGCCCGACTGGATCAGAACTGTGCCCGTAGGCCCCTTGCCCGCCTCCGTGCGCGCCTCGATCACCGTCCCGCGGGCAGGGCCCTCCGGATTGGCTTTCAACTCCAGTACTTCGGACTGGAGGTAAATCATCTCAAAGAGGTCATCGAGACCGGTGCCGGCCTTGGCTGACACTTCCACACAGATGGTGGAGCCGCCCCAGTCTTCCGGAGAAAGACCATTTTCCTGCAACTGCCCCTTCACCCGCATGACATCGGCACGGGCGAGATCGACCTTGTTGATCGCCACAATGATCGTGACGCCGGCCGCTTTGCAGTGGTCAATCGCCTCAAAAGTAGTAGGCATCAAACCGTCATCCGCCGCCACCACGAGGACAACAATGTCGGTGACGTGCGCCCCGCGCGCCCGCATTTCCGAGAAGGCGGCGTGGCCCGGCGTATCAATGAAAGTGACCGTCCGATCATTGCGAGTGACCTGATAAGCTCCGATGTGCTGAGTGATTCCACCTGCCTCACCGGCGACAACACGCGAGCCGCGGTAGGCATCAAGGAGCGAAGTCTTGCCGTGATCGACGTGACCCATGAAGGTCACCACCGGAGGCCGGATAAAGAGTTTGTCTTCCTCGACCTCTTCGATGTCCTGAACATCAGGAACCTCGATAACCTCTTCTACCTTATGGACTCCCGCGCCTTTTTCACGCTTCTCTTTCTCGAAGATAAAACCGTGTTTTTCGCAAATCTTTGAGGCCACATCGGGCTCGATCGCCTGGGTGAGGTTTGCGAAAACATCCATCTCCATGAGATCCTGGATGAGTAGGAAAGGCTTCAGCTCCATCAAGAGCGCCAATTCCTTGACGATGACGGGAGGCTTAATGTGAATGATCTTCTTGCCACCAACAATCTCGACCGAATTCTCAAGATCTTCGGAAACCGGTTCCTCAATCTCCTCCGGACTCTCCACCGCGGCCGGCCTTGCCGCCAGTTCCGCCGCCGCCGCGACCTCGTTTCGCTCGGTCTGGGCCCGACTACTCGCCGCCTTCATCCCCGAGAGGGTGTCGACGGGATTTTCCTTGCCCAGGTGGCCATAGAGAGAACCCTGACCCGAGGCCGAGACCGTCAGCTTTCCTTTGCGAACCCCCTTTTTTTCCCCTTTTTCGAAAAGATTGAGCGCGTCCGCTTTCTGCTCGTCCACGGATTTCGCCTCGGATTCCGGGGAATCCACCTTTTCTTTGGCAGGGATGTTCTTACGGGGCATAAGGGAGGCAGGGGGTAGTAGCAGAGCGCGCGTTGGGCGCAAAAGGGGAAATTTACTTTGTAGGTCTAAAATGCTTTGTCAATCAGGGAAGGCAATCGCCTCCGCTTCGTTCCGGAGGTCTATTCGGCCTTTTGCTCGAGCCTCTCCTCAGCTTCGACTTCAGCTTCGACTTCAGCTTCGACTTCAGCTTCGACTTCAGCTTC
>JANQVJ010000076.1:0-23235 GCA_030730365.1 Verrucomicrobiales bacterium
CGCACCCGCACCCGCACCCGCACCCGCACCCGCACCCGCACCCGCACCCGCACCCTAACTTCGCTTAGCCCTCGGAGCGGAAGGTGTCATCGCGCCGTTGGCTGAGCACCGCTCGCTAACAGCTGACCGCTAACCGCTAACCCCTCAGTAAAAAGTTTCCTTTCCGGGGTTCCTCGCTAGATTTCGGCATGCCCTCGACCCTCGCCGACGTCCTCCTGATATCCCCTAACGACCTCATTCGCCCCGTCTCCATCGAAATGGGGGATGACGGCCACATCGGTCAGATCCACGAAGGACATAATCCGCCCGCCGGGAGCAAAGTGATCTTTGACGGTGGCGGGGAAGTCTATATCACCGCGGGATTCATCGATATCCACACCCACGGAGCCAAGGGGTTCGATCTCTCCTACGCCACTCTCGAGGCCGTTGAGACCATGGCCGAGGCCAAACTTTCCGAAGGCGTCACTACCTTTCTCCCCACGACCTGGACGGCCTCGCGCGATCACAAAATCGCCATGGCCGAGGCCGCCGCTGCCTACCGAAAACACCAGCGTTTTGCCCGGACCCCCTTTCTTCACGTCGAGGGCCCCTACCTCAATCCCGCCCAGGCCGGAGCACAGGACACACGCTACATGCGCCGTCCCGATGCGGATGAGATCCGCCACCTCCACTCCATCTGCCCCGTCGGCTTGATCTCCCTCGCCGTAGAGATCGAGGGAGCGATCCCCTTTATCCGCGAGATGCAGAGCATGGGCATCGTGACCTCAGCCGCCCACAGCGCCGCCACCTACGCCGAATTCCGCGCCGCCAGAGAAGCCGGGCTCGGGCATCTCACCCACTACTGCAACCAGATGTCAGGCCTCCACCACCGCGAAGTCGGACTCGTCGGCGCCGGACTGCTCGACGACTCCATCATGATCGAGCTCATCTGCGACACCATCCACCTCTGTCCCGACATGATCCGTCTCGCCTTCAAGCACCGCAGTTGCGAGCGGCTCATGCTCATCACCGACTCCATCGCCGCTGCCCACCTCGGCAACGGACGCTACCCGCTCCACGACGGAGAGATCATCGTCAAAGACGGCGCTGCCCGCATCCCCGCAGGCAACCTTGCAGGGTCCATCGTGACCTTTGACGAATCCCTCCGCAACGTTGTGAAAATCACCGGTCTCCCCCTCAACGAGATCGCCCGCACCTGTTCCACCAATCAGGCCCGCTCACTCAAACTTAACGACCGCGGAAGCATTAAACAGGGTCTCCTTGCCGACCTGACCCTCTTGACTCCCGAACTCGAAGTCGTCGCCGTCTACGTTGGGAGCAAGCAAAAGTACTCCGCGTGAGCGGATTTTGGGTTTTAAAGATTCTCGGCAGGAGCTTCATAAACTGTAAACTTCCCTTGCTAAAGACGGTCCGCGCGAATCCTGTCCAATAAAGCATTTCTCGGAATCTTGTGAATGGCTTCAACCTCGGGCTTTCCATCCTTCCATGGGTGCCCGGTTACTCGCCCTGCCGCAGGTCCGGGGCAGCAACGCGCCCGAGGCACCTAGGTCGTGGGAGAGCTCTGCGGCTTTGAAGTCTTCTCCTCCCGGGTGTCGAACCCCACCGCCACTCCCGATGAGGAGTTCGCACAATAGCGGACCCGCCACTCTGCCCCGGATTTCCCGCACCGCCTCGCCATGCTTCGAGGTTCGCCGGGTATGTTTCGGCATCGTCCCCAAGTTGAATGAAATACAGGAGAGCTCACGGGCGTTACCCGGAGTCCATTGCCGTCTTCCGTTCAGGGAGGATCGCGCTCCCAAAAAAGCAAAGAGGGCTGAGTCACGGACCCAACCCTCTTTCGTCAAAGGTATAAAACCACCAACACCCTCATTGAGCGAGGGCGGTCTCGACGGCGGCGACAAGGTCTTCGTCGGCGGGATCAATTTTGGTGGCGAAGCGACGGATGAGTTTACCGTCTTTGCCGACGAGAAATTTCTCGAAGTTCCAGCCGATGTCGCCCTGCTTGTCGGGGTTGCCGGCGCCGGTGAGGTAGGTGAAGAGAGGCGCTTTGTCGTCGCCCTTCACGGAGACTTTTGAGAACATGGGGAAATCGACGCTGTATTTGCTGGAGCAGAACTCGGCGATCTCTTTATCACTGCCGGGCTCCTGCCCGCCGAAGTTGTTCGCGGGGAACCCGAGGATGACGAGGCCTTTGTCTTCGTATTTTTTATAAAGCGCCTGGAGAGGATCATACTGCTTCGTCGCGCCGCACTGAGAGGCGACATTGACGATGAGGAGGACTTTTCCTTTGTATTCGGACAGGTCGACGTCTTTCCCTTCGATGTTCTTGACCTTAAATTCGTGAACGGAGTCTTCGGCCTTGAGGTTGATACCGGCGAAGAGGAGGCCTGCAGTGAGGAGGTATGAGAGAGGTATTTTCATTAGAGGGTAAACGTTTGGAATGGGATTTCAGTTTCGGAGATTAAGATAGCCACCGTCGATGTTGAAGCTCTGGCCGGTAATGTAGGAGGCGTCGTCGCTGCAGAGGTAGAGGGCGAGCTTCGCTATCTCGTCAGGGCGGGCCATGCGTCCGACAGGCTGCACGGCGGAAAGTTTGGCGAACATCTCGTCACGGTTGTCGGGGTAGTTGCGGGCGAGATAGCCATCAACAAAGGGCGTGTGGACGCGGGCGGGACAGATAGCGTTGCAGCGGATATTGTCCTTGAGGTAATCGGCGGCAAGCGAGAGGGTCATGGTGTGGACTGCGCCTTTGCTCGCAGAGTAGGCAAAGCGATCTTTCAACCCGGTAATCGCGGCGATGCTGGACATGTTGAGGACGACGCCCCCGCCGGCGGCGATGAGCTCCGGCAGGACGGCATGGAGGCAGAGATAGACTCCTTTGACATTGACCCTCATGACGCGATCGAAGTCGCTCTCGTTCGTGGAAGTGGCGGTCCCGATGTTGGCGATGCCGGCGTTGTTGACGAGAATGTCGATTTTGCCGAAGGCGCCTTTAGCGGCGGTGACGGCGGCGGTGACGGAATCGTGATCGGAGACGTCACAGCGGCAGAAGATGGCGCTCGCCCCGGCGCCGCGGATCGCGGCGAGGGTGTCTTCGGCAGCGGCTTCGTCTAGGTCAAAGATGGCGACGGCGGCACCGGCAGCGGCAAAAGATTCACTGATGGCGCGCCCGATCCCGGAGCCTCCTCCGGTGATGATCGCAGTTTTATTGACGAGTTCAGACATAGGCGAATCTTGACGCGGATACGCCCTAATGGCAACGCGATTTTGTATACCTTTTCCTGTCGGCGACTCTTTGGGCTGAGTTTTTCAGGAGGGCTTGTGGAAATGACCGATTCCCCGCAAAAATTCCTCTTTCCCGATTCGCTGGCTCTTCTACACTGAGAGTCTTCGCCAGTGGATGACATTCGTATCGCCCCAATTCTTTTTTCTCCTCCCGCTTCTGGTGCTCGTCGGCTGGCTCTTTCGCCGACTGGAGCTCTGGCGGCCGTTGCGGGCGGCGCTGCTGCTGCTGATTACGGTGATCCTGTGTGATCCGCGGGTGGTCTTGAAAACGGGCGGCATCGATCTCTGGGTGTTGCTCGATCGTTCGCGCTCGGCGCAGGATCTCGTGAATGCCGGGGAACAGGAATGGCGCACCCTCCTGGAGCGATCGCGTCCGGGCGACGCCCACCGACTCCATCTCCTCGATTACGCGGACGAGGTCATCCCGGTGGGCAATGCGGAGACCACGATCTACCCGGGAAATCGAGAGATGACGAGGACCGGGCTCGCACTCCATGAAACGCTCTCGCGGATGGATCCCCGGCGCCATAACCGGGTTCTCGTATTCACCGACGGCTATAGCACCGAGCCGCTCTCGGGGGTGGCCGGAAAGCTCATCGCCGAGGGGGCGCCGCTCGATTACCGCCTCGTGCGTGCTCCGGAGGAGACTGATTTCCAGGTCTCGGAGGTCGCGATGCCTCTGCGCACCCAGCCCGGCGAACCCTTTGTCGTCGACGTGACGGTCTCGGGCACGGCGGACGGGGTCGTGCCGCTGGAGGTACGTCGCGGGACGGGTCGACTGTTCCAGCGCGAGGTTTCGGTGAAGGACGGGATTGGCCGCCTGCGCTTCTCGGACCGGGTCACCGAGGCGGGGGCGCACCGCTACGAGGTGGTGATCCAGCCTCCGGAGGATGCCCATGCGGGGAATAATCGCAACGAGCGCTGGATCGAGGTCACGGCGGGGCCGCGCGTGCTCCTCGTGACCCGGTATCAGAGCGATCCGGTCGCTGCTATCCTGCAGGCTCAGGGATTCGATGTCACCGTGGTGGAAGATTCGCTTTCTCTCACGCCGGGAGCACTGACAGGGGCAAAGGCGGTCATTCTGAATAATGTCCCGGCCTTCGAATTGCCGGGCGATTTTCTCAATGCACTCCCCTTCTATGTGAATGAGCAGGGCGGCGGCTTGCTAATGGCAGGCGGGCACCGCAGCTTTGGGTCCGGCGGCTACTATGAATCCGCGGTCGATCCTCTGCTGCCGGTCTCGATGGAGCTAAAGAGTGAACACCGTAAACTCGGCGTGGCGATGGCGATCGTGATGGACCGCTCGGGCTCGATGGCGATGACGACGAGCAGCGGCCACACGAAGATGCAGCTGGCGAACGAGGGAGCCGCAAGAGCCGTGGAGTTACTCGGAAGCATGGACGCCGTCACCGTCTTCGCGGTCGACAGCTCGGCGCACCAGATCGCCCCTCTCCTCAATGTCGGCGAAAGCCGCGGGGAACTGAATGACCGGATCCGTCGGATCGAGTCCATGGGCGGTGGTATTTTCGTCTACACGGGAATGAAGGCCGCATGGGATGAATTGAAAAAAGCCCCTCTCGGCCAGCGACACATGATCCTCTTCACTGACGCGGCTGATTCAGAGGAGCCGGGCGACTACGTGAAACTGATCGAGGAGATGAAGAGCAACGGCACAACGGTAAGTGTGATCGGCCTGGGCACTCGCGCGGATTCGGACGCGAGCTTCATCGAAGATATCGCGAAACGGGGCAACGGCCGCATGTTTTTTACCGAGATCCCGGGGGAAATCCCGAACATTTTTGCCCAGGAGACCGTCACCGTGGCGCGCTCCTCGTTTGTCGAAGAGGTCACCGGCACCCGCGCGACGGGACGCTGGTACGAACTGGCACGCCGCGATGTGGCATGGTCGGCTGAGGTCGACGGCTACAATCTCAGCTACCTGCGCGACGGCGACGAGGCTGCCTTGATCTCGACCGACACTTATACGGCGCCGCTCGTGGCCTTTGGCCGGCGGGGGATTGGGCGCACCGCGGCAGTGACGTTCCCTCTCGGTGGCGAGTTCTCCGGGCGAGTCCGGAACTGGGAAAAGGTCGGCGATTTTGTCCAGACCCTGACCCGCTGGCTGATGGGCGACGAGCTCCCCCCGGGCATCGGGATACGCCACGACCTCACGGGCACAGAGCTCTCGATCGACCTGCTCTACGATACCGGGGAATGGGAGAGCCGCCTCGCCGGGTTACCGCCGCGGGTGATGATGCAGCGCGGCTTCCGCGAGGGAAAAACCGAGGAGCTGATCTGGGAGCGCCTCTCCCCCGGTCACTATCAGGTCACGACGACGCTGAACGAGGGCGCCCCCGCGCGGGGTGCGGTGCAGGTCGCGGGCTCGGCGATCCCTTTCGGCCCGGTCACGGTGGGATCGGGCAGTGAATGGAAATTCGATCGGGACCGCGTCACCGAGCTGCGGGAAACGTCCCGCGCCAGCGGCGGATCGGAATTGCTCGACCTCAGTAAGGCGTGGCGCAAGCCCCCCGCCCCGGGATACGAATCGATACGGCATCCGCTCCTCATCGCGGCCATACTCCTCTTTTTGCTCGAGGCGCTCGTCACTCGGACGGGGTGGCGTCTGCCGCAGGTCTCCTTCGCGAAGGCGGCCCGACCGCGATCAAAAAAAATCAACTCGCCCGCAGCCGCCACCCAAGCCGCTGCGCCGGAGCCTGCCGCCAAGCCTCCGGCCGGGGCTCCATCCACTACGACGACTCCCCCTGCTGCTGCCGAATCGCGAAAAAGTCGGTTTAATCGCGCAAAAAAGGGCCTTTAGCTTGTTGCTTCATCGCTGGAGTCGCTACATTCACCTCGGAAAATCCACTCTATGAAAAAAAGCTCCCTGCTCGCCGCCACCCTGACCCTCGCCTCGGTCTGTTTCCTCGTTGCTCAAAACCAGCCGGCACCTGAAAAGCCGAAAACCTGGGAGGAGAAAGCAAAGGAACGATTCGGCGACACGCCCACGACAGAGCACAAGGCCGCGATCGACGCAGGTCTCCCCTCCGCCACCGCCGAGCCGAAGACGGCTCGCAAGGTGCTTGTCTTTTATCGCTGCGAGGGATTCATCCATACCTCCATCCCCTTCGGTAACTACGCGATGAAACGTCTCGCCGAGACGACGAAGGCTTTCACCGCCGATTTCTCGGATCAATACTCCGTCTTCACCAAAGAAAATCTTGCCCAATACGACGCGATCATTTTCAACAACACGACCGCACTGAATCCCGATGAGTCCCAACGCGCCGCGGTTCTCGAGTTCATTAACGGAGGCAAGGGCATCGTCGGCTTCCACGCGGCAGCGGACAACTTCAACAAGTGGGAAGAGGGCGTCGCCCTAATCGGCGGAATCTTCAACGGTCACCCCTGGAATGCCGGCGGGACCTGGGCCTTCAAGGTCGAAGACACCGGGCACCCGCTCAACGCCGCTTTCAAAGGCGAGGGCTTCTGGCACAAGGACGAGATTTACTGGTATAAACCCGAGAGCTTTCAGGGGCGTGACAAGCTCCGAGTCCTCCTCAGCCTCGACATGTCTAAAGCAGCTAACCGCAAGCCGATCGAGAATGAAAAGGAAACCCCAAAGCTCGGAGGGAAGTCGCCTTCGGAAACAGATGTAGCTGTCTCATGGTGCCGCGAAGTGGGCAAAGGCCGCCTTTTCTTTACCAATCTCGGGCACAACGACATGACCTTCGCCGACAAAGCGGTGCTGCAGCACATGCTCGACGGCGTCCAGTATGCAATGGGTGACATCGATGCCGATGCGGCGCCCTCATCGACGGTAAAAGTGAACGTCGCGCCCGCTCCCGAGGCTCCCGTCGCTCCCTGATCCGGTTTTTCCCAATTCCCTCTTCGTCCATGCTCGCCGACTTCCTCTCCTTCGCCGAACAGACCGCCCGCGAAGCCGGGGCTCTGACTCTGGAGTATTTTCTCACCGACGGGGCGAGGGCGGAATTCAAATCGGACGACACCCCGGTGACGATCGCGGACCGTAAGGCCGAAGAACTCATCCGCAGCCGCATCGCCGGGGCCTATCCCGATCATCAGATCGTGGGCGAGGAATACGGCACCACCGAGGGTAGCCCGGACTACCGCTGGATCATCGATCCTATCGACGGGACGAAGTCCTTCGTCCACGGTGTGCCGCTCTATGCGGTGCTCATCGCCCTCGAGATTCAAGGGAAAATGGAGGTCGGCTGTGCCTACTTCCCCGCCCTTGACGAGATCATCTCCGCCGCGACCGGCCTGGGGGCACAATGGAACGGGAAACCCTGCCGGGTCTCGGAGGTAGCATCGATCGACCGGGCCGTCTGCGCCCACATTGATACGGCCTATTTCGGAAAAAACGGTAAAGGCGAGCCGTGGGAGCGTCTTCAGAAAGCGGTCTACTACAACGCCGGCTGGTGCGATGCCTACGGCTACCTCCTCGTCGCGACGGGACGGGCCGAGATCATGCTCGACCCAGTCATGGCGGTGTGGGACTGCGGGCCTTTCCCTCCGATTTTCAAAGAGGCGGGCGGCTATTTTGGTGACTGGTCAGGGAACGAGGGACGCATCGACGGGGGCGAAGCGCTCGCGACGAACGCGGCCTTGCGCGACGAAGTGGTGGCGTTGTTGCAAGGTTAGTCGGCAATGAACAGTCGAGCCTATCGTTTCCCCCGGAGATTCCCGCTCGTGATGACAGGCCACTCTTTCTGGCTGCTCACTACCCTCTTTTTCCTCACCGCCTACTCACTCGCCCGCGACGTGATCGTCAGCCCGGATACCGGCGTGGATTCGAATACAGGCACTGTGACCGCTCCTCTCGCTACAGCAGAAGGGGCCGTAGAGGCCACCCTCGAGCCGACCGAGGCGGGCAAAGGACTCTACCACACCTTCCCCATCGGTCGCGACGCCTCAGCGTCACCGCTCATGGTCTGGGCCGGCGGAGCGACGCCTCTTCACCCTTCGAAGGCCTACCGCATTATTCACTTTGGAAAGCATGTGCCGCAGGACGCAGCGGCGAACCTCTCACCCGACCACGAGTGGCTGGGTCTCCTCGCACCGCTCGACACGGCGGACTTTCCCCCGACCGGACCGGCTTTTCTCCCCGGGAATTCCCCGGCTCATGCAATCTGGCGCTGGATCGGCATCGCCGCCCCTGACACCGTTATTGTCCCCGACACCCCCGAAGGACGAGCCCTCGGCGAGGCCCTGCAGGACTCTCCGCCCGCGGGAGTCGGCATGGTCAATGTCTTTATTAATCATGAGACGGGGGAGGACATTGAGGAATCTCTCGTCCTGCCGGACAGCGGGAATGATGAGGTCCTCGCCAAGGTAGAGATGCACCGTCGCGTCGCACGCAGCCCGCAGGAAGTCCTCGCGCAGATCGCGCCCCACTACGGCAACCGCTTTACCGGCTCCTACATCGAGGCGCTCTCCCTCATCGTGAAAAGGGCCGAGGGACTCCCGAACCGTGCCGACGAACTCGCGAGGCTCCATCTCGAGACAGAGCCCGCTCTTCCGAGCAACGGAGGCGATATCTCGGGCACACTGCTTTACGCCGGTATCGCTGAGCCGTGGGCCAGGGAGAGAATCCTCGCCGTCGCGGAGATGGCATTTAATGAAAAGGGCGAGCCGCGCGAGGCCATGCCCACGCACAGCGAAATGAGCGACGCGGTTTTCATGGCCTGCCCGCTCCTCGTCGAAGCGGGCGTGGTGAGCGGGGAAAAACGCTTTTTTGACCAGTGCTACCGCCATTTCAAATTCGTCGAAGCGCTCTGCCGTAGGCCCGATGGCCTCTATCGCCACTCGCCGATGAGTGAGGCGGCCTGGGGTCGCGGAAATGGCTTCCCCGCTCTCGGACTCGCCCTCGTGCTGCCCCGTTTCCCGAAGGAACACGAGGGTCAACCTGCCCTGCTGAAGGCGTTTCAGGATCACCTCACCACACTCGCCACTCATCAGAACGCCTACGGGATGTGGCATCAGGTGATCGATCATCCCGACAGCTACGCCGAGTTCACCGCCACCTGCATGATCGCCTATGCCATTGCGGTCGGCCTGGACCATGGGTGGCTCGATGGCGAGGACTGGGAGGGCAGGCTGGATCTCGCCTGGACCGCCGTGAAGATGCACCTCTCCAGCGACGGCACGACCTTTCTCAACGTCTGCACGGGGACGGGCAAACAAGCCGGTCTCGAGGACTACTATCGCCGCGAGGCCATCCTCGGACGCGACGCCCGCGGAGCCGCGATGGCACTTATGCTTGCCGCCGAAATGAAAAAACGGTATACGCAATGATGGATACGCGATAACGCGACCCATTGCCCCGATGAACGTTTCCCTCCCCGTTTCAAGAATACTCCTCTCTTTCCTTTTCGTGGCCGTGTCCGCCACCGCTGAGGAAGCCGGTGTCCCTGAAAACTTCCGCCGCGAGAATCTCGTCGCCTGGTGCATCATCCCCTTTGACGCCGGGCAGCACGACGCGGAGGCGCGAGCGGAGATGCTAAAAGGCCTCGGATTGAAACGCGTCGCCTACGACTGGCGCGAGGCCGACATTCCCGAGTTCGAGAGTGAGATCCTTACCTGCAAAGAACTCGGGATCGAGTTTTTTGCTTTCTGGAAAGGTCACGAGAGCGCGTATCCGCTCATCGCCCGACACGGGGTGAAACCACAGATCTGGCACCCCCTCCAGACCGGAAAGGGACTCTCAAACAAGGAAAAAATCGCCAGCGCAGCTGAGTCTCTCATCCCTCTCGCGACACAGACCAAAGAGGCGGAACTCTCCCTCGGGCTCTATAATCACGGCGGCTGGGGCGGGCTCCCCGACAATCTCGTGGCCGTCTGTAAGACTCTTCACGAAAAGGGTTTCGAGAACGTCGGGATCGTCTACAACTTCCACCACGCTCACCCTCGCATTGCCACATTCGAAGACGATCTCCGACGCATGATACCCTTTCTCCTCTGCCTCAATCTCAACGGCATGGCCGATCCGGCAGTGGAGGACGTCTCAAAGTCGGACGTCAAGATCAAGCAGATCGGCATGGGCGAGCACGAGCGTGACATGATCGCCACAACGATCGCGTCGGGCTACGATGGCGCCATCGGGATCATCGGCCACGTCGCCACACGCGACGTCGAGGAGGTACTGCGCGAGAACCTCGAAGGTCTCGACCGCCTCCTCGCCGACTTTCCCTAACAAAGCCTCCTCATTCGCTGCCTCTAATAACAAAGACGGGGCCGCCCTAGTGTAGCACCCCGCATTGCCGTGGAAGTGGCCCTCCGTCGGGGAAATCTCCGCTGCGGGAATCTCATGCCCTATCGCGGAATTCCCCTGCGCCTTCGTCCTCCAAAGCAGCTGCCTCCTCGAAGGACTTCGACCGCTTCTCCATTCGCGTTAGTTTAAGTCTACGAGTTTGATATTTTACGACCTGAGTGTCCTTTTTTGGGTTATCACGATGGAGGTGACGCAGGTCGTAATCAAGGATTTCATCGAGGGGGCGCAGGAAAGTAAGGGACTGACTCAGCCAGCCGGCAACCCGCTCCCTACTCAAAAAATGGCTTTGTCAGGGTTACAGTGATCATTCGATAGACTCTCGCAGTGAGGGTTGAAAAGATCATGACCGCCTACATCAGGGCCGGTAGATGGTTTCGATTGGTGATCCACGGCATGGCTTTCTTCATGGCGGTCGGTTGTTTGATGGCGCGGAACTGGATCTCAATTTGCCATCTTTGTTCGTAAAACCTGACGAGTTCTTCCATGAAGTATTGAATTTCTTTCAGATCAGTGAGGTAAAGGTTCCATCCTTCACGAATGGGTTTGTCTTTCTTCTGCTCTTGCCGCCGACTGGCTATTTCCTCAGGCAATCGAATCACGATAAGGCGAACACTATATCTCTTAACGGTGACCCGCACCCTCAGATTAAGTGTGGATTAATCGTTGCCTGAAGCAGAGTCTCAAGCGGTTTATCGTTGTCAAGAACCACCTCCGCAGTTCCGTGAAGTCGACTGATCAAATGAGGCATCGTCCCAAAAGGATTTTCAGAATCATAGCAAGCCTGTGGACCGAAGCTTTGAGCCAAGTTAAACATCACATAACTCATTTATTTTTATCGTATTGGGATATTAAACTGACGCGAATGAGCTAAGGGTCTAGATGTCAATCGCCGTCAGGGTTCATAGGACACTCCTGCTCATGTCGCCTCCGCTGTGGGCTACGGTGTCCTAGGTTATGAGGCAATGGGCCTCAATCACCTTTTTACTAATTTTCCGTTCGGTGTCTTTATTTGTGCGGCAACGCGCCACCGCCAACCGCCGAGAATTCCGCTCGACGGAGGCGCGGGAACCGTGCATTCTCCCTCCACATGAAAAAAACCCTGCCTCTTTTTATCGCTCTCACAGTCAGCCTTGCCGGCTGGTTCCTGGTGCAGGCGGCCGATGACAAGAAACCCGCTCCTCTCCGGATCCTCCTCGTCCTCGGCGGCTGCTGTCACGACTACGAAACGCAGCAGACGCTGCTGAAGGTCGGGATCGAGTCCCGACTCAATGCAACCGTCGAGATCGAGTATAATCCCGACAAATCGACCGGAGCAACTTTCCCCATTTACGAAAAGGACAACTGGGCCGAGGGCTACGACGTCGTGATCCACGATGAGTGCTCTGCTTCGGTGACTGATCCGGTCTACGTCAAACGCATCCTCGACGCCCATCGCAAGGGTGTCCCCGCGGTGAACCTCCATTGCGCGATGCACAGCTACCGCTGGGGCAACATTCAAGAGCCCGTCGCCGCTGGAGCCGACAACGCAGGCTGGTTCGAGATGCTTGGAATCCAGTCGACCGGCCACGGTCCGCAGTCTCCCATTGCGATTACCTACAACGATCCGACGCATCCACTCACCAAAGGCCTCGCGAACTGGACCACGGTGAATGAAGAACTCTACAATAACATTCAGATCTTCCCGGGCGCGACCCCGCTCGCAAAAGGGCTCCAGACCCAGATGCCCCGCCCGAAAAAAGGCGAAGCCCCCGATCCGAATGCCAAGGGCAAGGAGGTGGAAGCGGTCGTCGTTTGGACGAATCTCTACGGACCTGACAAAACCCGAATCTTCAGCACCACGATCGGACACAACAACGAAACCGTTGCCGACGATCGCTATCTTGATCTCGTCACCCGCGGCATCCTTTGGACGACGGGGAAAATGGGTGAGGACGGGACGATCGCGGATGGGGTGTTGAAGTGAGGATGCGGTCGTCGGTCGGCCTGGCTTCGTTGCTCGTAGAGCGAAAGATGGCTTGCGGTCGGCGGTCGGCGGAGGAGCTGATTGGGAGTCGACTCTGTTTCGGGGACCAAGGAGGGGCGACATTTCTGTCGCCCTTTTTTTGCGGACACGCGGAGGAAGACGGAGCTAGCCGCACGACAGGAATGTCGTGCCTCCTTGGAAGAACCTGCCGGTGTGAACGCACAACGCAAATTGCGAGCCCACCCCTCGCCCGGGCCGGGCTCGGCTACCTTCACTCCGCAACGAGCTTCAGCACGGCAAAAACCGGTCGGTGATCAGAGGCGATTGACTCATCGATGACACGGGTTTCCTCGACCTGAAACTGCCCCATCGACCGATAAAAAATATAATCGATCCGCGAAGTCGGGTTCTGCGACGGCACCGTCGGGGCGGCGGCCTCGTCGATGGCGTTTTGCCATTTCGTGAGCAATAGATTGACCGGCTCGGAACCGGGGATGGCGTTCATGTCACCGGCGAGGATGGATCGCAGGTCGTCCCCCCCGGCGGCAAAGAGCTCGTTGATAGCATGAGCCTGATTGACACGATCACTCTCGACATTGTGCTGGAAGTGTGTGCTGATGAAGCGCAACGGTTTCCCGTCGGGTGCAGTGACCGTCACGGCGATCGCAGCGCGCGGGTAGGTTGTCAGCTCGGGGGTAGCGTCGGTGTAGGGGAGCGGCTGGATGAGGACATCGCTGACCGGCAGGTTGGTCAGAATGGCATTACCGTAGAGCCCTCCTTCATAATGCTGAGTGGGCCCGTAGAAAGTCTTCAGTCCGCATAGCTCACCGAGCTTCGAGGCCTGGTGGACTTTGCCGGAACGGCGAACCATGACGTCGACTTCCTGCAGGGCGACGAGGTCGGGCTTGACCGCCTTGATTACTTCGGCGAGCCGCTCGAGATCGTAGACCCCGTCGTTGCCCTGTCCGTAGTGGATGTTGTAACAGAGAATGCGGAGGGAGGTTTTTCCAGCCGTCTCCTGCGCAGGAAGAATGGTCGCCGAAGTCATGGCGGCGACGATAACCGCACCGAGGCATTTTGCGAAAGAAGGAAGCGTGTTTTTCATCATTTAAAGAAGGGAAAAAGAATGCGGAGCTGCTCTTTGGAAGGCTTGGAACCATACTCACAAAGCTCGAAGGCCTCGGCGTGTTTGACGGTGGCTCCGGCTTCGGGACCGTACCATTCGAGGAGGGTCTCGCGGTGCTTATTGGCGATGTTCGAATGCCGGTTCGACCAGCTCGTGGCGAGAAACTTGAGCCGGCGCACGGGATCATCGCCGAATCGTTTTCCCCGGGTCGTGGCGTCACCAAGAGCACCGCCTTCGTAGACTTGGGACTCGAGCGCATCAAGGGCCAGCACTTTTTCGTCGAGGACGTCGTCGATCGAGACGGCGAGGGTCGGGGTGAACGGATAGGGTTTGGTGAATCCGTCAGGGAAAAAGAAAAAAGCGGGATTTTTCTTCATCGAGGGAACGTCGGGGCAGAAGTAGGGCACCATGACCATGAAGGCGGCGTCCTGCACGAGCAGGCCAACGTTGCGATGATCGGGATGGTAGTCGTAAGGGCGGTGGGAAAAGACAAGATCGGCATCCCACTCGCGGATGAGCTTCACGATGGTCTTGCGGTTCTCGAGGGTCGGGAGGAGCTCACCGTCGTGGATGTCGAGGACCTCGACCTCGGTGCCCATGCGTTTGGCGGCCTCCTGCACCTCGGCGGTGCGGCGCTGCGCAAGTTCACCGCCCGACATGCCCCAGTGACCGATGTCGCCATTAGTGCAGGCGACGAGCTTGACCTTGTGCCCGAGTTTGGTCCACTTGATCGCACACCCGCCGATCTGAAACTCGGGATCATCGGGGTGGGCCCCAAAGGCGATGATGCGGAGCGGTTTCACGGGCTCAGCAGGCGCCGCAGCGGATTCTTTGGCGGGCTCGGTCGTCGCGGTTTTTTCCTGAGCGGTCGCAGATGCCGCCATCGCCGCGAGGCAGGCAAGAAGAGAAAGGGAAAAAGCGGTTCGTTTCATCATGCCAATGCTTTGCCGGATCTCCAGAAAACAGAAGCCTAAAATGGCCCGCGGCAGGGACGTGATGACGTTCAGAGTCTTAATCCTAATCTCCGTTCATCAACCACACCCTCTTCCCGTCGCTTTTCCGAGCGGGCTTGGAGACCCGTTCTGCTCTTCTCCTTATCAGATTCCCACTCAATAATCCGTGAGACTCTTTGGCGGCAGCGCGACACGCAGGGCATTGAGAACGGCGAGGACGTCGATGATCTCCTGCGTGATCGCTCCGGCGACGGGCGGGAGGTAGCCGGCCGCGGCAAAGAGCATCCCCACGACACTCAGAATCATGCCGCCGACGGCACTTTGCAGGGCGATGCGGCGCATGCGGCGACTGATGTGGATGAGCTCATCGACCTTGCGCAGGGAGCTGTCCATGATGACGGCTCCGGCCGCTTTGGCGGTGACATCGCTGTTCTGTCCGAAGGCGATCCCCACGGTGGCGGCCATGAGGGCGGGCGCGTCGTTGATTCCGTCGCCCACGTAGAGAGTGCGGCGGAGCGCGGTCTCTTCGCGCACGATGGCGAGCTTTTCCTCAGGGCTCTTGCCGGCCCGGACATCGCTGATCCCGACGCGGGCGGCGAGGTACTCGGCCTCGGACTGCCGATCTCCGGAAAGGATCATGGAATGGTGGATGCCGTGCCGCCCCCCGAGGTGATGAATGAAAGCCTTGCCCTCGGGCCGGGGTTCGTCGCGAAAGCGGAAGGTCGCGGCGTAACGCCCGTCGAGGATGACGACGCATTCGAGACCACCGGCGACAGACGGCAGCATGGTGACTTCATCCGGTAGATCGAGAGCGAGTTGCTTGCGGCTCGTGATTTTCACCGTGTGTCCCTGAAGCTTCGCGGTCATCCCCTGCCCAGGCTTTTCACTCACTTCGTCGACTTCGTAGAGACCCCCGGCCTTGCGTCCGGCCTCGACAATGGCCGACGCAAGAGGGTGCTTGGAATAGACCTCGGCACTGGCAATGAGCTTGAGCACCTCGCCCGCATCCAGCCCCGGAGCCGAGGAGCTATCCACCAACTCGGGCTTGCCATAGGTGAGCGTGCCGGTCTTGTCAAAAATGACGGACTCACAGGTATCGATCGTCTCGAGGATGCCCGGGTCGCGCACGATGATGGCCCGCTTTGCCGCGAGTGAAATCGAACCGATAATGGCCACGGGAATGGCGATGAGGAGCGGGCAAGGCGTCGCCACGACGAGCACAGCGAGGAAACGGACCGGGTCTCCGCTGATGATCCAGGCGAGAACCGCGAGCGCCACCGCGACAGGGGTGTAAACGGCCCCGAGCTGATCGGCGAGACGGCGCATCTTGGGACGTTTCTCTTCGGAGTCGCGCATCACCTCCATGATCTTCGCGTAACGCGAGTCCACCGCGAGCCGGTCGGCCCGTATCGTGAGAGATGTCTCCCCGTTGAGAGCTCCCGAGATCACGGAAACACCGGGCGTTTTTGATATCTGATAGGGTTCCCCGGTGAGGTAGGACTCATCCATGACCCCGCGCCCCTCGACGACAGTGCCGTCGACCGGGCACACCTCGTGCGGAAGTATTTCCAAAAGATCCCCCACCGCCACCTGATCGAGCGCGACATCTTCAAAAGAGACGCCTTGGCGCCGGTGAGCGATCGAGGGCACCCGCTTCGCCAGCGCAGCGAGGACGGATGAAGCATGACGAACGGCATAAGCCTCGATCGCTTCGCCTCCGGACAGCATGAGGATGACGAGAGTCCCCGCGAGGTATTCCCCGAGGAGCACGGCCGTGACAATGGAGAGGCCTGCGAGCAGATCCGAGCCGAACTCGCGGCGCCAAAGATTACCCAAAAGCCCCCATACGAGCGGAACCCCGCCAAAGAGATAGGCGAACCACAAGGGAACCTGCGCGAGTCCCGGCGCCAAGCCGAGAGCGAAGCGCATCACGAGATAGATCATGATCGCGAGCAAACTGAGGGCAGCGATGCCCATCTGGAGCCGGTCTGACTTTGGCTTTTCCATGCCGAAGAATTATTCCAGGTAGAGCATCTCACCCCGATCCAGAAGGCAGCCGCGATAAAGGGGCACGAACTCCTCCGTTTCGGCTTCGGCGATAACAGTCTCGACAAAAAGCCCCTGACCGCGAATCGCCCCGAAGAGGGAAGCAACCGCCGAGTCACTCGCGTCGCGACCGGTGGAGATGCGTATCATCCCGTTGAGCGGAGCCTTGCGGGTACCGTCGACAAGGTACCAGATGCCTTTGACATAGACCTCGAAGACCGCATGGAAATCCTGCGGGAAAAGCTGGTAGGCGTAAACTGTGACGTAGCGTGCCGGAATCGAGAGGGCCCGGCAAAACGAGATCCCGAGATGGGCAAAGTCACGGCAGACCCCGGTGCGGAGCTCGAGCGTGTCTCGAGCGCAGGACTGCTCGATCGACGTGCCGAAGGCGTAATAGATGTGCTGGAAGAGCCACTCCTCGATCGCGAGGACCTGACTGAGCTTGCCCTTGATCCCACCGAAGAGATCCTGCGCCGCCGAGCGCAAGCGGTCCGACGGTGCATACCGACTCGGAAAAAGATACGGGATGACCTTCGCCTCAAGATCCTGTGGTTTTTCACAGTCCGCCGTCTCAAGCGGGATCGTGGCGAAGGTAGCCCTGGCAGTCGCAAGATAATGCAAGGCGAGGTCGCCGCTCTCCTCGATCTCAAAGCGGGTAAACTGATTCCGTTCGTTCCCGATGAGGAGGTCCGACCGGATTAGTTCGCGGCTCGTCGTAATCGATTCTTTAGTCACCTTCTGACCCGGAGTCTTCGCGCACCTGATCGAGCAAAGCAGGCTGGACGGTCCGGACGCATAATAATAGAGGGAACTCGTCACAAAAAATCGCATGGCTAAGTTTTATTTACCCGCTCCGCCGCGAAACACAAACTCTCACCCGTGCCAGGATAGAGAAAATCCGCAGACTTGCCCACGAGGAGAATTTCTATCATGCTCACGGGAACGCTCATGATCCGCTTTATCTCATTCGCTTTTTTCCCCCTGCTAATGCTGGCGGAATCCCTCCACGCGGAGACGCCGGCGCTCAACCGTATCCGCGAGATTCTTACCTCGGGAGAAAAACAGGTACGCATGGTGGCCTTCGGCGACAGTGTCACCGGTCTCTATTACCACACCGGCGGGCGACAGGCCTACGGCGAACTCCTCGTCGAGGCGATCCAACAGATCCGCCCGGAGTCTGACCTCACTCTCATCAATGCCGGTCGCAGCGGACACAGCACGGCGAACGCGCTCGGCCGCATCGGGCAGGATGTCCTCGCGCACAAGCCCCATCTCGTCACCGTGATGTTCGGCCTCAACGATGTCGCAAAACTGCCGATCGAGGCCTACCGCAAAAATCTCGTGGAGATTGTGAGGCAATGCCGTGCGAGAGGAGCCGAGGTTATCCTCTGCACGCCGAACGCAGTCCTCACCACGCCCGAGCGCCCTCTCGAAAAAGTCTTTGCCTATAGCGAGGTGACGCGCGCCGTCGCCCGGGAGATGACCGTACCGCTCTGCGACACCTACCGGGAAATGGACGCCCTGAAAGCCCGGGATCCTGAGACCTGGCGACTCTCCATGAGCGACGAGATCCACCCGAATTTCGGCGGTCATCGCCGTCTCGCCGAGTCCCTCGCGCAGACAATCACGGGACAGAAGACCACGCTCGAAGACAAAGGCCCCGCCGCCCCGCACCTCGGATTCACGATGGCCCGGCTCAAAGCCGGCGACGCGGTCAAGATCCTGGCAATGCCGCCTTTTGATACTTTTGTCGGCGAGGCCCTGAGAGAGCGATTCCCCGGCGCCAATGTGGGGGGTATCCCCTGGCCGACGGAGGGCCTAAGCCGATACCTCCTGATGAAAGATGCCGCCCATCGCGTGCGCCCGCTCACTCCCACCCTCGTCTTTGTGGCGATCCCGCGCAGCGCGACTGCGGACGGCCGCGAACAGTTCATCCGTACCCAGATGTGGATTGCCTCGAACAGCCTCAGCCGGGGCAAACGCGAATGGGACGTCGTCGTCGTGCACCCCTCGGTCTTCGAAGGCGAACCCACAGAGGAGGAAACGGACAACGATGCCCTTATCCGGCGCATCGTCGTTAATCAGGATCTCCCTCTCCTCGACCGTGCCCCGGGGGACCCGCGCGGCGCGGAAGAAATCCTGCGCGAATGGCTCTCATCGGCCGCTCCTTGAATTTGCCAAAATTCCCCTCGTCGGTCCGGCAGTCGCGGGGCAGCGCGGTAGAAGATTGGCATCTTCCGCTACGGTTTTCAGCGAGCTCCGACTTTTTCTCCTTCCATGGAGAAGCATGCTCCGCAGCGATCCGCTACACTCGCCGCACTTGCCGTAACCCGCCACCTCAAGCATACCTGAACGGCCCTTGCGCCCGTGTCGACGTTTAGCGCTCCGTTTCACTCTCAGTCTCCGGCTCCTCGCGGTAGCTTGCTACGACGAGATTGCTGAGGAAACGATCGGGATCGTCGACCGCCTCTCCGGTCACCTGGAAGGTTTTCCGCCCAGTGTTCTTGCGGATGAGCTGCAAGCCGAACTGGAAGTCGCGGAATTTTTCCTCACAGAGCTGCAGGACACTCTGGCCCCGCTCGCCCGAGAGAGCCGCGACGCGGGCGACGGCGTCGTTTTCAAAGGAGAGGCGGACCCCGTGATCCTGCTCAAACTTCCGGCGAAAGGCCGCGATCTCGCTGATGACCCGTGCGTCTCCGACCGGTCCGGCCTGGGCGAGAAGACGCTCGAGGATCCCTGCCGGATCTCCCACAAGAGCGTCGTCGATGACGAGTTCAGTGAGCGTCGTTCCCGGCAGCTCGAATTTGAAATGGCGCAGGAGTCGCTCGCACACGGTCATGAGTCCGCGCGCTCCGGTCTTCTCGAGAGCAGCGTTCGCAGCGATCCTCCCAAGAGCGCCGTCAGTGAAACGTGCCTGAATCCCGTAGGCCTCGAACTCGCGCTCGTATTGGCGTATGAGACTGCCCTCGGAGTGCTTCATGATATTGAAGAGATCTTCCGCCTCGAGGTGATCACAGACGACCCGCACGGGAAGACGACCGATGAACTCGGCCTCAAAGCCGAAGTCGATAAAGTCCTGCGTGCCGGGATCTTTTCCCTTTGCCACTGCGCCGCTCTCCGCGTCGGCGACGAAGCCGATCGGTCCCTGGCGAAGTCGCTTATCGATGATCTTCTCGAGGCCCGAGAAAGCCCCGCTCACGATAAAGAGGATATGGCGTGTGTTGACCGACTCGCGCGTCGATTTGCCGGTGCGGCTCATCTCGAACATGGCCTGCATCTGCGACTGCATGTCCTGCGGATTTCGCACGGGGACCTCGGTCTCCTCCATCAGCTTCAGCAAAGTCGTCTGCACTCCCCGACCGCTCACATCCCGCCCGCCGGCTCCGCCCGACGAGGCGATCTTGTCGATCTCGTCGATGTATACGATGCCATACTGCGCCAGCTCGACGTCGCCATCAGCCTTGCGCACGAGATCACGGACGAGATCATCCACATCACCGCCGACGTAACCGGTCTCGGAAAATTTCGTGGCATCGGCTTTGACAAAAGGCACTCCGATGAGCTCGGCGATGTGCTTCACGAGGTAGGTCTTCCCCACCCCGGTCGGGCCTACGATGATGACATTCTGCTTCGCATACTCTATCCCGCGAGCGGCTTCAGGATCCTGCTCTTCGAGGCGGCGCAGGTATTTTGCATGGTTATAGTGATCGCACACCGCGATCGCGAGGGCCTTCTTCGCTTCATCCTGACGGATTACAAATCGATCGAGATGCGATTTGATCTGACGAGGAATGAGATCAAAATCAAAAACATCGACCCCCTCTTTTTCACGCAAATCGTGACCTTCACCCGAAGTTTCGGGCCCGCCCGCAAAAGGATCCCCCCCTTCGCCCATCGTCGAAAAGGTAACATGATCACCGAAACTCGATTTGAGAAACTCGGAGAGCTTCCGTGAGATTTCCTCGGGGTCGGGTAAACCGCTTTTTCCGTCGTCGTCTTTTCCTGCCATATGAAGAGATTACGTTCGTCACTGGCAGGCGCTATTACAAGCACTGTCCAATTTTGTAGAAGGCCGGATCCGTTACTCAGCGCAGCGCGCGAATCGACTCCCAGCGTTTCGCAAAGTCGGGATTGATCGCGGCAAGCTGATCGGCGGTGGCTCCGACTTGAGCGCCCTGGCCGGTCATGAGAGCAAAGAAAATCAATTTCTCCCACGAAGCGGCCGACTCAGGAGCGAGTTCGGGCAGGAGGGCTGCAGCGGTCTCGACAAGCCAGTCAGGGGCAAAAGTCTCGACTTCGACCTCGTTCGGTCCGAAGCCCAGATCGACGATGAAGACCGTGTCGTCCGCTCCGGTGATGGCGGCCTCGATCGGTTTCCCGGCGCGGCGGCGGATGACTCCTTCGTATCGATTCTGAGTGAGTGCCCCCGCCATTACGGGGATAAACTGCCCAGCCTGCCCGTAACCGTGAATCAGCCCGGCACGGATCGTCCTACCTGTTTCGGTCGCAAGAGGCTCGGCCTCGAGCTTATCGACCGCACCGGAAAAGAGAAGGGTGTCGGCGAGGCTCTGGAGCGAACTCACGAGCGTCTTGAGTCGGGCGATCTCCTCGAGGGCAGCAGGGTCCGATCCGGCAACCGGAACCGTCGGCGCAACGGGCATCGCGGGCTTCGGCGGCACGGCATCGGTAGGAGCAGGCTTAACGGTTGGCGCCTGAGCGGGATCTATTGCTCTCGCTGAGGCGAATTCGCGAATCTCATCGAGGCGATTGAGCCGGATTTTCACAAGTCGAGGGGCTGCGCCGCGCGTCTTAAGAGACTCGGTCGCTTTTTTCAGAATAATCTCCTGCCCGGCGAGGGCCCCGACACGGGCAGCCGAGGGATTGGGAAGATCCTTGATGACGGAAAAGTCACTGAGGAACGGCTGCGCCGAGCTTTTGAGCTGATCGACCCATTCAGAGCCGGCGGGAGGGCTGCTCTCAAGGAAGGCATTGAGAAATTCCACCCCGGATTCGAACTCGCCACTCTGCCAGTTTTTCAGCCCCGCCGTGAGCAGGCCGAGCACCTCAATCGATCCCGGTGCGAAAAGGGCATCTTCCTTTAACAGAGGAAGGGGGCCCGAGAGACCTCCGGCGGTCTTTTTCGTGAACAATATGGCTTCGCTTGAGGCATCCTCGGCACCGGGTTCGGTCCTCAGGACATTCACGAAGCTCTCACGGGCGGCTTTTTCATTGCCCGAGTAAAGGTTCAGCATGCCACGGAAGTAATGGCTCCAAATCTTCGTCGTGGCCGGCACGGCCGGCTCGGCGATGAGTGCATCAAAGACCTGCTCGGACTCTTTGAAATCCCCCTTCGCGAGGAGCTCCCGCGCCCCGAGAAATTGCTCGGTGATGGCGCTGTCTCCGGCGCTGATGACCCGCTCTCCCGTCGCGAGCCCGAGCTCCCCTTCCTCTTCCGGATCCTCTTTATTCACCATCGCCACAACGATTCCGAAGATCACGACGACCACCAGGCCCGCCCCCATGAGGGCATACCGCGTCCGCTTGTTCCCTTTGCGGACGCGACCACCCGGGTCGATCCCGAATTGGCGCTTCTGCACCTCTTCGATCTGTGCGATAACTTCGTCATAACTTTGAAAGCGGTCCGCGGGAGCGTAGGCCATCATTTTTTCGACAAGGCGTATTACCTGTTTCGAGAGGCCAGGAGCGGCCGACTTTAAATCGACGAGACTCTTCTTGGTCTCCTTCAACTCCTCAATCGAGGCGGTATTAGCTTCGAAGGGCGGCTTCCCCGCGAGCGCATGGTAGAGCGTCGCACCGAGACTGTAGATATCGCCTTTAAACGTATCGGGATCACCGTCGAGTTTCTCCGGCGGCACGTAAAAGGGCGTCGCCCAGAGATCCTCGGACTCATCCTGCCCTCCCTGCTGCACCGCCAGACCGAAATCGACGAGCTTCGTCGTGCCCTCGCCAGTTACGAGCATGTTCCCGGGCTTGATGTCGCGATGGATAAGATCTTCACCATGCGCCGCCTTGAGCCCGTTCGTCACATCAAGAGCGATCGCGAGCACCTCGGACTCGGAGAGTGACCCTTTGTTGACGATGAGCCGGTCCAGACTAATCGCGTTGACCAGCTCCATCGCGATAAAGAAATACCCGTGATCATTTCCCACCGTGAAGACTTTGACCACATTCGGATGCACGATCGACGCTGTCAGCTTCGCCTCGCGCTCGAACATCGAAGTCAAAGCGCCGTCACTGCTGAGCGACTGATGCAGGATCTTCAGCGCCACTTCGCGGCCGAGATTAATGTCCACGGCACGGAAGACCTGGCTCATCCCGCCCTCGCCGAGCAGCCCCACGATCTGATACTGGCCCATCGTCGTGCGGACCCGCACCGAAGCCGAGCAATGCGGGCACTCGATCTTCGCAAAAGGTCCCATGCCAGAGACGTCGAGAGCTTTCCCGCACTCGGGACAGTGATTGACCAGCGGTCGTTTTTCCTCAACTTCTTCCATGTAAATCCTCGACTTCGAACTCTGCCTTTCGAAGAATCGACAGTGACTCGACAGTG
>JANQVJ010000076.1:23335-47224 GCA_030730365.1 Verrucomicrobiales bacterium
TCGACAGTGACTCGACAGTGTATCGAGAGAGGCCGAGAGGTCCAGAGAATTCACGAGAGATTACTTCATCCCCCCGAGCCTGTCAGAAAGAGAGCGACTGACCGGGGGATACGGTTTTAAGACTGAATTTTCATGAGCCCAAAGATTTCGTGTGAAAACGAATCATAAAACGAGGGGAATCCGGGCCGAAATCCCTGTTTTCACGACCGGGCAAGCTAAGTCCGGCGGGCTCCTAGCGCTTGCCTCCGGAGCAACCCGGCGCTAGGTTTTACCCTTCACATGGGGACTACACCAAAAACCGTCGCGATTGGCAGGCACCGCTTGGGCGGGGAAAAACCGCTTTTTATTCTTGGTCCCTGCGTCATCGAGTCAGAGGCCTTCATCCGCGAGATCGGCCCGGCGATTCGCGCCATCGCCGATGCGGCCGGGGTCGATTTTGTCTTTAAAGCCAGTTACGATAAGGCCAATCGCAGTTCCATCCAGTCATTCCGGGGTACCGGGTGCGAGGCGGGCTGCCGACTCCTCGCCGATGTCGGGGCCGAGCTCGGAGTGCCGGTGACGACCGACGTCCATACCGCCGGAGAGATTGAGATCGCCTCGGAGTTCATCGACGTCCTCCAGATTCCCGCTTTTCTCTGTCGCCAGACCGACCTCATTGAGGCCGCTGCCAGGTCAGGTCGGGTCGTGAACGTAAAAAAAGGCCAATTTCTCGCACCGTGGGACGTTAAGAATATAGCCGACAAGCTCGACGCCTTCGGCTGTGAAAATTACTTTTTTACCGAGCGGGGAACCAGCTTCGGCTACAACAATTTGGTCGCGGACATGAGATCTATCCCCTGGATGCAAGAAGACGGACTGCGAGTCGTCTTCGATGCGACCCACTCCGTACAGCGGCCCGGGGGGGATGGGACCACGAGTGGAGGAGACGGCCGCCTCGCCCCTCTCCTCGCCCGCTCTGCTGTAGCAGCAGGGTGCGACGGCGTCTTTATGGAGACCCACCCCGATCCCGCCAGGGCCCTCAGCGACGGGCCGAATCAGGTCCCCCTTGCCAAACTCGGCGACGTCCTCAACCAACTCCGCGAGATCTACACGCTCGTTCGCCGCCCGGCATGATCCGCCTTTACCTCATCCACTATATTCTCCTGCTGAGCCTCGCCTCCGCCTGGAACCTGACGTCGCCCCGCGTCGCGGCAGAAGAGGAAAAACCGGCCGCCGAAGTCACTGAAAAAGGCGATCACCCGGAAAAGGGCGGGGAAAAGCTCGCCAGGCGGGAAACCGGCGAGATAGCGCTCGCCGAAGAAGCCCTTAAGGGAGCTCTGCCGGATGAACTCACCACGAACTTTCCCATCGGACGGGTTTTTAAAGGCGTCGCGATTCCCTCCTACACTGACGACACCCTCAAGTCTGTCATGACCGCTGACTCCGTCATTCGCGTCGACGAGCAGTATTTGGATCTCGTGAACCTCATCGTCCACGTTTACAATAACGCCGGTGAACCCGAAACGACCATTTCCATGGACGAAGCTTCCTACGATCTCGTCATCGGAGAGCTCGCCAGCAAGACCCCCTCACGCATCGAGCAGCCCCGCTTCACCATGACCGGCGACAAGATGACCTTCCAGGCCAACACCCAGATCGCACGTCTTATCGGAAACGTAAAAGTCGTCGTTTCCGATGTCGGCGACCTCGCCCTCGGCTTCGGCGTGCCGGGGGCCGCCGCCGCAAAGCCCGCCTCAGCTACCCCCTGAAACTCATTTTTTACACGCATCATTCCATGAATCACCATCCTGCTCCACTTTTCACCCTCGTCTTTGCGCTCGTCGCACTGGTCGGCGGGAGCCTCCCCCTCTTCGCCCAGGAAGACCTCGCTGCAGAGGCGAAAGAGAAGGCGACTTCCATCATGTCGGATCCGCGACTTCGCAACATGCTGCGGACCGTGAAGGAAGACCCTGCCGCCGCTCTCGAAGAGGCTAAGATCGACTCTGAAAATCTTGATGCCTCGGGCCTCGATCCAGAGGAAGCCGTTCGCCAGATGACCAAGGTCTTTGCCGACAACAAAGACAAAGTAGACCCCGAGAAATTGAAGTCCGCCGTCGCCGCGGTGAAAGAATCGGGAATCGTCGAAAAAGCCACCGAGGCAGTGAAGCAACTTGCCCCCGAGGCCGCCGCCATCATCGAAGACGTCCCCGCGACGCGCCCCGCCCCCGGCATCTCAGGCGGAGTCCCCACCCCCGTCGCCATGCCCCTCGAGCCAGGTGAAGCGGCCAATCCTGCCGGGGCGACCGCAACAGGCACCGGTGCCAACCTCCCTTCCGCGATCGGCTCCCTCCGGACCGATGACGAATCGCCCGCCATGGCCAACACCGCCGTCGATGCCATCGCCGGAGCAGCCCCCACCCAGCCTATGATACCCGATTCCCCCGGTCTCACTCCCGGAGAAATCCCCGCGCCCCAGCCGCTTGCGAAGAAGTATGCTGCGGGGGCCACTACGGCTGCAGCGTCAGCAAAAAGGAACGGAATGGAGATCAACGCTAACAATGCGACGATGGACAGTTCGAAGGGGAAACTGCTGTTTACAGGAAATGTTGTTATCGACTACAACGACATCAACATGAAATGTGACAAATTGGAAATACACACGGCGAAGGGGGTAGGAATGGACAAGAGGGCTGCAGGAAGTGAAGGAGGTGATTTTGAGAGGGCGATTGCATCCGGCGGGATGGTGGAAATTCGCCGTGTCGCGGTTGATGAAAAAGGGAAGCCTAAAACTCAAATTGCCTTTGCTCGAATCGCCGACTACAACGCGATCACCAAAGATGTCATTCTATCCGGCGGCCCACCCTACATTCAGGATGGCGAGAGATTTGTTAAAACTAACTCCCAGGACGCCCAGATCATCATGCGGGGAAATGGACTATTTGAAATCGTCGGTGACCGCAGCCAGATCGTCATCCCCGTCGAGCAGAAAGACGGAGACAAAGAAGGCAAAAAGGGCGGCATGGAAAAGAACGACCCCGGAATCGACGCCTTCGGAAACGCTTTTGAAGGATTACGTTAATCCGCAAGCGGACACCTCTTACGCATGAGTTACACCAACGAAAGGGATGAACTCGCCGAACTTTTCGGCGTCAAGGGTCCCAAACGCAAGACCGGCTATTCCGACGAACTCGAAGAGCCTCCCACCGTAAGGCTTGAACCATCACCTGCGGTAGCAGCAGCAAACGAGTCCGCGGAAGTCAAAAAACCGGTCAAACTGCGCCCGCCAGCCGATATCGAACCGCACCCCCTCGAGCACCCGCCGTCCCGCGCGGTGGCCTCGCCTCCCGCCACTCCGTTACCTAATGCACATCCCACGATACACGTCGTCGAGGACGAGGAATTTCTCCACGATGCCGATGATCTCCCTGATTTCCCGAATCTCGAATTCGCCCCCCTCGAGAAAAGCGCCCCGGTAAAAACCAAGTCAGCCCCCCCGATCAACGCTCCTACCCCCTCTCTACCCGAGCAAACTCCATCACCCGAGCCCGAGCCCGAGCCAGCCGATCCACAGCGGTCCCGCAACCGCCCCTCGACTAACAAGGCGGACCTGCGCTTTGAGAGCGATGCAAGGCTTCCCAAACCCGCGAACGACCATTTCCTTCTCGACACTCGCGGACTCGTGAAAATTTACGACGGCCGTACCGTCGTCAACGGTGTCGATATCAACGTCCGTCCCGGCGAGATTGTCGGCCTGTTAGGCCCTAACGGAGCGGGAAAAACGACGAGCTTCTACATGATCGTCGGGCTAGTCCCGCCCAACGAAGGCCAGGTCCTCTTCAACGGTAACGATGTCACCAACATGCCCATGTACCGGCGAGCCCGGCTCGGGATGGGTTACCTGCCGCAGGAAGAGTCCATCTTCCGCAAACTCACCGTCGAGGAAAACATCATGGCCGTGATGGAGACCCTCGATATCTCCCGCAAAGAGCGTCAGTCGCGCTGCGAGGAACTCCTCGAGCGCTTCAGCATTACCCATATCCGCAAGAACGTCGCCCTGACCTGCTCCGGCGGGGAAAAACGGCGTCTTACCATCGCCCGCTCCCTCGTCACCACCCCGAGCCTTCTCATGCTCGACGAACCTTTCTCCGGCGTTGATCCCATCGCCGTTAACGAGATCCAGAACATTGTCGAAGACCTGCGCCAATCGGGTCTCGCCATCCTCATTACCGACCACAACGCCCGTCAGACTCTTGAGCTCGTCGACCGTGCCTATCTTATCTATGAAGGCAAGGTCCTGCGCGAAGGAACGCGGGATTTCCTCATCAATGACCCCGTCAGCCGCGAACTCTATCTCGGTGACCGCTTCACAATGTAGCATCCCCGCCGGATGCCTTCGGGAGCCGATAAACGAGTCGATCTCAACAAGTCATTGCGCGTCACGCCAGCTCAAACAACATCACTGCAGGCTTGTCAAAAAGCCTCTGAATCTGGTACCATTCCAGCTCAGTCAGTAGAACCCTCCCCCAAAAATAGAACAACACTAGTTATGCAAGTCACAAACGTCAATTTGCCCATCACTGTCACCGGACGCCATGTCTCCGTCACGGAGCCAATGCGCGAGTATGCTGAGAAAAAAGTGGCCGGCTTGCACCTCGATTATCCCAAAATCATCGAGGCCAAGGTCCTTCTCAACGTGGAGCAAAACAGGCATATCGCGGAAATCATCCTCTTCTGCGCAAACCACATTGTGATCGAGGCCGACACGACTACTCAGGACATGTATGCCTCCATTGACGAGACGATTTCCAAGATCGCCAGGCGCATGCGCAAGCACAAGACGCGCATGCTCAAGTCGCACCGTCCCAAGAAAAAGCAGAAAGAGATGCGCTACATCTCCGAGTCGGTCTTCTCAGCCGAGATACCCCTCGAGCCCGAAGCGGAGCACGAGCCTGTCATCATTCACAAAGAGAGATACAAAATCAAACACCTCTTCAGTGACGAAGCCATCATGGACATGGAGATGAATGAAAAACCCTTCATCCTTTACCACGATGACAAGACCGACAAGCTCGCCATCATCTACCGTCGGGAAGATGGAGACTACGGCATGATCAACGCCGTCGAAGAGAGTTGAGCCCTCGCCCAACACTGTTGAACAACACGGGAACGGCTCAATGCTGTTCCCGTTTCTGTTCCCGACCTTCATGAGCTTTCCCCTACCCCGCCAAGTCAGAAGAGGATCTCGCCTCGCCGTCATTGCTCCGGCCGGCCCCTTCAACGAAGAGTCCTTCGAAAAAGGTATCGCCTGGCTCTCGGAACGCTACGAAATCAGTCATCGACCCGACATTTCCAGCAAAGCCGGCTACTTCGCCGGTGCGGACACCCGCCGTCTCACCGAGCTCAACGAAGCCATCCGCGATCCTGACATTGACGCCATTATCTGCGCACGGGGCGGATTCGGGGCGACGCGCCTCCTCCCTGGAATCGACCTCCAGGATATCCGCTCGGCGAATAAGATGATCGTCGGCTTCAGCGACATTACCGCCCTCCACGCGCTCTGGACGGCGGCGGGGGTCCGTTCTGTCCATGCCCCCATGGTCGCCGCCCTTGGGAATGCACCGGAGATCATCCGCGAGAAGTGGATCAGGGCTCTCGAGCACCCAGTGCAGCCTCTCCAGTGGTGCCTGCAGTCCATCAATGACGCTTCCGCTGAGCCCGTCAGCGGGATACTCACCGGAGGCAATTTAGCCGTCCTCGGCGCTCTCATCGGCACCCCCTATTCTCCTCCGCTCGACGGCCGTATTCTCTTCCTCGAAGACGTTGGCGAACGCCCCTACCGAGTTGATCGGCTCCTCACGACGATGTCCCAGGCCGGATGGTTCAACCGCATCGCCGGACTACTCATAGGCGCCTTCACCGAGGGTGATCCCGGCGCCGACGGAGTCAGCATAGAGGAAGTCCTCTCCCGCCAGTTCGCGGGTGCCCCCTTCCCTGTCCTCTGCGGACTCTCCGCCGGGCATATCGATGACAACGAGGCGCTTCCCTTCGGAGCCGTAGTAAGAATCGAGGACGGACTCGTCTCGGTGCGCGGTGAGGCGGACGAGTTGGAAAAGTTTGCGTGAGAGATCGTGAAAGGCGAATCGTCGCGCGACTTGACACGCCACCGGCGCGCAGGCCCCACTGCGTTGGGTCGAGAGCTTCTACTCCTTTGCGCAGCTACCCATTCGCGTCAGCTTAAGTCTACGAGTTTGATGTTCAACGCCCTGAGGGTTTTTCTTCTCCTATTGTCGTGAAGGAGGTGGCGCAGGTTATAAACGAAAGTTTCATCGAATGAGCGAAGGCATGTCAAAGTCTGGCTCAGCCAGCCGGCGAATCGCTCCATACTCAAGAAAAATGGCTTTGTCAGGGTTATGGCGATTATTCGATAGACTCTCGCAGTGAGGGTGGAAAAGATCATGGCCGCATACATCAGCGCCTGTAGGTGGTTTCGATTCGTGATCCGCTGCATGGCTTTCTTCATGGAGGTCGATTGTTTGATGGCGCGGAACTGGATCTCAATTTGCCATCGTTGTTCGTGGAACCTGAAGTCTGTCAGCGGGCCGATCTTACTCACGACCGATTCCACGTCTTAAAGCATCTTACCGAGGTGGCCGGTCAAGTGAGGCGGGTGGAAGCGAAGAAGCTGCGGGGCGAGGGTGAAACCCGCCTCGTAGGGTCGAGGTGGAACTGGCTGCGTAACGGGGAAAACATCTCCGACGAGTGGGCAGACTTCGAGAAGCTAAAGGACCTGGAACTGAAGACGGGACGGAGCCGGTCGATCAAAGCATGTTTCCGCTGGTTCCGGGAGATTCGCTTGAGCCGTGAAGAGCCTGAGGAATACTTCGAACAGTGGTGTGTGTAGGCGATCCGCTAGCGTCTGGAGCCGATCAAGAAGAAGGCGAGGATGCTCAAATGACACCTCTCGACCTTCTCATTTGGTGCGAACATCATATCGCCAATGCAGTAAGCGAGGGTATCAACAGCCGGATCCAATCGATCAAGTCCCCCGCAAGAGGATTTCGGTTTTTTGAAAACTACAGAATCCGAATCCTCTTCTTCTGCGGCAGGCTCGATCTTTCACCTTTCAATAATCCCTCTAAATTCCGAGGTGATCGAGATCATGAGAAGGTCTGTGACCAGGATCTCGTGGTGCCGTTCGAGTAGTGATCGCAGTAGGTCACCACGGTGACGTGATAAGTGTAGGGGCGGCCACAGGGAAGGTAGGCGGTGCGGCACTGGGTGTAGCGGCTTACCTCGACGGTCCTCACCTTATAAGGCGGCGCGCAGTAACCACCGTGCGAGTAATGAGGCTGCTGGTGATAACCGTTGTAGGAAGGCCGATAGGAGTGCCCGCTATATCCGTGGCCACTGCCACGGTAGCCGATCGAATAACGGGGACCGGCTTCGGCGGTGGTGGTGCTCCCGACCAGAACGGCGGCAGCAGCGACGACTGAGAGGATGATGACTTTCATAAGAGAGATGTTGATTCGTTTTTGATTGTTTCACCTGTGACCGGAACCCGGTCCATGCGGTGATACGGGAGGGACGAACTCTCCGAGTCTCTTATGCAAAAAATTCAGAGCCCGATGCTGAATTCTTGTCTCCTTCTCAGTTACCCAGTCCGGCCCGCATTGCTTCGACCGGCGCCTCGCGGTTGAACCAGAACTCGAATGCGATCGCACCCTGCCACAACAACATGCCGAGTCCGTTGGCGGACTTGGCGCCTTCGGATTCGGCGTTGGCGATCAGTCTGGTTCGCGCCGGCGAGTAGACCATGTCGTAGACGAGATGATAGGGCTCGATGAACCGCTGCGGCAGCACGTCGGGATCACTGCGCTTCATCCCCACGGAAGTGGCGTTGATAATGAGATCGACTTGGGCAAGTTCGCGCTCCATCGCTCGCTCCTCCCACGGGATCGCGACGAGCCGGTTGGCGGGGCCTTCGAGCTTTTCGGGATCGCTCATGAGATCATGCAACTCGACCGCGAGAGCCTGCGCCTTTTCCACGGTGCGATTAACGAGAACAAGTCGCTCGCAGTGGTCCATCGCACACTGAACCGCGGCCGCCTTTCCCGCGCCGCCGCCGGCACCGATGATCATGACGCGCAGGTCGGTGAGGTCCATCGAAAAGGCCTCGCGAATGGCGCGGCGCATCCCGGGAGCGTCGGTGTTGTGTCCGACGAGCCGGTCACCATCGACGACGACGGTATTCACCGCACCGATGCGGCGGGCGACATCGGTCATGTCATCGACCGCATCGAAAACGCCGCCTTTGTGGGGGATGGTAACGTTGACCCCGATGAAATTCGCCGCCTTGATGAGAGCGAGTGCCTCGCGCAACTCGTCGGGCAGAATATGGAGCCGCACGTAGCTACAGTCTATCCCCGCCGCCTGCAGAGCGGGCTGGTGCATCTGCGGAGAGCGCGAGTGCGCAACCGGGTCACCGATCACGGCGAGCCTCGCAGGGGCCTCGAGCTCCGCCGTCGCTTCAGCCCAGTTGCGGAGATCGTGAATCGTGTAGACGTCTTGGGGTGCTGCCATGGGAGAATCACTAAAGCACGTGCGGCGGGTTCCGCAATGCTTCAGCAGGGCTCTTCCGAGGGGGCACCCACGACGTTTCAAGCCGAGGCGTAGTCGCTCATGGTAGCCATGATGATGGCGACACTGACGGCCCCCGCATCCGGCTTCCCGAGAGAATTTTCTCCGAGAGTCTTGGCGCGCCCTTTCGTGGCGATCATGCCTTCGCTTGCGTCGCGTCCGGCAGCAGCGGCAGCGGCGGCGGCGGCGAGGGCTTCGCTGACGGGGAGGTCGGCGACTTCCTGCGCTTTTTCCGAGGCGGGAAATAGGGCGTCGACCATGGTCTTGTCGCCAGGCTTGGCTTCGCCGCGGGTCATCACTCCCTCAGTGCCTTCTTTGAGAATGACGGCGAGTTCTTTACCCGTCAGGGTCGCGGCGTCCCCGATGGCTTTACCGCCGGCGCGGAAGAGGGTGCCGAAGAGCGCGCCCGAGGCACCGCCCATACTCGACATCATGGCCATACCCATGGCCATGAAGACTTTACCCACATTCGGGAACTCGTTCCCTGCGAGCGCTTCTTTGACGGCGTTCATGCCACGCTCCATTCCGACTCCGTGGTCGCCATCACCGAGGGCGCGGTCCGCATCAGTGAGGATTGGTTCGGCTTCGATGATTTTGTCGGCGACGGCGAGCAACATGTCGCGGACTTCGTTGATACTGAGTGATTCTTTTGCCATGACTTGTGTTTCGATGAGACTAAACAGGGTTAGTCGAAGTATTCAACCCCGTTGAATCAACCTCCGTAGCGGCCTTCCATCTTGCTGAAACAGACGGACTGACAGGGCATTTCCCAGTATTTTTTTAGTTCGTCGTCCATGCGGGTGATCGAAAAGGAGATACCGGACATCTCCTGGCAGGTCACGAGGGGGCCGACCATGACGTCGTAAATTTTGATCCCCTTCTCGGTGAGGCACTTCTTCGCGGCTCGCAGGGCGATGAGCAGCTCCATCATCGTGGTGGCTCCGAGGGAGTTCACGAAAATAAGGACTTCGTCTCCTGCGGCGAGGGCCTCGACTTCATCGTCATTTTCGAAATCTTCGAAGATGTAGTTGAGCATCCTGGGAGTGAGCTCATCGGCCGGAGCCATCGGGATCTCGCCGACACCCGGCTCTCCGTGGATGCCCATGCCGAGACCGATCATTTCCGGATCGATGTCAAAGGTGGGTTTTCCGGTCGCGGGAATGGAGCCGGGAGACATCGAGACACCGACGGAGCGGGTCTGGAGGACGGCCTTTTTCGCAACGGCTTCGAGCTCGGCAAGCGTCTCGACGGACTGGGAGGCAGCCCCGGCGATCTTGACGATGGGGACAAGACCGGCAATGCCGCGGCGGTTTTGCTTCTGCGTAGGCGGAGCGGAGCAGACATCGTCCCAAATCAGGACGGTGCGGACCTCGATGCCCTCGTCGTCGGCGAGTTCGGCGCCGATATCGAAGTTCATGACATCTCCGGCGTAATTTCCGTAGAGATAGAGGACACCTTTGCCGCGGTTGACCGCCTCGGTCGCTTCGAAGACGATGTTCGGCGGAGGCGCCGCAAAAATGTCACCGCAAGCGGCCCCATCGGCGAGATTACGACCGACGAGGCCATGGTAGATTGGCTCGTGACCACTGCCGCCGCCGACGAGAAGGGCGACCTTGTTCTCGGGAATGAGAGACTTGATGATGGACCGGGTGCCGACGTAGCGGCATTCGCCGTTATAAGCATCGACCAGTCCTTCGACGAGTTCGTCGGCGACTTTGAGGGGATTGTTGATGAGTTTCTTCATCTTTGAAAAAGAGAATGGGAAATTAAACCGGAGCCTGTTGTCTCAGAGTTTACAGGGGAAGACAAACGGAAAATCACGGCGCGGCGATTTTGCGGGACACATTCAGCGGAATTCGGTACAGTGAGGCATGGGCTTGCCCTCTCACTGTCTTCCCGTGATCCTGGCGACACTTTCATTCGTGTCGCTCTCGTCCTTGCGTGCTGAGGACTCGTTGAAAGCGGATCTTGATCTTTTCATCACTCTCCCCGGGGCCTACAGCCTCACGCCCGAAGATCTTGAGAGGCGATTTGAGCAGGGAAACTGGACGAGAAACCCCTATTTTAAGTGGCTCACCGAGGACCGCAGTCGTGCCATTTTCCAGCGTAAGGACCTCGATAATCTGAAGGTCGAGCTCAGCCTGCTAGGGGGCACCGTGCCGATCGAGGAGATGATCGTCGATTTTGAAAAGGGCATTCTCATGGGCGTGACGATCTCGATCTTTAATCGCGGCGACGGTGGTAGCATCGAGCTCGACGACTTCGATCGGCGTTTCAAAACGATGGGCAAACACATTGGCCAGCAGCTCCACGTCAGCCCGACCCGCCGCGAGGCGAGGCCGACTCAGGGCATGCTCACGAAGGGCTTCATCTGGATCTCGGCGAGGGGCAAAGCCGTTCTCGAGCACAATCACGAGGCCCCGGGCAACACCGAATTTCTCCGTATGCGACTTGCCCGTCGCGATGCGGGCGGCGTTTACGAGGCAGCGATGCAGGATCGTCCTGGTGCCTCGGTGAAGCTCTCGCAGCTGCCCGGCAAGGTCGAGCGCCGTGGCGACGAGGTCTTCATCAAGGGCATTCCCATGGTCGATCAGGGGGCAAAGGGCTACTGCGTGGTGGCCTCGGCCCAGCGTATTTTCGAGTACTACGGCATCTCCTGCGACATGCATCAGCTCGCCCAGATCGCGGGGTCGGATCCGGATCGGGGAACGAGCTCCCTCGCCATCAACGAAGAGCTCGGGGCGATCGACCACCTTTTCAAAACCCGCTTCACCTGTCTCGCGGTGCGGGATCGCAACGGTCTCGTCGAGCTGCTCGAGGGCAAATATGTCGGCCCGGCGATCCCCGAGGCATCTTTTCACTCGATGATTCGCAAGAGCATCGACGCGGGTATCCCGCTGCTCTGGTCTCTCGAGGTCGGTCTTTTCCCCGAAAATCCACCGCTTCAAGAGCAAACAAGCGGCGGCCACATGCGCATGATCATCGGCTACAACACGAAGGCCGGGCAGATTATCTTCTCGGATTCGTGGGGAGCCGGCCACGAATTCAAAACGATGGACGCGAACGATGCCTACCGGGCGACGCACGGCCTTTTCGTGATGAAACCGACGACGCGGTGATCAGGTCAGGGCTGCTCCCCGGTGACTTCGTAGTAATCGTCATCGGCGATGTCGGGGATCCCGACGACGAGCACCCGCATGCGGCCAAGCGCGCCGTGGACGACACCGGGAGGAATGTGAACGAGCGAACCTTTTGCGACGGGCTCTTCGACTCCATCGAGGACGACGCATCCCTCTCCCTCGAGGACGTAATAGAGCTCGGTGGAGCGGAGATGGTAATGAAGCTTCGCCCCGTCAATATCGACGGCGTGGGCCCAGGCCGCGGGGGAGAGAGCGGCATCTTCATGACTGATGAGCCGGTCCCGCCAGCCGCAGGCACTGCGCTCGCGCGAGGTGTGCCCCTCGTGACGCACGAGGACGGGACCGGAAGAATCGGGTGAAAGAGAATCGTTAATGGATATGCCGTTCATGGTAGCGCCGTTCCCGTGCGAATGATGAGCTCGGGTCGGTAAAGGTCTTCGTTGCTGGCCTGGAACTCGGCCTTGAGACGCACCTTGAAGCCGGAGAGATCGACGAGGTGCCAGCGCAGGTATCGCCATTTCCCCGTGTTGCCGTCGTGCTCGATTCCAACGAGGAGGTGATTCGCATCGTGGAGAACTTTATTCGTCTCGGTCTGGGGGGTGAAATAAAAGGTCCGCAGACTGGAGTTCATCGAACCTTCCTGCACGAGTTTTGGATCGAGGTAGACGACGCGACCGCTCTCCCGATGGCGAATCATGAGATCAGGATAGCCGGCCCGCTGCAGGTTCCCTGCCGTCGTGCGCGGGTGGTTGCACTCGAACTCGGGAGCACGGTCGAGTTCTTCGATGAGGGCGTTTTCAAAAAATGCACTCACTTCGTTGATCCGGCTCGCGGCATAGGTCTCGGAATCATCGCGATTAAACCGCAGGAGGACTCTCCCCATCGCCTCGTCGATGATGCTGAGGATCTCCCCATCGACGGGATCGTCGGGGCTCATCGGGAGCACCTGCTTCCCGGTCGAGGCCTCGATGAGCTCGGCAAAAGGCACATCGCGGAAGGTGCCGCCGCCGTTGAGGACGGTGGTGACGAGAGCAGACACGGAGGGCTCCCGCTCGATCACGACCTGGGGAACCTCACCGCGATCGCAGGCGGAAAAGGCCAAGCTGACAGCAACGAGGGTAACCGTTATTCGCATGCAAAACCTCCGAGAAATCGTTTTTCCGCCTCGATCGCTCCGGCCTCGTCCCGGGCGTGGACGCGGGCGGCGAGGTCCCCGGTCTGCACAGCCGCGCCGACTTTGACAATTCGATCAAATCCCACCGCTGGATCGATCGCGTCATCGGCACGGCTGCGTCCGGCCCCGAGGGCGATGCAGGCACGGCCCACGGTCTCCGCATCGACGCAGGTGACTACTCCCGATGCCGGGGAACGGATCTCGCGGATGACGGGGGCCCGATGCACTTCTTCGAAACGATCAAGGGACGCCGCGTCACCTCCCTGAGAGGCGACCATTGCGCGAAATTTACCGAGGGCCGTGCCATCATCGAGCCAGCGCCCGAGTTGTGCGGCATCGACCTGACTGACCTCGGAAGCGAGCGACAGGACGAGTTCCCGCACGTCACGGGGCCCCCGGCCTCTGAGGATGTCGATCGCCTCGGCGACCTCGAGAGCGTTGCCGACGGCGCATCCGATCGGCTCGTCCATCGCGTTATAACAGACGCGTATCGTCACCCCCATGGCCTCACCGACTTCGCGCATGGCCTCGCCAAGAGCTCCGGCCTCTTCGCGGGCTTTCATGAAAGCGCCCGATCCGTATTTCACATCAAGGACGAGCGTATCGAGTGACTCGGCCAGTTTTTTTGACATGATAGAGGAAGTAATGAGCGGAATGCTCGGCACGGTGGCGGTGACATCGCGCAGGGCGTAGAGCTTTTTATCAGCAGGGCAGATCGCGCCGGTCTGGCCCATCATGACGACGCCGATGGACTGGAGCTGCCGGACCGCCTCCTCGTGTGAGAGCCCGACGCGAAATCCGGGGATGGACTCGAGCTTGTCGAGAGTGCCGCCGGTGATGCCGAGACCGCGCCCGGAGATCATGGGGATCCAGAGATCGTCGCACGCGAGAAGAGGCGCAAGAATGAGCGAGACCTTGTCCCCCACCCCGCCGGTGGAGTGCTTGTCGACGATGCGCGGGGCATCGTCTGGGTAGTGCATGCGCTCTCCCGACTCGAGCATCGCCCGTGTCAGTGAAGTGGTCTCGCGGGCGTCCATTCCGCGAAAGAAGATTGCCATGGCCAGGGCCGACATTTGGTAGTCGGGCATCGTGCCCTGGGTATACGACACGATGACTTCACGGATTTCTTCGTCCGTGAGAGCGTGACCGTCACGCTTTCTCTCGATGATCGAGGGAATGTGCATGGTCCTGACGATGGACGCGTTTCCCGTAAAAGGGGAGGGAAAATGCGGGAAAATGCGGACTTGCTCTCCGATTTCCCTTCTTTACAATCCCGCCCACATGGCAACGGAATTGAACTTCAAACAGGAACTGGTAGGATGCTTCGGATATCCCGTCGCGGAGAACCCCACCCAGGCAATGATCGAACCTGCCTTCCGGGACATGGGACTCGACTGGCGCTACCTCACGCTTGAGGTGACGCCGGAGAATCTGCCAGCCGCCGTCGCGGGTGCCCGCGCCTTCGGATTTCAGGGCTTCAACTGCACGATTCCCCACAAGGTCGCCGTGATCGAACACCTCGACGGACTGGGTGAATCGGCTGCCCTGATGGGCGCCGTGAACTGCGTCGTAAATCGTAAGGGCAAACTCATCGGCGAGAATACCGACGGGAAGGGTTTCGTCTCCAGCTTTCGGGAGCTCGCGGATCCGGCGGGGCAATCCCTCGTCCTCCTCGGTGCCGGCGGGGCTGCCCGCGCCATCGGAGTCGAAATGGCACTCGCCGGAGTCACGAAGATCACGCTCGTCAATCGCAGCGAGACCCGCGGCAAAGAGCTCGAGGCGCTTTTCTCCGGCCCGCTTCGCGAAGCCCTCGATCACGATCTCGAAGTCGTCCTCGCGCCTTGGGAAGGCGATTTTTCCGTCCCCGAAGGGAGCGACATAATCGTCAATGCGACCTGCATCGGTCTTTTTCCCGATGTCGAGGCACGCATCCCACTGGTCATGGACACGGTCACATCAGAGATGATCGTCGCCGACGTAATCCCGAATCCTCCCCTCACCCGGCTCGTGCGCGAGTCCCGCGACAAAGGCTGCCGTGTCATCGACGGACTCGGCATGCTCGTCGCCCAGGGGGTCATCGGCATTGAGTTCTGGACCGGTCGCACCCCCGACCCTGCGGTGATGCGACGCGGTCTCGAGGAAGTGTTCGGGTGAGATCGGACCCGCTCACTCAGTCACCGCACGCAGCGACTCGAAGAGAGTGCCGAGCTGCTGACCGTTTTCTCAAAAAATCTCCGCCACGGTCGAGTCGGAAAGGTCTCAACCGCCCGCCTTCATGTCAAGCACGACAAGGTGCCCGGAAGAATTCCGGCAATAGGCCTGCCCGTTTGCGAAAACAGGCACGGTCCAGACGCGGGGCTCGACCACTTTTTGAGTAAAGGTAGGCTTGTATCCGGTCGGCGAAGCGGGAGCGACCTGGAGCTCGCCATTCTCGGTGAGGACGAGGAGCTTATCCTGCACCGCCATCAGTGTGCCGGCTCCCACCGCCGTCTCAGACCATTTCACTGTGCCGGTAGCCAGATCGAGACAGCGCAGACCGGTGCCGTCCTGCCCTTCATTGCCGCTCACGCCGTAGAGATGCCCGTCAATGAGGACGGCCGCGTTCATCTGGGACTGCAAATCTCGACTCTGCCAGACCTTGGCCGGCTCGCTCTTCTCTTTCCATTTCAGAAGAGTCGCCCCTTTGCCATAGCCGCTCGAAATGAAAACCGAATCGCCCTCGATGATGGGATCGGCGGCGTTGACGCCATAGCGGGTCATCCAGCGATACTGCCAGACCTCGGTGCCGTTGCTCGCGTCGACGCAGACATAGGAGCGCTTGTTCGAAAAAACAACAAGACGCCAGCCGTCGCGCTCGAGCGGATAGGGAGTGGAGTAACCGGCCTCCTCGTCGCCCGATTTCCAGATCACCTCGCCGTTGTTTTTGTTGAGATTAAGCCCGGAGACGCCCGCATTGAGGAAAAGCCAGTCGTCCCAGACCATGGGCGCACCGCTGAATCCCCAGGTCGGTTTCGTGTAAGCAAAGTCTTTATTGAGGTGCTTTTGCCAGACAACCTTGCCATTGGCGACGTCGAGACAGAAGAGTTCCCCCTCGCGGGCAAGATGATAGACCCGATTACCATGCAGCGTTGCAGTGCCGGTCGTGCCACCCTGGAAATAGAGATCGCCGAGGGGCTGTGGATAGGAAAACTTCCACTTTTCCTCACCGGTTTTTTCGTCAAAGCAGAAAACGGTATCAGTCTCTTTGCCGTCGTGACCGGTGATAATGACCTTGCCCCCGCCCACGACCGGTGCGCTGTAGCCAAGCCCGACTTTTTTTTCCCAAATCACGGGAGCCTCGCCCGAGTTGCGCAGCCCGACCTCCTCGGAGATGCCATCCATGCCCGGTCCCCGGTATCTGGCCCAGTCGGCCGCCATGACCCCGGACTCGGGGAGCAACAAGGCGCTGAGCATCAGTGCCCGATTGACGCGGGGGAACGGAAAAGGCATCATCATCATAATGGTTAAAGTCACGCAATTCCCCGCCTTCGCAACTCTCATCTTGACTCTCGGCGGCCTCAGCGTCCTGCCACAGTGGTCTCCCGCGGCAGAGGTGAGCAGGGCCGTCTGGGGCTCGACGCCCGATGGTCGCGAGGTTTCCATCTGGACCCTGACAAACAAACACGAAACCCGCGTGAAAGTCGCCGCCTACGGAGGCCTCCTCGTTTCCGTCGAGACAGCGGATCGCACGGGAAAGCCAGGAAATATTACTCTCTCTTACAAATCCCTCGACGAAGCCCTGGCCGGCGGTGTTTTCGGCTCCGTCATCGGTCGATTCGCCAACCGCATCAGCGACGGCGGCTTCACCCTCGACGGTCGACGCCACGACCTCCTCAGTTTCAACGAAAAGACCCGGGTCCATATCCACGGCGGAACGCAGGGATTTCACCGTCAACTCTGGACGGGCACTGCGGGGAAGGATGAATCGGGCTCCTTTATCACCCTGACCCTGACCAGCCCCCACGGCGACGAGGGCTACCCCGGCCGCGTCGATGTCGCCGTGACCTACCGCCTCGGAGACGACAACGTGCTGCGTCTCGACTACCGCGGTTCCACTGACAAAGCCACCCATCTCAATCTCACGAATCATGCCTACTTCAATCTCGCGGGGAGCGGCGACATCCTCTCGCATCAACTCACGATGACCTGCGCCGGGGTGCTCGAGGTCGACGGCTACAAAGTCCCCACTGGAAAAATTATCTCCGTCGAGGGAGGCCCCTTCGATTTCCTCGCTGGAAAAACCGTCGGAGAAGACATCACCGAAGTAACCGACGGCGGCTACGACCACTGCTTCGTCATCAGCGAAAACGACAAGCTCACTCCCTTTGCCACTCTCGTCGATCCCACTTCAGGTCGCACCATGGCGATCGCCACGACAAAGCCCGGCGTGCAGGTCTTTACCGCGAATCATTTTAAAGATAATCCATTCCCCCGCCACGGCGGGATCTGCTTCGAGACGCAATTTTACCCCGATACGCCGAACAAGCCCGAATTTCCCTCCAGCGTCCTCAGACCCGGCGAAGAATACTGTCACACGACCGAGTTCCGCTTCGGAGCGCTCCCGGAGTGAGCCGCGGGCGAGGCTCCTCTGCGGACGCACCGCTTCCGCCCCGCATACACGTCTCTTTGCCCTTGTTTCCATTGAGGGCTATATTTCCCAACTCCCGATGATTCAGCGTGCCATTCCCATTCACTTCCAGCACCGGGTCGCCTTCACCCACGGCGCCTTCGACGCGAAGAACCACACCTTGCGCGATCTCGTCGCCGACGCCTGCGCTCTCGACGGTAATTCGAAAGTCCTCGTTCTGCTCGACTCCGGTGTGTCCGAAACCAATCCCGCCCTGGCGGGGCGGATCACCCGCTACTTCACCGCGCACGCCGACACCCTCACTCTCGTGACTGACCCGGTCATCATCCAGGGCGGCGAACCTTGTAAAAACAGCTGGTCCCTCGTCGAGAAAATCTGGCAGGCGATCGAGTTTTTCAAAATCTGCCGACACTCCTACGTCATCGCGATCGGCGGAGGTGCCTTCCTCGACCTCGCCGGTTTCGGGGCCGCAACCGCCCACCGCGGGATTCGGCTCATCCGCATGCCCACCACCACTCTCAGCCAGGGCGACGGCGGCGTCGGAGTGAAAAACGGCGTAAACTACTTCGGGAAAAAGAACTGGATCGGGACCTTCTCCGTGCCTTTCGCCATCGTCAACGACCTTGAGTTCCTCTCCAGCCTTCCTCCCCGCGCCTGCCGCGACGGCATCATCGAGGCGATCAAAGTCTCGCTCATCCGCGACCGCAGCTTTTACGAATATCTCCTCGCGAACGGAACCGCCCTCGGGCGTCTCGAGACTCGTCCCCTTGAGATGACAATACGCCGCAGCGCTGAAAATCACGTCGAGCACATCGCCACGAGCGGCGACCCTTTTGAATACGGTTCCGCGAGGCCACTCGACTTTGGCCACTGGGTCGCGCACAAACTGGAGCAGATCTCGCAGTTCCGCGTCAGCCACGGCGAGGCCGTCGCCGTTGGCATGGCCGTCGACCTGCTCTACTCGGTCCATATCGGTCTCCTCGACCGCGCCACGGCAGAAGAAATTCTCGACCTCGTCGAGACGGTTGGTTTTTCACTTTGGTCCGACGAACTTGATCGGGAAGAACGCGGACGCCCCGTCATTCTGGCGGGGCTGGAGGAATTCCGCGAGCACCTCGGCGGCCGCCTCACGATCACTCTCATCCCTGCCATCGGCGAAAAGCTCGAAGTCCACGAGATGGACGAGGGAGCCATCCTCGCCGCCATCGATGAGTTGCGGTCACGGGCGGCGAGGCAGGCAGCGCTGCCCGCAAAAGCTGAGAAATAAGTCCGGGCCCGAGGCTTCGGGCCAGTTTCATCCGACCGGGGGGCTCTCGCCGGGACAATAAATGTCGCGGCCGCGACATTTATTGTCCCGGCCTGCCTCAACCACAAACAAAAAAGCCCGCAGAGGTAACTCTGCAGGCCCTTTGAACTTCAGGGGAAAAATCCGCGACGGATCAGGGAATGCGAAGGACTTGACCCGTGCGGATCGTGTCGCTCGTAAGGTCGTTCGCATTCTTAATCGCGGCGACGGAGGTGCCGTGCTTCAGGCTGATGCGGTAGAGGTTCTCTCCATCGGCGACAGTGTGGCTGCCTCCCGAACCCGAACTGCTGCCAACGCTGGATGAACCCGCGCTGGGGCCGGGTGTGCTGGTCCCCGTGTAGGACGGAGCAGTGGGCTGATTGTAGGTCGGAACCGACGGCACGTTCGGAAGGGACGAACCGGGCACGGACGAGGGCGGCGTGTAGGTGCTATCGGTGTAGCTGGGGTAACTCGCCGAAGAGGGAGTGCTCGAGTAATCCGCATTAGCGCTCGAAGAGCCGTAGTAGGGATTGTTCGAATAGGGGCTGGTTGTGGCCGTCTTCGTAGTCTTGCAGGAGGTGGTCAGGAGCACGAGACCGAGAGGTAGCAGGTAAAAATATTTCATGTTAAATGGTGGGTAATTACTAATTTCCGAAGAATATTAAGTAATCTTAACTAATTCGCAAGATCTTTTAAAAATGTTTTCGAATTATTTTAGGCTTCCCAAAGTCCCGCCGCTGTAGCCTATAAAATTACCCGGTGATTTTTCTTTTCCGGATTTCACCTTGCGTCGTCTCACTGAGGGGATAATGCTCCGTCGAACACGCTTATGAGCATAACCCGCGCCCTTATCTCGGTGTCCGACAAGACCGGACTCGAGGCCCTCGTCAAAGGACTCCACCAGCACGGCGTCGAGATCCTCTCGACCGGTGGCACCGCTAAGTTCATTGCCGATCTCTCCATCCCGGTGATCGAGGTATCCGACTTCACGGGCTTCCCCGAGCTCTTCGATGGTCGCGTCAAGACCTTACACCCGAAGATCCACGGCGGTCTCCTTCACCGCCGTGACCTGCCCGGGCACCTGAAGCAGGCAGCGGATAACGGCATCGCGCCCATCGACCTCGTCGTCGTAAACCTTTATCCCTTCGAGGAGACCGTGAAGAAAAAAGGCGTCACCCGTGAAGAAGCGATCGAGAACATCGACATCGGCGGTCCCAGCATGCTGCGCTCGGCCTCGAAAAATCACGAGGCGGTCACCGTCGTGGTCGATCCCGCCGACTACGAGGTCGTCCTCGCCGAAATGGTTGAGCACAAAGGCAACACGACCCTGAAGACGCGCGAGCGCCTCGCCATCAAGGTCTTCCAGCGCACCGCGGCCTACGACGCCGCCATCGCCGCCCATCTCAACGATCAGCGGGAGACCGAGGCCTCTTTCTCCATCTCCCTCCCCCTCTCGCAGGAGCTCCGCTACGGCGAAAATCCGCACCAGAACGCCTCGCTCTACGGGAAATTCAACGACTACTTCAATCAGCTCCAGGGCAAGGGCCTGAGCTACACGAATGTGCTCGACATCGCCGCCGCCGCCGAACTCATCCTCGAGTTCCGCCGTCCCGCCGTCGCCATTCTCAAGCATACCAATCCCTGCGGGGTCGGCGCCGACGAGAATGACCTGCGTCTCGCCTGGGAAAAGGCTTTTGAAACGGATCGCCAGGCCCCCTTCGGCGGTGTCATCGTCTGCAACCGTCCTCTCGGGATCGGACTCGCAAGAGTCATCTCGGAGATCTTCACTGACGTCATCATCGCGCCCGAGTTCGAGAACGACGCACGCGCCCTCCTGCAAAAGAAAAAGAACCTCCGCCTCATCAAGATGAACGAAGAGTTCCGCGAAACGCTGAGCGAACCCGTCATTCATTCCACCCCCGGCGGATTGCTCGTGATGGACCATGATGTGCACGCCCTCGGACTCGACAACATCGAGCAGAAAGTCGTGACCCAGCGCCCCCCTACTGCCGAAGAGATCGAAGCGATGCGCTTTGGCTGGCGCATCGTAAAGCACGTAAAATCCAACGCCATCGTCTTCACGACGAGCGACCGCACTCTCGGAATCGGCGCGGGGCAGATGTCGCGAATTGATTCGTGCCGCATCGCCACATGGAAAGCCGAGCAAGCTGGACTTAGCCTCAAAGGCTCTGTTGTTGCGAGCGACGCGATGTTCCCCTTCGCCGACGGGCTCGTGAACGCCCTCAACGCCGGCGCCACCGCCGCGATCCAGCCCGGCGGCTCGATGCGCGATGAAGAAGTGATCAAGGCCGCCAACGACGCCGGTGCCGCAATGGTCTTTACCGGTCACCGGCACTTTTTGCATTGAGAGAGTCGGCGAAGGATCCGGCATTTCGGCCGCGCAAAAAGGAATTTTGGCAAATTCCTCTACGCTCAGGAATGGGGGGCAGTCCTTGTTGCCATGCGTCGAGACCCGTTCTCCTTCCCGGATGCCATTGCAATCCCCTGCCTTGACGCTATCCTCCCTCCATGGCGATCGAATGGCAGATCCTGGGACGGGCGGGGGCGGACAATGCGCTCCATGTCGTCGTCGATTCGGGACAATCGCGTGAGAGTTTTCTCTTCGACTGTGGTGAGGGAGTGCTCGACTCCCTGCGTCCTGGTGAGGTCCAGTCGGTCGCGTATCTAGCGTTCTCACATTTTCACATGGACCATGTCTCGGGGTTCGACGGATTTTTCCGCCTGAATTACAATCGCCCCGACGCGCCCGTGACGGTGTGGGGTCCGGCAGGAACGATGGATCTGATGGGGCACCGTTTCCGCGGATTTGTCTGGAATCTCCACGCCGATCAGCCCGGGGAATGGATCGTCCGCGAGATCGGCCCGACCTCGCTGAGCACTTCGCGTTTTCTCGCGAGGGAGGCGTTTACCCCGCCTCACCGCCAGCCGGACCAGCCGCGCAATGGAGCCCTCCTGCAGCAGGGCCGGTCGTGGCGACTCGAAGGCCGGCTGCTCCCGCACGGATCAATCGACTCGGTCGCCTATCGTCTCATCGAAGCGCCGCGACAGAATATAGATCCCGCCGCGATGCAGCGGCACAATTACCTGCCGGGTCCCTGGCTCCGCCGGATCATCGATGCAGCGGAGACGGAAGAGGAGTCTCTCATCGAGATCGCGGGTCGATCTCTGCGGGTCGGTGAATTGCGGAGGGAACTGCTCGTGACTTCACCGGGAGCCTCCCTGGCTTATCTGACCGATTTCCGCGTCGAGCCCGGCACGCCGGCCTGGGAGGAACTCGTGACCTGGCTCACGGGCACGACCACTCTCGTGTGTGAATGTCAGTATCGCGCCGCCGACATTGTGCTGGCGCGGCAAAATGCCCACATGACCGCTGATCTCGTCGGTCGCCTCGCGGCGGAGGCGGGAGTGGGACGCCTCGTTCTGCAGCACCTCTCGCGCCGCTACTCGAGTGAGGACTGGAGCGAGATGCGGGACGAGGCGGCGCAGTTTTTTCCGGAGACGGTGCTGCCGCCGGAATGGGGGCTGCGATAGTCACCCGCGACCGTTCAATACCAGAGCTTCGACTCGGTCGACTGGCTAACGGCACGGGCGAGATGAATCGCGGCAAAGATTTTGAAATCGACTTTCATGCCCTCGGCCTGGCGATCACGACACCACTTCGTCACGTCGCCGTGGTGGACGAAGTGGACCTTGATGTTTTCTCCCCCGACCCCGCCGCCCTCGGTCATTTTAGTGAGTCCGGTGGCGTAAAAAATCGAGACCATCTCGTTGGTCATACCCGCTGAGGAAGTCCCCTCGAGGAGCATCGTCCAGTTTTTTGCGACGTAGCCGGTTTCCTCTTTGAGCTCGCGTTTTGCGGCGACGAGGAGAGGCTCATCCTCCTGCAGCGGGATGTCCCCCGCCAGGCCGGCGGGTAGCTCGATGACATTGCGGCCCACAGGCGGGCGAAACTGTTCGGTGAGGATGATTCTTTTATCATCAGTCATCGCGAGGACCGCGACACAGCCCTTTGCATTCGTCCGTGTCACATACTCCCACCCCCGCGACGTCTTGGCGTAGGTGAGGAAGCGCCCACGGTGAATGATCTCGTCTTTCGCCGTGTCGTCTGCCATGACCGGGGTCGTTAAAGCCTGGAGTCGAGGATGACTTTGTTTTCTACGAACTTCACCTCGACCATCTGCTGCAGCGTCTGGAACTCGTCGAGGCAGGACATGCGGAGGCGGAGAAAAAGATCACTTACCGGCTTGATGGTTACCTCGCCCAGATCGATGCGACCGAGGTGCCAGTTCGTGGCGCGGTAGACGGTCTGCTGGCGGAATTTTTCGGTCGAGATGGTGGCGCTCATCGTCAGGGGCATCCCGAAAAGTTCACGCTCGATGATGACATCGGCAAAGCCGGGCGTAAAATCGATGTAGAGCCCGCGAAATTTAACGATCGCCGCCATCGGACCGGTCTGCTCAGCCTGAAGTCGTTGGTTGAGATACAGATTCACCTCCTCCTCAGAGAGGGAAAGATCCGCACTACGCGAGATCATCAACTTCTGGGTCTCCTCGAGAAGGTTGCGCGGTTTCCCGGTTGCGGCGAGGGGATTCACCGGATAGCCGGCGACCGAACTCATGTCGCGGGGCTGCACCACGAAAAAGACCGCCGCGAGCATGCCCATGGCCACGAGGGTGAGAAAGACGGTCAAGAAGGATAGGCCTCCACCGGAATTGTAAGCCGGACGCGGACGTTTGTAGCCAGATCCGGGCACCTTGCGGGACGGGGCCAAGGGGCGCCGCTGCGGGGCACGGCTCGTCACTATCTTCTTCACCACCGGCGGGGGCGGAAGAGGCGCGGGGTAGGAGTGGTCGGGGGACTCATCATAGATGCCGTCTGCAGCATAGCCATGATCGGTTTCCGCGTAGGGCTGACCGGGATCTACATAGGCCTGCTGCGTCTCGTCGTAAAAAGCGTTGGGATCGGCGTAGGCCTGATTCGGATCCGCGTAAACCTGATTCGGATCCGCGTAAACCTGATTCGGATC
>JANQVJ010000076.1:47324-55706 GCA_030730365.1 Verrucomicrobiales bacterium
GCGTAAACCTGATTCGGATCGGCGTAATCGTAAGCGGCCTCTCCGTAAGCCTGATTCGCATCCACAGAAGACACTCCGGAATCGCAGGCTACGGTCTCTTCGGGCGCATAGTCGAGATCCCCGCGGGCGACAATTTCGCCAGATTGCTCCTCGTTGCCCTCCGGGGAACCGTCTTCTCTTCCCGGTGGCGTGGGTTCTTGTTGGTGGGGTTTCATTGCGTGATGAGTGTTCTATCTAAACTGGCCTTGCCCGATCAGGTATCGGACTTGGCCGGGGTGCTGGCTGGCGCGGGGGAACTCGCCGGGGCGGGCTTGGCGTCCGACGATCCCGTCGATGAACCTCCGGAGTCACCCGACGACTTCTCCGCGGTCTGCCCTTTTTTGTAGGAGGCGCTGCGGTAGTCAGTCTCGTAAAAGCCGGATCCCTTGAAAATGATGCCCGCTCCCGTTCCGAGGAGGCGCTTCACCTGACCGTCGCACTCTTCGAGAGGGCAATCGGTCAACCTGTCATCCTTCATCGACTGAAACACCTCATACTGGTGTCCGCACTTCTGGCACTTGTAGTCGTAGGTGGGCATAGGATAATCGAATTAAAAAATAAACTCCCCCCACTATGGAGACGCCGGACCATCCTTCAATTCGATTTTTCTCCAAAAACGGGCTTACTACAATTATGCTTCCCGCCACCGACGACTTCGAAATCACCCCGGCCGCCCTCGACGCGCTGCGCCGATCACCCGACGCCCCCTCCTTTCGTCTCATTGATTGCCGCGAAGAGGACGAATTCTCCCTCTGCCACATCGAGGGGGCCGAGCTCTATCCCCTCTCGCGCTTTGCTGACGCCCCCGCCAGCCTTCTCGCTGCGGACGACGATCGCGCCCTCATCGTTTACTGCCACCACGGGATGCGCTCGATGAATGCGACGATGTTCCTTCGCAACCGCGGAAGAGAGAGGGTCTGGAGCCTCGCCGGCGGGATCGAGCTCTGGTCTACGAGCATCGACCCGACCGTTCCCCGCTACTGATCGCGCAGTTCCCGCTCGACCTCAATGAGAGCAAGAGCGAGAGCCTCCCACTCCTCGGCGCCCGAAGTCCATCCGCCGCTGACACGGGTGACGCGGCTCATTTCCTCGAAATCAAGCCCCATCGCCAGCATCACGGATGAGGGATTGCCCTTGCCCGCGCTGCACGCCGAGCCCGTCGAGACAGAAAATCGCCGCTGACTGAGACGAGTGAGCCATTTCAGGTTTTTCGAATGAGGCATGATAAACATCGAAGTATTCCACAGTCGCGGTCCTGCCGCGGCGAGAATCCGGCAACCGATCTCGTCCGCAAGGCGACGCTCGAAGGCATCACGCGCCGCTTCGAGGGTGAATGCGAGTCCCTCCCGGGTCGAATCGGTGCGCTCCGTCAGCGCCGTCACCATTGCGACTATCCCGGGGAGGTCTTCGGTCCCGGCGCGGCGACCTTCTTCCTGCGGACCGCCGATCTGGCCGTGAAAATCGATCTCGTCAAAGTCTTCGGGCAGGATGAGAAATCCCGCGGCCTTTCCCCCGCCGAATTTATGCCCGCTCCCCGTCACGAAATCACATCGGTCAAGCCCTGCCACCACTCGTTTCCCGATCCACTGCGCCGCGTCATTGTGGTAGCGCACCCCCGCCGCGCGGCAGAGTTCAGCAATTTCCCGCCAGGGTTGGAGCGCCCCGGTCTCGTTGTTCGCTGCCATCACCGAGACACAGTCCACCTCACCGTCGGTGATCCATTGCTCGAGCACCGACAGATCGATCACCCCGGTCTCAGCCACGACCGGGAGGTGCCTGACGCGATCTTCGGGAAAAAAGCCCCCTACCGGTGCCTGCACACAAGGATGCTCCAGCCCCGAGATCGCGATCACCCCGCCCGCTGCCGCGAGGTGGCGGATCACCGCATTGTTCGCCTCAGTCGCGCCCGAGGTGAAGACGATGCGCTCCGGATCGTCGATGCCGAAATAATCCGCGAGCGTTTCTCGCGTCACTTCGAGCAGGTTCCTCGCCTCGCCCGCCTCGCGATAGAGGCTCGAGGGATTGTGCCAGTGCTTCGTCGCGGCATCCTGCCACGCCGCGAGGGCGGCATCACTCATGGGAGTGGTGGCATTGTGATCGAAATATCCGGGATCGTGTGACATGAGCAAAGAGGTTTTTTAAAGGACAGGACTGGTGAGCCGTGCGAGACGCACCCCGACGCGGAACCACCAGCTGCGGCTCGCGTAGTCCGCCCCGCCTACCTCGCGGCATTTGGCAAAATCGACTTCGAGCATGGCCGCGACCTGCCTCGCAAAGTCCTGACAGAGCACCACAGCAGTCACTTCGAAGTTCAGCCGCATCGAGCGGTTGTCGAGATTCATCGTGCCGACCGAGGCGAGCACCTCGTCGACGACGAGGACTTTCTGGTGGAGGAATCCCGGCTGATATCGGAAGACCCGCACCCCTGCCGCCTCCATATCTGCAAGAAAGGAAAAGGTCGCGAGCCAGGGGAGGAGCTTATCGGGCTTTTCCGGGATCATGATCCTAACATCGACTCCGCGCAGCGCCACCATCTGGAGCGCAGAGCGGATCGACTCATCTGTCACGAAATAGGGCGAGGCGATCCAGATGCGCTGCCTCGCCCTCGTGATCGCGTTGAGGAAAAAGATCGTCCCGCCCTCGACATTCTCGATTGGGCCGGTCGGCAGAGTCAGCACGGTCGACTTCCCGCCGCCGCAGCCCGATCCGTCCGACGGCGTCACGACATTCCACTCCAGCGCCGGAATCTCCCGGGCGGTCCAGTAGTAATCGGCGAGAAAAACCATCTGCAGACTCAGCACCGACGGTCCCGCGAGCCTCACGTGCGTGTCGCGCCACTCGCCGAAGCGCTTCGACTTGCCGAGATACTCGTCACCGACATTGTGCCCGCCGACAAAGCCGACCCGCCCATCGACGACGACGATCTTGCGGTGATTGCGAAAGTTTATCTGGAAACGATTGCTCGGCCCCTGCGTCGAGTGAAAATCGTAGGCGTGGACTCCAGCCTCGCGCAGCGAGCGCAGGTAACGCCGCGAGAGCTTGTGACTGCCGATCTCGTCGTAGATGAAATAGATCCTCACCCCCTCGCGTGCCTTGCGCACGACGAGCTCGCGGAGCCGGTTCCCCAGCTCATCGTCTTTCACGATAAAAAACTGGATGAGGACATACTCGCGCGCCGCCTCGATCTCCTCGAAGATCGCTTCGAAGGTCTGCTCCCCGTCGATGAGCAGGCAGACTTCGTTGCCCAGAGTAAAGCGTCGCTCGCTCAGCTTCTCGAGGACACCACCGTAGCGCCTCTCGTCGCCCTCGAGGATCGCGAAATGCGGACGGAGCGTCTCCGTCAAATCGAGAAAAGATCGCTCATGTATCTTCTTCGCCTCGCGGAGCCGTTCCACATAGCCCTTGAACTGCTGGCGGCCGAGGATCCAGTAGAGCGGCACCGCAATGAACGGCAGTGCGAGGACCGCCATCGACCAACCCCATGCCCCCGCCGCCGAGCGGGACTTCATCACGATATTCACGATCGTCCCGATCGCGAGGACCTCCCAGACGATAAAAATCAGCGTCCCGAGCAGGGCCGTTTCTGAAAACTGATCAAACATCGCGACACGTGAACTGGTCAATCTTGATGAGCAGATTTTCAAAAGGATAGATCGGCTTTTCCTGCAGCGCATCGCAGCCCGCCGCCGCGATTTTTTCCTGATGCTGCGCCATCGTGTGCGCGGTCAGGGCGATCACGGGAATCCCCGCCGTGACCGGATCGGCCTTGATCCGGCGTGTCGCCTCGAGACCCGCATTGGGATCGGGCTGGCCGTTGGGTGTCGGAGGCAGCTCGAGATCCATCAGGATCAGCTCGGGCAATTCCTCCCGCGCCTGCAACACCGCCGTCTCCCCGTCCGTCGCGATGGAGAGGTCGTGCCCATGGTGTTCGAGCAGCCGCGTCAGCAGACTGATGTTGTCCTCGTCGTCCTCAACCAGAAGAATTCGCGCCATGAGTAATTGAAAAGAAACAAGAAAAACTTCAGGAAGAACCGCCCGGGAAAAAATTACCATTTTCTTTTGCCAAACTTCGAACGAATTCCGCCACGGGGAAACAGAGGTAAAGGATAACAACTGCATTGCGGGAGGTTTCCTCAACAAGCAAAGCGGGAGTTACAGTCAAAAACAAGCGGTTCCTTGCAGGGTCCACCCGGTCGGTGGGCCCTGCATTGTTTTCATTCTTACGCGTTTCTGCGCTGGCAAGGGCGGCGCTCCCGTTTTACCCTTGTTTCCATGTTCCTCCGCGCTTCCCAGCACCGCCTCTTCAGCTTCATTCAACAGGGTTCGGTCACCGGGCTTACTCTGCTAAGTCTTTCCCTAACGGCCGAAGACTTCACTGATCCGGCACCACCCGAAGTCAGCACGCCTCCCTCCGGTGCCGTCGCCGCCGCCCCCGCCGATATCCCCGGCCTGACCTACCACGCCCCGCCGAAGCCCCTCTCGCCCGAGGCCGTCACCGCTGACTGGCCGCGCTTCCTCGGACCGACCGACGATGCCAAATCGCCCGAGACCCGTCTTCTCGACCGCTTCCCCGAGGGCGGGCCGAAAAAGGTCTGGGAACTGGAAAAAGGGATCAGCTACACCACCCCCGTCATCGCCGGGGGCAAACTCGTCATTTTCAACCGCTTCGAAGACGAAGAAGTCATCCAGTGTCTCGAGCCCGAGACCGGGAAGCAGTTCTGGAGCCACCGCTACCCTGTCACCTACACCGACCGCTACGGCTTTAACGGAGGCCCCCGCGCCAGCGCCGTGCTCGATTCGGGAAAAGTCTACACCCTCGGCGTCACGAGCGTGCTGACCTGCCTTGACCTCGCCACGGGGGCGCGTCTCTGGCAGCGCGATCTCTCAGCCGAGTTCTCCCGGGCGAGCTATTTCTTCGGCCATGGGGCCTGTCCTCTCGTCCGGGCGGGAAAAGTGATCGTCCCCCTCGGCACCGCCGACAAAATGAGCGTCGCCGCCTTTGACCAGCACACCGGCAAGCTCGTCTGGGGCACCAAACACGAGTGGAACTCCAGCTACGCCTCGCCCGTCATTGCCTCCCTGCAGGGAAAAGAGCGACTCCTCGTCTTCGGGGGCGGCGAGAGCGATCCCCCCTTCGGCGGGCTCCTCTGCATCGATCTCGAAACCGGCGCTCTCCACGACGCCTTCCCCTGGAGACCCGATAAATTTGAGAGCGTCAACAGCTCCACTCCCGTCGCGGTCGGTGATGACTCGGTCTTTCTCACTGCCTCGTATGACAAGGGCGGCGTGCTCCTGCGGCTCAACAAAGACCTGAAGTGGGAAGAGCGCTGGCGCGCGCCCGAGTTCGGCCTCCACTGGATGACGCCCCTGCTCCTCGACGGGCATCTTTACGGCTTCCAAGGCCGCAACGAGCCCGATGCCTGGCTCGCCGCCTTCTCCGTCGAGACCGGGAAAGAAGCGTGGCGATCCGACACCGAATGGACCATTCCCCTCCCCAGCGGCCGCGACTACCGCATGAAATACCTGCGCGGCAGCCTCCTCCACGCCGACGGCCGCACCTACGCCCTCGGCGAGCTAGGCTCACTCGGGATCATGAACCTGTCCCCCGCCGGAGTCGAGGAACTCGCCCGCACCCAGCTCTTCCTCGCCCGTGCCACCTGGTCGCTTCCCGTCCTTCATCGCGGACTCCTTTACATCGCCCAGCACGAGCCCGACATGGAAGGCAACGCCCCGCGCCTCATTTGCTACGATCTCCGCAAGTGACTCGATCCACCCGGCCGGGAGTATGGGCGAAGGTGCAATGGTATTTGCGAATCGGTTTGGGGTGGCTTATGAGTCCTTCGACACTTTTAACCTTCCCGAATTATGGCAAACGAAAATATCGAGATCACCGCTTACCTCAAGACTTTCTGCGGTTGGAGCGAGGGCGTCCGCGCCGTATTCCGCAAATACGAGCTTGAGTATGTCGAGAAAGACATCATCAAGAACCCCGCCTTCCGCTGGGAAATGGAGCAGAAAAGCGGCCAACCGCTTTCCCCCTGCGTCGTCGTCAATGACACGATGCTCGCCGACGTGAGCGGTGAAGAAGTCGAAGCCTGGCTCACCAGGAGCGGTCTCCTCGAAAAGAGCGATGCCCAGCCCGACGCCCCCATCGACTCCGCCTGCACCGACGAGCAGCACGCCGCGATGGACGCCGCCGCCCGCTTCAGCAGCCAGGCGAGCGGGGCCAATGTCCGCATCGTCGAGTAAATCGACCGGGTCAGAATTTTTTCCGCCCTTTCCGCCCTTTCGTCCCATGTCGGAGAACAAGTATTCCAAGAAAGGCGGCCTCGGAAGAGGTCTCAATGCCCTGATCAAAGCACCGAGTCAGGCACCCTCGCGCAGTGGGCTCGCCTCCGAGTCCGATCCTGCCACGGGCGAACGGGTTCTCCGAGTCACCCTCGACCAGGTCGTGCCGTCGCCCTTGCAACCACGGAAGCGCTTCAACGACGAGCACCTCAACGAGTTGGTCGAGTCCATCCGCGAGCACGGCGTCATCCAGCCTCTCATCGTGCGGCCGGTCAACGGCAAATACGAACTCATCGCCGGGGAACGTCGCTGGCGCGCCTCGACTTTGTTAAAACTCTCCGAGGTCCCTGTGATCCTTCGCGAGGCCTCCGATCAGGATGTCCTCGAGATGGCCCTCATCGAGAACCTCCAGCGCGAGGACCTCGACCCGCTCGAAGAGGCCGAGGCCTACGCCCGCCTTTCCCGCGAATTCGGACTGAAGCAGGAAGAGATCGCCCAGCGCGTCGGCAAAAACCGCGCCACTGTCTCAAATGTGATGCGACTCCTCGACCTCGATGCCGAGGTCCAGACGCTCATCTCGCGCCGCATGCTCAGTTCGGGCCACGCCAAGGCCATCCTCGGGCTCAAGACCAAGGCCGAGCAACGCATGCTGGCCGACATGGTCGTAAGGAAAAAGCTCAACGTCCGCGACACCGAGAAGCTCGTCTCGGAGATGATCAACGGGAAGTCCTCGACCCCGAAAAAGTCCGCCAAGTCGAAGCTCTCCCCCCAGGCCGAGTCCTACCTCCGCCAGATCCAGGATCAGTTGCGCGGGCGCTACGCAACCAACGTCGCGATCCAGCACACTGACAAACGCGGCAAGATCGAGATCGAATACTACGGCAACGAAGACCTCGGCCGCATCCTCGAGCTCATGGGCATCAGCCTGGACTAGGCCCGACTCTCCGGCTCATGAATCACCGTCTTTTTTCCGTGTTCGTCGCCTCGGTTCTATTCCTCACCGGCTGCGCCGAAGCGGTCGTGAGTTTTGACGCGACCGACACCCTCGAGGGAAAAGTCGCGGGGGAAAAAGCCCTCGCTCATGTCGCCGCACTCGTCGACTTCGGGCCCCGCCCCGCCGGATCCGAAGCACTGGAGAAATCGCGCCAGTATCTCGAGAAAGAACTCGCCGCACTCGGTTGGGTGACCCGCCGCCAGACTTTTACCACGAAGACACCGAAAGGCCAGGTCGAGTTCACGAACCTGCGCGCCCGTTTTGGCGAATCCGCCTGGGAGGCCAAGGTAACCGGATTACTCTGTTCGCACTACGATACCAAACTCTACGACAGTTTCGAATTCGTCGGGGCGAACGACGCGGGCTCCAGTAGCGGACTGCTCGTGGAACTCGCCCGCGTCCTCGGCACCAAACCCGCGGCTGCATCAGCCCTTGAGCTGGTTTTCTTCGACGGCGAAGAAGCCTTCGGAACCAACATCACCGCCAGCGACGGACTCTACGGCAGTAAGTATTATGCCGCGCAGGTCCTCCTCGAAAAAGAAAAAGACCGGCCCCGCTGGGGAGTCCTCCTCGACATGGTCGGAGACGCCGACCTGAACATTCGTGCCGGTATCCTCATCCCCCGCTCGTCGCTGCGCGACCTCGCGAAAGCGCAGGAGGACGGCTACGTCGTCGACATCCAGCGCGTCGAGGACACGCTTCAGCACATGGCCCGCGATCTCCTCTCCGCCGCCGGTGATCTCGACCTGCGTTCGCATATCGGGATCAGTCCCGATTATGTCATCGACGACCACATCCCGCTGAACGTCGTCGCGGGGATACCCGTGATCAATCTGATCGACTTCGACTTTCCGGCCTGGCACACGCCCGCCGACACGATGGACAAGCTCAGCGCGGAAAGCCTCGAGATCTCGGGCCGCGTCACCCTGATGCTCGTGGAAAAGTACCTGCTCCCGGCGAAGCGGTGAGTTCCGCCCTATCAAACAACAGACGGGCTACCGGTAGGGGCCTACCGTCGCCTGTGATGACGACAAAACAGTTTGGCAACTTAGAGAAGATGC
>JANQVJ010000077.1:0-7070 GCA_030730365.1 Verrucomicrobiales bacterium
CGGCACGTTTTCCGACCGGTTTGATATGGAAGAGACAAACCATCCGGCGGAGTGGGAATCTGGGGGCAGATCTGCATGACAAAACATGACAAACAGCTTGCGTCACCCTGCGAAAACATCCCCGGACACCCCCGAATCCCTTTGAAGAAAAGCCCGTAGATACGAAGGTTCACGCATGAAGAAACTCAAGAGCATGGGCATCCTGCCCATGCATCGCGGGTAGACGCCGTGCGACCTGAAGAATTTCTGCGCGAAAAGAGGCCCCTTTTGCGACCCCTGAGGGCGACCGTGCTTCTTTCTCTCCCCGCCGGTCTCTTCACGAGGCATGGGCAGGATGCCCATGCTACATCCGGATTCGGACCTCACTCGATATTCTCCGGAAAAAGCTGGAGATTTGCGACCTTGCGAAGCTTTCCGATTAGCTCTTTCACCGTCGCCACGGTGCGCTCGCTCTCGAGATGCTGCCTGATCTCGACGGCGATCTCCTCATACTCGACGGGGCGCTCTTCCTGCCGCTCGAGGAGCTCGACTATATGCCAGCCGAGGCGGCTTTTGAAGGGCTCGCTTACTTTACCTGGCTCGAGAGCAAAGACGGGGCCGGTGAAATCTTCGGGAAGTCGCTCCCGTGAAAACCAGTTGAGATGGCCGCCTTTTTCCTTGGTGCGTTCGTCTTCGGAGTAGGTCTTGGCGAGCGCTTCGAAGTCGGCTTCTCCGCTCGTCAGCTTCCGATGGATCTCGCGGATGAGATCTTCGCGAGTGGCATCGTCGATCTCCACCGTGCTGAGAAATATCTGCCGTGCCCGCACTTTTTCGGGTTCGATAAAGCCTTCGCGGTAGCCGGTCTCCGCCGTGCCGCGATTCGCCTCGAACCAGGATTTGGCCTCCTCTTCGGTCACCGTCACGGCGGGGGCGATACGTTTCTCGATCCAGCGCTTGCGCGACCAGATCCGGGCGAGTTCGGTGGCGATGGCATCGTCGGTGAGCCCCTGATCATCAGCGCGGGCGGCGCGCTCATCGGCGGTGGCGAACTGCGACTTCCACGACTCGATAAAGGCGGCGATCTCGGCGGGAGGGGCGTTGAATTTCTCCCCGTCGGCGAACTGGCGCACGAGGGTATCGTCGATGATGGTTTGCAGAACCGCCCGCTTGATCATCGCGAGATTTTTCGCGGGGATCTCGTCGTGCTGTATCCCGCGCTGATGGAGATGCCGCGCCACCGCGAGTTCAAGCTGTTCGCGGGTGACGGGCTCGAGATTAATGATCGCGACCCATTGGTTGCGCGCCGCCGCCTCGATCGAGGCATCGCGCCGACTCGTCATGGCCTGACGCAGGGGCCCGCGACAGACCTTCAGATCGACGATCAGGTAGAGGAGCATCGTCCCATACAACATCGCTCTCCAGGGGAACTTTTTCATTCCGCCGGCAGGGAGTCAGAGTGCGAGAGACGCGGTCGTGCGTAGCCCGAGGTTCGCGTAAATCTCGCGGGTCGCGTGCGACTTGTTGAGGGTGTAGAAATGGATCCCGCTGACATTATTTTCGAGTAGGTCAGAGCACTGCTGGGTGGCGTAGTGGATCCCCACTTTCTCTACGCCGGCGGCATCGTCGCCGGCGCGGTTGAGCGCGCGGAGGAGCTTCGCGGGGAACCGGGCCCCCGCCGCGAGATCGGCCATGCGCTCCATCCCCTTCGTCGAAGTCACCGGCATGATCCCCGCGATGATGGGAATGGTGATCCCGGCGAGGACGCAGCGATCGCGGAAGTCGTGGAAGTCGTCGTTGCAGAAAAAAAGCTGGGTCACGATATAATCGGCGCCTTCATCGACCTTGGCCTTGAGGTAGTCCATCTCCTTGAGACGGTTCGGCGTCCCGGGATGGCCCTCGGGAAAACCGGCCACACCGATACCGAAGCCGCGCGAGTCGGGATGTCCGCCGTTTCCCGGGAAACGTTTGATGAAACGCACGAGATCAGCGGCCTGCTGGAAGGCGTCGTCGGATTTTTTGTATTGGGTGAGATCACGCGGCGGGTCGCCACCGAGGGCGAGGATGTTGCTGACGCCCTCTTCGGCATATCGCTCGAGGATGGAGCGGATGTCTTCCTCCTGATGGCAGACGCAGGTGAGGTGCGGGATAGGATCGAGAGACGTCGAATTCTTCAGCCGCACGACGAGGTCATTGGTCAGCTCACGGGTCGAACCGCCCGCCCCATAGGTCACGCTAACAAACGAAGGCTCGTAGGCCTCAAGTTCGGCGATCGTCTCGTAGAGCGCTTCGGACGCCTCAGCCGACTTCGGAGGGAAAAACTCGAAGGATAAAGTGGGCGCTCCCTGCGCAAGAATGTCCTGAATGTGCATGCGCCTCTATTGTGGCACGTTTCGGGCGGGTAGGGTAACGGGAAATTGGCGCTACCCCTCAACCGTGGCGCCGTTTTCGACTCCGTGCCTAAACCGTGGCGAAAGGCAGCCCTGATCGGTCCGATAAGGGGTTCGGTCGCGGATGCGCGAAACACCATCGATGTCGCCCATTCACCCGGGCGGACGTTCGGGCCTAACGTCCCTACCCGTCCTGCCGCGCGAAAGATCAGGGTTCGCTCCTTCCTCACTTCCCCGGCCGCCCCTCGGGCCAGTGCACCTTCTCCAGCTCCGCCTTTTCCTCGGCCGTGAGACGACCCGGCTCGCGGTTGCCAGTGCCCTTGCGTTTTGTCAACGCATCCCCCAGCTCGGCGCGGGCGGCTTCGGCGTATTCGAGGAGCTCGGCAACTTTTTCGGGATGCTTCGCGGCGAGATCGCCGGATTCCGAAATGTCCTCATACAAATGGTAGAGCTCGAGACCGGACTTCAGATTCTGATACGGGACCGGAGCACCCCCATCGCCTCCTCCCCCCCCGGCGAGGGAGCGATAGCCGTGCGGCAGAACGAGTTTCCACTGGTCTTTAACAATGGCGTGGAGTTCGTTCGTTTTGTAATAAATCCAGTAGCTCTCGTGCGGATTTTTAGCGCCCTCGACGCCGCTGATGAGGGGGAAGAGGTCGAGTCCATCGATCGCCTTCGCGGGCAACTCTGCGCCGATCAAGCCGGCGAAAGTCGGGAGCAGATCGATGTGCATGCCGGGTTCTTCGCAGACCGTCCCGGCGGGGATTTTCCCGGGCCATCGCATCACGCACGGCACCCGCACGCCACCCTCCCACGAGGTTCCTTTGCCCTCGCGCAGCGGATTGGCCGAGCCCGAATGGGTGCCGTAGGAGAGCCAGGGGCCGTTGTCACTCGTGAAAATGACAAGGGTATTTTCATCGAGACCGTTCGTGCTGATCGCGTTGAGAATCTCCCCGACCGACCAGTCAATCTCAGCGATAACATCGCCGTAGAGCCCGCGCTCCGTCGTCCCAGCGAAGCGGTCGCTCACGTAAAGCGGCACGTGCGGTTGCGGGTGCGGCACGTAGAGGAAAAACGGTTCTTCACGGTGGCGATTGATGAAGTCGACGGACTTTGTCGTGAGCCAGGTCGTCAGCATCTTCTGATCGGCCTCGTCGACGATGCGGACGCGGTCGTTGCCGTCAAACAACGGGAGCGGCGGGAAGCTCTTCGAGGTGGGATGCTGCGGCCACATGTCATTGGAATAGGGAATCCCGAAATACTCGTCAAAGCCCTGCGCCAGCGGGAGGAACTTCTCGTGATCCCCGAGATGCCATTTGCCGAAGGCGGCAGTCGCGTAGCCCTTCGATTTAAAAAGCTCGGCCATGGTCGTCTCGTCGGGATTGAGCCCGTGGCCGCTGCCGGGACTGAGGGCGCCATGGATGCCGAGGCGATTGGGATAACAACCGGTCAGGAGCCCGGTCCGGGAGGCCGAGCAGACCGCCTGCGGGGCATACCACTGCGTGAAACGACGTCCCTCCGCCGCGAGTCGATCGAGGTGCGGGGTCTCGTAGCCTTTCGCACCGAAGCTGCCGATGTCGGCGTAACCGAGATCGTCGGTGAAAATGACCACGACATTGGGAAGGCGCTCGGCTCCGATCACGGGAAAAACGAACGAGAAGAGGCAAAGGAGGGTCGGAATGGCGAATTTGATCATAAGAAAGGTTGGAAATTCGGTTGGTGCCTTCTTATCATGCCGCCTGTGGAAAGACCAAGGCGCAATCACACCAATCAGGCGAATCCGCTCTCTTATGACACCTTTTCCCCTTTCCGTCCTCTCTTTCGCGCTTGTGACGACGGGACTTTTTCTCCCTGCGGCGGCAGACGCCCAAGGCTTTGGCCCCTCTCTGCGGCCCTATCGTCCGCTCGATCAGCAGTGGCGCAGTCAGCAGCGCCAACTCTGGCGACCTGATGTCCAGGTGGTGCGGGCAAAAGGCGAATCGCGCGCCCTCGCCGCCGGGGCGACCCGCGAAATCAGCTTTTCGGTGAACCGCGGATTTGTCTCGCGCATCGAACTACGCTCGGGCCTGCGCCTCATCCGCACCCTCCCGCTCACCGGCCTCGCGCGGAGCGGCCGCCTCACCTTCACCGTCCCGGGCGGACTGCGTGACCTCAAGATATGGGCCTGGCAGGGCCAAGCCGGCTACCAGAGCGTCCACGGCGAATCGATCAAATACTCCCTCGATTCCTGATTTCCTAATCACCTCTATCCCTTCCCATGGAAATTCGTACTGAAGACTACGAGCAACTCGGCAAATTCTACCTCGGCCGGGCCTACGACCTCGGCGATAAGAAGCTCGAAGACGATCTTGTCCTCTACGATTCCAAAGACCTCGTCACCCACGGCGTTGTCCTCGGCATGACCGGCTCGGGCAAGACCGGTCTCTGCATCGCCCTGCTCGAAGAGGCCGCGATGGACAACATCCCGGCGATCGTGATCGATCCCAAAGGCGACATCGCGAACCTGCTCCTCACTTTCCCCGATCTCACGCCCGAGAATTTCCGTCCCTGGATCAACGAGGACGATGCACGGAAAAAAGACATCACTCCCGACGAGCACGCTGCCGAGACCGCCGCGATGTGGAAAAGCGGACTCGAAAGCTGGGGCCAGAGCGCCGAGCGCATCCGCACCTTCCGCGACAAAATCGACATGGCGGTCTACACCCCGGGGTCGAATGCAGGACTGCCCGTCTCCATCCTCAGCTCCCTCGACGTGCCCACCTTTGAAATCCTCGACGACAACGAAGCTCTCGCCGAGCGCATCGAGTCGACTGTCTCGAGCCTGCTCTCCCTCGTAGGGAACAAGGCCGACCCGATCCGCGATCCCGAGCACATCCTGCTTTCGAATATTTTCAACCACTCGTGGAAAGCCGGTCACGGCGTCACCCTCGAGGCCCTCGTGCGTCACATCCAGGTGCCGCCCTTCGACAAGATCGGAGTGATGGACCTCGAGACGGTCTGCCCACAGAAGAACCGCCTTGACCTCGCGCTGAAGATAAACAATCTCCTCGCCTCGCCCGGTTTTTCGACCTGGTTACAGGGCGAGCCGCTCGACATCAAGCGCATGCTCCACACGCCCGAGGGCAAACCGCGCATCTCCATCTTCTCGATCGCCCACCTCGGCGATTCCGAGCGCATGTTCTTCGTCTCACTGCTGCTAAATGAGATGCTCGGCTGGATGCGTTCGCAGAACGGCACGACGAGCCTGCGCGCGCTCCTCTACATGGACGAAATCTACGGCTACCTGCCTCCCTCGGCGATGCCGCCCTCGAAAAAGCCGATGATGACGATGTTGAAACAGGGCCGCGCCTTCGGACTCGGCGTCCTCCTCGCGACGCAGAACCCCGTCGATCTCGATTACAAAGCCCTCTCCAACATCGGGACCTGGTGGCTCGGACGCCTCCAGACCGAGCGGGACAAGGCACGTGTCCTCGACGGACTCGAGGGTGCCGCCGCCAGCAACAAGAGCGGCTTTGACCGGAGAAAAATGGAGCAGCTCCTCGCCGGACTCGGTGCGCGGGTCTTCCTGATGAACAATGTCAACGACGACGCCCCCACCGTCTTCCACGTGCGCTGGGTCATGAGCTACCTCACCGGTCCCCTTGCCCGCGGCCAGATTAAGCAACTCATGGACCCGCGCCGCGCCGAGATCGCCGGGATCAAGGCTGCCGCCCCCACCCCCGCCGCCGAGGCGCCCAAACCGGCTGCGCCACAGCCGATGCGCCCGCGACTGCCTCGTGGAGCGACCGACTTTTTCATCCCTGCCGGGCCCGGCGTTCCCGCGAACGAGATCAACTACGTCCCCGCCGTCATTCGTGTCGGCGAAGTGCGCTACGTCGATCCTGCGAAAGGGATCAACGGAACCGAAGCCACCGCGATGATTAACAAGATCGACCCTGCGAGCGGAGCAGTCGACTGGTCGCAGACTCTCGAACTGCCGAACGGCCTCACCGTGAGTCAGCTCGACAGCGAACCCGTCGCCGGAGCCGCTTTTTCCGAGCTGCCCCAGTCTCTCCTCGATCCGAAAGGGTGGACCACTCTCGACAAGGAACTCGTCGACTGGCTCTACGCCAATCACACCTGCACCGTTTTCAAAAGCCCGCTAACCGGATTGCTTTCCAATCTCGGCGAAGCCGAAGGCGACTTCCGTGCCCGTCTCGTCCACGCCGCTCACGAGGCGCGCGACAAAAAGGTGGAAGAGCTCCGCGCTACTTACGAAAAGAAAATCAAAACGATCGAGGACAGACTCGCCAAAGCCATGGACGCCGTCGCCGATCAGAAGGCCCAGGCCAACACCGCGAAGATGGACACGGCGGTGCGCATCGGCAGCACCATCCTCAGCGCCGTCCTCGGAAAACGAATTTCGAGCACCTCCGGTCGCGGAGCCATGACCGGCGCCTCGCGCGCCTGGAAGGAAAGCCGCGACGTCGCCCGCGCCGAGGAAAAAGTCGATGACTACCAGGCCGAGCTCGATGCGATCGAGGAAGATTGCGAAAAAGAGATCGAAAAGCTCAAGGCCGCGATGGACCCGATGTCCGAAAGACTCGAGACCGTCAGCCTCACACCTTTGAAGAAAAACTGTAGCTCCAAAGCCGTCGGGATCGTCTGGATGCCCTATCGCGTCAATCCCCAGCCGCAACTCGGCGCGGCTTGGTGACGGGGGGG
>JANQVJ010000077.1:7170-27724 GCA_030730365.1 Verrucomicrobiales bacterium
TGCCCTATCGCGTCAATCCCCAGCCGCAACTCGGCGCGGCTTGGTGACGGGGGGGATTGTCTTCGCCGAATTGATCCCTTTCCAGACAATCTCAACTCCGATCCATTGACCCAGAAGTTCGAAAAACCTTAATCCAACCAGTTCTCAAGCTTCAATCCAGGAACTCGCTGGAAATCGCCAAGATTCCGAGTGAGAAGAACTGCATCGTGAACGAGACAGATGGCGGCGATTTTGAGATCCATCGTCCCGATCTTGAGTTTGAGTGATTGGAGAACCTGAAACACCCGAGCCGCCTCACCATCAAAGGGAAGAATAGTGAGACTGGCAAGAGCTTCGATGGTTGATTGAAGCCTGGCGTACCCTTCGACTTGCAGCACTCCCGATCGCTTACCCCGGATGAATGAGATTCGCCCCTGGAGCGACTCTTCTGCAGCGATGATGCAGCTGAACAGGCCCGGGGCGAATACCTTGATCTTTTCCTGCAGGCGTTGACCTGCCGGGGAATTCTCGGTCAGTTCTCGAAAATGGTTCGTGTCGAGGACCGCAAACATCAACCAAACTCACTGTGGTTCATCCGATCGCGCCACTCGCTTCCCATCTTTGCGGCCTCGTCATCGATCTCATCGCCCGGCAATGTGCCCACGATCAAATTCCAGGGCTTCGCTTTGGGCGTTTCTTTTGACCGTAGAGAAGGCAACAGTTCAAGGAACTCGGAAACTGGATCCTGAGACTTTAAGCTCACGTTTGTCCGATTGTCTTCCGCGTCCATAATGCAAAGTTTAATCCGCACTCGGCTTTCTGGCAACCATTCGCTCGAGGCTTCCCCGCGCGTCTTCCGATATCTCAGCCTGAATCCCCGAATAATGATGACCTTAGATACTCGCACAATTCGAATGCAAACCCCGCCCACCGCTGTCATCCTTCCTGCCCGATGACACCCCCGGCTTCAGACCAGACAGGGTCAGGCCCTGCACCCAGTCCTGTTGAGTCGCTCCGCCAACTCGACAAGGCGCACCTCTGGCATCCCTTCACGCAGATGCAGGACTGGTGCGCGTCCGAGGTCGATCCGCTCATCATCGCGTCGGGCCGCGGAGCGATCCTGACGGATCTCGAAGGCAACGAATACCTCGACGGCAACAGTTCGATCTGGACCAACATCCACGGCCACCGGCATCCGCTGATCGACGCGGCGATCCGGGATCAGCTCGACCGCATCTCCCATTGCTCGGCGCTCGGCTTTTCCAATGAACCCGCGATTCGGCTCGCGGAAAAGCTGGTCGGCCTCTTCCCCGGGGACACCCTGACACGTGTCTTTTTCACCGACGACGGTTCGACCGCGATCGAGTGCGCCTGCCGCATGGCCCTGCAATACCGGGAGCTGCGCGGCGAGGATGACCGGCGTCGTTACATCGCCTTTGACGGAGCCTACCACGGGGACACCATCGGCGCGGCCTCGCTCGGGGGCATCGCGACCTTTCACGGGGCGACCGCCTCGATGGGCTACGAGGTCTCGCGTGTCGCGACGATGGAGGCTCTCGAATCCCTGAGCGAACACGAAGCGGGCAAGGTCAATGCAGTCATCATCGAACCGCTCATCCAGGGCGCCGGCGGCATGAGACTCTGGCCCGCGGGGATGCTGCACCGGCTCCGCGAATGGTGCGACCGTCACGGCGTTCTTCTCATTCTCGACGAAGTCATGACCGGGTTCGGCCGCACCGGACGACTCTTCGCCTGCGAGCACGAGGAGGTCATCCCCGACTTTCTCTGCCTCGCGAAAGGCCTCACCGGCGGCTACCTCCCGCTCGCCGCGACGCTGACGACGGAGAGAGTCTACGCCGCCTTCCTCGGTCGCTACGAAGAGCGTAAGACCTTTTTCTACGGCCACAGTTACTGCGCCAATCCCCTAGGCTGCGCCGCCGCGCTCGGGAACCTGCAGGTCTTCGAAGAGGAAAAGGTCATCGCCGGATTGCCTGCTAAAATCTCCGCCCTGACCGACGCACTATCCGGCGCAAAAGGCGACTCCCCGCATTTCGGCGAGGTGCGTCAGATCGGACTGATCGCGGCAATCGATCTGGTCGATGTCGATACCGGATCTCCACTCGACTGGCGCAAGGAAACCGGCGCCAAAATCTGCCGACGAGCCCGCGCCTACGGCCTCCTGACGCGTCCGATTCGCGACACCCTCGTCCTCATGCCACCGCTCTGCGTGACGGAAACCCAGATCCGGGATGCCGTCGGGGCGCTCGTGCAGGCGAGCGCGGACGTCCTTGGAAAGTGATCTCACAGCGTGATCGTGTTCCCCCCGAGGATCGCGGCATGGCCGGGATGGCAGGTGAGCAGGATGACTTGTTTGTCTTTGGCGAAGTGTTTCAAGATGGCCGCAGCGGACTCCTGCCGATCAGGGTCAAGATCAACGAGCGGGTCGTCGAGGATGAGAAATCCGTCGCTGCCCTCGAGGAACCAGCGCGCCATCGAAAGCCGCACGGCGAGTCCGAGACAGGCGCGGGTCCCGGCGGAGAGGGAAGAAAAAGGAACGGCCGTAGAGTCGTCGCGCGAGGCCGTGCCGGTTTCGGGACAGATCGCCCGGTAGCGCTCGCGGGTCAGCGGTGAAACGACTTCGGAAAGGTGGGCGAGCCACGGAGCGAGGGTGCCTTCGTCCATCTCCGCCCGGAGCGCTTCGAAGTCACTCTGAATGCGCCCGATCGCCGCGCCTTCGCGCCGCACCCGATCGAGGGCGAGGTCGCTCTGGGAGAGTTGCTCGGCCGCGTCGGCCGGTTCGAGGGCGGGCGCTTTTCCCTCGAGGGTGGCCTTTTCGATGAGGATCTGATTCATCGCCCCCTTGCGCTGATCAAGCTGATCCTTTTTCCGGCGGTATTCCTCGAGGAAGGTCCGCGCGTCGGTCACGCCGGCGGGCAGAGGGAGGAGCGCGTCGATCTGGCCTTTGACCTTCTGGTGTTCGGCACGCAGATCGACGAGCAGGTCAAGGAGGGCGTCGGAGGACTGGTATTCCTTCGTCCAGGTATCGATGCGGGTGCGCAGCGACTGGGCCTCGCGCGAGGCGGCGTTCGCTTCGGCCTCGGTGCGGGCATGATCGGCGGCGAGGTCTCCGACATTGCGCGCGGGTGGCGACGCGGCGGTGCCGCCGGTCGCTCCGTTGACCTCGGTGCGGAGATCTTCAAAACTTCGGGAAGGGCCGAGGAGATCTTTGAGCTGTTTTTCCACCGTGGCAAAGTCGCGCGATTTTTCCTGAAAGGCGGCACGACGGGCACGAGCGGCGTCAAGGTCGGGAGCGCCGATTTTGGCGAGGAGGGCGGCGGCTTCGGCCTCGATCTGCTGAAAGCGTTTTTCCTCGGCGGCGACGTCGATGTCGCCCGAGGTAACTTCCAGCTCCCAATCTCCCCCGCCATGCCGCACGAGGACACGGCCGCCGGCATCGAGAGCGAGGGCCTCACCGGCGGCAAGGGCATGGCTCACGGTCTCGGCGACTCCGGCACGCGTCTCGAGGTCAATGGCCTCGACAGCCCGAAAGACGACCTTGAGCGAAGCCGCCTCGAGCCGGGCGCGGAGCCTGTCCCTTTCCTTTTCGAGAGATTCGAGAGACTCGATCTGGGCGGCCTCGACGACGGGGGCGGTGTCTTTTTCCTGCCGCGCCACTTCAACGCGGAGATTGAGTTTTTCCGCGTCTTCGAGGAGGGCTCGCGTCTTCCCGGCAGCTTCCCAGGCGCGGGCGCGGGCGAGCTCGGCGGCGAGAGAGGTAGCTTTTTCTTTCAACTGCGCGGCGAGGGTCTCCTGCTCGGCCCGCTTGCTCTCGACGACAGGCCATTCCTGCGAGATCTGTCTGAGACCGCTCCCCCTCGCCTCGACCTGGGCGAGACGACCCTCGAGTCCGGCGCGCAGCTCAGCGTCGCGGGCGATCGCGGTGTGCGTCTCGACCCACTGCCTGAGCGACTCGCTCTCGGCCGAGGCGGCGGTGAGCCGGGCGTTGAGTTCATCGAGACGACGGTAATAGGCCTCGGCTTCGTCGAGGGCGAGGCGGGCTCTCTCTCGCTCATACCAGGCCGCGAGGATGCTGCCGACTTCCTTCACCCACGGTCGCTCGAGCCCGCGATTGCCTTCGGGACGATTGAGCTCGCGATCCCAGTGGCTGAAAATTTTGTTCCAGCGGCCGTTGATGGAAAGGCCGAGTTTTTCCAGCGAAACTCCGTCGGTTTCAAATACGGCGCGCCGCATCACTTCGTTGAGATCATCGGTGCTGCCTTCCTCGTCGAGCCGGTCGAGGGCATATCCCACATCACCCTGGGTCGCAAAAAGGACGTGTTCCCAGGTGCCCTGACTGAGTCCGCAGAGACGGGCGAGATTCTCCTCGACGACGCTGCCCTCGGAGACGATGCCGCCGTCGGGCAGGTGAAGTTCGGAGGTCGAATTGCCGCTGGCCCAGCGTTTCGTTACTTTCCAGAGACGGTTCTCCACCTCGAGATCGGCCGAGACCCGAATGGTGTCGCCTCCGCTGAGGGGGAGAAAGGGAAAGACCTCGTCATCGGCCTGGCGCTTGGTGAGTTTCGTCGGGACAAAGAGGACCTGACGCAAGGCGCGGCGCAGGGTTGATTTCCCCGCTTCGTTCGGACCGAGTATCACGTTGAGGCCGGGGGCAAAGGCGACTTCGCGATCGGCGGCGCCGGCAAAGGGATGAAGATGGAGTCGACGAATGATCATGCTTTTGCCTCCTTCACGAGGTCCCAGGCGATCTGGAGCGATTCAGGGTCACCGTCCTCTCCGGCGAGTCCGGAAAGGAGGCGGAAGGGAAATGACTCCTTCGTGAACTCACGCTCGATGTCGGCGGAGCGGATTTCTTTGATGAGTCCGGTGAGGTCGTCCTCAAGATAGAGCGCATTTTTGCGGAGCGCTTCAAGCCACTCGCCGCGAGTGTCGAAGAGATCACCGGGAAGCCGGCCCGAGAGAGCGACCTTCACGAGATCGGTTTCGGAAGAATAGGTTGTAAATTCGGATTGCAGCGCCGCGAGATCGGGCTCGCCCGTGACCATTTTCGCCACGGTGCGGAAGCGGAAGCGACCCGTCCGGACCGACTCACCGGAGACCTCGCCTTTTTCCGAAATCTCGACGATCCAGGCATGTCCGGCATGACGACAGTCAAATCCGTCGGGCTCGGGAGTGGCCGGGAAAAGGACGCGTTCGCCCGTGAAGGCATCGCGGTCGGGATGCCTTACGTGCGTATGCCCGAGCAGCCAGACATCCATGCCCGAGGACTCAAGCTCTTTTCTCGTCATGGGGAAGTAGTCGCCGCTGAAGTCGGGCGAGAGTCCTTCGAGACTGCCGTGCGCGACCCCGACCCGACGAACCTCATCGGGCAGGTCGAGCGAGGCGAGCGTCGCCGGGACCCAGCCGACCGCATTTTCCTTGGAATGACGCGAGCCGCAGACTCCTGGGAAAAGCACGAGAGGCACGCCCTGCTCGCGGAGGTCGCAGGGCGTCTCGCGGGAGAGGAGATGGTGCCCTTCGCCGAGAACGTCGATAAAGGGAGGCCAGAGCGGGTCGTCCTCCTGCACGTAGTCGTGATTGCCCGGCAGGACCACGACAATGCCGTCGAAGCGGGTCAAAATCTCCGCCGTCTCGCGAACGAGACCCTTCGCGACGCGCGGGGTGTCGAAAAGATCCCCCGCAATGACAAAAACGCCGCACTCGCGGGCATTCGCCAGATTGACCATGGATCGCAGGGTCTCGAGCCTTTGATCGACGAGTTGCTTTTGCAGGGCGGGCGAATAGCCGCCGCGGGTGAACTTGAGCCCGAGATGCAGGTCGGCAGTGTGAAAGAGACGGATCATGGGTGGACAGAGAGTAGCGAGAGAGGGCGGAGACGCAAATGTTTGTCAGTGAAAGAAGCCACCATAACCCCGGGGGTGGGACAGTGACGGGCCGCGGGGGGAATTTTATCGAAATCGCGTGGATGCGGCCTTCCCCGCGATAGAAGCTGCCCGTAAACTCACTCCCACCCAGTCATGAAGCCGTTACCCGTTCTCACTTTTCTCCTCTTCTCCTTCGCGCTCCCCGTCCGCGCCGCCGACGCGCCGAAGCCGAACATCCTCCTCATCCTCGCGGACGACCTCGGCTTCTCCGATCTCGGGTGCTACGGCTCGGAGATCGCGACGCCGAACCTCGACTCGCTCGCCGCGAACGGACTACGTTACACCCAGTTCTACAACACCTCCCGCTGCTGGCCAACGCGCGCCGCCCTCCTCTCCGGCTACTACGCGCAGCAGATCCGGCGCGACACGGTTCCGGGAGTGCCCAGCGGCGGCGGCGACAGAAACACGCGGCCGGCCTGGGCGGATCTCCTGCCCGAAATGCTGAAGCCGGCAGGCTATCGCTCCTACCACACGGGAAAATGGCACATCGACGGCATGCCGGTGGCGCAGGGATTCGATCACTCTTACTACCTCAGGGATCAGGGGCGCTTTTTCAATCCTAACAAACACTTTAAAGACGACGTCGAGCTGCCTCCGGTGGAAAAGGGAACCGGCTACTACGGCACCGTCGCTCTCGCCGATCATGCCATCGAGGTGCTGCGGGATCATGCTGACCATCACAACGAAGCTCCGTTTTTTCACTATCTCGCCTTTGCCGCACCTCACTTCCCCCTCCACGCCCTGCCGGAGGATATCGCCCTTTACGAAGACACCTACACCGCAGGGTGGGAGGCGGTGCGGGCGCAGCGATGGAAAAAAATGCGCGAACTTGGACTTCTCGACGGGGCACTTTCCCGGCCCGAAACCGATCTCGGACCTCCCTACCATTTCCCGGACGATCTCGAGATCCTCGGCAACGGCGAAGTCAACAAACCGCTCCCGTGGAAATCTCTGACAGAAGAACAACAACAGTTCCAGTCCCGCAAGATGGCGATCCATGCCGCGATGATACACCGCATGGATCTCGAGATCGGGCGGGTCATTGACCAGATCAAGGCGATGGGCGAATGGGAGAACACGCTCGTCCTTTTCCTCTCCGACAACGGCGCCAGCGCCGAGATCATGGTGCGCGACGACGGTCACGATCCCTCGCAGGCAGCCGGTTCGGCGGGCACCTACCTCTGCCTCGGACCCGGCTGGTCGACAGTGAGCAACACGCCCTTCCGCCGCCACAAGACCTGGACTCACGAAGGTGGCATCGCCACTCCACTACTGCTCTCGTGGCCTGCAGGGATCCCCGCCCGCGGAGAAATCCGCGCGACTCCCGGTCACGTTATCGACGTGGTTCCGACCCTGCTCGAACTCGCCGGAGCGAAGGCCGCCTCCGCCGCTCCAGCCGCCCCCGGGAAAAGTCTCGTCGCCACTTTTGCGAGCGATCAACCGACCCGCGAAGAGCCGATCTGGTGGTTCCACGACGGACACAAGGCGATCCGCTCGGGCAACTGGAAGGCGGTCGCTCCGGTCGGCGAGCCGTGGGAACTCTACGACCTCGCAAACGACCGCGCCGAGTCGCTCGATCTTGCCATTCCGCGCGCCGATCAGCTGGCGGAGCTCGTCTTGCAATGGGAGAAGAAGCTCGCCGAATTCACCGAACTCGCCGGTGCCGACCTGCCCGCCGATGCGATGACCAAAGCCCCGGCCGGAAAAGGCAAAGGGCAGAAAGCCGGGAACCCGCCGCGCAAGCAGGTCCTCATCAACGGCGAGACCTTCGACCTCGCAGGACGCCGCGCCTTTCGCATGGTGCCCGAAAAAGCGGCGGCCGATCCGGCAACAAAACCGTGGATTTTTTATGGACCGACCCTCAACGCCTACCCCGATCAGGCCGAGAACTGGATGCATCAGCAGTTCATCGACGCGGGCATCGCGATCGCCGGAGTCGATGTCGGCGAAGCCTACGGCAGTCCCGCCGCCTTCCCGTGGTTCGAAGCGCTCTATCAGAAAATGGTCGCCGACGGCTATTCAACGCGGCCCGTCCTCCTCGGTCGCAGCCGCGGCGGACTGTGGGTGAGCAGCTGGGCCATCGCCCATCCCGAGCGTGTCGCAGGGATCGCGGGCATCTATCCCGTCTATGATTTCACCACTTATCCCGGCCTCGAAAAAGCGGCTCCCGCCTACAAGCTCAGCCCGGCGGAACTTGAAGCTCGCCTTGACGAGTTTAATCCGATCCGGCGGGCGGAGACTCTAGCGCGGGCGAAGATCCCCGTTTTTATCATTCACGGGACCGATGACACAGTCGTCCCGCTCGCGGAAAATTCGGGCACTCTGGAACAGATCTACAAGACCGCCGGAGCGGGAGATCTCATCGAAGTCATGAAGGCCGAGGGCGAGGGCCACAGCTTCTGGCCGGGGTTCTTTAATTGCGCCGAGCTGGTCGAGTTCGTTGTCGCCAGGGCGAGCGGGAAGACGGATTGACGGATTGACGGGAAGCAACATTCCCGTATCTTTTGGAGTGAAAACGACCATCGACATTCCCGAGGATCTTTACAAAAAAGCGAAAATACGGGCGATCGAGCGTGGCGTTACGCTAAAGCAGATCGTTCTGACCTCGCTGAGTAAGGAACTTGAGGAGACATCCCGAGTTGCGGAGGCCCCCGTCTCCTACTGGGCCAACCGCCAACTGCTGCCCGAATATGAGGCGGCGATGAAAGAAGGGGCGTTCCGACCAAAACCCGGAGATCGCGACATCACTGATCTGATCTCCGAAGACCGCGATGCGCGCTGATCTCGCTTACTTTGATTCCAGTTATCTCGTCCGCCTCTATTTGGAGGATAACGGCTACGAGAAAGTCAGGAAATTTGCTTCGCAGAAGCCGTCGCTTGTTTCAGCCTGGCACGGACGGGCAGAGGTAGTGGCGGCCTTGCATCGTGCCTATCGTGAAGGTCGTTTCACGAAGGAACACTACGATTCCGTAGCGAAACAATTTTACGCAGAGCAGAGAGGAAAACAATTCGTGTGGTGCCCTCTTACTGAAAAAGTTCAAGAGCGGTTAAATCGCGGTTATCGCACAGCTCCGGCGGATACATTTCTCCGCGCCGCCGACGCCCTCCACCTCGCCTGCGCCGCAGAACACGGATTTCGGGAAGTGTATTCCAATGACCGGCACTTCCTCGCCGCCGCCCCGCATTTCGGCCTGAAAGGGATCAACGTGATCGTCTAAAAATCCCCTCCCCTGATTCCGCCATGCCCTTCCCCGCGGTATTGAGATAAAACATTCCCATGCCGTTTCTCCGCCTCCGCTCAATCGCCGCGCTCTTTTCTCTCCTCCCCGTCTCCACTGCCCTCGCGGAAGACGGTGCGCTCTCGCGGACTTTCATGCCCCCGGCGGAATTCGCGGGCGACCTCGGCGGGTTCCGCTCTCCGCTTTTTTTCAACGACGGCGTCGAAGTGCGCTCGGCGGAGGATTGGAACTTGCGGCGCGAGGAGATCAGCTCGACCTGGCATGGACTCATGGGAGAATGGCCGCCCCTCATCACCGAACCGGTCGTGGAAATGCTCGAGTCGGTGAAGGAGGAAAACTTTACCCGTCACCAGATTCGCTTTCTATGGACTCCGACGCAGAAGACGACCGGCTACCTTTTCATTCCTGACAAAGCCACCGAAGGCCCGCTCCCCGCCGTGCTCACCGTCTACTACGAACCCGAGACCGCCGCCGGGATGGGGAACGAACATCGCGACTTTGCCTACCAGCTGGCGAAGCGCGGCTTCGTGACACTCTCGATCGGGACGAAAGAGGCCTCCGAGGCGAAGGAGTATTCCCTCTACTGGCCTTCGCTCGAGAAGACAACGGTGCAACCGCTCTCGATGCTCGCCTACGCTGCGGCGAATGCCTGGCATGTTCTCGCGGCGCGACCCGAGGTCGACCCCGGTCGCATCGGCATCACCGGGCATTCCTTCGGGGGAAAATGGGCCATGTTCGCCTCGTGCCTCTTCGACAAGTTCGCCTGCGCCGCGTGGAGTGATCCCGGGATCGTCTTCGAGACCCGTCCCAGCGTGAACTACTGGGAGCCCTGGTATCTCGGCTACCATCCCAAACCCTGGCGTGAGCGGGCCGTGCCCTCGGCGGAGAATCCTGCCCGGGGGCTTTACCCGCACCTGCTCGCCGAAGGCCGCGACCTGCACGAGCTCCATGCGCTGATGGCGCCGCGTCCCTTCTTTGTTTCGGGCGGGAGCGAGGATCCGCCCGAACGATGGCGCGCCCTGAATCACTCCGTCGCGGTGAACCGCCTCCTCGGCCACGAGAATCGCGTCGCGATGCACAACCGGCCCGAGCACGCTCCGAATCCGGAATCGAATGAGCTGATCTATTCCTTCTTCGAGCGGGAGCTGAATCCGGCCCGCCAAACCGTGGAGACCCTTCCCGCCCCCGTCGCGGCGAAAACCGACAACCTCAACGACAAGTTCTGGCTCTACCTCCCAAAACGCTACGCCGAGAGCAAGGAAAAGCTGCCGCTCATTATTTTTCTCCACGGCAGCAGTCGCCGCGGTCACGACGTCGAGCTAGTGAAAGCAAACGGACTTCCCCCCGTGCTTGACGGTAAAGACGACTTTGAGTTTATCGTCGCCTCTCCTCAGGCCCTCCCGAACTACCCCTGGCAGGTCAGCTGGCGACCGGACGACATTGCTTTGCTCCTCGATCATCTCCTCGCGAGCTACCGCATCGATCCCGATCGCGTCTACCTCACCGGGCTGAGCATGGGTGGTTACGGCACCTGGGCCGGGATCGCCGCCCATCCTGATCGCTTCGCCGCCGCCGCGCCCATTTGCGGAGGCGGGGATCCGGAATCGGCAAAGACGATCGGCGATCTCCCCATCCGGGCGTTTCACGGAGATGCCGACGAGGTCGTCCCGGTGGAACGGTCCCTCGAAATGGTGGCGGCAGTCAATGCCGTGGGCGGCAACGCGAAATTGACCCTCTACCCCCAGGTCGGCCATGACTCCCACACCCGCACCTACGCCGATCCCGGGCTCTACCGCTGGTTCCTCACTCATTCCCTGCCCCGCGCGCGGTCGGCGGAAAGATGATTGACATCGGGGGATGCCGTCGGATACGTGGAGCCGGGCTTCGGCTCCGAATAAAAATATGGCATCACAACCGATAGTGGACCTCGCAGGCATCGACCTTAGTAAAGTGGCGGTGACTAAGGAGGAAATTCTGGCGCTGAACGCGCAGCGCGACGAATTTGAACAACTCGACCGTATCATCTCGATCGATCTCGAAGAGGGCCTCGCGGTCGGGATCAAGACGCAGCGGTCCGACGAGTTCTGGACGAGAGGACACATCCCCGGTCGCCCCATCATGCCGGGCGTGCTCATGATCGAGATGGCCGCCCAGATCAGTTCCGTGATTTACCATCTGAAATTCCAGACCGGCGGGACGAAATTTTTCGGTTTCGGCGGAGTCAATGCGGTAAAGTTCCGCGGCAGTGTCGAGCCCGGCAACGACCTCATCATGGTCGTGAAAGCAAAGGCGCTGCGGTCGAGGATGGCCATCTTCGACGCCCAGGGATTTGTCGACGGAAAGCTGGTCTTCGAGGGCGAAGTCACGGGAATCGTGATTTGATCGACGTGGATTTTTCGGAAAAAATAGCATGGGCATCCTACCCATGCATTGTGACAGGGCGCGGAAGTTTCCGATGATCGATTTGCTAACCGGGCGCGCGCCGCCAAGTAATGAACGGCGAATCATCTTCATCTTCGTGGAGTAGCGCGAATCCGACGCAAGAGGGTATTGTCACCGACCCATGCCTCTCTCACGATGCGGGCATGACCCATCCGAGCCGCCGATCTTTTCTCAAACACTCCGGAACGACCCTTGCCGGCTTGACCTTGTCCGGCCTTTCCACCGCTCCTGCGATCCTCGCGGCGAGAAATCCGAACGGAAAGCTTTCTCTCGCCTGCGTCGGGGTGGGGGGCAAAGGCTGGAGCGATATGCTGGAACTGGCTCCAGGCAATGAGATCGCCGCGATCTGCGACATCGACGAGGATAGACTTGCCAGAGCAAAGGCGCAGTTCCCCGGCGCGAAGGCCTACACGGACTGGCGCCAACTGCTCGAGCAAAAAGGCATCGACGGGGTCATGGTGACGACGCCGGATCACACCCATGCACCGGTCACGGCGACAGCGATGCGTCTGGGGCTGCACTGCTACACGCAGAAGCCGCTCACCCACACGATCCACGAGGCCCGTGTCCTTGCAGCGATCGCCGAAGAGACGGGGGTTATTACACAGATGGGCATACAGCACCACGCGACGAAGCGGCTCAAAATCGCGATCCACGCGCTGCGCGAGGACAAGGTCATCGGCAGGGTCCGGGAGGTCCACGCCTGGACGGATCGACCGGGCACCTATTGGAAACAGGGGCTCGATCGTCCGGCTCCGGGAGGAAATCCGCCCTCGACAGTGCACTGGGATCAGTGGCTCGGGACGGCCCCGGAACGACCCTGGGTGGACAAGACCTATCATCCTTTCCACTGGCGTGGCTGGTGGGATTTCGGGACGGGAGTGGCCGGAGACATGGGCTGCCACATCCTCGATCCCATCGTGAACTCGTTGCGACTCGGCGCACCGACGAAAGTGAAGGCGGAGGGTCCTCCGCCACACGCCGAATCAGGTCCGGCCTGGGCGGAGATTTTATACACTTTTCCGGGTACAGACCTGACGACGGAGACGCTGACCTTACGCTGGTACGAGGCGGGCCGGCAGCCGGATCCGGCGCTGTTTCAGGCTCCGGCCGATTGGAAAGGATCGCTCAACGGCATTCTTTTCATCGGGGAAAAAGGGAATCTTTTTGTCGGATTTCCCGAGATGCCTGAGCTTTTTCCGAGGGCGAACTTCGCCAGCTACGAGTGGGCCGACCTACCTGACACGAACCACTATCAGGAATGGGTCACCGCGATCCGCGAATCGCGCCAGCCTTCGACGCCCTTCGCCTACGCGGGTCCTCTCACCGAGACGGTGTTGCTGGGGAACGTCGCCTACCGTTGCAGAGCGGAGATCGAGTGGGATTCGAAGAATCTCACGGTCACGAATGTGAAAGAAGCGAATCAATTCCTCAAGCGCGCCTACCGTCCGGGATGGGAAGTTCCGGGGCTGGGTTGATTCGAGATTCGGGAGTGAATGTCGCCCGGGTCGAGGCCAGTCGGCTCTGCACTTTTTGGAAAAAGTCAGGCATGGGAGGCTGAGATCCAGTCATCTCGCCGTCCACCGGTCGCGCCATGCCCTCTTTCACGAGCCTTTCTCTGGCCAGACTTTGCCGGCTCGATCGGTATCGAGGTGATAGTCCGAGTACTTGAGATCAAAAAACGAGGTCCCGAACCGGATCGATTCGGCGAGGGGGTCGCCGGGATCGCGACTCACTTCCCCGCGACTGTTTCCGAAGCCACGGACGAGCCCGACAAACTCCGAGCGGGTGTAGCGGGAGTATTCCTGAATCTGATGAATGATACCAAGAGAGGCACCGGGATAGGTCTCCTCGGAGGCGAGGACAAGCCCGACTCGCTTGCGGGACATCCGCGCGACAACCTCCGCTGAGTCGGGGTAGGATCCGGCGTAGTAACAGAAGGTGCGATCAAAAAAGGCCTTGGTCTGGGCGGAGACCCCATACCAATAGACCGGAGTGCAGAAAACGACGCCATCAGCAGGGAGGAAGTCGTCGAAGAAGAGTTCGCGGAAACGATCCTCAATGGAGCATTCCCCGTTCGGTTTCCGGCAAACTCGGCAGTCGCGAAGAAAGTTCGAAATGTAATCGTCGATGAAGCGAACGGCTACAGTAGCCCCCTTGTCAGCAGCGCCCCGGGCCACGGCCTCGGCCATCACGGCGGAGTTGCCGTTGCGGCGAGGACTGCCCACGAGGACAAGGAGTCGAGATGGCTCGCTCATTTACTCGAACCGGCAGCAATACTAAGCCGGAGCCAGCTCACCGGGGAAGTCCCCCTCACTTTCCTTTTCCTTTTCCACAGGCCGCTTCTTCGGCTCGCTCTCGGAGGTCGGGAGATCGGGCGGAGTGGGCTTGGACGGAGGATTGCGAAGTTCGCCCAGTTCCATGATCTCGTGCACGTGCTTGGCATCGAGGGTCTCGAACTCAAGGAGCGCCTCGGCGATGACATTGAGCTTGGACCGGTGCTCAATGATGAGCTCAGTCGCTTTGGCGTAGGCGTTGTCGATGAGACGCTTCACTTCAGCATCGATCTTCTGAGCAGTGGCTTCGGAGTAGTTCCGCCCCGAGCCCATGTCGCGGGCGAGGAAGACGTGCTCCTGATGATCGCCATACTCGACCATGCCGAGGGCTTCACTCATGCCCCATTCGCAGACCATCTTCCGGGCGATGCCGGTGGCCTGTTTGATGTCGCCGCTCGCTCCGCTCGCGACATCGCCGAAGACGACCTCCTCAGCAACACGTCCGCCCATGATGACGACAAGCTGATCGATGAGCTCGCTCTTGCGCTGCGTGTATTTATCCTGCAAAGGCAGCCACATCGTCGAGCCGAGTGATGGGCCTCGCGGGATGATGGTGACTTTGTGAATGGGGTCGGTATTTTCGAGCAGGACGAGGAGAATCGCGTGACCGGCCTCGTGATAGGCCGTCTTTTCCTTATCCTTTTCCGAGATCGCGAGACTGCGGCGCTCTTTGCCCCAACGCACCTTGTCACGGGCCTCTTCGAGTTCGGCGAGGGTGATGGCCTTGAGTCCCTTGCGGGCGGCGAGGAGGGCGGCTTCGTTGATGACGTTGGCGAGTTCGGCACCGGAGTAGCCGGGCGTGCCCCGGGCGATCGTGCCCAATTCGACACCTTCGGCGAGTTTGACCTTTTTCGAGTGGACTTTGAGAATCTCTTCGCGGCCGTTCACATCGGGAAGACCGACGGTGATTTCGCGATCAAAACGGCCGGGACGAAGGAGCGCGGGATCGAGCACATCAGGACGGTTCGTCGCGGCGATGATGATGACGCCTTCCTGCGTGTCAAAGCCATCCATCTCGACGAGGAGAGCGTTGAGGGTCTGCTCGCGCTCATCGTGACCACCGCCCATCCCGTGGCCGCGATGGCGACCGACCGCATCGATCTCGTCGATAAAGATGAGACAGGGAGCATTCTTTTTGCCCTGCTCGAACATGTCGCGGACACGCGAAGCTCCCACACCGACGAACATTTCCACGAAGTCAGAACCGCTGATTGAGAAAAAGGGCACGTCGGCCTCTCCGGCAATGGCGCGGGCGAGGAGCGTCTTACCCGTCCCGGGTGACCCGACCATAAGAACGCCCTTGGGAATGTGCCCCCCGAGGCGCTGGAACTTCTTGGGATCGCGCAGGTATTCGACGATTTCCCAGACTTCCTCTTTTGCTTCCTCGACCCCGGCGACGTCCTTGAAGGTGACCTTGCCTTTGTCCTGGGTCATCAGCTTGGCCTTGCTCTTGCCGAAACTCATCGCTCCTTTTCCGGCGGCCTTGATCTGGTGACGGAAGAGGAAATAGAGAAGAATGAGAAGAAAAAAGATAGGCAGGTAAAAGGACATCATGATCATCCCGAAGCTGTCGGAATCGGTCGGGAGATCGGAGATCTGGAGATTCTTCGCGGCGAGGATTTCCTTGAGATCATCACCGACATACTCGAGAATAACAGGCACGCTGAACTCGCGGTATTTGCTACCGGCGTTTTCCTCTGGCTTTTCCACTTCGTACCAGCCGGTTACGAACTGCTTCGCGCTGCCGTCCTTCTGCACGAGGCGGAGGAGTTTCGCGGGGGTGGCCGATTTGTCGATATGGATGCGGTCGTTCGCGACGAGTTCTTTAAACTCCTCGTAGTTAAGCTTGTTCGATGTCTCGGAGAGACCCTTTGACCAGATCGCGAGGCCGAAGAGGCCCATCGCGACGGAGAGGAGGATGAGACCCTTCCAGTTAAAACTGTTTTCACCCCCGCTGGGGCGATTCTCCTTGTTCTTGGGGTCTTCGTCTTGCATGAAAATTCGTCGAGTTGAGGGTCCGGCTTTCGCCGCTAAACCGAAGCTACCACAGCGGATCACTCCGTGCAATCACCCTGAGCCTTCCGCAGGCTACGCCGAAGGTTCGACATCGGCGAGGCAAAAGGGTTCAAAGGGCGCTCCTTTTCCGAAAAGAAAGCGTCGTTCCTAAAATACGATGGGCCGGCCAATGGCGACGCAAGAACTACGTGAGCTAATGATGAAAGCATTCTCATTAGTAACTCTAATATCGATTTTAATTGAGTATTTTTATTCCTAAAATAAGTTTTTCTCATAATGAACCCAAGCTCAACTCACGGACTCCCTTACGATGACCTTGCTGACGGCAAAATGCTGGAAGGCATTGCAGCCGGTGACCGCGAGAGTTTCCGGCTGCTCTATGAGCGCTACGCTGGCCTGCTCTTCGCCACTATTCAGAAAATCATCAATGACCACAACGACACCGAAGAGGTCCTGCAGGAGGTGATGAACTCGCTCTGGCAAAAGGCCCATCTCTACCACGAGGGACGCGGCCGCCCCATCACCTGGCTGGCCTCGACCGCGCGGAACCGGGCGATCGACCGGCTCAGGGCTAAGAAACGTCAAGCACGGTTGAAAGAAGCCTACTCGAGCGAGGCGGAATTAATCCGTCGCGGCACCATGCCTGTCTCGGGACCCGAGGCCGCGACGCGACGGGACGCCTGCCTGCGCGTGCGCTCAGCGGTGATGGAACTCAGTGAAATTCAGCGGGAAGCGATCGAAAAGGTCTACTTCGAAGGCCTCACCCAGCAGGAGATCGCGGATCAGCTCGGAGAACCTCTCGGGACGGTCAAAGCACGCATCCGGCGCGGCCTCGCGAAGCTTCGCCAGACCGTCGACGGCGCCTGATCAGGATAATCTCGTGAGTAGCTCGACGTTCGCAGTCGGATCAAACGCGGCAAGAGCGGCCTCCTGGGCAGCGACGAGCTCTCTAACGCCTTTTTTCCCGAAGGCCAGCATCTCGAGCATCTGCTCCTCAGTGAAGGTAGCCTCTTCCCCGCTGCCCTGGACCTCGATGAGGCTGAGGTCAGAAGTCATCGCGTAGTTGAAATCGACGCTCGCGTTTTTGTCTTCGTGGTAGTTGAGATCGAGACAGGATTCGCCCTCCCAGATGCCGGCGCTGACGGCGGCGGCGAGCTGACGCATCGGCGAGGCAGGCATCTTGCGGGCCGCGATGAAGCGACGAAAGGCCATCTCCACAGCCACGACCGCCCCCGTGATAGAGGCTGTGCGGGTTCCTCCATCGGCGCGAAGGACGTCGCAGTCGATCCACAAGGTCCTCTGTCCCAGTGCCTTGAGATCGATGACGGCCCGCAGGCTGCGCCCGATGAGGCGCTGGATCTCCGAGCTGCGCCCGTCGAGTTTGCCCCGGCTGATGTCGCGGGGCTTCCGCTGCAGGGTGGAGTAAGGCAGCATGTTGTATTCTGCGGTGAGCCAGCCACCCTGGACACCCTGGTATTTCATCCAACCCGGGACTCCCGGCTCAAGCATGGCCGCGCAGATCACCTGCGTTTCGCCAAAGCTGACAAGGACACTCCCGTGAGCGAGGGGGGCGATATCGAGCTGGAAACTCACTTCGCGCAATTGGTCGGAACTGCGTCCGTCGATTCGATTCATCTATAGGCAATGGTCTAAGAGACGGGCTTTTGCAAGCGTTCACATTCGCAGTTGCTTCCCTCGACGATTTCGCGACCATAATCGCCGCCCCAGCCGTAAGACCATGCGATCAACCAGAGAAAAGCTCGAACAGTTCGCGGTGGACGTCATCCTTGACCGACGCCAAGGCCTTCGTGCGGGCCTTCTCCGCAGCCTCCTCGGGGTTCTCTCCCATGTCTACGGGGGAGCAGTGAAAGCCCGACTCTCACTCTACCGGAACCGCATTCTCCGCGAGCGCAGCCTTGGCTGTCTCGTTGTCTCGATCGGCAATCTCACTGTCGGCGGCACCGGGAAAACACCTGTGGTGGAGAAATTCGCCCGCTCTCTCCAGGACGGCGGCCGCCGCGTCGCCATCCTCAGCCGCGGGTATAAGTCGGTGAAGCAGCCTTTCCTGAAACGTCTCGCCGGCAAAATTCAGGGGAAAAACGAAATAGATCCACCCCGCGTCGTCAGTGACGGCAAATCGCTCCTCCTTGACTCAAAAACTGCCGGTGACGAGCCTTACATGCTCGCCGCGAACCTTCCCGACATTCCCGTGGTCGTCGATAAAGATCGGGTCAAGAGCGGTAAACACGCCATCGCCGAGTTGAACTGCGACACCCTCATCCTCGACGACGGTCTGCAATACCTGCGCCTGCGACACCGGCTCGACATCGTCCTCGTGGACCGCTGGCAGCCCTTCGGGACCGAGCGGCTCCTCCCCCGCGGGACCCTGCGCGAACCGCCCCGCAATCTGAAGCGTGCCTCCTACATCTTCATCACGAAGTGCAACGGCGAGCCGAACGGAGATCTTATCGAGCGTATCCGAAAATACAATCGCACCGCAGAGATCATCGAATGTGAACACCGCCCGCGTTACCTCCAGCACATCGAGACGAGGGCGAACATCCCGCTCGAAGCGCTCCAGGGAGCCAAGGTCGGAACCGTCAGCGCCATCGCTGTGCCCGACAGCTTCGAGGACGGCGTCCGCAAACTCGGCGCGACGATCGAGGCGACCTGCCGCTTCATGGATCACCATCGCTTCACCGAGCAGGAGATCATCACCTTCATCAACTGCTGCATCGAGTCCGACGTCGACATGATCGTGACGACGGAGAAAGACGCCGTCCGATTCCCCCGGCTCGGTCGCATGGATGTCCCCATCTACTACCTTCGGGTCGAAATCGGGATCCTCAGCAACGAGGAGAGCTTTGACCAGTGTATCGCGCGGATTTGTCAGCCGCGCGAAGAGAGCTCGGCACGACGATTTTTTTAGTGCTAGATTACAGGATCTATGCCCCCTGTCCTCGCCGCCTTCTTCGACTTCCTCGCCGGATCCGGAGAGGCTCTCTATCATTTCTCAATCTGGACGACAGTCGTCCTTCTCCTCGTCATCGGATTCCTCGGCACCTTTCTCCCTGTCCTCCCGGGCACGACTCTCATCCTCGGTGGCGCCTACCTCTTTTACTTCGCGATGGGATGGGAAAGCTCTGGCCTCGCCTGGCAGGGGCTCGCTTTCATTGGCGTGCTCTACCTCCTCTCAATCCTCCTCGACTGGGTCAGCGGCGCCCTCGGGGCGAAATGGTTCGGCTCGAGTAAATGGGGCATTATCGGAGCGATCGCCGGCGGCATCATCGGTCTCTTTTTCGGGATCCCCGGTCTCATCATCGGCCCGATCGCAGGGGTCTTTCTTTTCGAGATCTTCTTCGCAAAGAAAGAAGTCAAAGACGCCTCCAGTTCCACCGTCGGCACCGTCGTAGGGGGCCTCGCCGGCATCCTCGGCCGAGTCATCCTCGCGCTCGGGATGATTGGCTGGTTCGTGGTGGATGTGTTCTTTGTGAATTGATCACGACACTTTCGGCTTCGGGGGAAGGACGACAAATTCCTCACCGCAAATGGCTCACTTGTAGCTACCCTTGAGGATTGCGACCCTCTTCTCTCCTCACCCCTATGGCTTCCTCTCCCTCTTCCGGTAATGGCTCCGGCCCGTTTCGCATGACAGTCGAAGTCGCCATCCTCGGCGGCGGATTTGCAGGGGTCTACTGCGGGCAGAGACTCGCGAAAACTTTAAAACGAGCAGGACTGACGCCGGACCAGGCGGTCATCGTGTCCGAACAGAACTACATGGTTTTCCAGCCCATGCTCGCCGAAGTCGCGGGTGCCTCGATCGCTCCCCGTCACGTCGTCAATCCGATCCGCCAACTCTGCCGAGGGCTCCAGGTCCTGCGGGGACAGGTCGAGCACATCGATCTGGTGAAAAAAGAAGTGCTCGTGAATACCGGCAGTTTCTCGGCCGGAGTCATTCTCGAGTTCAGCCACATCGTCCTCGGGCTCGGGGCCGAGATTGATCTCAGCCGCGTCCCCGGGATGCCCGAGCATGCTCTCGTGATGCAGAATGTGGGTGACGCGATGATCCTGCGCGCCACGATCATTTCCCGGATCGAGGAGGCCAATGCCGAGCACCGTGAGGAAGTGCGGCGCCGGCTCCTCACTTTCGTCGTCGTGGGGGGCGGCTACTCCGGCGTGGAGACGGCTGGGGAGATCCTCGATCTGCTCCACGAATCGGCGCGGTACTACGAGAACGTCACGAAAGAAGAGATCCGCGTCGTCCTCGTGCACAGTCGCGACCGCATCCTCCACACCCTCGGTGCCTCGCTCGGCGACTATGCGAAGAGAAAACTACGGGAACGCGGTCTCGAAATCCGGCTGAACGAGAGGGTCCGCGCGGTCACCTCGACGCGGGTCTATCTGCACTCGGGCGAGACCGTCCAGACCGCCACGGTCATCTCAACGGTGGGCAATGCACCGAACTCGGCGATCCGTGCGATGTGCGGAAGCTCGGAGGTCGCGCACGAGCAACACCGCCTCCTCACCGATGAATTCCTGCGGGTCCGCGGACAATCTCGTCCACGCCCTCAAGGGCGAGACGCTGCGTCCCTTCACTTTC
>JANQVJ010000077.1:27824-37768 GCA_030730365.1 Verrucomicrobiales bacterium
CGCGGACAATCTCGTCCACGCCCTCAAGGGCGAGACGCTGCGTCCCTTCACTTTCAAAGGCCTCGGCGAACTCGCCTCGATCGGTCACCAGACGGCGGTGGCGAGCATCATGGGAATGCGTTTTTCGGGCTTTATCGCCTGGTTCATGTGGCGCTCGATCTACCTCTCGAAGCTGCCCGGACTGGACCGCAAAGTCCGCATCATGATTGACTGGACGCTCGATATTTTCTTTCCCCGCGACATCAATCTACTGAGCCCGCGCTACACGAAACTGCTCCGTCAGGTCCACCTCGAGCCCGACGACATCCTCTTCAACAGGGGTGAACCGGCTTTTTCCCTCTACGTCGTCCGCAGCGGCGCGATCGAATTGCGCGACGAAGCCGGGACGGTCGTCCGCGAGATCGAGGAAGGTGACTTCTTCGGCGAGCGCGCCCTCGTCCACGGGGGCGGCTATCTCTACGACGCGGTCGCCCGCGGGGAGACCGAACTGGTCTCGCTCGGCGGTGAGGTCATCCTGCCGTTCTTCCAGAGCAGCCGGCGTTTCCGCCGCGTCCTCGCCAAAACGAGCGCCCAGGGTTCGGCCGAAGATGAAGTCGAGTCCGTCATGCGCAAGCTCCATGCCGACACCCTGAAGCGCCCCGTCCACGAGGTCATGCGCACCGATCTGGCCACTCTCTCGATCGACGACACGGTGCGGGATGCCATCGCGATGTTCCGCGAGCGGCGCTTCAGCGTCTACCCGCTCGTGGACAAAGACGGCAAGCTCGCGGGCTCTCTCGCTCGTGAGGATCTCTTCGACTTCCTGAAGCGGGAGAACGTGGAGGACACCACCTCTCTCGGCGACGTCGAGCGCATGGATCTGCCCTACTGCCCGGGAGCTTGCGACGTGCAGGAGGCTCTCGAGCGGATGATACGCTCGGGGCACTACAAATGCCTCGTGACCAACGCGGAAAGCCACCTCATCGGCATCATCAGCGTGATGGACCTGCTCGGGGCCGAGCTGCCGACGCCGCCTTGATGACGATTCACTGGATACGATCGAGGAGGAACTCGCGCAGCTTCGCAATCGGGATGCGCTCCTGCTTCATCGAGTCTCGCTCGCGCAGGGTCACGGTGTCCTTCAGCTCTTCGCCGTTCTCGCCGATGGTGTCAAAGTCCACCGTGACGCAGTAGGGCGTGCCCACTTCATCCTGACGACGGTAGCGGCGACCGATCGCGGCGGCCTCGTCATAAAAGACGGTCATGAAAGGCGAGAGTATCTTCTGGATTTCGCGGGCTTTTTCGACGAGCTCAGGCTTGTTCTTCAGCAAAGGGAAAATGCCCACCTTGATCGGCGCGATGCGCGGAGAGAATCGCAGCACCGTGCGGATTTCCTCTTTGCCCTTCTCGTCGGTCACGGTCTCTTCTTCAAAGGCCTCGCAGATCAGCGCGAGGACGGTGCGGTCGCAACCGGCACTGGGCTCGACGACGTGTGGCAGGATTTTTTCCTTCGTCTCTTCGTCGAAGTACTCCATCGACTTGCCCGAGCCCTTCTGGTGCACCCCGAGATCGTAATCGGTGCGGTAAGCGACGCCTTCCAGCTCCTGAATCCCGAAAGGAAACTCGTACTCGATATCGTAGGTCTTCGCCGAGTAGAAAGCCCTTTCGCCGTCCGGGATGTCGAGGACGTGGAGATGCTCGCGGGGGATCCCGATTTCCTCATAGAAAGTGAGACGGCGTTCCAGCCACTCGTCAGTGAGACGGAGACCGTCCTCGGGCCGGCAGAAAAACTCGATTTCCATCTGCTCGAACTCGCGCGAGCGGAAGGTGAAGTTCCGCGGATTGATCTCGTTGCGGAAGCTCTTGCCGATCTGGGCGATCCCGAAGGGCAACTTCACGCGGGAAGAGTCGAGGACGTTTTTGAACTGCACGAAGATGGACTGCGCCGTCTCGGGACGCAGGTAGGCGATGCTGCTCTCGTCGGATTCGTCGGAGGAAGCGCCCATACGCGTCTGAAACATGAGGTTGAAAGCGCGCGCCTCAGTGAGGAGCGATCCGTTCTCGGGATTAAAACGCGTTGTCTCCGTCATCGCCTCGGTCCGTTCGCCAGTGAGCTCGAGCGTCTTGGGTGAGATCTGCTTGTCGGCGAGAAACTGGGCGTAATATTGGCGAGCGGTCTTACGGACTTTACTCTCATCGTCGCCGGCCATGGCGAGGACACCGTAGTCACGTTCGACGCTCCAGCCGGACTCGGCGTGCGAGGCACCGGTGAACCAGTAGACCGTGCCGCTCTGGGGAACAATCTGATCGGCGCGGAGCCGGGCATTGCTGAGGAGACAGTCACACATCGGATCGGAGAACCCGCCGACGTGACCCGAGGCCTTGAGAACAGCCTGATGAGTGAGGATGGACCCGTCGAGCCCAAGGATGTCCTCGCGCTCCTGCACATTCTTCCGCCACCAGTATTCCTTGAGGTTGCGCTTCAGTTCGGCACCGAGCGGACCGTAGTCCCAGCATCCGTTCAGCCCGCCGTAGATCTCAGCCGATTGGAAGATAAAACCGCGTCTTTTGCAAAGACTGACGATTTTTTCCATTAAAGCGGTGTTTTTTTCGGGGGAGGCGTCGCTCATGAGCTGGGTTTTCGAAATTTTAAAAATGAGGGCACAAGATAGCCGCCACGATCTTTCCGCAAGGGGAAAGTCCGGTTCCGATGTCGTCCGGGAACCCTTCCCTAAGCCTCCCACCGCATTTTCCCTTGACCGGAGCGAATTTGTGCGGACATTGCCCGCCCTGCAGTTCGTAGCCGACGCCGAATGTTTTGCGCCCGCTGATACTGCACCTTGAACCCTTTAACGGATCCGAAAGATGTCGAGAGTTTGTAAAATTACCGGTGCTAAAGTCGTCTCTGGCAATAAAATCCACCGCAGTGGACGTGCCAAGAAGAAGGGTGGTATCGGTCGTCACGTCACCGGAACCGTGAAACGTCAGTTCAAGCCCAATCTTCGACAGAAGCGCGTCTGGGTTCCCGAACTCGGTAAATTCGTCCGTGTCCGCGTCAGCGCCCGAGGCCTGAAGACCATCGATAAGAATGGAGCCTTCAAGACGCTGAAAGAAGCCGGTCTGCTCTAAAAGACGGCTCCGCCGTCGGTGTTGGATGCCGGACACCCTTCACCTTGCCGATCCCGATGATGCCGAGGGCTTTGCTCTGGCACGTCTCATTTCACAGCTCGGCGTGCACCCCGAGTCGCCCGCCACTTTCGTCTGGGACGATCGCGGCGAACTTGCCCGGGCCTGGACACTCTGGCTCGAGAATTGGTTTGCCCCCCACCTCACGGGGACCTTCGTCGAGGTTTACCAGTGCGCGGCCGCCTTTCGCCTGAAAGAAATCGCCGCCGCCGACTCCCGTCTCGACGGCGTCCTGACGGAATCGCTCCGTGCCCGCAGCCTGAAAGTGGCGAAGTCCTTTCTCGAAGGCAAATCCGAGATGCGGGCCAATCGCGAGTGGCAGCGCTTCGTCGACCGAATCGCGAGCGGAGAAGTCGCGGGCCATACGACGACTCTTTTCGCCCTGCAGTGCGCCCTTTACCACCTCCCCCTCGGGCCCGCGCTGAGCGCCTACGCCTGGTTCGAGCTCGAGTCGGGCCTGCCTCGAAGCAGTTCCGGTGAAGGATACCGCGATCGCCCCGGCACTGCCGCCGAGGTTCTCGCCGTCTTTCGGACCGCCCTGCCCCATGTCGCGGTTGCCTTGCAGGGGGATCGCGACGAAACTTCCGGCGGCGATATCTCCGAAGGCGGCTCGCACCTCCGGGCCATCTGAACCCGCTCCGACCCGATGACACCCGACATCGAAGAAATCACCATCACCGAAACGGAAACCGAGACGAGTCTCGACAGCCCGTGGAACGTCATTGTCTACGATGATCCGGTGAATCTGATGAGCTTCGTCACCCTCGTCCTCAAGCGGGTCTTCGGTTATCCGCAACAGAAGGCCGAGGCCCTCATGATGGAAGTCCACAAGCTGGGCAGCTCTGTCGTCTGGACCGGTGAACGCGAAAAAGCCGAGCTCTACGTGCAGCAGTTGCAGACCTATCAGCTCCTCGCGGCGATGAAAAAAGCGAACTGAGCCGCGTCCCAATACCGGACCGCTGCCCGGGAATTTTTGCAAATTCCTCTACTCCCCCATCCCGCTCCCGCTTCGGAACTTGCCAAAGTTCCCCGTTTCATTCCCATCAGCGCGGATGATAACGATAATGCCCCACCACCTTCCACTGGCGCAGCCCGGTCTCCAGGACGGGACCGGCTCCGATGTTGTGCACAAAGGTGTCCGGCCCCACGACGATGCCGATGTGCCAGAGTCCGTTTCCATCGAGATCCCAGGTGATGAGGTCTCCCGGCAGGTAAGTCCCCTCACCTTCTTTCACCCTGCCGCCGTGGCGTTTAAAGAAAGTCTCTAGATTCGGGACGCGGCGATGATCGATGTTTTTATCGGGTCGCTTCAGCCCCCAGAGTTTCGGGTAAGCGGAGAAAGAGGCCTTCATGTCCTCGTGCACGAGCGGCTGCAAGTCGATCCCCAGCGCACGGTAGGAGCGGATCACGACATCGGTGCAAACGCCCGTGTCGGCCGGCACGTCACCACCCGGGTAATCGAGGGCCACGTAAGCGGGATCGTAGCGGACCTTTTGCGTCGTGCGATAAAGGGCCGCCTCGACGAGCCGGTCGGCAAAGTTCTCCGACACGGAAACCCCGGCCACGCTCACTACTGGCTTCACGGCACCCTGAGCCGAGAGCACCTCAGTGAGGACCCAGAGACAGAATAAGCCTAACGCGAGATAGTTCATGGCGTCTTTCTACGATGAGACGCCCGACCCTCTTTCAGTTTGCGGGAAATTTTCCCCGTTCCGGCGCTCAGGCCGGCACCTTCGGAGAAAGAAGCGACTTCCCGGTCATCTCGGCCGGAGGCGTCACGCCTAACAACCCGAGAATCGTCGGAGCAATGTCGGCAAGGATCCCGTCGTTGAGGACGACCGAGTCCGCATCGGCACCCACGTAAATGAGCGGCACGGGATTGGTCGTGTGCGCGGTCTGGGGCGAGCCGTCTTCGTTGATCATCTCCTCGCAGTTGCCGTGATCAGCCGCGATGAGCAGCTTCCCGCCGAGCGAGAGGATTTTTTCCACGACGAGCTGGACGCAGCGATCGACGCACTCAACCGCTTTGATCGCGGCGGGGACGTTGCCGGTGTGGCCGACCATGTCGGGATTGGCGTAGTTCACGATGATGAGATCGTAGTTTTCCGCCCGTTGGAGAATCGTCTCGGTGACCTCGCTGGCCGACATCTCAGGTCTCTCGTCGTAGGTGGCGCAGTCCTGTGGCGATTGCAGCATCTGCCTGTCCTCGCCCGAGTTTGGCTCCTCGACACCACCGTTGAAGAAGAAGGAAACGTGCGGGTATTTTTCCGTCTCGGCGACGCGCAACTGGGTCAGACCCGCCTCGGCAACGACCTGGCCGAGCGTGTTCTTCAGTTCCACCGTCGGGAACACAACGGGGCAGCCATACGTTTCGTCATATTCGGTCAGGGTGTAATAGCCGACTTTCGGCTGCACGCCGCGATCGAATCCGCTGAAGTCGTCACGCAGGAAGGCGAGACTGAGCTGACGCGATCGGTCGGCACGGAAGTTGAAGAAAAGAATGACGTCCCCGTCGCGGACCCGCTGCTCGTCGATTGCGTCGAAGACCATGGGGACCATGAACTCGTCAGTGACGTCTTTGGCATATTGTTCCGCGACCGCTTCTGAGGCGAGAACCGCTTTTGCCTCGCCTTTCCCGAAAACGATCGCATCCCAGGCCAGCTTGCTACGCTCCCAGCGCTTGTCGCGATCCATCGCGAAATAGCGTCCGATCACCGTGACGATTTTGGCACCCGACTCCGCAAGGCGGTCTTCGCAATAGCCGAGATACTTCGCCCCACCGGTCGGGGAAGTGTCGCGACCGTCGGTGATCGCATGGACCATGATGTCGTTCACTCCGGCCGCTTTCGCCGTCGCGGCGAGGGCGACGAGATGATCCTGATGGCTGTGAACGCCGCCGTCCGAGACGAGACCGATGAGATGGAGGCGGGACTGTGCCGCTTTCCCGAAGGCCTCGACGAGGGTCGCATTGGTCGCGAGATCGCCGTCCACAATGGCCTTGTTGATGCGGGTAAAGTCCTGATAAACAATGCGTCCCGCTCCCAGATTGAGGTGCCCCACCTCGGAGTTACCCATCTGACCCTCGGGCAGACCGACATCCATGCCGCTGCAACTCAGCTGCGCGACGGGGTATTTCGCGTGCATTTCCCACGTGAAAGGGGTGTTCGCCAGTCTCGGGCAGTCGCCGTAGCGCTCTGCTCCCGCCGGACCTGCCGGATTGTCACCCCATCCATCCCGAATAATAAAAACGACTGGTTTCTTCGCCATAGGCCTGAGTAATCGGGCAGGTTGCGCGGCTCTGCAAGTCTTTCGGTGAAGTCACGCGCAGTCCCGCTGACGCCGGATCGCCTCCGCCACCACGAGATCGGCGGGAACGGTGATCTTCAGATTCGGTTCGACGTTTTCGACCAGCTTCACGACATGCCCGATCCCGCTCACGGCGGAGACTTCGTCCGTGACGAGTTCCCCCCGGGCAAGGACCGCCGCGTAGGCCTCGCGCAGGAGCGGCAGGGAAAAAATCTGCGGCGTTTCCATGGCCCAGAGATCGTCCCGCGAGACCGCGTCGACCACTTCTCCGGTGGCGTTGCCACGCTTCAGGGTGTCGGCGATGCGATGGGCGAGCGCCGCGGCTCCGCTCTCGCGAGCCACGGCGACACAGCGACTGATCGCCGCGGCACTCACGAGCGGACGGGCCGCGTCGTGCACGGCGACAAGATCACAACCTTCACCAACACGTTCGAGACCGGCCTGGACCGAGAGATGGCGTTCGGCCCCACCCGGGATCACTTCGACAAATTTGTAAATCCCGAGACGCTTCACCGCCTCGCGGACGACATCAAACTTCTCCGGTGAAGTCACGACCCGGATCTCACTGATCTCGGGACAGTCCGCTAGAGCAAGCAGAGAGCGTGTCAAGACAGACTCGCCACCGAGATCGGCCGCGAGCTTGTCGAAACCCATCCGTCGACTGCTCCCGGCCGCTACAATGATAGCCGATACACTCATCCCCGCTCGTGCTTCCGCTCAGGCGAGCTTCGCCATGACTGCTTGAGAAAGCGTCTTACCGTCGGCTCGGCCCTCGGTGCGGTCCTGCACGAGTTTCATGACCTGGCCCATCTCCTTGCGCGACGTGGCGCCGACTTCGGCGATGGCCGCGTCGATGATCTCTTCGAGCTTCTCCGGACTGAGCGGCTCGGGCAGGTAGCCGTTGAGAACCGCCATCTCCGCCGTTTCCTGCTCAACGAGTTCCATGCGTCCGCCGGTCGTGTAGAGCTCGATCGAGTCCTGGCGTTTTTTTACCTCACGCCGGATCACCGCGACGACTTCGGTATCAGTCAGTTCGGCATCGGCCCCGCCTTTTTCGATGGCCGCGTTCTTGATCGCCGACTTCAGCATACGGATCGTGCCGAGAGCGAGCGTGTTTTTCTCACGCATCGCCGTTTTCATGTCTTCCGTAATCTGTTGGGATAATTCACTCATGCGCTAAGCTACTCGGGTTCATCCATTCCGCGACGTGAAAAACGACACCACCACCCCGCCCGCCACGACACCCGCCCCCCGACAGTTCGGCGGACGAGTCTGGAAAAGTCTCATGGGCCTGCTCCTCATCGGAGTCGGTTCCATCTTCGTGCAGTATCTCTGGAACGCCTACCAGCGCGCCGCCAAAATGGACGCCTGGATCGAGGTGCCCTGCACGATCGTCTCCATGGACGTAGATGACGAACAATTGAACCAGCGCGGCATGCCCAAATACGTCTTCGAGGTAGCCTACAACTATGAGTTCGAAGAAAAAGCCTACACCGGCAACCGGCTCAAACGTCTCCCCACCGAAGTGAGCGATCCGAGGAAACTCAAAAACCACATCGAGAACTACGCCGTCGGAGCCAAAACCGTCTGCCACGTCGATCCCGCCGCTCCGGAGAACACGGTTCTGAAAAAAGACTCTAAAGCCGCCCTTTACGCGATCTGGTTTCCCTGCCTCTTTATCGTCGGAGGTGCCGGAATGATCTTCTCCGCCCTCTTCCGTAAAACGGCATGAATAAAAGAACCGGACTCCTCCTCGATCGCGACTTCTGCGACCACGACACCGGCGACCATCACCCCGAGGCGCCGGGCCGCATCGTCTCCATCATCGAGGCCCTCACCTCCTCCGGGCTCGACGCGCAGTCTACCCCCATCGCCGCCCGCGAGGCCACTGACGCCGAAGTCACTCTGGTGCACACGGAAGGCTATCTCAAAAAAGTCCTCACCGAGATCGACGGCAGTGGCGGCGGCCAACTGAGCACCGGCGACACCGCCTATGGAGCACAGTCGCTCCGCGTCGCGCGAGCCGCTGCCGGAGGACTCCTCAACGCGGTCGATGGAGTCATCGCCGGCACCTTCGCGAACGCGTTTTGCGCCGTCCGCCCGCCCGGGCACCACGCCACCGCCGATCGCGGCATGGGCTTCTGCATTTTCAACAATGCCGCCATCGCCGCCCGCTATGCGCAGAAAAAACACGGACTCGAGCGTGTCGTCATCATCGACTGGGACGTCCATCACGGCAACGGCACCCAGGATATCTTTTACGAAGACGACAGCGTCTTCTATTTCTCCACTCACCAGTCCCCCTGGTATCCCGGCACCGGAGCCAAAGACGAAACCGGCGCCGGCAAAGGACTCGGCACGACGCTGAACGTTCCCCTCCCCGCCGGCAGCGGCATGGACGAAATCGGAGCCGCCTTTCACGGTGCTTTCACCAAAAAGATGACCGAGTTCAAGCCCGACCTCGTCATCATCTCAGCCGGATTCGACAGCCGCCTCGGTGATCCATTAGGACAGTTCACCCTGACCGACGATGACTTCGCCGCGCTCACCCGGGTGCTGCTCGATATTGCCGACACTCACGCCAAGGGACGACTCGTCTCGGTGCTCGAAGGCGGCTACCATCAGGCGGGGCTCGCCAGTGCCGTGAAGAGTCACCTCGGGGCGCTCATGGCATAGCCGGAAAACAATGGCGCCACGGTGAACGCGGAAATCCGCCTCCCCGTCACTGCGATGCTTTCGACACTTCAGCAATTTTGCTGAAAACCTCTGAGGAACTGTTCGCCACGAGCTTACCCGAAGAATCGACCATCACGTAGTGCGGCACCACGTTCTTGGTCTTGAACTCCATCAGGTCGCTGCGCTTCACATCATCAGGGACGACCGTGAGCCAGGGGAAGCCCTCCTTGGCAGCCCACGTCTCGGCATCGTCTTCGGACGAGTCCGCCGAGACATGGATGAACTCCACTTTCGGGTTGTCGGCAATGGACGCCTTGAATTTCTTCACCGTATCCGGAGCCGCCGCCCGGCACGGGGGGCACCACGAGGCCGAGTAATAGAGCACATAAAACTCCGGCGATTTGGTCAGCTCCGCTTTTTTGAATCGCTTCCCGTCGAGTAGGTGCAGTTTCACTTTCGACATCTTTTCAGACATCACCGACGAAGCGGCTTCGGAAGAAGACGCGGAATCGCTCGAAGCGGCCGATTCCTCGACGAATGCGATGTCGGAGGCGGAGAGTTTGTCTTTGGGAAAAGTGAGAGGACGTCCGTTGACGAGCACGGTGACAACGCCGGAGTCTGCGTCGTAGGACTTCAGTTCTCCCTCGAAGGTCTTTGCTCCATCAGAGCTGGTCCAGGTGCGGGAATAGGCGCTGGTCCCGAGCAAGGCGAAAAGAGCGATACAAAGCAGGGTATTTCTCATGGATTACTTTTAGCAGAAAGAGAGGGACCTTGTCTTCCAAAAAATCGACAAAACG
>JANQVJ010000077.1:37868-47700 GCA_030730365.1 Verrucomicrobiales bacterium
CAGCTTCTCCACGACATGCCCGTGCACATCGGTGATTCGAAAATCGCGGCCCTGGAAGCGGTAGGTCAGCTCCTTGTGATTGAAGCCGAAGAGATGCAGGATCGTCGCGTGCAGATCATGCACGTGAACGGGATCTTCCTCGACGCCCCAGCCGACTTCGTCGGTCTTGCCTAAAATCTGACCGCCTTTGATGCCGCCTCCGGCCATCCAGAGACTGAAGGAATTCGGGTGATGATCGCGTCCGGTCACGGTCTTGAATCCGCTGCGATTTTCACCGAGCGGGGTGCGGCCGAACTCACCGCCCCAGACCACGAGCGTCTCATCGAGGAGACCACGCTCTTTCAGATCTTTCAACAGCGCCGCGACGGGCTGGTCCGAGATGCGGGTGTTCGTGGCGAGTTCGGAATCGAGATTGCTGTGCTGGTCCCAGGTCGAGAGGAAGAGCGTCACAAAACGCGTCCCGCGCTCGACGAGACGTCGCGCGAGGAGACAGTTTCGGGCAAAAGAACTCTGGAATCCGGTCTTGTCCGACGAGTCACGTTCACTACGGTCGAGTCCGTAGGCCTCGCGGGTGGCCTTGCTCTCGCCCGAGAGATCAATCAGCTCGGGCGCGGCCGACTGCATGCGGAAGGCCAGTTCGTAGTTTTTGATCCGCGCCGCGATCTCCGGATGACCGCTCTGTTCATAACGCCGCTGATTGAGCGAGTTGATCGTCTCGACACTGCGTCGCTGCATCGCCGGGGTGATGCCGTCGGGCGTGTCGAGATTAAGGACCGGGCTGCCGCTGCTGCGGAAAAGCGAGCCCGCGTAGTTCGTCGGGAGGAACCCGCTCGACCAGCTCGCCGCGCCTCCGGGAAGGCCGCGTCCCAGGGTGGTCAACACGACGTAACCCGGCAGGTCGCGTGAGTCACTCCCGAGCCCGTAATTCAGCCATGAGCCGAGGGTAGGCCAGCCGCGAAAAGGCGAACCGGTGAGCATGAGGAGCTGACCCGGGAGGTGATTGAATTGATCGCAATACATCGAGCGGATCAGGGCGATGTCATCGACGCAGGTCGAGAGATGCGGGAGCAGATCCGAGAGATCCATGCCGCACTGGCCATACTTTTTAAAGGTCCTCGGACTGCCCATCAGCCTCGCCTGGTCCTTTTGAATGAACGCGAACTGGGCCTTTTCCAGAATCGAGGGCGGGAGCGGTTGGCCGTCGAGTTCATTCAGCTTCGGCTTCGGATCGAAAAGGTCCATCTGGCTCGGACCGCCCTCCATGAAGAAGTAGATGCAGTTTTTCGCCTTCGGCGCGAAGTGCGGCGCCTTAAAAGAGCCGTCCCCTGCGATGAGCCCGTCATCCCGCAGCATCGAGGCAAGCGCCAGCGCACCGATGCCGCTCGCGCCTGAGGTAAAAAAGTCCCGGCGACTCTGGATCGGATTTTGAAGAGGGTTAAGCATGGGACCAAAGAGGGTTACCTCGCGGAGGGCTACCTCGCCGAGGGTTCAGTCACGCGTGATGAACTCGTCGAGATTCAGGATGACCCGCGCCGTCGCGGCGAGAGCCTGTTCGGGATCGGATTCGGTCGCGAAATCGGAATAGGCCGAGAGCAATGTGTCGATCTCCGACGGTTCGGGGGCGCGGTTGAGACAGCGTTCGTAAAGATCAACGATGGCGGCATCGGTCTTTTCGCCGTGTTTTTCGAGGAGCGATTTTCCGAGCACTTCGGCGCACTCGTGGAAGACGGGATCATTCAAAAGAGCGAGGGCCTGCATCGGACTGTTGGAGCGATCGCGACGGCTGCACGCGACATCCGTCGCCGGAGCATCGAAAGTCGTCAGGGTCGGATAAAGAATCGTCCGCTTCAGGAAAATGTAGAGCCCGCGACGATAGCGGTCCTCGCCCTGGCTCTCGGGCCATTTCACACTGCGTCCGACCTCAGTGACAAAGCCGGGCAGAGGCGGATAAACCGATTCGCCCCCGATCTTGCGCGAGAGCAGTCCGCTCGCGGTGAGGTGGATGTCGCGCACGACTTCGGCATCGACACGAAAGCTGTTCTGCCGCCAGAGCAGCGTATTGTCGGGCGACTCGAGATCGGGTCCGGCGGGGAGACGGGACGACTTCCGGTAGGTCTCCGAGTCCACAATGAGTCTGATGAGCGCCTTGCGGCTCCAGCCGAGACGGCGGTATTCGGTTGCGAGCCAGTCGAGCAGTTCGGGATGGCTGGGGGTCGCGCCCTCGGTTCCGAAGTCATCCGAGGTCGAGACCAGTCCGACCCCGAAGAGATGCTGCCAGATCTGATTGACGGCAACGCGGGCGGTGATGGGATTGGCCTCGTCAAAGAGCCAGTGGGCGAGATCGAGGCGATCCGGCGTTGCCCCCGGGGCCCGTGTTTTCAGATCGTGGAGAACGGCGGGAACTCCGGGGGTGACCGTCTCGCCGCGGCGGGTGTAATCTCCCCTGACATGGACAAAACTTTCGCGGCGTTCCTCCATCCGCTCGGTCAGGGATTGCACCCGGCTCGCGGGTTTTGCAGGCACCTTTGCGAGATGATGATCGATCGCGAGACGCAGATCACTCCAGGTCGGGTCGATGCCGCGATGGAAGGCGGTGACGAGTTCCCGCTGAGCTTCCGTGCGCTTACCCGCCTCGATTTCAAGCACCGCACGCACCGTCGCGGGGACGGGTGAGGGCTCGCGCACGGCGGCATCGACCGTCGTGCTGAGACGGAACTGACGCAGCGAGTTACCACCCGGAGCTTTGTTGCCGAGGGTGAAGACGAGGCGACCACCCGGCTCGAGCGTGAGCGGCTCCTTCAATCGAAAGACGGCGAGGTGCGATTGACGGGTGCGGCTCGAGACACTCCAGCCGTTCGTCGATTTGGGATTGAGAACCTCGTTCGGATCGCTCTTCGCATCGGCCTCACTCACTGCGACCGATTCCCACACGAGCGACTTCGCCTTTGCCGAGTCGGACTCGAGTCGCGCGGAGAAACTCGAGAGAACAAATGCCCCGTCCTTCCCCCGCCCTGCGGTGAGGCCCGGTTCGCGTCCGTTCCCCGGTGAACCGGTCACTTCGAGCTGGATCGCGGAGATCGTGATGGCTTTGTCAGGCGTCGCCGTTTCGACCGTGTAGGTGACGGTATCGGGATTTTTTCCGGAACGGCCCGTCACGGTGATAGTGCCGTCATCTAGAATCTTCATCGTGTCAGCGGCCCCGGACTCGGCCTTCGACGGTTTTAAAACCCTCCAGTCGACTATTGGAGGCAGGTGAAGAAGCGACTTCTCCCAGGCGGCGAGCCTGGCGGGCAGGGCCTCCTTTTCATCCTTCGCGAGGGCGGTATCAAGCGGGACGAGCGCTTTCTCCCAGGCAGCGAGCGCGGTCTCGTACCTTTCACTTTCCCCCGGAAGCGGAATCGTGGGATCACTGTCCTCGAGGTTGTTGAAGAAAGCGTAAAACGAATAAAACTCGTCCTGCTTGAGCGGGTCGTGTTTGTGATTGTGGCACTCGGCACAGGCAAGGGTCAGGGCGAGCCAGGTCGTCGCGGTGGCATTGACGCGGTCGATCACTTCCTTGGTGCGATTCAGCTCCTTGTCGACTCCGGCCTCGGTGTTGCGCAGGGCGTTGCGGTGGAATCCGACCGCGATTTTCTGCTCCTCAGTCGCGTCGGGGATAAGGTCGCCGGCGAGCTGCTCGATGCTGAACTGATCGTAAGGCTGGTCGCGATTGACCGCCGCCACGACCCAGTCGCGGTAGCGCCAGGCCCAGCGCCGTTCAGTATCCCCGAGATACCCGTCGCTCTCACCATAGCGGGCAAGGTCGAGCCAGTGCCGTCCCCAGCGCTCGCCGTAGTGCGGGGAGGCGAGGAGCTTTTCCACGACTTCGCGCCGGGCCTTTACCGGATCACGTTTCACCGCCGCCGCGAATGCCTCGACCTCGGCGGGTGACGGGAGCAGTCCGGTGAGATCGAGATGAAGACGCCGCAAGAGCGTGTGAGGATCAGCCTCGGGCGAGTCCGGCAGTTTTTTTCCCTCGAGCTTTGCCCGGATGAAGGCATCGATCGGATTCTCCGCGCTCGTCAACGGCAATTCCTGTCGCACCGGGATCTGAAAAGCCCAATGGTCGCGCGCCTCCGTCTTTGCCGGGAGCAGGCAAAAGAGCGGGAGAAGTAAAAGAAATGTCGGGCGTCGCGTCATCGTCACGTGGCGTGAGTTTACCACGACTCGGCACGCAAGGGCATCACGCATGCACGGGGGAGAGCCAGTCGTAAAGCCTGGACAGTTACTCTCGAGAGTCCCGCTACGGGGAGCCGTTCGCCATGTACCTGAAATTGGTAGAAGCGGAACATACCGATGTTCCCCCGCTGCGCTCCCCCCCTTCAAATCCCCAAGCGCTCTTCCAACCCAGCTTTCCATTTCAAAGTCGCGGCATTCTCCGTCGCCGCATTGGCACTGATGTTCTTCTCATAAAACGCGAGCAACTGATCCCGCAACGCGATCCTCGTCGCGACGGGGAGGAGCTCAGGCTGGGCGAAGAGTCCCGGCTTGGGGCTGGCGTTCTGGGCGATGCAGCGGTAGAGGAAAATGCGATCGTAGGTGCTGCGCAGGGGGATGCGTCCGAGCTCGCGAAAGGATTCGCGGAGGACCTCCTGGGTCGTGTCGAATTTGCTCAGAAGATGCGCAAGCTCCACTCCGTAGACCCAGTCGGGACTGCGGTAGCGGTGGGTGCGGTCGTAGATCCCGGCGGTCTCCCAGGCGACGATGCCGAGCGTCTGCCGCACGAGACTGAGGAGGTAGGCATCCATGGCCCGCTTTCCGATCTGCATGCCGCCTTTCCAAAGAAGCTCCGATCCCGCGATCCAGCCGGCCGCGAGGAGAGGATTCGAAGTGATGAGCATCTTGCTGCCGTGCCAGAGATAACGCACCGGTTTCAGGTAGGGTTGCAGCTCCTCATACTTGCGGTAGACCTTGCTCGCCTTGCGGATGTTCTCTGAGACCTTGCGCAGGTTCATCTCCTTCACTTCGAGAATGGGCAGCTCTTCGATGAGAAGAATGATCTGAAGCGAGGCGCGGTTGACTGCTTTGAAAAGACTCTCCAAATTCAGCTCGAGGAGCGGCAGGTCGGACTCGGGCCGGTAGATGCGGGCGATCGCTTCGGTGAAAGAGGCGAGGTCGAGGAGGAGTTGCTTGCCCTCGAACTTCCCGCTTGTCCAGTAGACGCCGCTGGAAAAGCGCTGCAACATCAGGTCAGCTTCGATGTCGAGGAGTGCGGCAACGCGCGAGTCCATCGCGACGTGGGCTTCGTCCTTCCAGTCTATCGTCTGAAGCGTTTTAAAATCGGGAAACTCCATCCATTCGCCGTAGGCCATCAGCACCTTCTCGAGTCCCTGCCGCTTCGCATCGAGCCGCGTCGCCTCGGTCTTGATGGCGCGCCGGGCAAGTTCGATGATGTCTTCTTCACTGACCGCTTCGTCCCTTGCGGGTGCTTTCCAGAGACTAACGGTGAGGAGTCCGATCGCGGCAACGGAGACGACGGCCCACTTCGCCCAGGCCGGTTCGATTTCCGCACCAAAAGCGAGGGCGCCGAGGCCGAGGAAAAGCAGCGCCGCAAAACCCCGTCCGCCACGCGAGAGGGGTGAGCGTTCTTTCAACGACGCGATGGCCTTCATGGAAAAATCCCGGGGAGCTCAGCTGTCTTTCACGGCATCGTAGAGACGCGCGAGCTCGAGGAGCAGTGCCTCCAGTTTGCCGTAATAGTCGGCTTCGTCGAGTGAGGATTTTGACCGGCGCAGTTCCACGACCTGGCGCTCGAGGGCATCGCGCGCTTTCGTCTGCTCGGGTGTGAGGAGCCGCTCGTAGGCATTTTTTACGAGCACCTTTTGCGCGGCGAGATCGCCGTCGGGCTTCGCCTCGGACGAGGGAGCCTGCGTCGGCGTCGTCCCCTCGAACCACTCGGCGCGCGAGCCGAGCTGGTCTCCGTTGTCATCGATGAGGGCATGCTCGGTCGCGAGGCGGCCATCTTCTTCATAAAAGAGAGCAACGCGCTTCGAGGCGAAGAGGAAGGACTCGAGCAGCGAGACCTGTTTGTCATTGTCGAGATCGGCCTCGATGAGCCCGCCGACGGCCTCGGCGAAGAAACGACCGAAGCGGGTGAAAGAGATCTCTCCCTCGTTCTTGGTCGCGGTGATGATGACGCGCCCCGGCTTGGCCATTTCGCGAATGTAGGATCCGCTCGCGGAGGCGGTGTTGATGAGCGAGAGCGCGCCGGGATAGTCCGCAAGCCAGCCGGCGAGCTCTTCGTCGGTGAAGTCGGGCCCGCGCACGTTGAACTTGGCGACGCGCCCATCGAAGGTCCCGTGCCCGATCAGAACAACCCAGAGCTCGGGCGACTTTTCCGCGGCGATGCTCTCACGGAGACGCTTTGCGTGATCGTCCGCCTCCCCGTCCTCGAGCCCGATGATCTCGATGGCCGCCTCGCCCTTCTTTGCCGCGTCGATCCAGAGCGCGGCGGTTTCTTTGAAAATCACCTCATACTCCTCCGTGCCGCCGGTGCCGACGACGACGAGAATCTTCAGGCCCGATTCGGCTCGGGCCGGTGCGGCGAGAGCGAAGAGGAACAGCAGGAGACAAGGGAAAAGGCGGGTCATGGGAATAAAGAAATCAGATCACGCCGCTGCGCCGACGCAAGGCCCATTCGCCCAGGAAACAGAGCAGGGCGATGAGGAAAAGCCACGGAGTGTGCCAGAGCGGCGTTTGTTTGATCTCGACGACGGGCAGGTCGAGTTTGCCGAGGAGCCCGGGCAACTGACCGAGCTCGGCGAGGGAGAGCAATTTGCCGCCGGTGTTTTCAGCAAGACGACCGAGCAGGGCGGGATCGGGTCCGAGACGGGCGAACTCGCCCGCTTCGGGATTGAGGGCACGGGCCACTTCGCCGGTCCCGATCTCGACGCCGGCCCCGTCGAGGACACGCGCCTCGATGCGGTAGCCCTCGCTCTCTTCGGAAAGGTATTCGGTTGTGAAAAGGCCGGGCTCTTCGAGCGAGGGTTCGGCGGCGAGGGCGCGGCTCGTGCCGTCGACCTCTTTAACGGTGAGCAGCACGGTCGCGTCATCCTGCGGGGCGAAGGCCTTGTCACGGACCCGCACCGAGACCTTCGTCATGGGGATGGCGCTCTCGCTCGACTCTTCTTTCTCCACCTCGACGCGGGCGGGCACATCGGTGACTGACCATCGCAAAAGCTGACGCCACATCTTCCCGACCTCTGACTGTTGCTCGGCATCTTTCATCGCCCAGCGCCAGATGTCACCGACGGCGAGGGCGCCCGCTTTGCCCTCGCCATAGCGCTGCGTGATGAGTGCGGGGAGGACACGCTGCTCGCTGTCCGTCACCGTCGCGAGGATACTCGCCCCGGGCTTGATCGCAGAGATCTGATTCACCGCAAAAAAAGGCGTCATATAAGCGAGGCGGATGTCCTCGTCCTCCTGCCCAGTGCGCAGCCGCATCCAGTCCTCGAGCCAACCTTCGCGGGTGAGATTGTAGGTCGCCTCCAGAGCCGGGACGCCCTGACTGGTCTGGTCGAGGTAAACGGGGAGGAGCCGACCGACCGGCGTATTGTCCCATCCTCCCTGCTGGAAGGATTCCTGCCCACCTAACATCACCACCGTACCGCCCCGCATCGCGACAAATTGATCGATGAGGTTCTGCTGCTCCTGGGTGAAAAATTCGGCCTCGAGATCGTCGATGATGATGGTGCGGTAGGCGGCAAAAAGTTCCTCGGCCGTCTTGGGAAAACCGTCGCGCAGTTCCTCGGGCGTGGCGGTGTTCAGCCGCACGAGGACAGGTTCGTCGTAGCGCTGCGCCTCTTCGGGGATGTCCTTGTTAAAGCCGCGGAAGAGCGGATTGCTGCTCTCGCCGGCCTGTCCGCGCCACTCGAACTTCGGCTCGCGCTTCGCAATGCGGATGAGGCCGACGAGATCGAGCTCGGCATCGTTGGCGATGGCGCGACGCAGGAATTTGTATTCCCAGTTCGGGCGTCCGCTAATATAGAGGATGCGATAGGGACCGTTCCCGCGATTGACCGAGACGCGGCGGCTGTTGTTCTTGGCGGTCAACTCGGGAAGCGTCTTTTCCCCGACCTGACGGATGCCCACTTTCAGAAACGAGATCCCCGGCGGCACCGCCGCAAGTCGAATGCGCGTCGGCAGGGTGCGGCGTTCGGACCCGACCGGAAAAACGACGGGACTTTTGGCGATCTCTTCGTTCTTTTCATTGAGCACGAAGAGCTCGGCCGCATCGGGGAATTCGCCGAGGGCCTCGGACTCGACCTGCAGAGTGACCTGGGCGTCTTCGAACTGGGTCGTCGTCGCAGCGACACGAGTCACCGCGAGATCGCGTGAGGTCGGGTTCGCCTCACCCACGAGGACGGGGAAGACGGGGACACGATCGCCCGGTTGCTTTGCCGCCTGCGCGACGAGCCATGACTCTAACAAAGCCGCATCAGTGGCATTGCCGTCGGTAAAGACGACGGTCGCGGCGAGGGGACGATTTCGAAAACGCGATTCGATATTTTCCAAGGCCGCGCCAAGGGCGGATCTGTTACGACTAAAATCGAGACCGGTGAAGTCGGCGACCTGGCGGAGCCCGCGATCAAAGAGGAAAGGCTGCACGCGGAAAGTCTCACTAATCGTCCCGAGCCATGGCGGCGGCAGGTCGGGCGAGTCGCCGTTGAGGGCGCGGCTGAGGGTCGTCGAGGGTGCCTCCTGCCCCTCGCGGAGAGGGACAGTGAGTCCGGCCGAATTGTCGGCGAGAACAACGACGTCGTTCGAGTTCTTTTTCGGCGTTTCGTCAAGGTGGACGGGCTCCATCAGGGCGAGGGCGAGGAGGACGAGTCCGCCTCCCTTCAGCGCCATTGCTGCCACCTTTTTCCCGCCGCGCAGGTGCGAGAGGCGGTAGGTGAGAAAGAGGACGAGGATGGCCCCCAGTCCGAAAAGGATCGCGACCCACGCCCACGACTCGTTGGCAAAGGCCACCGAGGCGAGGTGAGGGGGGAGCGGAAAGGGGAGCGCGGGAGTCATGAAGGGGAGCAAGCCGTTGGGCAGGGCGAGAGGGAAGAGCGAGTGGAGCGGATGAGATCCTCGTCCGTCGGTGAGCGGTGCATGGGCTGGAAGCCCATGCTACATGAGAGGAACGGAAGGGATGTCGGGATGTCGTACATAGAAGAAGCGTCAGGATGCGCCGCTCAGTTGCCCGCACCGAGTTCCTCATAGTATCTTCTCACCAGATCGCGGAATTCGCTGGGGACGGGATCGCGATCGATCGGGGCGACGGGGTTCTCGCGGTTGAGCTTGGCGATCTCTTCGCTGAGGCGCTGGCGCAGCTCGATGAGCGGCTCGGTGATCTTTTGATTGATCGTCGCGGCTTCGGGCGGCTCGTTGTCCCGGCGGAAGTCGATCCGCATGGAGCGGGCATCGTCGCGAACCTGTCCGACGGAGTTGCGCAAGTCATCCTGCGGCAGCATTTCCTCGATCGCGGCGAGACGATCACTCCAGGCCTCGTAGTCTTCGCCGGTAATGGGACCTGGCTCACGCTGCTCGGTGGTCTGGTCAAAAAAGAGCGATTCTCCCGCGATCTGGCCGGGCGTGGGCAGTCCCCCGCCCCGATCATCGCCGCCGGTGCTGAGCCCGCCGCGCTGCCGTCCGTTGCCGGGTTGCATCGCCTGCTCTTGGTCTTCGGCATCGCCCTCGCCTTGCCCTTCTCCCTGGCCCTGACCTTTCCCTTTGCCACCTTTGGCTTCGGCTTGTGACTGACTTTCACCCTGCCCCTCGCCTTTTCCCTCGCCTTTTCCCTCGCCTT
>JANQVJ010000077.1:47800-124877 GCA_030730365.1 Verrucomicrobiales bacterium
CCCTCGCCTTTTCCCTCGCCTTTTCCCTCGCCTTCCCCTTTGCCACCCTTGGCTTCGACGAGTCCTTCGGCCTCACTTTCGCCTTCTCCCTGACCTTTTCCTTTGCCTTTACCTTTCCCGTCTCCGGGTTGAGTGCCTTCTTCACCTTCACCGGGAGTCTCACCTATCCCGGCCATTTCGGCCGGACCTTTGCCTTTGGCCTTGCCCTCACCGGGCTCTTCGCCCTCGGCTTTGCCCTTACCTTTTTCTTTTTGCTCGCCTGACCCTGTCTGGTCGGCGACTTGCCCCTCTCTGGTCTCCGCGTCGGTCTCCGCGTCGGTCCCTTCTTTGCCGCCGAGGCGGTCGGTTTCGGCTTTAGTTTCTTCGATGAGTTTGTCGAGTTCGCTCCGCGCCAGACGCATGGCGTCGGCTTCGTTCCCGAGGACTTTCTCGGCGGCGGCTTCGACGTTTTTCTTGAGTTCCTCGATCCCGCGGGCGGCGGCCTGCTCGGCGGCTTTGGCCTGTTCGGCGCGATTGTAAAAAGTAAGATCCCGCGCTTCGGCGAGGGATTCACCGACCTGATTCATCATCGTCTGGCGCACCGTCTCGTAGAGAGCATCAGAGAGGAGCGGCTCGGAGACTTCGGACTGCTCGCTGAGCGTGCGCATCTGTTCGACGACTTCCTCGAGCTTCGTCGCCTGATCGGCGAGCGACTGGGCGAGATCACCACGCTCGCGCTGGGCTGTGGTGTCAAAGTCCTGATCGGCGGGCTCTCCGCTCATTTTTTCCACGGCTTCACCAACGGCCTCCTGCTGCTCGGCGAGAGCACGGGTGGCGTCGCGCAGGGCTTTCATCTCACCGGCGAACTGGCGCGAGGTCTTTTCGCGGAATTCCTCCTGCATCTCTTCGAGTTGCTCCTGCGCACGGGTCGCGGAGTTGGTCGCCTCGGTGAGTTCACCCGACTCAAGATTCTCGGCAGTCTCGCGAATGTTCTCGCGGGTCTCGTCGAGCTTCTCTTTTTCTTCGCTCATATTGGCGCGGTTCTCCTCGGAGTCCATGCGCTCGGAGAGGTCGTCGACTTCGCGGAGCAGTTCGCGTTGCTCTTCCTCGAGGCGTTTGAGCTGCCGCTCGATCTCGGCTTTTTTCTCTTCGGAAGCGTTTTGAAGCTGATTCTCAAGTTCTTTGATCTTCTCGGCAATGGCCTCCTGACGGCGGGCGAGGTCTTTGAGTTTCGAGAGAACAGCGAGATTCTCCTTTTGCTCGGCAGTCTCGGCGGGATCCTGGGCGACGGAGTTCTCCTCGTATTTCAGCTCTTTTTGCTCGAGCTCGAGGTTCATGTTCTGCTGCTCACGCTCCTGCGACTGGCTGGGAGACTGGCTCTTCGACATGGAAATCTCCATCTCGCGGGCGCGGGCCTCGATGAGCTTGGCGTAGGCGGCGACGGCTTTGCCATGGGCGGGACGCAGACCGGCGAGGTTTTCTTTTTCCACCATCGCAACAAGCTCGGTGACGGTGGCATTCATCTCTTCGCGGGCCTGCTGAAAAATTTCGCGCAGCTCGGGATCTTCGGATTTCTCGATGGTCTCTTCGGTCTTCGCAATGACGACCTGCTGGGACTCTAACACGACATCAATATCATCGGCGAGGGCTTCGAAGTCCCTGCCCGACTCGTGATCACGGATGAGCTTCCAGGCGGCGTTGACGATGTCTTTCTGGATCTTGATGAGTTCGCCGGCCTCGCCGCCGCCGGGAGAGCCCTCACCGCTCTGGGGCGACCCTTCGCGGACGATCTCTTCGAAGAGGCGCACCTCGGCAAAAAACATGTCGCTCGCGGTGCGGCGCTTGTTCCCGTCGCGATCAATGTCTTCGGCCCAGAAATAGTAGGTGATGAGATCGCGCTCTTTGGCGCGGAGAGTCTCGACGTCGATAAGGGTGCTGAGGAGATGCGTTTCATTTCCCGGCATGGCTTTGTCGCTGAGCGGCACCTCGGTCTCTTCACCTCTGAAGGTATAGCTCATCCCGGTGGCGAGGACTTCGACGTCGTCCCAGACTTCGGCCTCGAGGGGGAGTTCCTGCAGGGCGGAGACTTCGAAATCGCGACCCGGAAAAGTGAGCTTGATCTTCGGGGGCAGGTTTTTGTTCACGTTCACGGTGAGCCAGGGCGGGCGCTGGTTGCCGCGGTCTTTGTCGTCAACGAGGTGGACGCGGTAGCGCTGCGTCTCGGCTGGCTTGTGCGAGGCAAGCATGACGGCGGCGTCGGCAGGATCGGGCGTGAGGGCGATGATGTCTCCGTCTTCGCCGAAAAGTTCACCGGCAACGACGGGCTTGTTCACGGTGAGTCGCCAGGCCACCTCGGATCCCTCCATCACGGTGATCTTGCGGGTGTCGGGGATCTCGATTTTTTGCCCACCGAGGTAGGCGGGCGGGGTCACGGTGGCATCGGCTTTGCCGAGGGCGGGAAATTCAAAAGTGGTGATGGCGAAGTCGGTCGACTTGGCGGCTTCGTAGTCGATGCGGTAGGTGCCGTCAGCCTCGACTTTCGGGATGAGGGCGGAAAAAACAGTGTCGTCGAGCCCGACGTTCATGGGGATGCGGGTCTCGCCGGCGGCGGTGGTGTGGACGAGGAGGGCGGCGGCCGGAGCGCGGCCGGCAAAGGTGGCCTCAACGACGAGTCGCGAGCCTTTTTCGAGCTCAATATCGCCGGGGGTGACGCTGATTTCGACTCCGACAAGGGGCGGCGTTTTTTCTTCGGTCGTGCCGGTCGCGAGTTCAGGCTTGACCCCGAGTGGAGCCTGTCCGAGGAGGAACCAGAGGGAGACAAAGAGACCGATGACGCCAGCGACCTGCCCCCAACCGGCGGCGGCGAGGCGCTTTTCGGAAACCTGGCGCACCCAGCGATTTTTGATGGCGTGCTCGGAGATCTCACCGAGGAGACGCTTTTGCAAAAAGCCGAGTTCGCCGCCGGGGCCTGGCTTCTGATCCATCGCGGCGAGCAAGGCGGCGCGCAGGTCGGGGTGCTTTTCCTCGATGCGCCGGGCAAGCTCGCGCAGGTCAGGCTTGCTGCGGTCGATGAGGGCGAGCCCGACGAGGGTGGTGATAATGAGCGTGGCAACAAGCCCGAGGACAGCCCACCAGGACCACCATCCGGCGATGGCGGAGAGGGCCGCGAGTCCCGCAAAACCGGCCACGGCGGTGAGGAGCACGGCGATGAAGAGGTGCCGGCGGCGCAGATGCATCTCCGCGGCGATGACGGGTCCTAGACAGGTGCCGAGCAGTTTCTGAATCATGGGAGGCCGGAGTTTAAGTTTAAAGTTCCAAGTTCAAAGTTTCAGGTTTGAGCGACTCAGGTTTTCAGGAGTTGGGCTGGGGTTCCAACGTGGAACCTGAAACTTTAGACCCGGAACCCGGCGCGGAGCGCCGACCCGCAAGCCAGGTTTCAAAGATTAATACGAGGAGGGCGACGAGGATGAGCCATTTCCAGAGCTTTTGAGTCTCCTCTTTCTGCTCGGCTTCGACACGAATCTTCTCTGATCCGCTCAATTCCGGCCCGACGACGGGGGCGGACGCGTCGAGCAGGGGGATGCCGAGGGCGGCAAAATCGACGGCGGGATCGAAGGCAAAGGTCCGTCCCTCGGAGGGATCGAGATTGACGGCGAGGAGGAGCTTTTGCCCGCCTTTTTCCTCTTCGTAAAAGCCGGGCTTCGTGTGGACGGTCTCGCCGACGTAGAGGGTCGGGGCCGAGCGGATGCTGTAGCCGGCGTGGTCGAAGATGGAGTAAAGCAGCGGCACGAACTTGGAGGAAAGAGCGAGCTGGCTTTCCTCGGGCCGCCATCCGGCAAGGAAGGCGAAGACGGCGCCCTCGCCAATGCGGTGTTCAAGGATGGCGGGCGACTCGTCATCGAACGTAGCAACGACGCGCGAGGTCGCGGACGGGGTCATGACGAGCTGACGGTGTTTCCAGAACCGGATCTTCGTGAAGTCGCGGATCTGGGCCCGGGCGAAGGGCTGCAGAACGGGGTGGTCAAAGTCGAGATTGGCGAGGAGGGCGTAGTCCTTCACCTCGGCCTCGCCAAGTTTCCAGTCGGCCTGACCGGTGAGGGCGGCAAAGGCGTCAGACCCCGTTGCCTCTGAGGGCAGGGCGAGGACGAGTCCGCCTTTTTCGGCGAAGCCGCGCAACTCCGCCCCGGTCTCGGGCGTCCAGGCACCGGTCACGACGACCACTTCATGCGCGGCGAGTTCGGCCGCGGCGAGGGTCTCGGAAGTGGTCACGAGCGGCGTCAGGGCCGGAGTCGGCTGGAGGGCGCGACGCAGGTAAAAGAGGGGCGAACCGGCACTGTCGGCCTCACTCTCGGACCCGAGAAAGAGGATGCGGAGGGGGCGCGGCTGCACAGGAGAGACGTGGACTTCGTTGTCAAAGGGATGGGCATCGCCGGTGACGACGAGAGTGCCGCGGGTCGCGTCGGCGGGGCGCGGCGGTGTCGAAAGAATGCGGCCGGTCCCGGGGGCGACGAGCGTCTCGAGGGCGGTCCCGGGATGGTCTTTCCAGGCGAGGGTGACGGAGGGGCTGTCCGAGTCTGCGGAGTTCGTGATGCGCACGCGATAGACCTCGGCCTCGTCGACGTTCGAGCGCGGAGGAGTCGCGGCGAGAGCGAGAGAGAGATTGCCTGGCTTTTCCACGGCGAGGGGGAGGCATCGCACCGGGACGTCGGCAGACCAGGGATTTTCGTTGAGACGGTCGCGCTTTGCGCCCTCCTGAAAATCACTGATGAGGACGATCTCGCGGTGGTCGGCGGGGACGGAGGTGTCGGCCCCGAGGAGGAGATTTGCCGCCGTGACCATGGCCACGCCGAGGTCGCTCCCGCGCCAGCCGGGGAGGGCGGCGGGTTGGGCGGCGAGTTCGTCAAAGGCGGAGAGGCGGGCGCCGCTCCCGAGTCCAGCGAGAGCGGGTAGATCGGCGGCGAGATGGAAATCTTCGTCAAAAAAGGCGATGGCGACCTCGTCGGTGCTCCCGTAGCGACCTATCGCCTCGCGGGCGGCGGCGAGCGAGGCCTCGCGGAGACCGTCGCGCTGCATTGAGGCGCTGCGGTCGAGGAGGATGACGGCGCGGGTGAGCAGGGTCTCTTCGGAAGGCAACTTCACCGAGGCGAGGAAGGGACGGCCAAAGGCAAAAGCGAGCAGCAGGATCGCGAGGCAGCGCAGGGCGAGGAGAAGGAGATGCTCGAGCCGGGTGCGCCGCGTGACCCGCTCGGGCGACTTTGCGAGGAACATGAGCGAACTGAACTCCATGTGCTCCTTCGGCGGGCGACGGCGCAGATGCAACAGGATCGGCCCCGCGATGGCGGCAACCCCGAGAAGATAGAGCGGGAAAAGGAAACTCACGGCGATAGGAACCCTGCCATGTTTTGGGAATCGAGGCGAGGACGTTTTTGCGGCGGGAATGGAGTAGGTCTCACCCGTGCGGATCATCCAAGCACGCCTGGAGACGCGAACGCGAGGTCTCCGGGCGAAAGATCAATTTCATCGACCCCGGGAGACGGCTCGGGAGAATCAAAGATGACCCGCTCATATGCGAAGATGAGGATGACAGCGTAGGGAGTGCCGGTAGCTTCAAGAGCCGTGGCGGCGAATTTGAGGCGATCTTTGACTTTTTCGATGCCTTCGCTCATGCGCTCCCATGACACGGGGCCTAGTGCCGCTGCGGGCGGATTCATAAGGGGTATATACGGCTATTTGTGGGCCATGGCGACGACGGTGATCGTGCTGCTGACGCTGGAAGCGGCGGCGCTCATCGTGCTGCTCGGTGCTCAGGTCATCGCCGATGTGCAGCGCAGCCAGTCGTCAGGGACGCCGTGGCATGAGGATCCGGATGACGTGGAGGGCGCTCCAGCGTCAGTGACTTAGGAAACGAACCAGGACAAATCATTACCCTTTTCCCGCTCCGCCTGTAGTCTTCCCGTCCACCACCCCATTGATGAATCCCGCTCTCGAAACCCTGCTCCTTGCCTTTTCCGGATCCGACCCGCTCCCGGTTCCGGACCGCGCTCTTTTTATCGGTGCCGAACCGCACCCCGACTTCGCCACCTGGCCCGGGCTGACCGGATGGCAACCCATCAAACACCGCGCCGAGGGCTGGGACAAAGCCGGCCTCACCCGCGTCGACGATCTCCCGGAAGGTCGCTGGCCCGTCGTCCTCGTGCTGCCGGGCAAGTCCCGCGACGAAGTCCTCGCCTCTTTCGCGATGGCGCGTGCCCGGCTCGAGCCGGGCGGGACTCTTGTCGCCGCGATGCCGAACACGATAGGCGCGGGGCGATTTGAAAAGAACCTCGCGAAGGCCACGGGATCGATCCGGTCCATTCAGAAAAACAAATGCCGCGCCTTCTACGCTACCGAGGACGGGAGCTGGGACGAGACACTCTTCGCCGAATGGTACGAACTAACATTATCACACCAGATTCCAGGTACGGACTACACGACCCGCGCGGGCATCTTCAGCAGCGAGCACATCGACCCCGGCTCGAAGATGCTCGTCGATCACCTCCCCGGGAACCTCAGCGGTCGAGTCGCCGATCTCGGGGGCGGCTGGGGATTCCTCTCAGCCGAGGCGCTGCGTCGCTCACCTAAGATCAAAGAACTCGACCTTTTCGAATCCGACGCCCGCGCCCTCGACTGTGCCCGACTCAATCTCACCGGAGACGCCCGGGTCTCGTATCACTGGCACGATGTTGTGAATGGTCTCCCCGGGAGCTACGATGTCATCCTGATGAATCCGCCCTTTCACACCGGCCACGCCACCCGCATCGATCTGGGGAAAGCCTTCATTAAGACCGCAGCCGCCTCCCTTCGCCGGGGAGGCGTGCTCTACCTCGTCGCGAATCGCCAGCTCCCCTACGAGGCGGTCCTCGAGGAGGGAGGCCTCACCTTCCGCCGTGTCGCCGAGGACAAAACCTACAAACTCATCATCGCCGAAAAGCGTGGATGAAACTAGTCAAACTGCTCGCCAACCTCGGCTACGGGTCTCGCAAGGACATGCAGCGACTCATCCGCTACGGAGCCGTCACCGATGCCTCGGGTCGGGTCCTCGGGGAGAATGAGGTGCCGCCGCACGAAGAGATTCGCGTGCGCGGCGAGGCCCTCGATCCGGCTGCGCCCCTCACTCTCATCCTCAACAAACCGGCGGGCTACACGTGCAGCACCGAAGACCCCGGTGAGACGATTTACGAGCTGCTCCCGCCGCGCTTCGCCTCGCGCAATCCCAGCATCAACCCTGTCGGACGTCTTGACAAGGAGACGACCGGGCTCCTTCTCCTCACCGACGACGGGAAGCTCCTACACCGCATCATTCATCCAAAGTCCCATTGCCGGAAAGTCTATCATGCCACTCTTGATCGGCCTCTCTCGGGTAAAGAGACTGAGCTTTTCGCCTCAGGCACCCTGGTGCTGAACGGCGAGTCGAAGCCCCTCCTCCCCGCACCGCTCGAGGTGCTCGGGGAAAAGGAAGCGCTCGTAACACTCCACGAGGGACGCTACCATCAGGTCCGGCGCATGTTCGCGGCGGCGGAAAACCATGTCGTCTCGCTGCGACGTCTTTCCATCGGCGGACTCTCGCTTCCGACCGATCTCGCCGAAGGCGAGTGGCGCGAACTCGCCCCCGACGAACTCGACGCGATCTTCGCCATCGCGGATATTGGGTGATGCTCCGCTTTTCTTTGCTCATTCTCGGCCCGTTCCTCGCCTCCGCTCTCCACGCCGCGCCCATTGAGCGGATCTGGCTTACCCATGCGGTCAATGATAGCTCGAGGATCACCGTGAACTGGGAGACTACTCAGCCCGGGCCCTCTCTCGTCGAATTTGGGAAGGACGAGTCGCTCGGCAAAGAAGCGCGCTCTCAGGAACCCGTCACTCTCCACCATATCGAAATCGTGCTCGCTCCCGACGTGCCACGACATTACTACCGCGTCCGCAGCGGGGCCGACGAATCGGCGATTCATTCCTTCAAAGGCTACCGCGGCGGGACGATACGCGTCGGCGTCTTCGCCGATCGCGGGTATGCGCGGGACCGCGATCTCTCCATCCTCGTAAAAGAAGACCTCCACCTCCTCCTCAGCGGCGGCGACAATGTCGCCAGTCTCCACGAAAAGGGGATCGAGGGAACGAAGGCCTTCAGCAATCTCATCGACTCGCAGGGCGATCTCTTTCGCGGCACTCCCTTCATGCCCGTCCTCGGAAATCACGATAGAGAGATCACCCCGCGCGGGCCCGAGCCCCCGGCGCACCCGGTCTACGACATCGAGGCGACCGCCTATCGCCGCTTTTTTTCCCTACCGGACGAGGGATGGATGTGGCGCTTCGACCTGCCCGACTACGGAGCGCGCTTCCTCGCCCTCGATGCAAATCACGTGAGCGACGCCGGGACGACCTGGCAGACGAATCAGCCCGTGACGAAGGACGCCGTCCAACACCTCTGGTATGCCGCGGAAGTAGCCCGCCGCGACGCTCCATTTGTCATCACCGTGAACAACGAACGCAATGCCACCATGCGCGGCTACGACGGCGGAGTCTGGGCTCCCTTCTTTCAGCAGTCCAGCGCGGTCATCACCGGCTACGGCTACTTCGGCGAACGCGCTGAAGTCGATGGCGTTCCCTATTTCAACACCTGCCTCAAGGGCAACGGGGACCTCTACAAAGACCCAAAATCAGCCTTCGTGACGCAGGAGGACAACTATCTCCTCCTCACCTTCACCAAAAATTCGCCCGCAATGACCATCATGATCAAAAATATGCGCGGCGAGACCCTCGACACACGGGTCATCAAAAAGAGATAGCCCCCTGCCTCATGGCCCGCGACAGGGACGCAGCCATCGCCATCGCCAGAGTCAGCATCACTCCATCACTCCCCCAACCCCATCAAGTAGCGCAACAAATGCGCCAACTGTCTTTCATCCATCCCCGCCGTCATCCCGTCGGGCATGACCGTCCCGCCGGCGACGACGTCCTTCACCTCACTCCGTGCAATGCTCCTGACGGCGCCAGTTGCGATATCCCGTATGGCAATAGCCTCAGCGGTCTCGGTTTGTTTGAATCCGGTCACGACGCTGCCGTTATTCAGGGTCACGGTGGCGGCTTCGTAGCCTTCTTTCACATTTAGAGCGGGCCAGACGACTTCGGTGACGATGAGCTCGGCGGGGAGACCGCGGCTGATGGCGCTGAGGTCGGGTCCGATCTTGCTCTGCGCGGCTCCGGGGATATGGCAGGCGATGCAGCCGACAGTCTCGTAGATCTTCTTGCCCTCGACGGGGTCACCGTAGGTGCGGGCGTCTTTGACGACTTTGGTAACATACTCCTTCGTGTAGGCGGGCAGGGCGGCGTTTAGCCCGGCAAGTTTCATGAGCGGCGGGGAGAGCTGACTGTCGGCGCGTCCGATCGCATTGAGGGCATTGAGGAGGTGTTTGGCGGCGGCGGTGCTCAGGACATCGGGCGCGGCGAGGGCTCGAATGAGGGCATCGCGTCCTTCGGCCCTGGCGAGCAGAGCGGAGAGGAGTGGTGCGGCGGCCTTGGCATCGGCGACGTTACGGAGACTCTCGAGCTGGCGGGCGACAACGGCGTCGGGGTCGAGGACGAGGAGGGCCTCAAAGGCGCGAGGGCGCAGGGGCGAGGCCGAGTCAAAGGCAAGGGTGCGAATGCGATCGGCAAAGGCTCCGACTTTCCATAGTCCTGACAAACGCACGGCCTCGCGCTGCACTGCCGGATTTTCGCTGGCCCAAAGTGGCTCCAGAAGGGGGATGGGGTCGGTCTGCGGGCTCGCCGTGATCGCCGCGAGCAGGGCCGGATGCCGAATGCCGCGCTCGAGGAGGAGCGGCAAGTCATCGGAAGAGGCGCGGGCGGCGAGGGCCTGCAGCCAGACGAGTGCGCGCTCGGGGCTGTCTTTGAACTTGTCGACCTGCTGACGCATGATGGATGTCACCTCAATCCCGGGGGCGGGAGTCATCACAGCGTCCCTGCGGTCCGACGCGGCGTTTTGGGCCGAGACGGCGAGCTGGGCGGGACTGTAGGCGACCCAGGCGTTCTCAAGAGCGAAGAGGAGATGCTCGTCTTTTTCAAAAGAGAGACTACCTCCGCTGAGATCCGGCGCCCAGAGGTGGTGAGTGGCGTGCAGCGTTTTGGTGAGCGCGTGGCGGTGGTAGTCGTTGCACTCGTGATCGAGGGCTCGCGCCGCGAGGATCGCGGCGGCGGGATCGGTGAAGTAACTGGCCGCGACAATGGCCTCGAGCCGCACGAGCGGGTCGGTGTCGGCGATTTGCTTTTCGAGCAGGGCGGTGGCGCCGTCGATTCGACCCAGGCGCACCCAGGTCGAAAGCGTCCGTGTGGCATAGGCCCGCACGCGGGCATCAGGGGAACGGAGTAGGCTCGTGAGGAGGTCAGGTCGCGGGGTCTCGTGGGCCTCGTAAAGAGAAAGGGCCTGGAGACGGCGGTATTCGTCTTTTTCCTCACCTGGCTTGAAGGTGGCGACCCAGGTGTCGAGGGCGGCAACGACGTCGGCGGAGGGACGTTCGAAGAGGAGCCTTTTCGCCTGGTATTGCGCCCATCGTTCCCGGCTGTCGAGTTGTGCGAGGAGATCAGACATGCTTGCGCCGGCGAGAGAAGACGGTCGAATGAGGGGCCTGTCCTTTGCCGTGACGCGCCAGATACGACCGTGTTCTTTATCCCGATCAGGATGGCGATAAGAGGCCTGGTAATGACCGATGATGGGATTGTACCAATCGGCGACGTAAAGGGCGCCGTCGGGTCCGACGCGAATCTCGATGGGTCGGAAGACGTTGTTTTTGGTCTCGATGATATTGGGGAGGAGCTCGGTGGAGTAAAGACCGGTCTTGTCATCGTAGTGCAAGGCGTGCTGCTCGAGGGTGTTGCCGTAATAACCGCCGATAATGGCGCGGCCCTGCATCTCTTCGGGGAAGTGGCTGCTCTCAAGGAACTCCATGCCGACCTGTTTGATGGGAGCGAGGAAGAGATTAAGCGCCCGCGCATCGACAGCGAGGTCACTACGGACGAGGCCGGGAGTGCTGTAATAACCGCCGATGTTAGCTCCGCTCTTGTGAAAGGGCTGGCCGTAGCGGGTCGTGATGACACCCCAGCAATTCGCTCCGGCGGAGGACCACTGGAAGAAGGGGTCGAGGTGCCCGGTGCGGGTGCGGTAGCGCCAGACCCCGGCGCGGTTGAGGGTCTCGACGCCATAGGGAGTCTCGACGCGCGAGTAGATGTGGTGGCCCTGGGTGAACCACAATTCTCCGCCGAAACCCCAGTTGAGGCAGTTGATCATCTGGTGCGAATCGGCCGTGCCGAAGCCGCCGAGAACGATGCGGCTGGTGTCGGCCTTGTCATCGCCGTCAGTGTCTTTGAAATGAAGCAGCTCAGTGCCCTGGGCGACGTAGAGACCTCCGTCGCCGAGCTCGATGCCGCTGGGCATGAAGAGGCCCTCGACGAATTTGTGGAACTTGTCCGCTTTGCCGTCACCGTCGGTATCCTCGCAGACGAGGACGTAGTCGTTGGCCTTTTCTCCGGGTTTGATCTGGGGATAGCTGGGAGAACAGGCGACCCAGAGTCGGCCGCGTTCGTCCCAGCGGATCTGAACGGGCTTGATGATCCCGTCGGCCTCGGAGGCAAAAAGGTTCACGGCAAAACCGTCGAGGATCTGAAAAGAGGCAAGCTGCTCGTCGGGCGACTGCGGCTTAGCGACGGGCTCCTCGACAGGGATGGAAGAACGCACCGGAACGGTCGTGGTCGGTTGCCCCGCTAGAGCGGCGCGGACATTGGCCTCGGCCAGGTCGAGGAGCGGGAGAAACTCCTGCATTTCCGCTGGAAAGAGGCGTTTGTCCTGATCTTTCCAGTCGCGCGAGTAGGGCACATTGGCGCGGTCGCCGGTGAGGAAGGCCCAGTTCATGGGGCGCCAGTAGTCGAACCAGAGTCGCTCGAGCTCGAGCATCTCCTGCCGGACGGCGATGAGACTGTCGTCGGACGCGGCCCCGAGACCGAGGCCTTCGGTGACGCTGGCGGCGACGAGGGAATGACCGGCGGCGTTGAGCTGGAAGCCATTGTCGGTGAGCGCCTTTTCGCCGCCGGCGAGAGACGCGAGGTCGATGTAGGGAACCTTCAGGGTCGCAGCGAGCTGACGGATGGAGTCAGAGTAAAGAGCGAGGTCGGCATTGTGGACAGTGAGGTCTTTGACGAGGGCATCAGCCGGCTTTTCAAAGGGCAGCGGCGAGACGAGGACGAGGCGGCGACCGCCGTCGGCGAGGTCTCCGATGAGGGACTCGTAGGCTTTGAAGAAGGCGGGAAGGCCGTCTTTTCCGCGGAGCGATTCCATCTGGCCGAACTGCGCGATGACGACGGTGACGCCGGCCTCGCTGAGCTGTTGGCGCCAATCACGCTGCTGCCGCCAGCTCGTCGAGCCGGTCGCCGCCTGGAGGCGCTGCTCGGCGGCGCGGCGTCTTTCATCGAGCTTCTCGACGTTGCCTCCGTCGCGCCACTGCTCGAAGACGGTGTCCCCTTCCCACCCGAAGTTGCGGACGCGCACCTTGCCGTCGGGAAAGGCGGCGACGAGCCGGGACTGGAGGTAGGGGTGAAAGCGCGTTCGCTCAATGTTCGATCCGCCAACGAGGGCGACGGTGTCATCGGGCTTGAGAACGGCATCCTTCGCCGGAGCGGAGAGCGGGAAAATCGCGAGAAGGAGGAGAGCGAAGGGGCATTTCATACAGACGCGACAGGCTAGCACGCGGAAGGCGAGTATGCCATGGCGCCATGGCGTCTAAAGGCGTCGGGCGGTGCGCCGCGCAGGATTGACTTCCCTTCGTCTACCCGCTGCGCGTCTTCGTAAGCCGCACCTCAAGCCAGAATCTTCTTCACCGGATCCCCGTGAATATCAGTGAGACGGAAGTCGCGGCCCTGGAAACGGTAAGTCAGTTTCTTATGATCAACTCCTAACAGGTGCATAATCGTCGCGTTGAGATCGTGCACGTGGACGGGATCGCTGACAATGTTGTAGCAGTAGTCGTCCGTTTCCCCGAGGGTCATGCCGGGCTTGATTCCCGCTCCGGCAAGTAAGACGGTGAAGCAGCGGGGATGGTGGTCGCGGCCGTAGTTCGTCTCGGTGAGGGCGCCCTGCGAGTAGATCGTGCGACCGAACTCCCCGCCCCAGACGATGAGGGTGTCATCGAGCAGTCCGCGCTGTTTGAGATCGGCGATAAGAGCGGCCGTGGGCTGATCGGTGTCGCGGCACTGGCCCTTGATCGCATTCGGCAGACCGCCATGGTGATCCCAACCCATGTGGAAGAGCTGAATCGAGCGAACGTCACGTTCGGCGAGGCGGCGGGCGAGGAGACAGTTCGCCGCGTAGGTGCCGGGCGTTTTGACCTCGGGACCATACATCGCGAGGGTCGCCTCGGACTCACCCGAAAAGTCCGTCAACTCGGGCACGCTGCTCTGCATGCGGAAAGCCATCTCATACTGCGAGATGCGGGCATCGATCTCGGGATCACCGAAGACCTTGAGATCACGCTGGTTCAGCGCGGCCAGTTCATCGAGCATACTCCGCCGCATTCCACGACTCATCCCAGCGGGATCAGAGAGATAGAGGACCGGATCGCCGATGTTGCGAAACCTCACCCCCTGGTGCTGCGTCGGGAGAAAGCCCGAGGACCAGAGTCGGTCGTAGAGGGGCTGATCCTCGCGGCGTCCTGTCCCGAAAGAGGTGAGGACGACGTAGGCGGGCAGGTCGGCATTTTCCGTCCCGAGACCGTAGCTGAGCCATGCGCCGATGCTGGGGCGTCCGGCGAGCTGGTTTCCGGTCTGGCAAAAGGTGATCGCGGGGTCGTGATTGATCGCCTCGGTGTGCATCGAGCGAACGATGCAGAGGTCATCGGCGACGCCGGAGAGATGCGGGAGCAGATCGCTCATCCAGGCGCCGCTCTCGCCGTGTTGGGCGAATTTAAAAATGCTCGGGGCCACGGGAAAGCTTTTCTGCCCCGAGGTCATCGTCGTGAGCCGCTGCCCCTGGCGAATCGATTCAGGGAGATCTTTGCCCCGCTGCGCTTCCATCAGCGGCTTTGGATCGAAGAGATCCATCTGCGAAGGCGCGCCGGATTGGAAGAGGTAGATAACCCGCTTTGCCTTTGCCGGATGGTTGGGGAAGGACGGCAGCCCGGGACCGGACGGCGCGGCGCTCGCCTCGGACTGGTTCCCTAACAAACCCGCCAGGGCAGCCGACCCGAGGGCCGAGGCCCCGCGACCGAGAAAGAGGCGGCGGTTGAGGAGGTCCTGCAGGGCACCCCCGTCGGGGCGTGTGGAGAGGAGATCGCGAAAATGGTTCATGGTAAAAAAATCAGTCACGGGTGACGACACGGTCGAGATTAAGGAGGACGTTGGCGGAGGCGGTGTAAGCGGCGAGTTCGGCGACATCGAGAGCCGGATCGGCGACCGTGGCGCCGTGCGAGATCAGAGCCTTTGCCGACTCGAGGTCCGAGGTAAATTCGGCGTGGCGGCTCTCGAAGCCATCGCGGAGGAGGAGGATCGTCTCCGCATCGGGTGTCCGCGAAGTGGCGAGACGATAGCCGATCGTGAGACGCTCTTCAGGCGTCTTGCCGCCCTCGCGCATCATGCGCTCGGCGAGGGCGCGCGAGGCTTCGACGAAGGTGACCTCGTTCATCAGCGCGAGCGCCTGCAGCGGCGTGTTCGTGCGCGAGCGTTTTGGGGTGCAGGTCTCGCGATTGGGCGCGTCGAAGAGCAGCATCGTCGGCGGCGCTCCGGTGCGTTTCCAGACCGTGTAAAAGGTGCGGCGAAAGAGCCCCTCGCCTGTGTCGGCTTTGTAATTGCGGAGGTCGCCGTAGACGCTGGTCTCGTCCCAGACCCCCGCTGGCATGTAAGGACGCACGCTCGGGCCGCCCACCTTCGGGGTCATCAGGCCGGCCACGGCGAGGGCCTGATCGCGGACGAGTTCCCCGCGGAGGCGGAAGCGCGGACCACGCGCGAGGAGCCGGTTCTCGGGATCGCGCTCGACCAGTTCCGGCGTGACCGCGGAACTCTGCCGGTAGGCATCGCTCATGACGAGAAATTTGATCATCGCCTTCATGTCCCAGGCCTGCGCCGCCTTTCCGTTTACCGCGGGAAGAACGGTCGGGGTGACAAATTCCACCGCGAGCCAGTCGAGCAACTCGGGGTGCATCGGCCACTCGGCCTGCGAGCCGAAGTCTTCGGAGGTCTTGACGATGCCGATGCCGAAGAGGCGCTCCCACTCGCGGTTGATCCAGACCCGCGCAGTGAGCGGATGATCGCCCGAGACGAGCCACTGCGCGAGGCCGAGACGATTCTGCGGCGCACCCGCCGGGAGCGGAGGAAGGGCGGCAGGGAGATGGCGTCCCACTTTGTCGGTGGGGCGGTCGTATTCACCGCGTTCGAGGACAAAGGCCTCCCGAGCCTCGGCCCTTTCCTTCATCACCATCACACTCGGCAGCGCCTGCTCATAATCGACCCGCTGCTTTTTCGCGGCGGCAAGGGCGGCGGAGGTCCGCTTCACGGGATGATCGGCATTGGCGCGGAACCAGGCATCGAGGGCCTTTTTATCGGTCTCGCTCCGGGTTACCGGGTCGCCCGTGACGATCGCGGTGAGATTCGCGGGTAGTCCCGAGCCGCCGTCGAGTTTCACGAGAGCGGGTTCAAAGGCGGTCGTGGAGAGGCGGAAACGTCCCACGTTGTGATCGCCAAAGTTCGACTGATGGCGCAAGCGGACGGTGATCGCCGCTCCGGCAGGGAGCGCTACCGGCGCGGCGGCGAGGAACATGGCGCGACGGGCGAGTTTCTTGTCGGGACTGTTGCCGTCGATGGCCCATCCCTTCGCCGCCTTCGCACCGGGAGCCTTTGCGTTCTCGAGGATGGCGGCGACGCCGTAACCGGACTGCTCGTAATCGGCCGCAGCGGTCGTGAGCGCGATGGGCTGCTCTTTTCCGTCGGGGAGACGCAGGACCAGCTCGACGCCGGTCATGACAAAGTTCCCGTTCGATCCGCGTCCGAGGCTCTGGCCGGGGAGCGACGCATCGGGGAAAACCTCGAGGAGAATGCCACCGACCGCCCCGCCGTTTAGCGGAAGAGCGACCTCGTAAGTGTCATTGTTAGGATTCTTTCCGCCCGCGAGCCAGGAGCCGTCGGCCTGCCGGGTGAGGCTCGCTCCGCCGAGACTCTTCGCGCTTTCCCCCGAAGCCGCGACCCAGGTGCTGGCCGAGGCCGCCCCGCCGGGACCGGCGAACTTTTCACGCAGCTCGGTTTCCCACTTAGTCAGGGCTCCCGCCATTTCCCCGTTGGCCGCTTTTGCCGCCACCTCGGCTTTGACGATCTCCGCATCGAGCCGCGCGAGTTCGGCGGTTTGCGCCTCGTCGGGGAGACGGAGCAAGGGAGGCGTGTTAACTCCGTTCTTCCCCTCCGGTCCGAGCACGCCGCTCTCATCGACGGAATTGAAGTAGGAGAAAAACCCGAAGAACTCCTTGTGCGAGATCGGATCATACTTGTGATCGTGGCAGCGCGCGCAGTTCAGCGTCAACGCCATCCAGGTCGTACCCGTGGTCTCGACCCGATCGATCACGGTCTCGACAAACCACTCGGCCTCGATCCGACCGCCCTCGCCATTGAGGCGGTGATTGCGGTTGAAGCCCGTCGCGATGATCTGGTCTTTGGTCGGATTCGGCAGCAGATCGCCCGCGAGCTGCTCGACCGTGAATTGGTCGAAGGGCAGGTTGCGATTGTAGGCCCCAATGAGCCAGTCCCGCCAAGGCCACATCTGACGGCTGCCGTCGCTCTGGAATCCGTTGCTGTCGGCGTAGCGCGCGAAATCGAGCCAGTCCATCGCCATGCGTTCCCCGAAATGCGGCGAAGCGAGGAGCCGGTCGACGACCTTCCCGTAGGCGGCCGGTGACGGGTCTTTTGAAAAAGCATCGAGCTCGGCGAGCGTGGGCGGCAGTCCGGTAAGGTCGAGCGAGACCCGGCGCAGGAGCGTCTCGGGATCTGCCGCGGGCTGCATCGCGAGTCCCTCTTTCTCAAGACGACTTTTCACAAAGGCATCGACCGGATGGAGCGACTCTTTTCCCGTCGGCAGAGCCGGACGCACGGGCTTTACGAAGGCCCAGTGGCCCTCATACTCCGCGCCCTCTTTGATCCAGCGCTTGAGCGTGTCGCGTTGCGCGGGCGTCAGGGACTTGCCGCTTTCGGGAGGCGGCATGAAGTCGGAGTCGTCGGACTCCAGAAAAATACGCACGAGGATCTCACTTTCCTCCGGATTCCCCGGAGTGATCGGAACGAGCCCCGACTTGCCGGGAAGAAAGGCCTGATCCGCAAGATCGAGGCGCAGACCGCCCTTGCGCTCCTTTTCGTCCGGCCCGTGGCAATGAAAACACGCGTCCGAGAGGATGGGACGGATGTCGCGGTTGAAACGCAGCTTTTCCCCGGCGCCGGCAGAGCTAACGAAAATAATGAACGGGACGATAGGGAGAAGAAAGCGACTCATAAAAAAGTGACGGATGAAGTCCTGCTTTATAATGCCGGAACTTTCGCGAATCTGACAAATCACGCCCACCGCAAACGCGCCATAGAGGCACGACTCGATCCCCCGGGCCGTGATACCCCGAAAATTCCCCTTCCCCTTCAAATTTCCGTGCTAAAGTCCGCGCATGTTACAGGCAGGCATCGTCGGGCTCCCCAATGTGGGCAAATCCACTCTTTTCAACGCAGTGACCCGCTCGCGCAAAGCGGAGGCGGCAAACTATCCCTTTTGCACGATCGATCCGAACATCGGGGTCGTCGTTGTGCCCGATGACAGGCTCGATGTCCTCAGCAAACTGAGCGGCTCGCAAAAGCTCATCCCCGCTGCGATCGAGTTCGTCGATATCGCCGGTCTCGTCGAGGGCGCCTCGGCTGGTGCCGGTCTCGGCAACAAGTTCCTCGCCAACATCCGCGAAGTCGATGCCATCGTCCAGGTCGTGCGCTGTTTTGAAAACGACGACATCATTCACGAACTCGGTTCGGTGAATCCGCTCCGCGACATCGAGATCATCAATTCCGAGCTCATCCTCGCCGACATGGCAACCCTCGAGAAACGCCGCTCTTCCCGGGAGAAGAAAGCAAAACTCGGTGACGCCGAGTCCAAGCGCGAGATCGAACTCATCGACAAGCTCATGCCCCACCTCGACGAGGGCAATCCCGCGCTGACGATGACGCTCTCGGACGACGAGAAAAAAACGCTTCGGGAATTTTTCCTGCTTTCGTCAAAGCGCACCATCTTCGCCTGCAATGTCTCGGAGGACGAATTGAGCGGCGCCCTCTCGGACCCCGATGGCCATGCCATGGTCAAGCAGGTCCGCGACTACGCCGCCGCGACCTTCGGCGCCGAGGCGGTCGTTATCTCCGCCCGCATCGAAGAGGAAATGATCGACCTCAGCCCCGAAGACGCCGCCGAATTCCTCGGGGAAATGGGCGTGACCGACTCGGGCGTTTCGGCTCTCATCCGCGCCGTCTATCACCTTCTCGGTCTGCGGACCTACCTCACTACCGGAGAGAAAGAAACCCGCGCCTGGACCATCACCGAAGGCACCAAAGCCCCCGGCGCGGCCGGCGTCATCCATGGTGACTTCGAGCGGGGCTTTATCGCGGCAGAGATCGTGCACTACGACGATCTCACCAGCCTCGGTTCTTACGCCAAAGCCCGCGAGGCCGGCAAGCTCCGCATTGAGGGTAAAGAGTATGTGATGAAGGACGGGGATGTCGTCGAGTTCCGCTTCAATGTGTGATTTCACACGCTGAGGCCCCCGAGGTGGCGCGGACATTCCTCCTGGGACTAACCACCTGAGCCGTTACGATTTCGGATCAATCATCGAGCCCGGAAGGGCGGCGGTCCAGCACCTCCCGCTCGAAGCGCTTGCGGTGCTTCGTGATGCGGCCGCTAACTCTCTCCCGCCAGAGCCGGAAGCTCCCCGGTTTCAGATTTCGCCGCATCACCGCGATGACCTCTTTTTCGGAAAGACCGGTCTTCTCCTTAATCTCTTCAAAAGTCGTGCGGTCCTCCCACGCAAGCCTGATGATCTGATCCGTATTGACCGATGAATTCCCCATGCGAAAAGTCTACGTGCCTGACGGTCCCGTTGGTTGGCTTGGCTCGCGCACGGCCGGCAGGCACCAGTTCCACTTCACCGCGGCGAGGCGGAAGAGCACGATCACGAGGATCCCGGCGACGAGGGCGTAACGCTCGGGAAAGCTGAGATGCAGCACCCCTAAATAGACCCATGCCCCGGTGAACGCACAAGTCGCATTGAGGGGACTCGGAATAAAGAGCGACGGCACCTCGTTACAGAGCAAATCACCGAGGACTCCGCCGAAAGTCCCCGTGATCACCCCGAGCATCACCGCGACAAACGGATGTGTCCCCGCCTCCATCGCGTAGGCTGTACCCGTGAGGGTGAAAAGGGCCATGCCGAGGGCATCGGGAAAAACGAGGAGCGGCCGTATCCGGCGCACGTGTCGCAAAATGAGCCCCGAAAAGAGCGCAATCCCGAAAACGATCATCGGGTAGTGCGGATTTCCGATCCAAAAGAGCGGGGTGCGGTCGAGGAAAAGATCGCGCAGCGTCCCTCCACCGAAGGCCACCGCAAAAGCGACCGCAAAGACACCCATCACGTCCATGCCCTTTCGTGAAGCGAGGAGCACTCCGTAGATCGCCGCAACGATCACGGCCAGAAATTCAATAAAAACGACGTAGGACATTTTTCGAGGATGCCGCGTCAGGGCTCAGGCGCAACGGCGTCAGAGTAGCATCCCGAGTTCCTTCGGGAAACGTTTCCTTTTGTCATACGCCTCGTCATTGCCTATGTCCTCCGACCCGCCCCGAATGAGGATGCCGAGAACATTGACTTTCCCCCTCAAAACTTTACACTTTCGATCTCCCCGCCGCCACGACGCCCAGAGCGCCGGTGGCACGAGTTTTTTTCATGAAATCTTCACGTATCCCCCCCTTCAGGGTGCTCCCAGTGCTCGGACTCTGTCTCTCCTTCATCGCCGGAAACCTCCTCGCCCAGCAGGGCCCCCGGGTCGGCCCCGTCCTCACTGCGCCGGCGGCTCCCGCTCCCGAAGCAGCAGCGGCACCTGCTGTGACCGTCGTCGACGTCCCGCCGCCCGAGTCTGTCCAGACCGACCTTTCCGAAATCGAATTCGACGCCATCGTTCGCGTCGAGGTCGATACGAAACAGCCCAACTACCGCGTCCCGTGGAATGTCGGCGGCATGGGCAGCGGCAACGGCACCGGCTTCCTCGTCGGACCGAACCGCTTCGTCACCAACGCCCACGTCGTGAGCGACAGCCGTCTCATTTACATCAAGAAGGTCAATGATCCGAAGCCCTACCAGGCCCGGGTCCTCTTCGTCGCCCATGACTGCGACCTCGCGATGCTCGAGCTCGAGTCCGACATCGACTTCGAGACCGGGTTCAAAGACGTGCAACCTCTCTTCATCGGGGGCACTCCCAAGCTCAACACTACAGTGATCGCGGTCGGCTACCCCATCGGCGGCGACCGCATCTCGGTGACGCGCGGGATCGTCTCACGGATCGACTTTCGCGCCTACAGCCATTCCGGGGTCGATAATCACCTCGCCATCCAGATCGATGCCGCGATCAACCCGGGTAACTCGGGCGGACCCGTGCTGCAGAACAACCAGGTCGTCGGTGTCGCCTTCCAAGGCTACAGCGGTGATGTCGCGCAGAACACCGGCTACATGATCCCCGTCCCCGTGATCGAGCGGTTTTTGAAAGACGTCGAGGATGGCAGCTACGACCACTATGTAGACATGGCGACGAGCGTGCTCAACATCCTCAATCCCGCCCAGCGGCGCGCCCTCGGTCTCCCCAATGACGACATCGGGGTCATGGTCGCCGACCCCGACGCGGCGGGCTCGGCCGGCGGTGTCCTCAAGACAAAAGACGTCCTCCTCTCCATCGACGGCCATCCCATCGCCTCGGACGGGTTCATCGAAATCGATGATGAGCGGGTCGATCTGAACGAAATCATCGAACGAAAATTTGCCGGGGACACCGTCGATCTCGAGATCTGGCGTGACGGGGCTCGCGAGGAGGTAACGATCACACTCAAACGCTTCATCCCCTACCTCATCCAGGCGGTGCAGTATGACAAGCAGCCGAATTTCGTCCTCTTCGCCGGGCTCCAGTTTCAGCCGCTCGACCGCAACATGATGGCCGCGCACAATATCACCGACTTGAACACCCGCTATTTCTACAGCTTCTTCGCGCAGGACGAGATCTACCGGGAACGCCCCCAGGTCATCGTCCTCACTGAGGTCCTCCCCGACTCGACGAATACCCATTTACAGAGCTTCGTCCACCGCGTCATCGACTCGATCAACGGGAAAAAGATCACCCTGCTGCAGGATGTCCATGACGCCCTCCACGGCGATTTCCATGAAGATGGCAACGAGGAGTTCCACGTCATCCGCCTCGAAGGGGAAACGCGCCCTCTCGTGCTGAAGCGCGAAGATTCTCTCCTCGCCCACGAACGCATCCTCGCCCAATACAACGTGAGTTCCGATCACTTCATCGAACGCCCCGAGATCCTCGAACTCGAGGGCCTCATCAAGCTGGAAGAGGACGCCGCAGCGGACGACGCGGGTAAACCTGCCGAAGATTCAGCTGAAGCGGACAAAAAAGAATCCGTCAAAACCCCCGAGCCGGCAAAAAAAGCGGCCTGAGCCCGACTTATCCACTGATCCCCGCTGCCTCTCACAGAACTTATTTCAAGATGTCACCTTTTAGCCTTTCTCTCCCCCTCATCGCCGTGGCGGCGGTCTTCGCGCTCCTCGCCCCCGCCGCTGCCGCGCAGGAGTCCAGCCCCGCGAACTCCCTCGTGCGGGTCAATGCCACCCTGCAGGACTACTCCTTCCTTCGCCCCTGGGAAAAGGGCGCCCCGACTCCCCGACGCGGGCTCGGTGCCGTCCTTGAAGGTAATCGCGTGCTCATCACTGCAGAGATGTGCGTGAACTCGACCTTTCTCGAGCTGGAGCACCCCTCGAGTGGAGCCCGCATCGCGGCAAAGATCACCGGGATCGACTACGAGGCCAATCTAGCCGTGCTCGAGCCGGCCGACAGCAATTCGCGTGTCTTCGAAGGGCTCAGGCCTCTGGAGATCGAGGACTCGGTGAAATCGGGAGAGACGCTCAACGTCTGGCAGGTCGAAGACAACGGCGACGGCGTCTCCACTGATGTCGAGGTGCTTCGCGTCGATGTGGGCCGGTATTTCATCCCCGGCTCGGTCTTTCTTCTTTATCAGGTGAAAGGATCGCTCCAGGCGAGGGTAAACAGCTTCACCCTCCCTGTCGTGAAAAACGGAAAACTTGTGGGGATGCTCCTGAGCTATTCCTCTAAAGAGCAAACCGCCGGGGTTCTCCCTTCGCCGGTGATCAAAGCCTTCCTCGCCGACCTCGATGACGGCGATTACAAAGGGTTCCCCAATCTCGGGATTGGTTTTGCCCAGACCCTTGACGAGACCTTCCGCGAGTTCACCGGCATCCAGAATCAGGAAGGCGGTATCTTCGTCCGCGAGATGGCGAAGGGAGGCTCGGCCGACAAGGCGGGGATCAAAGAGGGCGACGTGATCTTCTCCATCGCTGGGCAGCCGATCGACTCACGCGGCAACTACACCCATCCCGCCTATGGGAAACTCAGCTTTTCCCACCTCGTCCGGGGTGGCGCGAAGGTCGGTGAAAAGATCAAACTTGACCTCATCCGCGAAAAAAAGCCCATGACCGTCGAGGTCGAGCTGACCCGGAAAATGGCGACCGACTACCTCATCGACCCCTACATGTTCGATCGGGGACCGAAATACCTGATTTTCGGCGGGCTCATCTTCCAGGAACTGACTCTCCCCTACCTCGAAAGCTGGGGTAAAGAATGGACGACGCGCGCCCCCTTCAAGCTCGTCCACGCCAATGCCAATCCCCATCCGCTTGAAGAAGAGGGCCGCGAAAAACTCGTTTTCCTGAGCAATGTCCTCAAAACGCCCAGCACCCTCGGGTATGAGGGGATCAACTCGGTCGTCGTGACCAACGTGAACGGGACTTTTATCAAAAACATCAAAGATCTCGCCGCCGCTTTCTCCGCCGTACCGGCCGACGGGCTCCACACGATCGAGTTCGATGATTACCCGAAAGTCATCTACGTCGACGACCGAGCCTCGCGGCTCATCAACCAGCAGCTCATCCAATACGGGATCAGCCAGCTCGAGCGACTGGAGTGAGAAACAAGCCAGCGCAGATGTCCCGTTGACATTTCCGGTGGTGAACTTATCGTTGCGGCCCTCCAGGCAGTTTTTCGGCTTGAGAGACCGGCTACGGGTTCTTCGGGGGATTTTGATGCGCACGGCGAAGCGATTCGGGTGCCGCGTTTTTGAAAAGTGAGACATTTTTTTAATCGGAACAGATGAAACGGACCTATCAACCATCGAAGCGTACCCGCAAAAGCCAGCACGGCTTCCGTGCCCGCATGGCCACCAAAGCCGGTCGTGACCTGATCAAGCGCCGCCGCCAAAAAGGCCGCAAGCGCCTCATCCCCAAGGGTGCAGAGATCCACTACAAGCGTCACACCGTCCAGCACGGCAGGTAATCCGGTCTTTCCGAAGGCCATTTCTGTCGTTGCTCCGGCTTTATTCCCGGCTCCCGGGTCATGAAACTCCCGCGCACCAGGAGGATCACCAGCCGGGCCGACTTCCAGCGGGTCCGTAGCCTGGGGCAATCGATTCAGGGGAGATTTCTCGTGATGGGGTATCTCGCTGACGAAGAGTTGCCCGAGCCTTTCCGCCTCGGGCTCATCACCACGAAGAGACTGGGGAACGCCGTCGTTCGGAATCGGGTCAGGCGCAGGCTGCGGGCCATCCTCCAGCGCACCGGGGAACGCGTTCTCAATCCGCACTGGATCGTCCTCATCGCGAGGGGAGCTGCGGCGACGGCGACCTCCGAGCAGTTGGAAAAGGAATGGAAATGGATGCTGCACCGCGCTCCCTTAACCGAACCGAAAAGCGAATGAGCAAATGAGCGATGAAAAAAATCCTCATATTCCTCGTCCGGATCTATCAGGTGGTCATTTCCCCGCCCCTTCATTTCATTGCCGGACCGCTCGGGGGATGCCGCTACTTTCCCAGTTGCTCGCAGTATTTTATCGATGCCGTGACCGTTCAAGGGCCGCTCAAAGGCGCCGCGCTCGGGATCTGGCGTATCCTGAGATGCAATCCCTTCGGCGGGCAGGGCTATGACCCGCCCCCCGGATGGGAAGAATATGTGGCGAAACACCCCGACGCTGCTTATGTAGGCCGCCGCAGGTGTGACACCGACCACTCGAAAATTTCCGAATCAAAAGAATCAATAGAAGACCCCCGCTAGTGAAAAACATGGATCGTACCTCATGGATTGGCGTTCTCGTCTGCCTGACCCTGCTCTTCGGCTGGGGATGGTGGAACGCTAAAGAAGCCGCCCGCATCGCGGCGGAGCGGCCAGTGCCGGTTGCGACCGACGCTCCCGGTGCCGGGGTGCCCGCCACCACTGCCGCCGGATCGCCGGTCGCCGCCACCCCCACTCTCGAGGCGTCCGCTCCCCAGGCGGCCAATGCGCCCGCTCTCGAGAAGACCGTGCTCGAGAACGACTTCATCCGCCTCCACCTCACCAATCAGGGAGCGTCCATTCGGACGGCGGAGATGAAAAAACATCCACGTCATCTCGGCGATGAGACAGAGGTCATCACCATCAACGAGAACGGATCCCACGGTGTCGGCACCCTCTCCCCCGCGCCGAAAGAATTCGATACCGTCAACTGGGCGGTCGTTTCGAAAACCACCACCGCTGTCACTTACGGGAAGACCACTCCCGAGGGCTTCACTCTCCGTAAGACGATCACCCTGCCCGGCGAGGGCGAAGACCCCTACGAGGTGAACGTGGAACTCGCCACGACCAACCCCACCGCCGCGCCGCTGAGCCCCGGCACGCGCTACCTTTACGCCGGCTCGGCCGCCCCGCTTCATCTTGGCGAATGGTCCATCCAGATCGGCAGCTACTGGATGGATAAGGACGGTGACTTCGAGTACAAGACGGTCGATCACTTTGGCGGGAAAAAAGTCATGGGTATCTTTGGAAAAGACGAGATTCCCTTTGATCGCTTTGCGCTGAAAGAACTCCACTGGGCCGGGGTCAACGATCAGTTTTTCACCACCATCGTGAAACCCGGAACTCTTTACGAGGGCGAAGTCTGGACGAGCCGCTTCCCGGTCGTCGTCGAGGGTGACAAAGCCGCTTCGGATAAAAAACGCATGTTCGCCGCCGAGGCCGCGATAGGACTTCCGGGCGGCACGATTGCCCCCGGCGCCACCGAAACACTGACTTTCGACATTTATCTGGGACCCAAGGAATTTTCCCGCCTGAAAGGACTGGGCGACCGTCGCCAGCGCGTCATGCACTATGACGAGGTCCCGATCTTCGGCTGGCTCTTCGGGTGGGCGATCAAACCCATCGCCTCCCTCCTCATCCTCGGACTCGTTGCGATCAAGGACTGGGTCGGCGGCTTCGGCCTCTCCATTATTCTCATCACCATCCTGATACGCCTTATTATCTGGCCGGTCTACGCGAAGTCGGCCCGCAGCATGAAACGCATGTCAAAGCTGACGCCCCTGATGAAAGACATCAAGGAGAAGCACAGCGACAACCCTCAGAAGATGAATGAGGAGACGATGAAGCTCTACCGCACCTACGGTATCAACCCACTCGGCGGCTGTCTGCCCATGTTCATCCAGCTGCCGGTCTTCCTCGCCTTTTACCGCATGCTCTGGAGCGCGGTTGAGTTGAGACACGAGTCCTTCCTCTGGGTCACCGATCTCTCGATGCCCGATACTCTCGTCACCATCGCCGGGGTCGATCTCAACCCGCTCCCCATCCTCATGGGGATCACCAGCTTTATCCAGATCGCGATCACCCCCAAGACCGGGGACAAGACGCAGCAGATGATCTTCATGCTGATGCCGCTGATCTTCATTGTGATCTGTTACAACTTTGCCGCCGCCCTTTCCCTCTACTGGACAGTCTCGAACACCTTTTCCATCCTCCAGACCTGGCTGATGAACAAGCTGCCCGAGCCCGAGCTCGTCAAAAAAGCTCCATCGGGTAAGAAAGGTTTCATGCAGCGCATGCAGGATCAGGCCGCCGCCGCCCAGGAAGCGAAAAAGAACGGTGGCGTGGCTTCCGGTCCCGGCAGCCGCACGAAGATGCCCGGAGAAAAAGGCGACCGCCACACCAGAGGGAAAAAGAAACGCCGCTGATCGCCGCGCTTCAATGACACTTCTGAAATGGACACCCTCGACCACGCGCAGGAGACGCTCGATGCGATGCTTGGCTATCTCGGCTTTGCCGCGACCGTCTCGGCGGACCGGGCGACCTCGACGCTGCACGTGACCTCGGGCGACGGTCCGCTCCTGATAGGGGAAAACGGCGAGCGGCTCGAGGAGATCCAGCATCTCCTCAATCGCATCGTCCTCGACCACGACAAAACAGCCCCTCACGTCCACGTCGATATCGAAAACTATCGGGCGACCCGCGACCACCGTCTCATCGAGGAAGCCGACGAAATCGCCTCACGGGTCATCGCCACGGGACGCACCGTGAAGCTCGAGCCGATGAACGCCTACCAGCGACGGCTCATCCACCACCATTTCAAGGACCATCCCGCCATCGCCACCTGGAGCCCGGGCGACGACGCCCGGATCAAGCGAATCTCCCTGTCGCCCCGCTGAAACAACCGGTATTTTGTGAAGCTTGTTTAACAAAATAGTTGAAAATTTTAGAATTTGCGCTATGCGCAAAGGCTGGCATTGGCTTTATTCCAAATCCCGGCCGTGTTTCCCCCTGATTGACCCGACTCGAAGCCATGTCAGAAGACGCATCGAACATCGTGGCGTTCCCCGAAAGTGGTAACGCATCGAAACCCTCGTCATCAGGAAAACGCCCCATCAATATGAGAAGTGACCTAGTCGTAGCGGCATCTAAAGTGATCCCCGAACCCCCCGTCCTGATTAATCTGGTCTCCACCAGGGTAAAGCAGTTAAACATGGGACGTTCCCCTCTCGTCAAGATTGACCACCGCATGGGTGCCGCCGACATCGCTCTCACGGAGATTATCGAAGGCAAGATCGGCGTGGAGACCAAAGAAGCCGAGGCTTGAAGCGCCGGGCCTAAGGCTCCGTTTCCGTCCTCACCCCTCGTCCGGCCCCAACAAGGCATTTTGCACGTCGCGGGCCGCTGCTTGATTCCTTTTCCTAAGGCGTTTCCCTTCGCCTGAGGGCGAACCATGTCGTATAACAGGGACGCGTATGTCTTTGTTTCGAGTCAGTTCAGAATTCAGGCCCCAGGGCGATCAGGAGCAGGCCATCGCCAAGCTCACGAAGTCCCTCCTCGCCGGCAACCATCACCAGACCCTGCTTGGCGTGACCGGTTCGGGCAAGACCTTCACCGTGGCCAATGTCATCGCCGCCCTCGGGAAACCGACCCTGGTGATGTCGCACAACAAGACCCTCGCGGCACAGCTCTACAGCGAGCTCAAGAGTTTCTTCCCCGACAACGCGGTCGAGTACTTTGTCTCCTACTTCGACTACTACCAGCCCGAAGCCTACATCCCGCGGACCGACACCTATATTGAGAAGGACTCCTCGATCAACGACGAGATCGAGCGACTGAGGCTCTCGACGATGAGCTCTCTCCTCATGCGGCAGGATGTCATCGTCGTCGCCAGCGTCTCCTGCATCTACGGCCTCGGGTCGCCCGACGATTACAAGGGCATGATGATCCCCGTGCGGGTCGGACAGACCCTCGACCGTGACGAATTTCTCAAAAATCTCGTCGGCATCCTCTACGAACGCAACGACATCGAGTTCATCCGCGGGCGCTTCCGGGTGCGCGGCGATGTTGTCGAGGTCTATCCCGCCTACCTCGACGAAGAGGCCATCCGCGTGGAGTTCTTCGGTGACGAGATCGATCGTGTGACCGCCTTTTCCCCGCTCACCGGCACGGCAAAATCGCAGCTCGATGAATTCACCTTTTACCCGGCGAAGCAGTTCGTAACGCCCAAGGAAAAGATGGCCGTCGCGATCCGCGAGATCCGGAAGGAGTTGAAGGAACGGATCGAATTCTTCGAGAAAAATCAGCAGTATCTCGAGGCGCAGCGTATCAAGCAGCGGACCGAGTATGACATCGAAATGATGCAGGAGATGGGCTTCTGTCAGGGCATCGAGAACTACTCCCGCCACCTCACCTCGCGTCCGCCCGGGAGCAAGCCCGGCACGCTGATCGACTTTTTCCCCGAAGGTTTCCTCACCGTGATCGACGAGTCGCACGTCAGCATCCCCCAGATCGGTGGCATGTACGAGGGCGATCGCTCGCGCAAACAAACCCTCGTCGATTTCGGGTTCCGTCTCCCCAGCGCCCTCGACAACCGTCCGCTCAAGTTCGACGAGTATATGGCCGCGACGGGCCAGCGCCTCTACGTCAGTGCGACTCCGGCGCGATTCGAAATCGAAAACTCGGTCGCGGGGAACATCGGTTACATCCCCCATAAGCGAAAACGCATCGGCGAAGAGGAACTTGTCCCCGCCCGTCTCCCCCGCATCTCCGGAAGCAAGCAGCCCGTCAGTTCCTTCGATCCCGGGAAAAAGGGCGTCGATCTTATCGTCGAACAGATCATCCGCCCCACCGGCCTCATCGATCCCGTCATCACCCTGCGACCGCTCAAAGGCCAGATCGATGAGACGATCGAGCTCTGCCGCCAGCGGGTGGAAAAAGACGAACGCATCCTCATCACCACCCTGACGAAACGAACCGCCGAGGATCTCACCGACTACCTGCGCAATGTCGGACTCAAAGTCCGCTACATCCACTCCGACGTCGATGCGATCGAGCGCGTCGAGATTCTCCGCAGCCTCCGGGCGGCCGAGTTCGACATCCTCATCGGGATCAACCTGCTCCGCGAAGGGCTCGACCTGCCCGAGGTCAGTCTCGTCTGCATCCTCGACGCGGATAAGGAAGGTTTCCTCCGCAGCGAGACGGCCCTCATCCAGACGGTCGGACGCGCCGCGCGCCACATCAACGGCGAGGCCGTCCTCTTTGCCGACGTCGTGACCGATTCGATCCAAAGCCTGCTCTCGATCACCGAATACCGGCGTCGCGTCCAGACCGAGCACAATGAGAAACACGGCATCATCCCCCACACTGTGACCCGCAGCGACCAGGGCAGTCTGCGCATTTACCAGAAGGGCAAAGCCGTCGAGGACGCCCTCGTTGCGGAGGCGGGATCCGACGTCGATACCCTCGCCGTCATCCGCGAACTCGAAGGGGAAATGCAGGAAGCCGCCGCCAAACTCGAGTTCGAACGGGCCGCGCTCATCCGCGACCAGATCAACAAGCTCAAAAAAGAAGCCGGAGAAACGCCCCTTACGGTGAAGAAGAAAAAAGTGAAGTATTGATCGCTATGAAACCAATACGATGGGGAATCATCGGCGTCGGCAGGTTCGGCTCCATCCATGCCCGGGCGATCCGGTCGCTCCCGGGCAGCGAACTCGTCGCCCTCGCGAACCGCAATCCGGAGCGCCTCGAGCTCGCCCGATCCGAGTTTGGCGTCGCCGACTGCGTCACCGACTACCGCGAACTCCTCGCCAATCCCGACGTCGATGTCGTCAGCATCACGACTCATTGGAAAGACCACCACGAGATCGCCCTCGCCGCGCTTGCTGCGGGCAAGCATGTCTTTCTGGAAAAGCCCATGGCTGCGAGTTCGGCCGAATGCCTCGATCTCGTCACCGCGGCGGAGTCCTCCGCGGGCTTTCTCATGGTCGGTCACATCTGCCGCTTTGATCCCCGTGTCTCCCTCGCGAAGGAAGCCATCGCCGCCGGTCGCATCGGCCGCATTGTGTCCATGCATGCCCGCCGCAATTTGCCAAAGGCGCCGGGGAATATCCGCCTCGACAAGATCTCCCCGCTCATCGGAGACGGCATCCACGACATCGACCTCATGCTCTGGTTCACGGGAAAGACTCCGACCGAAGTCTACGGGCGAAATGTGAAAGTATCCGACTTCACCTACCCCGACCTCGGCTGGGCCATGCTGCATTTCGGCGAGGAAGCAATCGGAGTGGTCGAGACGATCTGGTGCCTCCCCGAAAATGTCCCGACCACGATCGACGCCCGCTTCGAGATCATCGGGACAGCAGGGACGCTCTCGATCGACGCGGCCCACACCGGCCTGACCATCCTCGACGCGAACGGCGCCAAAATGCCCGACACCGTCTACTGGCCCACTCAGCATGGCAGGCAGATCGGCGCGCTCAGCGTTGAGCTGGGCTACTTCGCGGACTGCGTCCGCACGGGGGCTGCGCCCGAGGTCGTGACTCCGCTCGAAGCCGCCCGCGCCTTCGCCGTCGCCGAGACCGCCGAGAAGTCGGCGCTCGCGGGGAAGGTGTTGCCGTTTGTGTTCGGATGAGGCGCTATGCCCCTCTAGCCTCACGATTTGATCGAACTTGCCGTCAGGGGTAGCATGGGCATCCTGCCCATGTCTTCGGCGGTGAAGACGCCAATCCCACGGAGCAGACTTGTAGGCCGAAAAAAATGATCAGCGCGGGTGCATCAGCGAATGAATCTCAAAAGGACTTCGACGTCATGCCGCGCTCCATGGGCTGGAAGCCCATGCTACTTCCTTCCGTTTTCGCCCGGAGAAACGTTCTCAGATTTCGCAATCGCGTGCCCCCGCATGCTTGACTTGAACGGCGATCCGGCCTGAAATCACCGCATCCTGTTTCCCGCCATGCAAAACCAGCTCAAGATCAAACTCGCCGTCTTCATGTTTCTCCAGTATTTCATCTGGGGATCCTGGTATGTCAGCATGGGGGCCTATCTCTCGAACACGCTCAAGTTCACCGGCGGTCAGATCGGTCTCGCCTACGGGGCCTTTGCGATCGGAGCGATGATCTCGCCCTTTCTCGTGGGACTCATCGCTGACCGCTATTTCGCCTCGGAGAAATTGCTCGCGGTGCTCGGGATTCTCGGGGGCGCGATGCTTTGCTTTCTGCCGCAGTTTGATACCTTCGGAACCTTTTACCCGGCCCTCATTTTCTACTGCGCCCTCTACGTTCCCACCCTCGCGCTCGGCAACTCGCTTTCGCTCCATCACCTCGCGAATCCGAAAACCGACTTCCCCCGCGTCAAGATGCTCTCGGCGGTGGGCTGGATCGCCGGTCTCGCGACACTGAACTTCCTCAAAGGGGCCGAGTCCCCCATCCAGTTCTACCTCGCCGGCGGAGCCTCCATCCTCTTCGGGATCTTCTCTCTCGCGCTTCCCCACACCCCGCCGATGAAGACCGGAGCCAACGTCAGCCTCGGTGAGATCCTCGGTCTCGATGCCCTCGCCCTGTTGAAAAAGCCCTCCTTCGCGATCTTCATCCTCTGCATGTTCCTCATCTGCATCCCGCTCTACTTCTACTTCGTGAATCTCGGCATCTACTTGACCGAGCTGAAATGGGAAAACATGCTCGTGAAGACCTCGTTTGCGCAGATCTCGGACATCGTCTTTTTCCTGCTCCTGCCCTTCTTCCTGAAGCGTTTCGGATACAAGAAAACGATCTTCGTCGGGATCGCCTGCTGGGTGGCTCGCTACTTTGCCCTTTCCTCCAGCGTCGACGCCGGCGCTGCCGCGACCGCGCTCATCTTCACTGCGATCCTTCTTCACGGTGCCTGCTACGACTTCCTCTTCATCGCCGGACAACTCTACGTCGACGACGAAGCCAACGAACGCACCCGCGGTGCCGCGCAGGGATTCATCGCCTTCATCCTCTGGGGCGTCGGAGCTTTTGTCGGAACCCTTCTCGCCGGCAAAGTCCTCGCGATGCACAAGCTCGAAACCCCCGTGAACGGACTCGAGCACGACTGGGCCGCGATCTGGCAAACACCCGCCTGGGGCGCCGCCGCGGTGCTGGTGATCTTCCTGATCTTCTTCAAGGATCCGGGAAAAGCAAAGGCGTGATCTCCTGTAGGTGGCCTCTGTGAGGCCGCTCGTTGACCCCGACTGCCTGACCACGGGGAACGAGAGTTGACTGAATGCACTTTTCTCACTAAAGTGAATGCATGACGCAGGTGACCATTCGACGAATCGAAGAGGCTTGGGTGGAAAAGGCGAAAGAAGAAGCTTTGCGCCGCAGCGTATCGATGAACCAAGTACTCGTCGAAGCCTTGCAGCGCGGACTCGGGGCCGATGCCGAACCGGTCCGGAAGACCAATCTGGACCGGTTTGCGGGAGACTCGGATTTTGGCCCTGAGTGGGACGAATTCCTGGAGAAGGATCTCAAACAGGTCGATCCCGAACTATGGAGCTGATTCTCGTCCTCGACACCAACGCCTACAGCGACTGGAGGCGCGGCGGGCGATGGCACGGACGGATCGCCGTGGCGAACCGCATCGTCCTCCCGTCCATCGTGATTGGGGAATTGCATCACGGCTTTCGCAAAGGGACAAAGTTCGAGGAGAACACGCGCAAACTGCGGGAATTCCTCGCCGAGCCCCAGGTGGAGGTTCATCCCGTGACCTTTCGCACGGCGGAGATCTACGGAGAGTTCGTGAATTATCTCCAGCAGCAGGGAACCCCCATCCCGACCAACGACATCTGGATCGCGGCGTCGACGCTCGAGCGCGGCGGGCGGCTCGTGAGCAAGGACGATCATTTCCGCTTCCTGCCTTTTATTGATTTGGAGAAGGAGTGAGGAGCCCATGTCGATGCCCTTGAAGTCGAGCGTGCGGGGAACGATCAAGGGAAACGGGGTCAGAGGGAAGAGTGGCACGGAATTAAGGGCATGGTTCGGAGTGAATCGGGTGACGCCCAACTTGCCGCGAAGCGTAGTAGGGACGGTTCGATGAACCGTCCGCCGTTGGATACTCAAGGCGGACGCCCCGGCGGTGCGTCCCTACCGCGGAACCTGGAACATTCCCCCAGAGCCTCCGATAAAACGCTTCATCCCGTGCCATTCGGGTCAGGGAACCAATTCCGTATTACTTTTCCTGACAAACACAGATGGCCACGGATGGGAGACGTAGCTGGCCGTCGATGGGAAACCGTCGGACGAATTCCTCCGTGAAATTCCGTGCTTTCCGTGGGCGTTTCGCAGAATTTCAGAATCAAGGTGCCCTGCACGCTTGAACCCCCTCCGACCTCGGGCCTTCGGTGGAATGGGAGCCGAGGGGTTGAAAAAGGAAATTCCTAGCATTAACTCTGCCCCGAGCACATGTTCGAGGGCAAACAGCTCGCATTTATTCGCAGTCGACCTTCCCTGATGGGATCGCCGAAGACCGATCAATTCGCCTTCAAACGCAGTGGCCAGTCCGGTATCGAGATTTCCAACCTGATGCCCCACCTGCAGACCGTAGCTGACGAACTCTGCTTCATCCGCACGCTTCACACCGATCAGTTCAATCACGCGCCGGCACAGATGTTCGCGCTGACCGGCTTCCCCCGATTCGGCCGTCCCAGCATCGGATCGTGGGTCGACTATGGAATCGGTAGTGCCAATGAAAACCTTCCCGGCTTCGTCGTGCTGGTCACCGGACAGGTCCTCGGTGCCGGGAACAGCGCCTGGGGCAGCGGATTTCTTCCTACCATTCATCAGGGTATCGAATTCCGCAGTCAGGGCGATCCTGTTCTTTTCCTCTCAAATCCAAAGGGCGTCGCTCCTTCTGATCGTCGCGAAGTTGTTGACACCGTCAACGCGCTCAACCGCATCAAACTCGCCGACGTTCGTGATCCCGAAATCGCCACCCGGATCGGACAGTACGAAATGGCTTACCGAATGCAGACTTCGGTGCCGGAACTGATGTCGATCGATCAGGAACCCGCATCCGTTCACGAAGCCTACGGAACGGAGCCCGGCAAAACCAGCTTTGCCAACAATTGCCTGCTCGCCCGTCGCCTCGTCGAGCGCGGGGTGCGCTTTGTTCAACTTTTCGATCAGGGATGGGATCACCACGGCAGTGTCTTCAAGCGCCTTCCCGGCAAAGCCAAAGAAGTGGATCAGCCCATCGCGGCGTTAATCAAAGACCTGAAAGCACGCGGCATGCTGGACGACACCCTGATCGTCTGGTCCGCTGAATTCGGCAGGACTCCCATGGCTCAGGGTTCGAACGGCAGTGGAGAAAAAGCGAGCAACGCCGGTCGGGATCACCATAAAGAAGCCTACACAGTTTGGATGGCAGGCGGGGGAATCAAGCCCGGCCACGTTCACGGAGTCACCGACGAGCTCGGCTACGGCATTGTCGAAGACGGCGTTCACTTACACGACATGAATGCCACGATTTTGCACCAACTGGGCATGGATCACGAGCGCCTCACCTATCGCTATCAGGGAAGGCAGTTCCGTCTTACCGACATTCACGGAAGCGTGGTGAAGAAGATTCTGGCGTAAGAGTTTGTCCAGTTTGGTTCATAGCGTCAGCACTATTCTTTCTGGCCGAAACTTTCGATCGCCCAGCTTTTGAAGACACCGTGAGCGTTCTTTCCGTCGCCGGGAAAACCACCGTGCTGGATCATCCAGATTACGGCGATTCCATCATCGGGGAAAATGTCCATCTTCGTAGCGTGCGCGCCACCGTGACCGAATGAATCGCCGCCGATCGCATATCCTAGCCCATACTCGTTCTTAATCGAATCGGGCGTTTGCTTCGTCGTCAGTTCCTCAAAGGAGGCCTCGCTGATGTAGCGTCTCCCGTCGAGCTCGCCGCCGTTGAGCATCATCCGGCAGAATTGCGCCGTGTCTTTCGCCGTGGAAAAAAGACCGCCCGCCGGCATGGGGAAACGGGTCGTGCGATCGGGAAGCGGAGCTTTCATCTGAGCGAACTGGAATTCTTCGAGACCGTCTTTGGCTTTGTCAGGGCGATAGGATTTCGCCAGTCGAGCGACTTGCTCTTCACTCGGCCAGAATGTGGTGTCGGTCATGCCGAGCGGATCGAAAAGCCGTTGCTGGAGGAAGTCTTCATACTTCATTCCGGAAACGACTTCGAGAATACGCGCCGCGGTGTTGATACCGGCGTTGGAATACTGGTAGTGCGTTCCCGGCTCGGTCGCGAGCGGAGCCGTCGCATAACTGCGGACGGCGAGGTGAAGCGGAAGGGCATCGAGCGTCGGCTCCTCCATCGCCGATTTGAAAGGCAAACCGCTGACATGGCTGAGCACCTCGCGAATCGTGATGGGGTGATCCGGCTTTTCCAAAAGAACGTGATCGTCATCTTTTTCCGCGATGACCATCTGGCCCTTAAACTCAGGTAGATATTTCTCGACCGGATCGTCCAGCGAGACTTTCCCCTCGTCGACCAGCATCATGAAGGCGGTCGCCGTCATCGGTTTGGATTGTGACGCAATCCAGAACATGGCATCTTCCGGCATCGGCTTTTTCGCTTCGACGTCGGAGTAGCCGACTATCGAGACAGAAAGAACGCCGTCTTTTCCCGCGACGAGACCAATGGCTCCGGCGAGTTCGTTTTTCTCAACGAACGGCTTCAGTAGCGACTCGGCGGTAGCGGGAGTGCGGGCCTTTAACGGCAACGCCGGAAGAAAAAATACCGAGAGGACTGTGAGGAACTTTGGGTGTGTCATCGAGTATGTTATTTCGGGGTTGCCTCACCGTGCGGATAGCGATAATCGGCTTTGTCGTCGGTGGAGACTTTTCGCGTCGTGCCGTCGGCGGGTTTGTAGAGAAACAATTTCCCACCGGCTTGAAAAACGATCTCAGTCGCGTCCTTCGTCCAGCGGGGATAAGCAAACCAGATCGGCTTCCCTTCCTCATTGGCGAAGGGTTCGAGATTGGTCATGGCCCGTTTCTCGACATCGAAATCAGCGAGGTAGAGAGTGCGTCCGGCAACGGACTGTTTGAATCCTTTCTGATACTCGAAACAGACCTTCGTCTCGTCGGGTGAAAGACTGACCCGTGCCAGAACGCCGGTCTTGTCGAGCGGACATTGGATGCGCTCGAATTTGGGTTCGCCCTCAGGATTCGGAGTCATCAAGTAGTAGCCGCGATTTCGGCCCGGCGGTGTCGAGCCGACCAGAATCCGACCGTCCATCAGGCAGGTGAACGCCCACGTGTGGTAGCTGTTTTCGGTGAGCGCGATTTCTTCGCCGGGCTTTCCGCCGATTTTTCCTGCCATGACTTGATAGCCGCCTCGCGTCGGGTGCTTGCGGTTCCAGATCGGTGTGTTTGTCCCGTCACGCGTCCACGTCTGGTTGAAATCGGTGTGAGTGCCGTCGGTGAGTTGGTGGAGTCCGGTGCCGTCGGCGTTGATGATGTGAATAGCGGTTTTCCATTTGCTGACGTCCTTATTGTTCACGAGGCGGCGGAAGAAAACGAGCTTGTCGTCAGTCTTCGACCACGAAGGCTTGAAGTCCCAGTGGCCGGTTGTGAGGGGTTCTTCTTCGGGAGTTCCGAGGACGTTGACGTGAATCTCCCCGTCCTTGTAATACGAAGCACGATGGCCTCTTTCTTGAGCGGTCGCCACGCTGAGAGACGCTGAGAGGAGGATGAGATGAATTGTCGATTTCATTAAAATTTGAGGTCGATAGAAGAAACCACCTGATTAGCGAAAAGTTCGCGACAATAAGTAGGCGAAATGCGTCACTCGGTTTACTAGCGTGGTTTCAGCTCTGACATTGTGTGGTTCATTTTCCGATGATGGCGTCGAAAGCCTTTTGGGTGGCGGCGGCACGCTCTTGATGGGAGGCGCTCAAAAGCCTGACCCGCTGGTCGTGGACGGCACTCGTGAATTTCGCGCGGAGCTGTGGGGAAACGCCGCGGCTTTTGTATTTTGCGCGATCCGCGTCGCTCAGGTAGGGCCAGACACGGACGAAGGGGCCTTTGGCGTCGTGGCCGATGTACTCCTCTCGGGTCGGGATGCCTTGAGGGAGAGTGATCGTTTTCCCCGGAGCCGTTTGATCTTCTCTGTAGCCGAGCGCGATAGTTTCGTCGCCGACGATGAGTTCGACTTCGGCCTGTTCGAGGAGGGAGTCGGGATTCACTGCGGCCAAGCGCCAACCCATCTCGTTGGGCGTCGTATCGATGAGGTGCCTTTTCTCCGTCTCGGTATTTACGACCATGATGACGGGTTGGCCGTTCAGATAGGCGATCCCGGTGAGTTCTAACGCTTTCGACCAGTCGATACTCCGCGTGAACGGGGAGTTCTTTTTCAGTGCATCGAAAGTGTCCCCGCCAAGAGGCTGCGGCAAATCCGGACAGGAAGTCTGCTCTTCCTTTGGCTCCGCGTGCGCAAGAAAACATACTCCGCAGGTACAGACTATTTCAAAAGTCTTACTGAAACGGAGGAGGTTCATCGTCGGAAAATCATACTTCGAGTCCCATCAGCGGACCGGTCCCGGTGGCGAAGGTTTTGTCGGCGAGGCCGAACTGGTTGAGGATGCTCACGTAAAGATTGGCGAGCGGAGCGGCGCCTGCCTCGAACGCGAGATGCTGTCCGTGGTTGTAGCGACCGCCGAACTTTGCGTCCTCGGGAAACCCGGCCGCATAGGTGCCAAGCACGCCGAGTATATCCTCCACCGTGGTTTCATACTCAAGGCGGTTCAACCGCCGCAGCACAGTTTCCGGACGCTGACCCGCGAGCGCGAGACTGGCGCGCTCCAGCTCAGCATCAATCCACGCCGTGATCTTTTCAACGTCCTCCGGCGACGGTTGCTTCGCATCTTCAGGCGGCATGTCGCCTGAATGCAGTTGATCGCGGACGGTGCGCCAGTATTTCGCGTCGGCCGCGTTCTCGGAGATCTTCAGTTCATCCACCCGGAAATCCCCCTTCTGCTTCTTCGGCCAGTGGCATTCGATGCAGTGGGTCTGCGCGAATGCCACCAGTTCCTTAGGCGGCACGGTCTCGGCCCAGAGCTGCCCGCCGATAGACGCGAACACGCACACGGCGATGAGGAATCCGGTTTTCGATCTCATGATGTTGGAAAACGGCGATCTAAGAGGGTTGGATCGGCGACCTGACAGGGTTGAGTCGATCTCAGTTTTCCGCGTTTGCTCCTGCCGGCGCAATCAAGGTGCCCTGCACGCTTGAACCCCCTCCGACCTCGGGCCTTCGGTGGAATGGGAGCCGAGGGGTTGAAAAAGGAAATTCCTAGCATTCGGATCGAACAGACGAAGGAAGCGAATCGAATCGACAGGACCGAGCTGCTCCCGCAAAGCAATCAGCCCCCGGCGGTAAAGCTCGATGGGCGTGGAGGCGGTCGGAGCGTCGGAACTCCTAGTCTAAAGATTCGGGAAATTCAGGGGATTGGTAACGAGGTCATTTCACCCCCTCATCCCGCAACAACGCCCGCCTGCCGAACACAGAGCCTTTCGTCCTGGCGGGGTGCCTCCACCTGGGATTCCCGTACGCTGACCACCGCGACGGTGTCGCCGACGGCGTTGAAAACTTCCAGTTCATAGCCGGGCTCTTGACCGGGAGCGCCCGGATACCGCTCAACAACGGTGGCGAGATCTCCCCGGCAAAGTCCGGCTTCGAGTAGGTCCTGTGTCAGGATGATGTGGCTGAAGAGTTCGTGTTTCATGTGGGGAGGGGCAACAGATGGCCAGGATTTCCACAATCGGAGCGAAGCGGAGATGGATGCCGTAGGCGTCAAATGATCACAGATGCGGTTGGGGGAATTTCAACGCGAATGGGAACGAAGGTGACGCGAATGACCGCGAATCCCTGGCGGGTGATGAGATCGTGTCCTTTCCCGTAACCTTTTACCTTTTACTTTCCCACCTTTTACGGGCGCGCGGTCGCCACCATCTCCTCCTCGCGCTTCTCCCGCGCCCCAACTCGTTCCACATCCACCGCCACGACCTTATACTCCGGACACATTGTGTCCTCATCACACTCGCTGCTCGTGACCATGTTCACGAGCGCCTCGGGAAAGTGGAAGGTTGTGTAAAGAATCCCCGGCCTCACCTCGGTGGAGATCCGAGCCTTGATGCGGACCTCGCCGCGGGCGGAAAAGATGCGCACGAGATCGCCGTCCTCGATCCCCTTCTTCGCCGCATCCTCGGGATGGATCGCGAGGAGATCCTCGCTGACGATCTTGGCATTGCCGGTGCGGCGGGTCATCGTGCCGCAGTTGTAATGCTCGAGGATCCGGCCGGTCGTGAGGATGAAGGGATAGTCGACGCCGTGTTTTTCGAGCTCCTTCGACTCGCGGAACTCGAAGAAGTGGAACTTGCCGAGGCCGCGTTTGAAGCTGTCGAGGTGTAGGATGGGCGTGCCGACGCCGCCCTCGGCGATGGGCCACTGGGTGCCCTGCTCGGTGAGATTCTCCCAGGTCGCGCCGGCAAAGAAAGGAACGATCTGCGCGATCTCGGCGAGAACGCCCTCGGGCGTGTAGTCGGGCTGGTCCATCCCCATGCGCTGCATGATCTCGGCAATGATGACGCCGTCGGGTTTGGTGCCCGCGACCGGGGAAATCACGGCATTGACCCGCTGGACGCGGCGCTCGCCGTTGGTGAAGGTACCGCTCTTTTCAAGAAAGGAAGAGGCGGGCAGGACGACATCGGCGAACTCGCAGGTGGGAGTCATGAAGAGCTCCTGCACGACGAGGAAGTCGAGAGCGTTGAGTGCGGCCTGGACGTGCTCGGTGTTCGGGTCAGTCTGGGCGACGTCCTCGCCCATGATCCACATCGCCTTGAGCCGGCCGTCGAGGGCGGCCTCATACATTTGCGGGATCTTGTAGCCGATCCGATCGCTGAGGTGGGCGCCGTAGAACTCCTCGTAGCGGCGGTGCATCTCGGGCTCGTTCACCTGGAAGTAGCCCGCGCCCTGATGTGGCTGGCAACCCATGTCGGCTGCCCCCTGGACGTTGTTTTGTCCGCGCAGGGGGAGGACGCCCACGCCGGGACGTCCGATGTTGCCGGTCATCATGGCGATGTCGGCGAGGGTCATGACGGTCTTCGATCCGTGGCTGTGCTCGGTGACGCCGAGTCCGTGGAAGGCCATCGCGCTGTCGGCCTTACCGTATTCGATGGCGGCGGCCCGAACCTGCTCGCGCGGCACGCCGTGGATGGCCTCGAGCTCGTCAAGATTCAGGGAACGGAGGCCCTTTTCAAATTCCTCCCAGTTCTCACAGCGTTTTGTGATGAAGTCGCGGTCGATGAGGTTCTCTTCGAGGAGGTAGAAAGCGAACATGTCGAGCAGGGCGACATTGGTGCCGGGGCGGAGCTGCAGGTGGTGTTTTGCGTAGGGGACGAGCTCGATCTCGCGCGGATCGATCACGATGAGCGGCACGCCCTTGAGGACTCGCTGCTTGATGCGCGATCCGGTGACAGGGTGTCCCTCGGTGGGGTTGGCTCCGGTGATGAGGATGCAATTCGTGAATTTGAGGTCGGCGATACTGTTGGTCGCGGCACCGGTGCCGAAGGCCTTCTGCATGCCCCAGGCGGTGGGGCTGTGGCAGACGCGGGCGCAGGCGTCGATATTATTCGTGCCGAAGCCGGTGCGGATGAATTTCTGCATGAGGTAGTTTTCCTCATTCGTGCAGCGGGCCGAGGAGATGCCGGCGACAGCGTCGCCTCCGTGGTCCTCGCGGATGCGGGTGAGGTTTTTCACGATGTGGTCGTAGGCCTCTTCCCAGGTCGCTTCCTCGAACTTCCCGTCGCGCCGGATAAGCGGGCTGCGGAGGCGGTCGGAGTGATTGTAAAATTTGAAAGCGTAGCGTCCCTTCAGACAGGTGTGCGAATGATTCACCTCGGAGTCGGCGGGCGCCTGGATCGAAAGAATCTCATTGCCGCGGGTCGCCACGTTGAGGTTGCAGCCAACCCCGCAGTAGGTGCAGATCGTACGGGTCTTTTTCGTGGCGAGGATGGCCTTCGACTCGTGCACATCCGAGATCGCCGAAGTCGGGCAGGCCTGGGCGCAGGCACCGCAACTGACGCAGGGAGAATCTTCGAAGCTGACGTCGAGCCCTTTAATGATGCGGGCCTCAAATCCGCGACCGTGCATCGAGAGGACGAACTGCCCCTGGACCTCGTCGCAGGCCCTGACACAACGCGAACAGTTGATGCACTTCGACAGGTCCGAGGTCATGTAGGGATGCGAGAGATCCTTTTTCCGGTCGAGGTGATTTTTCCCCTCGGGGTAGCGGATTTCGCGCACGCCCACCTTGGCCGCGACAGTCTGCAACTCGCAGTTGCCGTTGATCTCACAGGTGAGGCAAACGGGCGGATGATCGGTGAGGACGAGCTCGAGAATGTTCCGCCGCAGGCGGGTGAGCTGCGGGGTGTGGCTGAAGACGTGGAGCCCCGGAGTCAGCGGTGTGTGGCACGAGGCGACGACACGACGGGGACCGTCCTCACTCGTGGCGATCTCAACCGAGCAGACGCGGCAGGCGCCGTAGGGATCGAGTTGCGGGGCGTCGCAGAGAGTGGGCACGTGGCCGCGCCCGAGATGGCGATCGACGAACTTCAGGATCGTGTCGCCGTTTTGAAAGGCGAGTGCTTTGCCGTCGAGGTAGGCGGTGTCGTCAAGAGTGAGCTGGACCATGGTGGCGGGGGATTTGAGAGTGAAAAGATCAGGCGCGGAAGTAGGGACGCAGTTCGTCGGCAAAGTAGTGGAGAGCATTTTTCACGGGCAGCGGAACTCCGCCACCAAGGGCGCAGAGCGAGGTGATCTGCATCGTGTCGAGGAGGTCATCGAGGAGGGTTCGATCAATGAGGTAACCCTCTTCAGTCCGCGCCTTCGCGATGAGCTCCTGCCCGCGGGTCGAGCCGATGCGGCAGGGAAAACATTTGCCGCACGATTCATCGGCAGTGAACTGGAAGAGGTGCTCGATGTACTGGATCATCGGCATGCTCTGCGGGATGCTGACGACCCCCGCGTGTCCGAGAAGAAAGCCGGCGTTTTTGAAGGACTCGAAGTCCACGGTGAGTTCGTCGATCTTTTCCACGGGAATGAGCCCGCCGAGCGGCCCTCCGATTTGTACTGCCTTAACCGGCTCTTTGAAGCCTCCGGCAAGTTCGTAGCAAACCTGCGCGAGCGGCGTGCCCATCGCGACCTCGTAGATCCCCGGACGACGGAAATGGCTGTCGAGAGAGACGAGCTTCGGCCCCGTGGATTGCTCTGTCCCGACCGAGGCAAAAGCGACGCCGCCCTTGGCCATGATGGCCCGCAGGTTCGAGAAGGTCTCGACGTTGTTCACGACGGTGGGTTTGCGATAAAGGCCCTCGTGCGTGGGGAAAGGCGGCCGTGTCCGGACCTCGGGACGCTGCCCTTCGATCGAGGCGAGCAGAGCAGTTTCTTCGCCGCAAATGTAGGCGCCGGCGCCCTTGATCGTTTTCAGGTCGAAGGAAAATCCGCTGCCGCGAATGTTTTCCCCGAGCCATCCGGCCTCACGCAATTCGAGAATAGCAGCGTCGATGCGCTCGAGGGAGTCGGGATATTCCGCCCGGATGTAAAGAATCCCCACGGCCGCGCCACAGTACCAGCCTGCCGCGATCATTCCGAAGAGGACGCTGTGCGGCTGCTCTTCCATGAGGTAGCGATCGATGTAGGCGCCCGGATCACCCTCGTCCGCGTTACAGACGATATACTTGATTTCTCCTTCGGCCTGACGGCAGGAAAGCCATTTCAAGTGCAGGGGAAAACCGGCCCCGCCGCGGCCGCGTAGTTTGCTGTCTTTGAGCTCAGGATAAAAATCACCCGGATCGCGCATGAGCCATGTCCCGAGTGGCTCGTAGTATTCCGCTACTCCGGGAAAGGGTGCGGTCAGTTGCGGTTCGGCGAGGGTGCTTTCGACATGATAATGATCCCGGCTCTCGCCCGCCCCGTTTTCGAAAAGGAGACCCAGTTCGCCGGCTGACTTGCCCGAGTAGTTGCGGCCGCCATACTGGAACGCTCCGCCCTCGTGGCAGCGACCGAGACAGCAGATGTGGCCGATCTCTTCGGCGGGGAAATGATTGCCGACCTCTTCCTTCAGCGTCGCCTGCGTGCCCGCGCAAAGACAGGCGGACCCGTTGCAGAGAAAGACTTTTTTGCCCTCGTTCTCCTTTTTCAGAAAGTCGTAAAACGAGACCGCCCCGAGCGTCACGGCATCACCGAAGAGCGAGGACTCTCCCAGCGCGCGAACCGTCCCGGCGCGAGCCGCCGTCCCCGTCTCTTCCGCCGCCTCAACCATGCGCTCAAAGAGATTCTTCGGATCGCTCCGGCGGAAAGATAGGGAACTGAGATTACGGGACATAAAATGGAGGTTTGGTTACCGACGGCGATGTCACCGGAAGAGATCGATCACGCATGAGTCTGCAAAGGTAGGAAAATCTCGCCTTTCCTGTCAATACCGTTCAAACGTGAGAAGATATACTCATGTCACCCGCGCGAATCGGCCTCCTTTGTCTTTCTCTTTCCCTACTCATCTCGGCAGATCTGGGCGCGGAAGAGGTCCGCGATCTTGTGCTCGTCGCGGGGCAGTCGAATGCGGTCGGCTACGACGCCTATGCCTCTGAACTGCCCGCCGATCCGGGAGATGAAAAAGTACTTTTCTGGTGGCGCTGCGGAGATCCGCCGCCCGACGTCCACGACTCCACCAGCACAAGGCAGTGGACGAGCCTGCGCCCCCAGCCGATCGGAGATCCTATCCCGAAGATCAATGCATCGGGCGATACTGCCTCGGGTCTGAAGCGTCAGTATGGGAACTTCGGGAAACCCGGGGGCGGCTTCGGTCCCGAGATGGGGTTTGCGAGGAGCTGGCGAAAAAATGCCGACACACCCCTCGCGATCGTGAAAGTCGCCTTTAGCGGCACCTCCATGGCGACGGATTGGAATCCGGACGATGCCGGTCCGGGCGGTGCCTGCTATCGCGCCCTCATCGAAGAGAGCCGTGCCGCGATCTCCTCGGCGAAAGAACGCGGCATCACCCTGCGACTCCGCGCTCTCATCTGGGTGCAGGGTGAGAGCGACGCTAACGCGGAAGCCGCGCCCCGCTACGAGGAGGCTCTCGGGACAATGATCGCGCGCCTGCGCGAGGACCTCGAGGCACCCGAATTCGTTGCTCTGCTCGCGGTGAACACGCGCTTCGGCGACGGAAAAAATCCGCACGTTCCCGTCATCGTCGCGGCACAGAAGTCCCTCGCAGAAAAAGACCCGCTCTGCCGCTACGTTGACACCGCCGGAGCAGAGACGCTCGGGCCGCGCCACACTCACTTCACTGCCGCAGGCACGCTCGAGGTGGGACGACGCTTCGCCACCGCCCTCGCGGACTTCAAAAAACGATAAGGAAGCGCCCCGCGGAGCAGACGCAACTTTCAGCGGGACGGACGGTTTGATCGTCCATGTCCCCCCGTCACTTCCCGGTCATCGCTCTTTCCCTCGCCTTTTCCCTCACCGGCGCCACCGCACAGCAGCCGGGGCCTTCGCGAATCGAACGATGGGACCGCAACGGCGACGGCAAACTCTCCCGCGAAGAAGTGCCCGAACCGCTCCGGAAGAACTTTGATCGGGTCGACAAGGATGGCGACGGATTCGTCTCGAAAGAGGAAGACGCCGCCATCGGGCAAGGACCGGGCGGCGGACCGGGTCCAAGAGAGGGCGTGAAGAAGCTCGCCGATCTCGACTATGCCGGCACCGGCAATCCCCGCCAGACCCTCGACCTTTACCTTCCGGAAAAACGGGTCGGCAGTGAGCTGCTCCCACTCATCGTTTTCATTCACGGCGGCGCCTGGCAGGGCGGGGACAAAAACGGCGGCGGCGCCAAAGTGGGAGCCTACGTCGCCTCCGGAAAATACGCCGGAGCCTCGATCGGCTATCGCCTCAGCGGCGAAGCGCAGTGGCCCTCGCAGATCCACGACTGCAAGGCCGCGATCCGATGGCTCAAGGCCCATGCCGGAAAATACGGCCTCGATCCCGATCGCATCGCCGTGTGGGGCTCCTCTGCCGGAGGCCACCTCGTCGCGATGCTCGGCGTCTCTGACGGAATTGAAGAACTCGAGGGCAAAATCGGCCCCCACCTCGATCAGAATGCCAAAGTGCACTGCGTCATCGACTTTTTCGGCTCGTCGGAATTGCTGACGATGGGAGACCACGAGAGCATCATCGATCACAACGCCCCCGACTCGCCCGAATCCAAACTCGTCGGCGGACCGATTCTGGAAAACCCTGACAAAGCCAAAAGCGCTTCCCCAATCGAACACATCACCGCAGACGACGCACCCCATCTCATCGTCCACGGGGACAAAGATCGGGTCGTCCCCTACCCGCAATCGACCGATTATAAAAAACGACTCGAGTCCGCCGCCGTGCCCGCGATCCTCGTGACCGTCGCGGGCGGCGAGCACGGCAAAGGCTTCGGTCCATCGGTCGAGAAAGTGGTGGCGGCCTATCTCGAAAAAATGCTGCTTGGCGAAAAGAGGGAAATTACTGATAAAACGATCCCGGCAGGCGAGTGATCCCCTTTTGCCCTCTTGCCCCGACTACCCATGAAAATCCCCGTCTTTCTTTTTCTCGCCCTCGCCCTCCCCGTTGCGGCCGTCGCCGAGCTGAGCCTGCCTCGCTTCTTCAGCGATCACATGATTCTGCAACGCGAGCGCGAGGCGATGATCCGGGGCACGGCGGATCCGAATACCGACGTCACGATCTCTTTTAAAGGAGCCACCGCCACGGCGAAGGCGGACAGCGAAGGGAAATGGCGCGCCGCCATCGCGACCGGAGCCGCCGATGCGACCGGAGCCCCCCTCGTGATCACCTCGAGGACGGAGAAAGTGGAGCTGCGCGACGTCCTCGTCGGCGAAGTCTGGTTCGCCTCGGGCCAGTCGAATATGTTTTTCACGATGGATCGGGTGCCGGAGTATGCCGAAGTCATCGCCGCGACCAACCTGCCCTCGCTGCGCTTTTTCAACGCCCCTCTCGTCACCGCAATCGGGCCGCAGGATGACATCGAAGGCAGCTGGACCTCCGCCACGCCCGAGACCGTCCCCGGCTATTCAGCCGTCGCCTTTTTCTTTGCCCGCAAGCTCCATCTTGATCTAGGCATTCCCGTGGGAGTGATCAAGTCCGCCTGGGGCGGCAAGCCGGTCGAGACCTTCACGAGCCGCGAAGCACTCAAGACCCATCCGGGCACGAAGGCGCTCGTCGACACTCTGATGAAAGACGACGCCGTCTACGATCCGGATAAGGCGATGGCGGCCTACGAGACCCGCCTTACCGAATGGCAGGAAGCGGCGAAGGCCCGGCGCGCCAAACCCGCGGACGAGCGCGGTCGCCTCGCGAAAAAGCCCGACCCGCCGAAGCGTCCCCTCGACACCGAAGGCCGTCCCGGCGTCCTTTTCGATGCGATGATCCACCCCTTCGCCGGTTACACGATGCGGGGAGCGATCTGGTATCAGGGCGAAGGCAACGCCAAAGCCGGCGCGGTGCCCTACGACGAAAGCCTGCCGCTCATGATCCGCGACTGGCGCGAGCGATGGGACGATGAGTTCTCCTTTTACTTTGTCCAGCTCGCGAACTACCGCAAGCCCTCCACCGAGCCCGGTATTCCCGATCCGTGGGCCCTCCTGCAGGATCGCATGCGCCTGATCCTCGACTCCACCCCGAAGACCGGCATGGCTGTGACCAACGACGTCGGCGAGGCCGATGACATTCACCCAAAAAACAAAAAAGACCCCGGAGAGCGACTCGCGCTCTGGGCCCTCGCGAAGGACTACGGGCAAACTGATTCCGTCTATTCCGGTCCGCTTTTCGCCGGACATGAAGTCCGCGAGGGAGCGATCCGGGTGAACTTCGACCATGCCGCAGCCGGCCTGAAATCACGCGACGGCGGGCCTCTGCAGCGCTTCGAGATCGCCGGAAAGGATCGCGTCTGGCATTGGGGCGAAGCCGCCATTGATGGACCCGACGGAGTCCTCGTGAGCAGCCCCGCAGTCCCGAATCCCGTCGCGGTGCGCTACGCCTGGGCCGCGAATCCGATCGGAGCGAATCTCGTCAACAGCGAGGGACTTCCCGCCTCGGTCTTTCGAACCGATCACTGGGACGACATCGAAACCCTCAGTCCCGCCGCCGCCCTGCAGGCGGAACGCCATGCTCTCGCCGTGGAGATTCGGGCACTCAACGCAAAACGCCAGTCGCTCGACCGGCAGAGCCCGGAATACAAAACCCTAACAACACAGCTAAGGGAATTGCAGGATCACTTCAAGGCCGGAGCTCCGGCGCAGACCAGTCCTTCAGCCAGTAAGAAAGACGCTTCCGGGTCGGCAGCTCCGCAGTGATCTCTTTCCACTCGAGTTCGCATTGCAGGGCGGGATCCTTGCGGTATCCCATCCGCGTCCAGAAGACGTCGAGAGGCTCGTATCCCGCCGGACGCAGGGGGTGATCGATAGGGCGATCAACCGCACAAAAGCAGGTATAGCGAAACGGTCCGACACGCCGGGCATGCGCCTCGCGCCGCTGGAAAAACTCGTGCCCCGCCCCTCGTCCGCGAAAGGCGGGGAGAATGACGGATTCGCCGAGGTAAAAGATCTCCTCGAGCTCATATCCTGCCGCAAGGAAGGGAGCCTGAAACTCGGCCGATTCATCCGCCATCGGCAGGCAGGTCGTCGCCCCGACGATGGCGCCTTCGCTCCTGAGCAGCACGACGAGACTGCGCTGCGAGTTCACATAGGTCGCGAGGTAGGCCTCTTCGTAAGCCGGATCTCCGTCGTAGAGATAGGGGAACTCGCGGAAGACGGCAATGCGCAGCCGCCCGAGCTCCTGCAGATGGGGGCGAATCGCTTCGCCGTGAAGTTCTTCGTAGGTAAAAATAGTGCTCATGGAGAGGAGGATACTTACCTTTCAAATCCTCCGAATCAATATCCAGTCTGAGTCGCCCACTCGAACACGGATCTTCGCGAAACCGCGGAAAGGGCAACGGAGCGGAGAAACGGGAGAGATAATCTGAAACTCCCACCTCACACCCGCGCTTCGACCTCGCGCATGTAGCGCATGCTCTCTTCGCAGATCGCCTCGATGCCGGGATCGTAACGGAAAACTTCGACCGAGACCCAGCCCTCGTAGGCGATCTCTTTGAGGGCTCCGAAAATGGGATCAAAAACGACTTCGCCCATGCCGGGGCCAAGGAGGTTCGGATCGTTTGCGTGGAAGTGGGCGATCCAGTCGCGGCTCTCGCGGATGACCTGCTCGATCGGAATCGCTTCGCTCGACATCGCCTTCACATCGAGGTGGAGGCGGCAGTTCGGCGAGTCGACCATTTTTGCGAGCTCGATCCCGAGGGCGGCGGTGTTGAGAAAGTCGCCCTCACTCGGGGCGAGGGGCTCGAGCGCAAGGGTGACGCCGCAGTCCTCGAGCACGGGCATGGCGCGCTTAATCGTGTCGGCAGCGAAGGCCATCGCCTGGTCGTGCGAGACACCCGGGAGGAGATTGCGCTGCACCGGTGAACCGAGGACCATGATGGTGCCGTCGAGATCACGGCAGAGTCTCGCGAGTTCGGCGAGGTAGTCACCGGTGCGATGTCTCACGGCCTCGTCCGGAGTAGTGAGGTAAAACCCTTCGGTCTTGGCGAGGAGCCAGTGGAGACCGACGCACTCAAGCCCTGCTTCGACGATCTGCCGCTTGAGGACAGTTCGCTGCTCCGCTCCGAACTCCGCAATGGGACCACCGAGCGTGAACGGGGCAATCTCGATACCGGTGTAGCCGACCGAGGCGGCGTAGGCGAAGGCCCTTTCAAAAGGCCAGTCCTGAAAGGTCTCGTTGCAGATCGCGTAATTCATGGCGCGACGGGGTCAGGGGTTGCGTAAGGCGGGCCTGGATCAGTCTGCGACTAACGCTTGCGGCGCTTCGGTGCCGGCGGACGCTTTTTGCGGAGCGGAGTCGGGTTGTCCTCGAGCAGGGCAGTGTAGTTGTAGTCAAAGCCCTCGAGCTTGCGGCGCTCGATCTTCTGCTCGATGAAATGCTCGACGGAACGGGCGTTCTCGAGTTCGTCCGCCGTGAGAATGGTGAAGGCGTCGCCTTCCTGCTGGGCGCGTCCGGTCCGTCCGATCCGGTGAACATAGTCCTCGGGATTTTCAGGGACGCGGTAGTTGATGACATGGGTCACCCCCGAGATATCGAGGCCGCGGGCGGCGATGTCGGTCGCGACGATGATGTTGAAAGTGCCGTCGCGGAAGCCCTGCAGCGCCTTGGTGCGGTCGCTCTGCTTAATGTCCGAGTGCAACGCGGTGGGGCGGGTGCCCTCGATGTCCTGAAGGCGGGCGAGGAGGGAGTCTGCCTCTTTCTTCGTCCGGGTGAAGATCATCATGCTCTCAAAGCCGGTCTTTTCGACGAGAGCGACGATGAGTTCATCGCGCTGATCCATCCCGACAGGATAAAAGGCGTGGCTCACGGTCTCGGCGGGGGAGCGGCGCTCGCCGATCTCCACTGCGATGGGGTCTTTGAGAGCCCAGTTGGCGAGAGTCTGGATCGCGCCGGGCATGGTCGCGGAGAAAAACTGGGTCTGACGGCCCGAGGGGCACTGATCGATGATGCGCTTCACATCGGGGAGGAAACCCATGTCGAGCATGCGGTCGACTTCATCGAGGACGAGGAACTTCACCTCGCTGAGGTCGAGATTTCCCTTTTCGAGGTGATCGAGGAGACGACCAGGAGTGGCGATGATAACATCGGGCTTGCCTTCGAGGGCCTCGATCTGATGTCCGTAGCCGACGCCGCCGTGGAGGAGGACGACGTTGAGCGGCTTATAGTAGGAGAAGACGTTCATCTGATCCTCGACCTGGGCGGCGAGCTCGCGGGTTGGCTCGAGGACGAGACACTGGACCCTCGTCGAGGGCTGCATCTGGCAGATGATGGGCAGGCCGAAAGCAGCGGTTTTCCCGGTCCCGGTTTGCGATGCTCCGACGATATCACGACCTTGCAACGCCTCCGGAATTGCTTGAGCCTGAATGGGTGTGGGCTCGGTATAACCGGTCCTCGCGATGGCTCGGAGCACCGGACCAGACAATCCTAGATCTTCAAATGAAGGCATCACGGATCAACGCGGCTTAGGTCCTTTGTTTCAAGGGGAAAATTTGTCGAGTTTCACTCGAAAACGCCCTTTCACACCCCTCAGAGAGGCTTTCTCCGTCTTTCCCGACGATTCGCGAGGGCGTAGTCGAGGGAAAGGCGGCCACCCCCTCCAAGCGCCAACCCGATAAAAAGACCGAGATAGAGGGTGAGCGCCTGCGGATTAAGGGTCGCGGAGAGGATAATGGGCGCGAGCAGGATGAACCCCACGAAGAGGGCGAGGATGAGGGCATTGATCCTCGTGAAGATACCAAGGACCAACCCGAGTAGGGAAATTGTCAGGACCGCGACTGAGACGAGCGCGAGGACAGCGGGAGACGGGAGCCCCCTGTCGGTGAGCTGAGTGACGAGATCCCATTCCCCGGCATCCCAGACGAAGTCGATCCCCAGGGCCATCTGGGCAACGTGTTGGTAATAAAAGAAGATCGCCACGGTGATGATCCGGATAATGAGAAGCCCAAAGTCGCTGGGGCGGGGGGGTTCCGGTCCGGTATCCGGTAATAGTTGAAATGGCATGGGCTAAAGACGGGTGAGACTAGCGACTCAAACATGGGGACCTTCTCTTTCGCAATCGAAATCAAGAAATTCGCTGAAGAGGAACCTATCATTACTTCGATCACTCGCCACTGAGCGACCCCTGCGCGGAAGCAGGAATGAGCCCCCGATAACAGATCATGACGACCCCTCGATTCCCGGCCCCCGGGACAATTTGGGGATGACAATCCTCTCTCCCCGCCCTGAACGGAAGTGAAGCTCGCCCCTGACCTAATCGAGTCGCAGAATGGTGAGATCGCCCGCGACCGACACGGCGCCGGAGCCGCAGGTCAAAGGCCTCGTAGACGGCGCCAACTCCACCACGGGCCGTTCGCCCTCTATTTCAGAGCGGCCCAGCGTGCCGGTTCACGATCCGAATTGCTGGCAAAATTTCATAATTAGCAAAATTTTAACCCCGCCTCCCCTCTCCATTTCCTGCAATCCCCGCTTTTCCACTCGCGAGGGGGGAGCTAAGGTCGACGAGTGAAAAACGACTTTTACGACGTATTCGACCGCGAACGCATCCAGGGAGATCACCCGCCACGGGAGGGCGAGTATCGCAGCCCTTTCCAGGTGGATCGTGACCGCATCATTCACACCTCTTCCTTTCGTCGGCTCCAGAATAAGACGCAGGTCTTCTTCAGCGGCGAGTATGACTTTTACCGCACTCGCCTGACTCACTCCATCGAGGTCGCCCAGATCGGACGCAGTCTCTGCAACCGGCTCAATCTGACTTCGCCGCTGCTCTCTCCGACCTACTACATCGACGCCGACCTCGTCGAGGCAGCCTGTCTTTCCCACGACATCGGGCACCCGCCCTTCGGGCACACCGGCGAGCGCACCCTGCACCGCCTCATGGGACCCTTCGGAGGATTCGAGGGGAATGCCCAGACCCTGCGCATTCTCACGACAATACTCTTCGGTCCCGACCGGGGCATGAATCCCTCGCGGGCGCTCATGGACGGAGTCCTGAAATACAAGACGCTCTTCGGCGAAGTCGATCGGCAAAAGAATCATTTCCTCTACGCGGCGCAGGCGGATATTCTCGACTTCGTCACGGGCGGTGAGGGCTTTCCGGATGCGCTCCCGCCGGGGAAAGCGCGCAATGGTTTCCGCTCGATCGAGTGCCGCATCATGGACTGGGCCGACGACAGCGCCTACTCGCTCAACGACATCGCCGATGGAATTCAGGCCGGCTTCATCAATGTCGACAAAGTTGAAAAATGGGCGGCAACACAGACGCTGAGCTCCTCCGAGTCCGGCCTCGTCAATGAGCTGCTCGACGCGATCCGCCGCGGCCGCATCGAGTCGACCATAGGGAAAAAGATCGGGGCTTTCATCAATGCGGCCGAGCTCGAGGAGATGAGCGGTTTCCTCAGCGACCGCACTGCGCGCCATCGCTACCGACTCGTCATCGACCCGGTCATCGACGAAGCCTGCCTTCTCTACAAAAAGATCTCCCTTGATCTCGTTTTCAAAAGTCAGCAGCTCCAGCAGCTCGACCGAAAGTCCGACTATATCCTCTCGCGGCTCTTCGAGGTCTTTGCCGATCTCTACATCCATTCGTCCGCGCCGGGGAGCGGGCATTATCGCCTGCTCTCGGATGAGGAGGAAAAACTCATCTTTTCCCAATCCGATGTTACCGGCCGAGCCCGTGTCGTCTGCGACGTCCTCGCGAAGATGACCGACGGGATCGCGACCCGCATCTACAAGCGTCTCTTCGATGCTGACTTCGGCTCCATCGTCGATCTCGTGTGAGCGAAGATCACTTTTTCTTCTTTTGCTCCGCCGCAGCGTCGACAAAGGCCTCGAGCAGTTTCGCCTGAGTCGTATTGTCAGGCATCAACTTCTCGGGATGCCACTGCACCCCGATGAGAAAACGGTCAGGGTCCGTCGTCTCGGTCGCTTCGACGATGCCGTCGGGACTTTTGGCAACAATACGAAGGCCATCGCCAATCTTCCTCACCGCCTGATGGTGCCACGAGTTCACCTCGACCTCGGTCGCCCCGAAAATGCGACTAAGCCGCGAGCCGGGCTCGATCGTGACGAGGTGATCGGTGTCGCGATGGTTCACGTTGAACTCGGACGGGATGTCCTGCACGAGCGATCCGCCGCTCGCGACATTGATCCACTGACTTCCGAGGCAGATGCCGAGGAGCGGTTTGTCCGTCTTTTTCATCCAGGCCGAAATGAGGGCCTTTTCAAAATGAAAACGGTCGTCATCGAGCAACTCGACCGTCTCGTGAGGCTCTTCGCCATACTCCGACGGCGGGATGTCGGCTCCCCCGGGCATCAGCAATCCGTCGAGGAGAGCGAGGTAGTCATCGATGCGCGCGACGCTGCCATCGGTGTTCGGCAACACGACGGGGATACCGCCCGACTCCCGCACCGCGCGGATGTAATCCGCACTCGACAGGCTCGCGATCCCGATGAGCGGAGCGTCGAAAGCGGGCTCGGTTTCCTCGGGGACCGAAAACCGGCCGACGAAGAAACCAGCCAAAGCGGTCCCGAAAGCGAGGACAGCAATCAGAAGAGTTCGGCGCGAGGGCTTGTCCATGGCCGGAGAATCTACGGAGCCGTTCGGAGAATGTCCAGCCCACAGGTCAGGACTCAAGAGGGTGGGATAGTCCACCCGAGAGGGTGGGGTCTGCCGCAGGGGCGTAACCCAAAAGAGCTTGCCGGGGGGAGGTGAGCTCGGAGATACTACCCGACATGAAATCGACTCTGCTTCTCACCGCTCTCCTTTTCCTCGGCACGAACCTTTCCCTCCACGCCGACGAAGCGCTGAAAAAAGCGCTCGTGATGCATGCCTCGTTCGACAAGAGATTTGACGCGGATTTTTCCACCGGTGATGCCGCCGCTTATCTTAAAACCAGCAGCGGCATGGTGCCCTGCGTCGAGAGCGACGACCTCAAGCTCGTCGGCACGGGGAGATTCGGTAGGGCGATCCATTTCCCCCGCAAGGCGGCAGTGCGACCCACCTACCGCGCCGAAGGGGTGCTGGGTTACAACGCGAAGAACTGGAGCGCGACCGTCTCACTCTGGATGAGGCTCACGCCCGACGAGGACCTCGAACCGGGCTACTGCGATCCCATTCAGATCGTCGGCGATGACACTAAGAAAGGCTTCATTTTCCTCGAATGGTCAAAGGACCACACGCCCCGCTACTTCCGCTACGCGATCCGACCGCTCATCGAGATCTGGGACCCCGAAAGCCTCGGCTGGGAAGTCGTCCCCGAGCCGAAACGTCCCATGGTGCAGCTCAAGGAGGCGCCTTTTTCCCGGGATCGCTGGACCCACGCCGTCTTTACACTTGATCAGATCAATGCCGGCAAAGACAAGTCATCGGGCGTGCTCTACCTCGACGGAAAGCGGCAGGGAAAAATCGCGGGGCACGACCTCACCTTTGGCTGGGATCCGCAGGCGGTCCTGCTCGTCCTCGGGGCGGCCTATGTGGGACACCTCGATGATCTCGCCGTCTTCAACCGTGTCCTCAATGACGAGGAAGTGGCACGGCTCCACGCCCTCCCGAAGGGCGTGGCGGAACTGCGGCCGTGAGGACTCTTACTTCGGGAGGAGCCGCTTGAGATTGGCCTTGTTCAACTCCCAGGCACGGAAGATCTCGTCGCCGCGCGTTTTCCAGAGCGCCTCATCGTCGGGCACCCACTCGAAGCGCATCGTCGTGAAAAGTTTGTCTCTGAGCAAGTCGAACTCTACCGTGGCCCCGGTCTCGTCTTTCCCAGTGACGACGATTTTTTTCACGATCTCGTTTTCCTCGTCACCGAAGTCTGCGTGGATCCGCAACCAGGACTCGATGACTTCGTGGACAACGGCGTGATTCAGAGTCGCCTCTTTTTCCCGCCCGGCCTTAAGGACGAGTTCGATCGCCGGCGACTCCGCCAGGGCGGCCTGACGGATCAGTTGCCTACTGCCCTCGTCGATGTTGTCGAGCGTGGCCATGAGATCGACGACAGCCGAGCTGATGTGCACCTTGCGGAGGATGGGGAGGACCCTCACTTTGCTCATCTCGGTGGGGCGCAGGAGCGGCTTGATCTGTACGTCGGTGTCGAGGTCGGCGACGCGCTTGAAATAATTGCCCAACTGACGCCACGAAGCGGCACGGCTGTTACGCTGCAGGGTGAGGATGCCGGTCTCGAAGTCGAAATAAAAGGCGGAACACTCCGCAACGCCTTCATCTTTGCTAAGATTAATTGTAGTGACCTTGCCGGCGAGATCGGCTCGGAATCCGGCCGGAGCCATCGAGATGCGCATGAGGTCGCCGAGGTAGCCCCGGTCGGTAAGGCTACCACGGGCGAGACGGATCCAGTCGTCGTTGATCTCGACATTGCGCTTTGAACTATCGGCAGCAGTGCCGTGAAGATCGCGCAGGATAGTTTCGAGTCCGGTCGATTCGATATCGACGGTGTAAAAGTCAACTTTGGCCGTTTTTTGCATAGGGTGGGTCCAGTAACGGCGTCGCGGGAGCGGGTCAACTCTTTCGCGATCCGATCGTCACGCAAAAAATCTCTCCTCTCCGTTGAACCGTCTCTTGCGAAGCGACACAAAACATTCCAGTACTTCCCATGATCAAATTTCTCCATACCCGCATCCGAGTAGCCGATCTCGAAAAGACGATCTCCTTCTACGAGACGCTCGGCTTCAAGCTGACCCGTCGCACCGACAAGTCGCCCGCAGGCAACCAGCTCGCCTTCCTCGAGCTCGAGGGAAATGACCACTTTCTCGAGCTCTGCTACTCCCCCGATTTTGAAGTAAAGTTCCCCGAAGACCTCATGCACACCGCTCTCGGAGTCGAGGACATCGTGGCCTACTGCGACAAGGTCGAAAAAGCCGGGATCGAAATCTGGCCAGCTGACTGGCGCGAGGCTTTTCCCTCGGGAAAAAAGGGAAAGATGGCCTTCGTGACCGATCCGGACGGCTATGAAGTGGAGATCCTTGAACGCTAATTTTAGAATTAATGTTCAACTCAACGGGAGCCAAGCTAATTTCGCTTTCCAAATTAAGAATTTTTTAATTTTTCCTTAATAAATTAGCGAATTTCACTCATTTAGGTTAATATTTCGGACTCCTTATCTATTACCCTTTTGCGGACTCATGAAAAAAATTGGATTTGTTATCCCTCCCGTCGTGATCGCCGTGACTTTCCTCATCCTCTCTTCGTGCAACACGAGGCCGACGGGTCCCGCATCAAAAGCGGGCTTCTGGGAACGTGAACTCGGAGCGGTGGCGAACGTTCCGCTCAATCCCTCGGATGCGCAGAAGGACCTCAATCTTAAGATCGACCTCATACCCGAGGGGAAATATGGCCGTCGTCTCTTCCGCGAAATGAAGCCTCAATATATTACGATCCACAGCACGCAGAACCCGACCGGCGATGCCTACGCCCATGCGAAAGCACTTAAACGTGGCGCTCTTCGCGGTGGGGTCTGCGGCTATCTCTGCTGGCATTTCACGGTGCAGGATAGCACCATCATCCAGCACATTCCCACGAGCGAGCGCGGCGAACACGCCGACTTCGACGGACCGGGGAACCGTTACTCAATCGGCATCGAGATGTGCGAACATCAGGGCAACAACCAGACCGCCACCCTCGAGCGCACCGCCAAGCTCGCCGCCTCGCTGATGTATCACCACCAGATCCCGATTTCGAACATCCGCGCCCACTACCACTGGCCGCGCGAGGGTTACTCGACCCCTAACAAGGACTGCCCCCACTTTCTTCTCGAAAACGGCCAGCCCGGCGAGACCTGGCGCTGGTTCGTCGGTCGGATCAATCAGCATCACTCCCGTCTCGTGAAGTTCGATGAAGCAGCCCGTGAACAAAAACAGAAAGAAGAGGAAGCCCGCCGCCGTAAGCAGATGGTAGAGCGGCTCTGGAACAAAGTAAGCGACTTCATCGGCCTCAGCTAAGCTTCGCCCTTCGGGGATAGGCCGGAGGGGCGGTTGCAGGTCCAGACTCGTCCGCGTAAGATTCCTCCCGACACGACTCGATTACTCCCACTGCCCAGGTCAGACATGAGTTTCCGCCTTTTCCTCCTCACTCTCCTCGTCTTCGTGACGACACTGGCGGCTCCGCAGACGGTCGAGGCTGCGTTGAACCCTAATGACGAATACATCATCGTCTCGGGGGGGCCGGCCCTACAATACTGGGAAGGCTACCGACGCGAAGCCCATCGCCACGACCGCTGGTGGGGCAACTTCGTGCGAACGGCGCGCTTCCGCATCGAGCAGCTCAAGAAAGCCAGCAACGACGCGGTCAACATCACCTGGCTCGTCTACCGCCCCGGTTACGAAAGTCGTGCCGCGGAGGACGGTCAGCCGCTCATCAGCCATATTGAAAGCGTGCGTGACAAATACGGGGTCAATCTCGTCTGGTTCAATCAAGGCGAAGAAGTCATTCATTACATCAACAACGGGCAGAATCGCAATGCGATTAAAGTCTCGGGGTTTGAATTCTTCGGCCATTCGAACAAATACTGCCTTGTCTTCGATTACAGCAATCACATCCTCGGTGCCTCGAGGTCGTTCCTTCATCAGGGGGATCTCAAGCAGATCAACCGCAAGGCCTTCGCCAAAGGCGCCTACGCCAAAAGCTGGGGCTGCCACAGCGGTGAATCATTCAGCCAGGAATTCCGCCGTGTCACCGGGGTGAAGATGATAGGCGCGATTGGAAAGACGGATTATTCCGAAACCTACAAGGGCATTCTCCCCTTCGTTTCCAACGGCGGCCGCTGGGGAAGCTAGAAATTTGCAACATTTAGGTGAAATCTCCCGATTCCGTGGTCCACTCTCGGGATACCCGGAAGGGTTACGCAAAACTCGACAACCGATTTTCACCGATGCAGTTCGACGAACTCAAGCAGCTCTATTCGCTCCCCTTCTTTGACCTCATCCAGCGTTCGCGCAAGGTGCACGAGGAAAACTGGCCACAGAACGAAGTGCAACTCTGCACTTTGCTGAGCATCAAAACGGGCGGCTGTTCCGAAGACTGTTCCTACTGCGCCCAGTCAGCCCGCTACACCACCGATGTCGCGGCCGAGCGGCTCATGGAAAAAGACGACATCCTCGCACGCGCCCGCCAGGCCCTCGAAAACGGCTCGACCCGCTTTTGCATGGGAGCCGCCTGGAAAGGGGTCAAGGATGGCACCAAGCGCTTCGATCAGGTCCTCGATATCGTCGAGAGCGTCAGCGAACTGGGCATGGAAGTATGCACCACCCTCGGCGAACTTGGCCCCGTCGAGGCCGCAAAGCTAAAAGAGGCCGGGGTAACCGCCTACAATCACAACATCGACACCTCGCCCGAGCATTATACCAACATCGTCTCGACCCACACCTTCCAGGACAGACTCAACACCCTGCGCCATGTGCAGGACGCCGGCATGTCGGTCTGTTCGGGCGGCATTCTCGGCCTCGGCGAGACGACCGATGACAGACTGAAGATGCTCGAGATCCTCAGCAACTTCAATCCTCAGCCCGAGAGCGTCCCGATCAACTCCCTCGTCCCCATCCCGGGCACTCCCCTCGCAGAGTCGCAGGGCGTCGATTCCTTCGAAGTCGTGCGCATGATCGCTCTCGCCCGCATTGCCATCCCCCGCGCGAAAGTGCGCCTCTCGGCCGGCCGCAAGCAGATGAGCGAAGAACTCCAGACCCTCTGCTTTTTCGCCGGAGCCAATTCTATTTTCTACGGAGATAAACTTCTCACGACCGGTAATCCACAATCGCAGGCCGACCTTGCCCTGCTGAAAAAACTCGGGCTTGAACCGCAGAAGCCGAATCGCGCTCTCGCCGCACCCGGTGCCGAAGACACCCGCCCGCTCACCCCGGCACTCGCCTGAACGGCGAAAGACGCGGGGGAAAGACCCGCCTTTGCACTGATGAAATGGCGCTGCCTCCATCACCTCTTCGACCTGGATGAGCGTGGTGAAGTCATGGGTATCGTCAACACGACGCCCGATTCCTTCTCCGACGGCGGACGTTTTGCCTCGATCGACTCAGCCCTGATACACGCTCGCAGGCTCATTAGCGAGGGAGCGGCAATCATTGATATCGGCGGCGAATCGACCCGCCCGGGAGCAGACGAAGTGGACGAGCCCGAGGAGATCCGCCGGGTCCTGCCCATCCTCGAAGCCCTCGCCGCGGAGTGTCCCGGGACAGCTCTCTCGATCGACACCTGCAAGGCGGCAGTGGCCCGAGCGGCAGTGGCCGCAGGGGCGTCCATCATCAATGACGTGACCGGCTTTCGCGAGGCGGAAATGATCGCGGTCGCGGCGGAGACCGGTGCGGGGCTGGTCGTGATGCACATGCAGGGCACCCCGCGGACAATGCAACACGATCCGGTCTACACGGATCTCCGCGGAGAAATCACGGGGTTTTTCGCCGATCGGTTTGCAGCCCTGACCGCAGCCGGTGTGCAGCCTGAAGCGATCGTCTTTGACCCCGGAATCGGCTTCGGGAAAAAACTCGAGCACAATCTCGCTATCCTGCGCGAGCTCGATCAATTCACGGTCGAGGGGAGGCCCATCCTTCTCGGTGTCTCCCGGAAGTCCTTTATTGGCAAAATCCTCGGCTCGGATGATCTCGATGATCGGCACTGGCCCACCGTCGCGATCACCTCTCACGCCCGCGAGCAGGGTATCGCTCTGCACCGTGTCCACGAGGTGAAGGCTAATGTCGAAGCACTCCGGATGACCGAAGCGATGCTGCGGTCGGCGTAAGGGGCACTTTCAAACCAACTTCGCCGTTCTCACAAAAGGCGGGATGGGGCAGCCGATCGCGTCAGCAACGGCGCGGATGAGCTCCGCCTCGCGACTGGAAACCCCTTCGTCAGCCATGACGCTGAGGCTGCACGCCTCGAGGAGCCGCTTCTTCACGATCGGTGAGGCGCACGCAAAATCAGCGAGGGCATCGCGGATCGTGTCGAGCCCGCACTGGTGAGCGCTTTTGAAAGGGATCTCGACGGCGTAGGTCTCGCGCAGGTGCTGCGCAGCACCCGCAAAAGCCGATCGAACCGCTTCCTCGTCCGCCGGATGACTCATCGCGGCAAGGGTGGACAGGAGAATGCCCGCCTTGTCCCGCAACGGAGCGATCCGCGTGAAACGAATGCGCTCGGGTCCTCGTTTTTCAAAATAGCTGTCGAGGTGACGGGTGATCACCTGCAGGAGCATAAACTCAAAGAGATCAACCCGCCCATCGCTCTCGATAAGTTGCTGAATGATCGCCTTGAACCTCGCATATTCAGCGGGAGAAAGGTGGCGAAGGGCAGGCAGGGAGAGGTCGATGAGACCGATCTTAACGGCGGAGTGGACCGCATTCACCTCGTTGAACAATTGCACGACGAGGCGATAGGTGACCTCGTCGGACTCGCGGCGCAGGCGGCTGAGTTCGGCATTGCGGAGCTTGTCATCCTGGGCAAGGAGCAACGAAAAGATCATCGACTGGGCCCCGGCGAGGGAGCGACAGGACTCGAGCCAGTGGGCGGGCAGATTCGCATGGATCGCCTCCCCCAGTTCGATCTGCTCGGGATGGAGAGAACTCAGGCTTTCAAAAGCCTCAGTCGAGCGCAGCGGGAGATCCGCCCCGCCGCCATCGAGGAACATCCCGGGCAGGGCGGGCGGGACGACTCGGCCCCCGCCCTGGCGCTGACGCGACGGGGATGGTTCGCTTTTTTCCGAAATAGGCCGCAGGCTCGTCTCGCGGAATTCACCGTTCCAGTGCGGGAGGAGTCGGCCAATGCGCTGGGGCAGCGGCGGGTGTGTCGCGAAGGCGGCGGCGGAGAGGGCGCTGCCGAAAAAGAGGTGACTGGCATCGCGCGCCATGGGGTGGTTGACAAGCGATCCCGAATTGAGCCCTCCGATTTTCAGGAGAGCGCCGGCGATGCCGTCGGGGTTGCGGGTGAATTGCACTGCCGAGGCATCGGCGAGAAATTCGCGCTGCCGCGAGACCGAGGCCTTGATTAAGCCCGCGAAGAAAGCGCCCACGTAACCGATGACGAGCAGCCCGACCCCTGCCGCGAGCATGACGAGGGCGGCCCCGGCTCCCTCCTTCCGATTGGAACTGAGATTTCCACGAAAGGCACTGCGGAGGATGATCTCCCCTATCAAAGCGAGAAAAAGAATACCGAAGAGGAGCCCCATGAGGCGCATATTGAGCCGCATGTCGCCATTGAGAATGTGGGAAAACTCGTGCGCGATGACTCCCTGGAGTTCGTCTCGGGTGAGCAGGGTCATGCAGCCGCGGGTCACCCCGACGACGGCATCGCTGGGCGTGCGACCGGCGGCAAAAGCGTTGATCGAGTCCTCGGAATCCATCACGAAGACAGTCGGCACGGGAACACCCGAAGCGATCGCCATCTCTTCGACGAGATTGAGGAGGCGCCGCTCGTGAAAGTCGGTCGTGTTGATGTCGACTTCCCGACCGCCCAGTTCGCGGGCGACCACTTCCCCGCCTCCGGAAAGTTGCAGGGTCTTGAAGGTCGAGGCGAGAAAGACGACGAGAGCCGTCCCCGACGCCGAGAAAAAGAGGATCGTGGGATCCCAGATCACGAGGCGCCCGCCCTCTTCGGGCTCGAGAAAAAAGAGGATCCCGACGACGAGGGCATAGACCGCCGCAATGATGCCGAGGATGGCAAGGAGGAAATAAAAAACGAGGAGGTGCGTCTTTTTACGCGCAACTTCCTGATGTTCGAAAAAATCCATGGCGTGAAGCTCCGTCTCCCCGGACTCGCGGCCGAATCCGGGGAGAGAGCGGGGGCACTTCAGAATTTGACGACAACACTTTCGCGCTCGGCGTCGTCCGATACTTCGAAAGTGGTCGCGGGAGCGAAGTTAAAGAAGCCGGCGATGATGTTCGAAGGGAACATCTCGAGTTTGTTGTTGAAGTGCATGACCGCGTCATTGTAGGCCTGACGGGCGAAAGCGACTTTAGACTCGGTCGAAGTGAGCTCCTCCTGCAACTGCAGCATGTTCTGGTTGCTGCGCAGCTCGGGATAACTCTCGGAAAGGGCGAAGAGTCGACCGAGGGCACCACCGAGACCGGAATCGGCGCTGGCGAGATTCTGCATCGAACCCCCGTCGGCCGGCGAGGCCTGCTCGCGAGCCGAGGTCGCGACATTTCGCGCCTGAATGACCGCCTCGAGCGTTTCCCGCTCGTGTTGCATGAAGGACTTCACTGTCTCAACGAGGTTCGGGATGAGGTCGTAGCGGCGCTTCAACTGCACATCGATTTGGGCGAAAGCGTTTTTATAGCGATTACGGAGCTGCACGAGCCCATTATACAATCCGATGACCAGAATGACGGGGATCACGAGGATAGCGACGATGACGACGATGGTTACTAGGGTGTTCATGACGATAAAAGGCTCACGGCTGAATGTATCCGCGATTCACGGATTGATCGAGAGGCAAGATGCCGTTCCGAACGGCTCACCGCCATTATAATTCCCCGCCCGGATTCTATTTTCCCCCATGCTTAAACCGATTCAACGGCAGGAGACGCCATAATTTTTTAAAGACGAAGCTTGTTTTATTGATATTTCTAAGATATTTTATAATTTAAGATACTTTTCATCCTGAAAGAGTACAAAATTTTCATACCGATGATCTTCTCCCTACTCCACCACCCCTTTCTTGGCAGCATCAGGGCAACGCTCGATCAGCCGTTCTTTGCGGGGAAACTCCTCGTCTGGCTGCTTTTCATGCTCTCTATTATCGGCTGGGTGATGATCATCTCGAAGGCGGTTCAGCTCGCGAAAATGAAGCGGGTCGATCGCCTCTTCACCGAACGCCTCCGAAAGTCGAAGACTACCCTCGAGGTTTTCGAAGAGGGCTGGGATGACGATACCTCCCTTAAATATCTGATCTACCTCGCCGGCGCACGCGAGGCGGCCTTTCAACTCCTAGGTTCCCGCGATCCGCAGAGCATGATGCAGCGCCGCATCAAGCAGGCAGGCAAACTGGCCGGGCGCCAGCTCGATTTTCTCAGCATGGCCTTCCAGACCGGGTATCGGGCTTCGGTCGGGCGATTGCGGGCAGGTATCGAAGGATTCCGCCTCCTCGCCGCGGCGTCGATTCTGATCGGGGCCTTCGGTCTCATCTGGACACTCATGACGGGATTTGACCAGGCGAAAGAGTTTGCTGAAATTGCTCCCACGGTGGGCAGTGCGCTGGGATATTTCGCCCTTGCACTCCTTGTTGCTTCGCCTGCCGTCCTTGCCCGGATTGGATTTCAAGCTACCACGCGACGCCGCAAAAAGGAGCTCGAGCGCTTCCGCGACGACATTAACCGCCTTTTTGAACGCAGTTTTTCCGCAGCGGTAACAGCGGTCGGATCAGATGACTCCGGGGCTGGCAGGGAATCCGGTGTCCTTAGTGACGGGTCTGGCCAGTCTCCCGAATCCGAGGAGGGAAAAAAACGCTACCACTCGATCCGGGACCGGCTTCTGCGGCCGGAATCCGATGACGAGGAAGACCCCTTTGTCGTCAACCCTATCGCCCGCCAGGCTTCCACGGTCAGAGCCTATTGAGTTTTCCAGTCACTTCCATTCGCCATGAGACTCTCCTTCCAGACTGCCGGTATTATTTTTGGAGTCACGCTCACTCACGTCTTCGTAATTTCGGCATTTTCGCCCGTTCCAGTCGAGGATGGGGCTAACACTCAACCAGCCGTTGCCCGCCCCAGAATCGTTCTCGATCCCGAGCTGGAATCCCTCCTCGAGGCCGACGTCAGTGACCTTCTCGGGGATGCCGCCGGGGTCGTGATTGAAGACGAACCAGCCGGAACTCGGACCCATCCCTACCCCGGTGGAGAATCGGTCGCAACGACGACACCCCCGGCTGAACCCGCCGCTTTGCCTGCGCCCAATCTCGCTGGGAATGAGGGACACCCGGAACCGACCCTACGAAAGTCCTCCTCTCTGGATCCGGCCCCGGCCATTCGCGAGATCCGAACAATCAATCCGGTGCCGCGTTCATAAGAGCCTTTGAAAACGGTAGACCGCTTCGATCATCTGAACGTAACGTGGCGCGTATGGTCCTACCGCGTCTTCTCATCATTGGTCATGGCTACGTCGGCTCGGTTCTCGCCAGGCAGTTCGTCGATTCGTCCTTTACCGTCAGGGCGGTAAACCGCTCGGCTGAGCCCGGCCTGCCCTACCCCGTCCTTCCCGGGGACGTCTCTTCTCTTGAATCGGTGCGTGCCCTTGCCTCTTCCCTCGGAGCGGATGCGCCCGAGCTAATCGTTCACTGCGCCAGTTCCAGTCGCGGGGGACCTGATGCCTATCGCTCCGTATTCATCGAGGGTTTGAGAAATCTCCACACCGCCTTCCCAGGGGTGCCGGTCATCTTCACGAGCAGCAGCAGCGTCTACGGTCAGGTCGACGGATCGCTCGTTGACGAGGACTCCGATACCGAACCCGACCGCGAGACGAGCAGACTCCTCTGCGAGGCCGAGCAGATCACCCGTGAAGCCGGGGGCATCGCCCTGCGACTCGCCGGCATCTACGGACCCGGCCGATCGGTCCATGTGAAAAAAATGATCGAAGGCTCCGCGACGATCGACGAGGGCGAGGTGAGCCGCTACCTGAATCAGATCCACCGCGACGACGCCGCCTCCGCGATCAGACATCTCGCTACCGTCGGGGCTGATCACTTTCGCGGCCGCCTCTTCAACGTCGTCGAAGACACCCCCCTCACCCAGCGGCAATGCTACGAGGGTCTCTCCGCGATTCTTGGCTTACCGATCCCGCCCGAGGCACCGCCGGAACTCGATCGCAAGCGCGCCTGGACAAATAAGATCGTCTCAAATGCCGCTCTGCGTGAAACTGGTTGGCGACCCCTCTACCCGTCCTTTCTCGATGCGGTACGACACGACCCTGATCTCGTTCCCTCGATCCGCGAGACCGTCGAGACGGATTAAAAAATCAGATCCCCCGCCTGAGTTCCATCACCTTGAACTGCTGCCCCATGAGAGAGGGATGTGTCAGGGTCTGGAACTGACGGAGACGCTTCGCGATGACGCCGTCAGGCACCTCTCCCTCGATCGAGAGCAGCCATGGTCGTGCCGCCTCAATGAGGAAATGATGCTGGTCGGTGAAACGAGCACGCCGCACCCCGGCACGGGCAGCCGCCTCCTCGACCCGGGTGAAGTCGACGTGGGCCGTGATATCCTGCCGCCCCAGTGATCGGAAGGGATCTTCACTGGCGCGATGGGCGTCGTAGCAGCGTAACGACCCGGTGCGACGCGACGGGGCATAGTAATCCTCCCTCTCATAACCATAATCAATGATCCACCAGAGCCCTTTTTCCCCGAACAGCTCCGCTACTTCCGATATCCACTGATCGACCGAAGGGGCCACCTCGGTATGATACCCGTCGGGAAAGTTATGGCCTAACGTTTCAACAAACGCCTCGAGCTCGGGGGGCAGAGGTGCAGTGACCCAGGCGAGACCGTCACCCGCCTCGTTTAGCCCGACAGAGCGTTCGTGCCAACTCCCTTCCCGGTAGAGGAGGCAGTGGACTGGGAAGGCATCGAGCAATTCGTTGCAGAGAAAAATCCCGCAGGGAGCGACCGCGGCGGCAACGTCAGCAACCACTTCGATGCTGCCGCCTGCGGGATCGGATGCTAGCGACTCTTCAAGAGCCCTCCGCACCGGCGGCCGCGGTTCAATGATGCGGTAGACGACGCCTGCGGCAAAGACCGGGTCGATTTCACGCAATCCGGCCATGACGTCACGCGCCAGCCGGCCATCATGAGCCCCCTGTTCCACGATGACAGGATTCGGTGCCCCCCCGAACGAACCTGTCCATTCGCGGTGGATAGCCTGCGCGAGAAGAAAGCCGAAGGTCGTGCCCACCGAGACGCTGGTGTAGAAATCCCCTCCCCTCCCGATCTCCCTCGATAAAGGTTGTGAATAATAACCATAATCAATATGGTAAAGGGCCAGCTCCATAAACTCAGAAAAAGAGATCGGGATGTCCGGACTTTTCGATATTCTTTGAAAGACGAGATCGAAAAGGGGCGTATCTTTTAAGACGGCGGTGTGGTTATCCGGAGTCATTTGCATCGGTCGCCACCCTAACGCTTTCAACCCTTTTGACAAAACCCTTCCGTGGCAAACGACTTCGAAGATATTGATTTCGACGCGATCGACAAAGTCGGCGCCGGTCCGCAGATCAGCAAGGTCATCCCGCTCCCGCCGATGAACGACGGCGAGATGAAGCGGTCGAGGCGGCGCCGTCGCGGCCTCCTCTGGCTGAAGTTTGCCGGCGTGATCTTCCTAATGCTCTTCGTCATGGGAATGATCGGGGCGGCAGGCGCGTTTTTCTATCTCAAACCCCGCTACGATCTCGCCCAGTCCTTCGACTTGTCGGAGCTCGAGGAAATCGAAGTCGCCAGCCGCATCCTCGACCGAAGTGGAAAAGAACTCGGCCGCATCTTCGTGCAGAACCGGCGTCCCGTCTCACTCGACAATGTTTCGGATCATTTCGTCAATGCTCTCCTCGCGGCAGAGGACAGCCGCTTTTATCAGCATGACGGCGTCGACTACATCGGTATCGTGCGAGCGGCCTACCACAGCCTTCGATCCAGCGGAATCAATCAGGGAGCCTCGACCATCACCCAGCAGCTCGCCCGCCAGGCCTTCGAGCTGAAAGACCGGACGATCAGCCGTAAATTCACCGAGATCTTCCTCGCCCAGCGCATCGAGAGGCACATCGGCAGCAAGCAGCGCATCCTCGAGCTCTACATCAACCGCATTTACTTCGGAGGCGGTTATTACGGAATCGCCGCCGCCTCGGAAGGCTACTTCGGCAAAGAACCCGAACGTCTCTCCCTCAGCGAAGCCGCCAGCCTCGCCGCCACTATTCCCAACCCCTACCACCGCTCGCCGCGCAGCTTCCCCGAAGCCTCAATGCGCTGGCGCAACCATATCCTGAACCGGATGGAGGTCGAAGGCTACATCGACACCGACACGCGGGACCATCACCGCGACACTCAGGTGCAGACCGTCGCGAAAGGGAACATCACCGGCAAGTCCGCTTTCGTTTACGAAAAAGTGCGGCAGGAGGTCATCGAACTGCTCGGCTACGAGGCCGTTTCGAAGGGCGGGTTCAGCATCCACACCACGATTGACAGCGGCATTCAGGAACAGGCCGAAGAGGCCTTGAGGGAACAGCTCGCGAAGATCGAACAACACCCGGACTTCGAACACTCGACACTGCAGGACTACAAGCAGAAGAAAGCGGCCTTTCAGGAATCGGCCCATCCCGACCAAACCTTCCCGGCGCCGAAGTATCTTCAGGGCGCACTGCTCATGATCGACAACAAGACAGGGGCGACGATCGCCCGGGTCGGGGGACGGGATTTTAGCGACAGCATGTTCGATCGTGTCGCGCAGGGCAGGCGCCCCATCGGGACAGCCTTCAAACCTTTCGTCTATGCCGCCGCCTTTGAAGCCGGCTTTTTCCCGGGCACCCTCGTCGGTGATACTCCGATGGATAACCTCCAGGTGATGGTCGGCGGCACCACCGGGATTCTCGGCGAATGGGGACCGGAGAATTTCGAGAACGTCTATGAGAATGTTGTTACCGCACGCCGTGCCCTCGCGAAATCGAAGAATGCCGCGACCGTGCGCCTCGGACAGAAGGTCGGCATCGAGCCCGTCGTAAAACTGGCGCAGAGCGCCGGAATGAACTTTGAGGGCGAGCTGCGGAAATTTAATGCCACCTTCCTCGGCCGCAATCCCAGCTCTCCCGAAGAACTCTGCCTCGCCTACACGATATTCCCGAACAACGGACGTCGCGCCGAAAAAGCCCACATCATCGCCAACATCAAAGACAGTCTCGGCAATGTCATTTATACCCCTAACGTGGTAATGGCCAAAACTCAGTCGATCGATCGCTACACCGCCCATCAGGTCAACAGCATCCTCTCGGACTCCTTTGACTACGGCACCGGCGCGAAGGCCCGCGAGAAATACGGCCTCGGCGAATTCCCCGTCGCGGGCAAGACTGGAACCGAGTACGACTTCACCGACAACTGGTTCATCGGTTACACCTCGGAGGTAACCTGCGTGGTTTGGGCAGGCTTCGACCAGAGCGAGACAATCTACCCGGGTGCCTTCAGCTCCGACACCGTTCTCCCGGTATGGACTCTCGTGATGAACGAGGCGGCAAAGAAGTTCGAGCCCAAAGCCTTCCTCCCGCCGCCCGATGCGGAGCAGGTCGAGATTTGCCTAAAGTCGGGCGAACTCGCTTCGGACGACTGCTACGAAGTAGTCCAGAGAGGGGATGGCATCGCCTCGCAAGTGCGATGCACCTACAATGAATTTCTCCGCCCCGGGACCAATCTCGAGATGATCTGCCACATCCATGGAAAGGGCGGCAATCGTCTCCGCAATCTCACGAAACAGACGAAAAAAGGCCCCCTCGTCGCCAGTTATGTGGTCCAAGAAAACGCCACCCCGGTCCTGCCTGTGGCCCCTACCATCGTCGGCACTAGTGACCCCTATAATTCCTTCGCCGCCGTCATCCGCGCCCGCGTCGCGCCGGTGATCGCCGAAGTCGTCGCACCGGCCGAGGGCGAAGAGCCCGAAGCGATCGATGCCCCGGCCGTCGAGCTCGGGAGCAACGGCATCCCCGTCGCGCGCCCGGTCATGACCGAGACCGAGGAAGGAGATCCCCCCGGCCAGCGGGTCCGCCCTCCCGCGCCCCGCGCAATCGAGTTTGATTGAGATCGGAAATCGGAGTGACAGAACCCCGCTTTTAATTTTAAGGTGGCTTCATGCTAACGATCATCAAACTCCTCGTGTCCGCGGGCCTCATCTACGCGGTGAACGAAATTGTCATCACCCGGAGCCGTCCTTTCCTCGGCAGCCTCATCGCCTCACTACCGCTCGTCTCGCTGATCACCTTCGTCTGGATCTACTTCGGGATGCAGGATAATCCCGCCGCGCGCACCGAAAAGCTCGCCGCCCACTCCGCCGGCGTCTTCTGGTTCGTCCTCCCGAGCCTGCCCATGTTCCTCGTCTTTCCCTGGCTTCTGCGAAAAGGCATCGCCTTCTGGCCGACGCTGCTGCTCTGCTGCCTCCTCACGATGATGCTCTACGCCGGCATGGCCGTGCTGCTGAAGCGCTTCGGGATCGACCTCTGAGACGCGGAGAATCAGGCGGCAAAACTCTCGCCGCACGAGCAGGTCACGACGGCATTGGGGTTGGTCACTTTGAACCCGCCCTGCTGCAAGTCGTCGCTATAGTCCAGCTCGGACCCGGTCACGAAAAGAGCGCTTTTCGGATCGATCACGACCCGCACCTCGTTCGACTGAATCAGGATATCGCGATTGGCCGGTCCATCGACGAGATCCATCTTGTACTGCAGGCCCGAACATCCGCCGCCGATGACGGCGACCCTCAGGGCCCCGTGATCGAGACGCCCCTGCTTCTTCAGCAGTGAGCGCAGCTTGTGGGATGCCCCGTCGAGCACCTTGATCAGGGTTTCGTTACCGACCTTGTAGTTTACCTCAGTCACGTCGTGAAATTCGGGCAGGGCGCGCGCGTGCGCAAGTCGGAATAGCCGAATCAGGAGGAAAGCATCTCTTTCATCTTCGCGAAGTAATCGGCGGCGTAGTCCTCGTCCACGGGTGCTGCCGCCAGAGTGCTATGATCGGTCTCGATAAGCTCCTCCTTGCTCAATTCCCGGAAAAAAGAACTCGGCTGGCAGGGCATCTTGTCACCGTAGCGCTTGCGGCTTCGGCACCAGGTGATGGTGAGGTCTTCCTTTGCACGCGTGATCCCGACATAGAGGAGACGGCGTTCCTCGTCACGACTCCCTTCCTCGATGGAGCGGGAATGGGGGAGGATCCCCTCCTCCACCCCGATGATATGACAGACGGGAAACTCCAGCCCCTTCGCCGCATGCATCGTGATGAGAGAGACTCCGTTGCCCTCGGCCTCGTTTTTCGCGTCCTCGCGATCCTGCATCAGGGCGACACTGTCGAGATAGCCGCGCAGCCCGCGCTTCGACTTTTCGAAATGGCTGTGCATCCCGTCGATTAGCTCGCTCACATTCTTGCGGCGACTGTCGACCTCCTCGGGCGTCTTGCAGTTCTTCTTGAGGAACTCGGCATAGCTGATTTCCTTGATCAGCTCTTCCGTCATCGCCGCGTAGTTCGCGGACTTCGTATGGACGATGTCGGAGTAGCGATAAATGAAAGTGGTGAAAGCCCCAATCGCTCTCTGCGCGCGCGTCGTGAGGCACCCGAGAAACTCGAGGTCGTTCAGCGCGGTGAAGACGCTCATCTGGTGATCGATGCTGAACTGGGTCGCGAGGGTGATTGTCCCCTCCCCGATCCCGCGCGGCGGGGCCGCGATGACGCGCAGCAGGCTGACATCGTCGTCATGATTGAGGAAGAGAGCGAGGTAGGCGAGGATGTCCTTGATCTCGCGGCGCTCGTAAAATGACTGACCGCCGATGAGCTTGTAGGGGATCTCATTTTCCCGCAACTTCTCCTCCATGACGCGGGACTGGCTGTTCATCCGAAAAAGAATCGCCATCTCATCGTAGGGACGACGGCCGATGCGATGCCGATCGAGTAATTCACCGATGACCCATTCCGCTTCGGTCTCGGCGTCGGGCATGGCGACGAGCCGCACTTTTTCCCCATCGCCCATCCCGCTCCAGAGAGTTTTATCGCGGCGGGTGAGATTGTGCCGGATGAGGCTGTTGGCGAGGCGCAGGATGCAGTTCGTCGAGCGATAGTTCTCCTCGAGTTTGATGACCGTCGGGTTCGGGTAAAACTGCTCGAATCCGAGGATATTCGTGATATCGGCCCCGCGCCATCCATAGATGCTTTGGTCATCGTCGCCGACGACGCAGATGTTGTGCTCCTCGCCGACAAGCGACTTCAGCAGATCCATCTGGAGATGGTTCGTGTCCTGAAACTCGTCGACCATGACGTAACGGAAGCGACGCTGCCACTCACGGCGGATGTCGGCATTTTCCTGCAAGCCCCGCACTGCCAGAATGATGAGATCATCGAAGTCCACCGCATTGAGCAGCTTCAGCTCGCGCTGGTAGGTGCGATAGACTTCGCTGATGAGCGAGTCCTCCATGTCGCTGATGGGTTTACCGGTGTTCTTCGCCTGGCTGATGAGCATGTTCGCCAGCTTCGGATCAAGGCTCTCGTCTTTCCCTATCTTGCGCACGATGATGCGGCGGAGCAGACCGACCTGGTCACTCTGGGTGTAGATCGAAAAGCTCTTTTTGTAACCGAGCCGCTCGATGCAGGTACGCAGGATCCGCACACAAAGGCTGTGAAAGGTCGAGATCGTGACCCGCTCCGCGACTTCGGGATCAATCATTGTGCCGACCCGTTCGCGCATCTCTGCGGCTGCCTTGTTCGTGAAAGTCACCGCAAGGATCTGCTCCGGCGGAATGCCGTCGTAGACCATGCCCGCGATGCGGGTGGTAATAACGCGCGTCTTGCCCGTGCCGGCCCCCGCGAGGATGAGAACGGGCCCATGGATCTGCTCGGCCGCGGCACGCTGCGGCGGGTTCAGGGCAAGCAGACCCTTCTTAGTGTAATTCAAATGCCGGAGAACGTTGGACAGTTAGGGGCGGGAGAGAGGACGATGCGTCACTTGATGAATCGCAGTGCGTAGGGGTAACGGTAGACGACCCCTTTGTTGGCTTCGAGTCCGGCGAGGATGCCGAAGATAAGACCGGCTATACCGAGAAGCGGGAAAAACATCCAGGTGATGCATTGCACAACGGGAATGAAACTCAGGATACCCGTCACGACATACCCCAGCAGAATCGAGAGTTGGAAATTGACCGCTTCCTTGCCCTGATCATTCACAAAAGGACTCTCGTCTCTCTTAATGAGCCAGATGATGAGCGGGCCGAGGAGACAGGTAATGCCTCCGATGAGGTGGGCGAGCATGGCCATCGTTTTTTCATCCGAATCCTGCATCTTCCCCGAGCCAAGGGCTACCCCGGCGGTGGGTGGCGCTGCCATCAGCCCCGCGACCGTTGCGGACGGGGACCCGGGAGCTGGTCCCACCGGCGGAGGCGTATCAGAGATCGGGGGAGGGGCGTCCTCCGCCGGAGAATTCTCATCAAACGGTGGCGGAGTATCCTGATCACTCATGCTGTTCAGTTACGACGCTTTGATTCGAACTTCAAGCAAATAGAGAATCAACTTTCTTCCTCATATTCGGTGGGATCGTCGAGACCGGCGAGGGCAAAGGCCTCTCTTCGCTCGACGCAGGTGCCGCATTTCCCGCAATGAAGCCGACCGCCTTTGTAACACGACCAGGTCATCCCAAAATCGACACCATATTTCACCCCTATTGCGGCAATGTCCTCTTTCCGCACCGCGATGAAGGGCCGCAGCACCTCGATCCCGACGTAGGTCCCGGCCCGAATCGCTGCGGCCAAAGATGCCATGAAAGTTTCCCGGCAGTCCGGATAGATCGCGTGATCGCCCGAGTGTGCCGCAATAACGATACCCTCCGCCCCGATGCTCTCCGCAAAGCCGGCCGCGACCGCGAGCATGATGCCGTTGCGAAAGGGCACTACCGTCTGCTTCATGTTTTCCGCCTCATAGTGGCCTTCGGGGATCTCTCCCCCGCTCTTGAGGAGATCGCTCGCGAAGAGCTCATCAATAAATCCCAGCTTCACGATCTCGTGCTTTATCCCGAGATGATCGCAATGGTGCGCGGCATAGGGAATCTCGCGGTCATTATGCTTCGATCCGTAATCGAAGCTGAGACCGGCGATGACGTCATGCGTAGCCGCCGCCTCATAGAGGGCGGTGACGGAATCCATCCCTCCGCTCACGAGGACGATGACCTTCATTCCACTTCGGCAAGTCCGGCGTCGGGGTAAGACGCTGTTGCGGTGAGGCGTATCCCCCCGCGCGGGGAAAACCGCCCTTTCACAAGGAGTCGCCGGGGGGCACAGGCCCCCGCGATGTCGTCGAGAATGCGGTTGACAATGTCCTCATTGAACGAGGGCAGGTTGCGGAACGAAGCGAGGTAGAACTTCAGTGACTTCGTCTCCACGCAAAGCGCGTCAGGGATATACTTGATCGTGAGATGCGCCGTGTCGGGCTGACCCGTGACCGGACAAAGGGAGCTGAACTCCGGGTAGTCGAGCTCGATCCAATAATTGCGGGCTGCATTGCGATTGGGGAACAGCTCCAGCCGGGCCTCTTCAGGCGAACGCGGAAGACGGTTTTCACTGTTACCGAGCAGGGTCAGGTCGCCGGTCGAGGGCGCGGAGGTAGGGGAATCACTCATCGAAAATGGGAAAGGTAGCAAAGCCACGGATTCGGCGCCGCCGCAAGCGATTAAGGCTTCTTGACCACGATTTCAACGCGGCGATTAAGGGACTGCTGATCCGCGTCGCCCTCGATCGAGACGATGGGCCGGGCCTTGCCGAGACCGAGGACCTTGATATTGGCGGCATCAATGCGGAGTCGGTCGACGAGCCAGCGGCGCACCGCCTCGGCCCGCTTCAGGCTGAGGTCACGGTTGAAATCATCACCACCGAAGCTGTCGGTGTGACCTTCGATAACAAAGGTCGCATCGGGATTCGTCTGCACGATGAAAGCAAGCTTCATCATGCTGAGACGCGCCTCCTCTTTCAGCTCGAACTCGTTGTACCCGAAAAGAATATCGGTGGGCAGGGCGATTTTTTCCTCACCCGTGGGGAGTCCGCCGGTGCGACCGATGAGTTCGTCAAGGCTCGCATAGCCCTTTACGAACTCGTCCGCGCCCGTGCCGAACGCCTTGGCCGCCGCTTCTTTGAAGAAGGTGTCCGTATCGGCACCGGCACCGAGATCATCCCCCGCATTCAGCTCCAGCACCGGCTGAGTGGCCGAAACCGTTGCGGAGGAATCGACGAGTTTATTCCGCATCTCGGCGAGGTCTCGGGAAAGGATCTCCGTAGCCGAGATCTCCATTTTGCTCGCGGCGATGTCGAGCGCCTGCCCGGGAGCCTTCGGGGCCGCATCGGAAAAGATCTTGGGTGACTCGATCGGCGACATACGGATCGTCTCCTCCTTCATTTGCTCCATCAAATCGAATTCATCGAGCGACTTGTCGACCATGTCGAGATCGCTCAATTTTTCCGGTTTTACCTCGACCTCCTGCGACATGATCGGCTCAGCGAGGATCTCGTTGAGCTTGTCCGCATCGATCGTGACCTGCTCACGCTGGTTGCGCCACACGACCTCACCGCTCGCGACCGCGTCCCCGCGCCTCTCGATTCCGCTGAGCACCGCATAAAGGATGAGGTGAATGATCACGGAAATGAGGATGGCGAGAACGACCCACCAACCGAGGTTCCGCGTCTCCACTTTGAAGACTGACTTTCCCCGCACTCTCGGATGCCAATTATAATCTGAAGCCATCTCGATCGAACTGCCGCCACGCTAACGCATTTTTCGCGTTTCAGCAAAGGGCGAACGCGGGTATATAGAGACGTGACCAAACCGGACTGGCAACTCATCTTCGGACTCGAGACTGACCACCATCGCCTCGGACGCTCTCTTTTTATCAGGGGCATGGGCCTCATCTATCTCGTCGCGATCGCCTCATGGTGGTCGCAGGTCGGTCTGCTCGTGGGGGAAAGCGGCCTCGCTCCGGCCGCGCTCGCCTGATGCGCTACGAATTCAGCACCCCCGCCGAACGGCGCGAGAGAGGTGACTGGTGGAAACGGGTCGTCATTGGAGAATATCTCCCCGCGGTCAGTCGACCGGGCCCCTCTACAACCCGATGAAAATTAATCGTTTCATTGCATGGATCATCTGGACCATCTCCTTCCCGTGGATACATTCCAGAGAGATGCGCCATCATGCCCATGGCAAAAAATGAAATGAAATCTTTCTGGGTCAGCTTGCTCGTCAGAGCCACCCTCCCCCTCGGAACCCGCTGGGTGCGGAAGCAGGAGGCCGCGATCCTGCGTGACGGACGGCCGCTCAGCGAATGGGAAACGATGTGGGCACACGACGTCGGGGTGCGGCGCCCCGAAGACGTCCGCATCCTTCCCGTGCCGCGCATTCCCACCCCAGGAATCGGTTTTTTCCGCATGCTGAACAACCTCTTCGGTTTCCTCTCCGAAGGCCCCACCGGCATGGCCGTGAATTACGGCATCTACCTCGAGGCCTCCCAGGCCACCAATCCCTCCCTCCTTGTGCACGAGCTCACCCACGTCGCCCAGTTTGAGAGACTCGGAGGTGTCGAGGAATTCCTCCGCGAGTATCTTACCCAGTGTGTCCATGACGGATACTGGGATTCCGATCTCGAGCAGGAAGCCCGCGATGCCGCTGCCCCCTTCTCACGACCACCGGGAGGCTGATCTTTTTTCACCGCTTGTCATTATCGGCTCCTTCGGGCAAACTCAAAAGCAACCATGGAGTCATACCAAGTTCTCAAAGAGGCCTTCGACAGCCCGAACACGAGCCCGAAAGAGATCGCCTCAGAACTCGGCGTTTCCCTTTCACTCATTTACAAGTGGGCCCAGCCTCATTCTGAACTGGGATCAGGCAGCCGCAACCCGCTCGACCGCGTCGATGACCTCGTCCGCCTGACCCGTTACACAGGCATCGTCGAGTGGCTCTGTCAGCGCGCCGGTGGCTATTTCGTCCCCAACCCGAAAAGCCCCGATTCGAAAAATTACCAAGTAGTCCCTGCGACCCACACCATCGTCCAGCAATTCGCCGGGCTCCTCGATGCGGTTTCGCGAGCCGCTCAGGATAACTCCATCACCGCAGAAGAATCCGCCGAAATTCGCATCGTCTGGGACAGACTCAAATCCTTCAGCGAGGGATTCGTCCGCTCCTGCGAAGATGGCGATTTTGAGCCTATCCAGCGCGAGCTCGAAGTTCGACCCAAGTGATTATCCGGATGTCTCCCGCGAAAGATCTCCCCCTCCCGCCGCCCCGTTGCTGGGCCGAGATTGACCTCACCGCCCTGCGGTCAAATATGGAAGTCTGTCAGGGTTTCGCCGGATCCGCTTGCGAACTCATGGCCATCGTCAAGGCCGACGCCTACGGCCACGGTCTCAGCGAGATCGTCGCCGCTCTGCGCGGCACGGTTGCCTGGTTCGGAGTCGCCAATTTCCGCGAAGCGCTCCGCGCCCGGGCCGCAGCAGAGGAAATGGATCCACATGTGCTCATTCTCAGTCCCGCGATGCCCGAAGAGATCGAGCCCATCGTGGCGAACGAATTCTCCGGATCCGTTTCCCTAAGTGCAGAAGTCGCGGCATACGGAGCCGCCGCTGCCCGACTTGGAAAAACAGCCAAACTCCACGCCGTTGCCGATACAGGCATGGGCCGCATGGGTTGCCCGACCGGGGAATTTGCAAGACTGGTGAAAACGATCCGGGAGAACCCTCACTGCCTCCTCGAAGGGATCGACTCGCATTTCCCAAGTGCCGACGAGGACACGGAATTCACTCTGGCGCAAATCGAAGAGTTCCGCGAATTGCTTGGTAGCATCGATACCGGCGGCGCCCACATCCACCTCTGCAACAGCGCCGGGCTCATCGGATTCAGCGCAAAAACTCCTTTTGCATCGCTCGCCAGGCCCGGTCTCGCCCTTTACGGCATTTCCCCCCTTTCCGGGGCTTCAGCTCGCCTGCGTCCCGTCATGAGTCTGAAAACAAAAGTCACCCTCGTGAGGAGAATCTCTCGCGGTGCCGCAATCAGCTACGGGCGCACCTTTATCGCCAAGCACGATATGACCGTAGCCACTCTCGGTGTCGGCTACGGCGACGGCTATCCCCGGCATCTCAGCGGTTCCGGGGCCGAAGTCCTCCTTGCTGGTCAGCGCTGCCCGCTCCTCGGTCGCGTGACGATGGATCAGATCGTCGTTGATGTCTCTTCAATCGACCGTGAGGTCCTCGCCGGAGAAGAAGCTGTCCTTATCGGGCGTCAGGGAGGCATTGAAATCACCGCCGTGGAACTCGCTCATAAAGCCGGAACTATTCCATGGGAAATCCTCACCTGTATCACCAACCGGGTCGAGAGAGTATATCATTAATCTCATTCGCCGGGCTAGCCCGGATGTCTCATCCCCTTTTGTCACGAGACGTTGCAATGACCTCCACCGGCGAGGCCCGGGCCCGATTTTTCGAAGGGCTGTATGAAGACATACCGGCCAAGAACGATTTGGTCCGGAACGAAGCAGGGGTGGCCATAGCAGCCACAGCGGAACCAGCCTGCTCGCAGAGCAGCACGCAGGGCGCCGAAGGCGAAAACTCGCAGTGGAAAGGGGCAGAAGGAGGGGCAGAAGGGGAACGCATCACGCAGGCTAAGCCTCCGCCTCGGCCCCCGCTTCCGCCTTTCCTATGACGTCCTTACGCAAATCGCGCATCACCCGCAGCTCGCCCCATTGC
>JANQVJ010000078.1 GCA_030730365.1 Verrucomicrobiales bacterium
GGCTTCCGCCGCTTCGCCTCCGCCGCGACCGCAACCGCCGCGACGCCACCGAAGCGGCTCATCTTCCTCGGCTTCGGCTGGGGCATCACGGAGAGCACCTGGTATCCCGACATCACGAAGCCCGGCCCTGACTATGAGCTGCCGGTTGGGCTCAAACCACTGGAGCGTCACAAGGCTGACTTCAGTGTCGTGCAGAGCCTTTGGAACAAATACAGCAACGAAGGTCACTGGGGCAGCACGATGTGGCTCACGGGGGCGAATCGTTACGCGGAACCCGGGCAGAGCTTCCACAACAGCATCAGCGCGGACCAGGTCGCGGCAGCCCAGCTCGGTTTGCAGACTCGGTTCTCGTCCCTGCAGTTCAATGGCAGCGAAACCGGAGACGCTTCGGGTCACGGCCCCGGACTGTCCATGGCCTGGGACGTGAGCGGCAAACCCGTCGGCGGGCAAAACGGCCCCGTCGCGGCCTTTCACCGTCTCTTTGCCAAAGACACGACTCCCATCGAGCAGCAGCAGGCCATGCTCGCGCAGAAACGCAGTGTTCTTGACGCCGTGATCGACAACGCAAAATCCCTCCAACGAGGTCTCGCGAAAAATGACAAGGCCAAGCTCGACGAGTATTTCCAGGGCATCCGCGACATCGAGACCCGTCTTGCCAAAGAAGAGCAATGGATGGGCGTGCCACAGCCTCCCGCACCCATCGCCGAGCCCAAACCCGAAGTGGATGGCCGCGAGGAGATCAAGCTCATCTACGACATCATGATTGCCGCGATGCAGACCGACAGCACCCGCGTGATGACCTTCCGCCAACCTGTGAACACCCTGCTCACCGCGCTCGACATCAAGGTGCATCCGCACGACATGAGCCACTACCACACCACCCTAGGTGAGAAGCTCGACGCCTCGCAGCGCCGCGACCTCGCGCAGAGCGAACTGCTCGCCGGCTTCCTCGACAAACTCAAGGCCACCAAAGAAGCCGACGGTTCGCGTCTCTTCGACAACATTGCCCTCGCCTACGGCAGCAACATCCGCACCGGCCACGAACTGAGCAACTGTCCCACCATCCTCACCGGCGGCGGTGCCGGCCTCAAGCTCGGCCACAGCATCGTCGCGCCCAAGGACACCCCGCTCTGCAACGCCTGGCTGACGATGCTGCACGGCATCGGCGTCGAAGCCGAGCGTCACGGGGATAGCACCGGTGTGCTGAAGGAGATCCTTGCGTGAAGCCAGTTGAGCAGCTGCCCCCTCACTCCTCCCTCTGAAACCCATCGCTATTCTCCTCTCCCTCTTCGCCGTTCCATCCTTCGCCGCCGATCAGCCGGTCGAGACCAATCCACGTTTGCCTTCCGGCGGCGAGGATAAGTTTCACTGGAGCGCGACCGCCTACAAAATCATCGCCGATCAGTCTGTGGAATCCGTTTCGAAAGCCCTGTCGGCGGTGAAGTAACGAACCCCAAGCTACCCAAAAAATTATGCACCCCCGTATTCCCTCTTTCTGCCTCTCCTCTTTTAGCCTACTCCTCACCACCCTGCTGTTTGCTTCACTTCACGCCGCCGAGCCGCCGAAGGGAGAGCCCACCAATGCTGCCGAAGCCGCCGCACAGAAGGCAAAAGCAGACGCGCTCATTGAGGAGCGTTATCAGGCACTAGTCGCCCAGTTGCCACCCGATCAGCAGGCGTGGGAACGGGTCCTCCAGGATCAACTCGGTGGCTTTTACCTGCCGCTGCACAAGCGCGGGAAAGTCGCGGGGCAATCCTCCGCCTGGGACTTCGTGCAGGACGATCCCGAACTGCCCCGTGTCCTGCTCATCGGCGACTCCGTGTCGCGTGGCTACACCCAGGCCACCCGCAACGCACTGGCGGGCAAAGCGAACGTTCACCGCGCTCCCGCGAACTGCGGCCCGACCGCCAGTGGACTCAAGAACATGGAAGTCTGGCTCGGTGACGGGAAGTGGGACGTCATCCATTTCAACTTCGGGATCCACGACCGCAACACCCCCATCGCTGACTACACGGAGCGCCTTGAGCAACTCATCGAGCGCATGAAAAAAACCGGAGCGAAGCTCGTGTGGGCGAGCACGACTCCGATCCCCGACGACCCGGCAAAGAAGCAGAGCGCTGCATCCATCGTGGAGCGAAACGAGGCTGCTGCCGAGTTGATGAAAAAACACGGCGTCGCCATGAACGACCTCTTCACCGCGATCACCCCCCACCTTGCCGAAATGCAAAATCCCAACGACGTCCACTTCAACGCCGGCGGCTATGACTTCCTCGGCGGGACTGTGGCCGGGGCCATCGAGGCAAGTCTGCCGCAGCCCTGAAGCCCGACAGCCTTGTCGCCCTCTTTTATCAAATCCCCGAATTCGCCCAACATGAAACGTCTCCTTTTGCTCTTTTCACTTACCTTCGTCGTTGTCCATCTCGCAGCCGCCGACACAGCCAGGCCCAACCTCCTCATCATCTACGCCGACGACCTCGGCTACGGCGATGTGCAATGTTACAATCCCGAGCGCGGCAAGATCCCCACCCCGCACATCGACAAGCTGGCAGGGCAGGGGATGCGCTTCACCGATGGTCACTCGTCCTCCGGCGTCTGCTCGCCCTCGCGTTACACCCTGCTGACCGGGCGCTATCACTGGCGCACGCGATTGCAGGCGAGCATCGTGCCCTTGTGGGGCACCCCGCTCATCGCGCCCGATCGCATGACCATCGGCACCCTGGCGAAACAATACGGTTACCGCACCGCCTGCATCGGCAAATGGCACCTCGGCTGGGACTGGCCCATCCCCGAGGAGCGCGCGACCCTGTTCAAAGAGAAGCCAAAGGGCGGCACGACCGCTAGCGATGCCCACCGTGCCGTCTGGCAGGAAGTCTTTTCCCAGCCCATCGGCGGCGGTCCGGTCGCCCGCGGCTTCGACCTCTACTTCGGCACCGATGTCCCCAATCACCCGCCGTTTTGTTTCATCGAGAACGACCGCACCGTCGGCATCCCCACTGAGTTCCTGACCGCCCGCCTTGTCGGCAACAACCAGGCCAGCATCCAGGGTCCCGCGCTCGCGGACTGGACCCTCGAGCCCATCCTGCCCGCGCTCGGTGACCGCGCCGCCGCCTTCATCGCCGAGTCCGCGCAAAAGCCGGAGCCCTTCCTCCTTTACCTGCCGCTTACCTCACCGCACACCCCGCTCTCGGTGAACGAGGAATGGATAGGCAAGAGCGGCCTGAACCTCTATGCTGATTTCGTCATGGAGACCGACGCCATCGTGGGCCGTGTCATCGATGCCCTCGAGAAAAGTGGCGAGGCGGAGAACACACTCGTCATTTTCACCGCCGACAACGGTTGCGCTCACTACATCGGTATGTCGGATCTGGAAAAGATGGGCCACTACCCGAGCGGTCCTCTGCGCGGGGCCAAGGCCGATGCCTGGGAAGGCGGCCATCGTGTGCCCTTCATCGTGCGCTGGCCTGGCCAGGTGAAGCCCGGCAGCATCTGCGACCAGCTCGTGCAGCAGTCCGACTTCATCGCCACCTTTGCCGAGGTGCTCGGAACCACACTACCGGACAACGCCGGAGAAGACAGTGTCAGCCTCATGCCCCTGCTCAAAGGCGGTGACCAGGCCGTCCGCGAAAATGCCGTGAGCGCCTCCATCGGCGGCACCCCTGCGCTGCGCAGCGGCAGCTGGAAATACATCCCCGCACCCGGCTCCGGCGGCTGGGGCAAAGGCGGCGACCAATCGCAGCCCGTGCAGCTCTACCACCTCGCCGATGACCTCGGCGAGACGAAGAACCTCGCCGCCGCGATGCCGGAAAAAGTCGCCGAGATGAAGGCGCTGTTGGAAAAACTCATCATCGAAGGACGCAGCACGCCCGGCGCAGTGCAGAAGAATGACGTCGAGGTGGTGCGGTATCCGCGTGAACCGGCGAAGAAGGACGGCGCGAAAAAATCCAATGGCAATCCCGCCCGTGCAAAGCCAACGGGCAGATAAAGTTTCAGCCATGAAAATCTCGACTCTCATCGGATCCCTTTTCCTCTTCGCACTCAGCCTGCCTCCCGCGGCGGCCAAAGAGCCGAACTTCGTCATCATCTTTACCGACGACCAGGGCTACGGCGACCTCAGTTGCTTCGGGGGTAATCACGTCAGCACGCCGCGCATCGACCAGATGGCCGCCGAAGGCTCAAAGCTCACCAGCTTCTACGTCGCGGCCCCCGTCTGCACCCCCTCGCGCGCCGCGCTGATGACCGGCTGCTATCCGAAACGCATCGACATGGCGACGGGTTCGAACTTTGGAGTCCTCCTTGCCGGGGATCGCAAAGGACTCAATCCCGAAGAGTTGACGATCGCTGAAGTGCTGAAAAGCGTCGGCTACAAGACTGGCATGTTCGGTAAATGGCACCTCGGTGACCAACCTGAGTTCCTTCCCACCCGGCAGGGATTCGATGAGTATTTCGGCATTCCCTACAGCCACGACATTCATCCCTTTCATCCGCAGCAGGAGAAATTCCAGTTCCCGCCCCTCGCGCTCCTCGATCAGGAAGAAGTCATCGAGATGGACCCGGACGCCGACTTCCTCACCAAACGCATCACCGAACACGCCGTCGACTTCATTAAGCGCAACAAAAACGATCCCTTCTTCCTCTACATCCCCCATCCCATTCCCCACGCACCGCTCCACGTCTCTCCGCCTTTCCTCAAAGGCGCCCCCGAGGAAGTGCGCGCAGGCCTCGCCGCGGAACCCGAGGGCACCATCGACTACAAGCTCCGCAACGGGCTCTTTCGCCAGGCCATCGCCGAGATCGACTGGTCCGTCGGACAGATTCTCGACACCCTCGCGGCCAACGGCCTCGACGAAAACACTCTCGTCATTTTCAGCTCCGACAACGGCCCCGCCATCGGCAGTGCCGGCCCTTTGCGTGGCCGCAAGGGCACCACCTACGAGGGTGGCATGCGCGTGCCAGCCGTGATTCGCTGGCCCGGCAGGATTCCCGCCGGGAAAGAAAACACCGAACTCATGACCGCGATGGATCTCCTCCCTACCTTCACCAAACTCGCCGGCGCGAACCTTCCGGCGGATCGCGTCATCGACGGCAAAGACATCTGGCCCGTCCTCACCGGAGGAGAAAAAACGCCGCACGAAGCGTTCTTTTACAAGCTGCAGGCGGTTCGTTCCGGAAACTGGAAACTCCACGTCACCGGCTACAAGAAAGGAATGAAACCCGCCGAACTCTACAATCTAGAGAAAGATATTGGCGAGAAAGAGAACCTCCTCGAAGGCAATCCCGAAGTCGCAAAGCAGTTGCTGAAGCGCCTCATAACCTTCGAAGCCGAACTCGAAGCGAACAGTCGCCCCGCCGCCTTCGTCGAGAACCCGACGCCACTTAAGAAAGCACCATGAAGCACCTCCTCATCAGTACGCTCATCCTAGGCAGCCATCTGCACGCCGCCGAACCCCAGCAATTCAATCTCGCCAAACGAGCGAGCGAGATCGATCCGCGGGCCAAAGAACATCCCGCGATCAAGTTCACCTTCATCGACGACAAAGGAAAGCCCGCCGACCTTCAACATGCCGTGGTGGATACTCGCGTGCCATCGCAGAGCAGGCTCGTGATCTGGCTCATGGGGCATAATCAGGGTCTCTTCGATCGCGTGGCCAGCTACGGCTACCATGGAATCCAGCCGCACTACTCGAACGGTTGGTTCGCAGGCGTCACGAGGGAACAATACGAGGACGGCACCGGCACGGCGATCGGGAAGATCCGACTCGAAGCCGCCACTGGCGAAGACTTCAGCCCGCTCGTGAATATCCCGCAGCCCGATGGCATGATGGAGCGCTCCCTCCAGCTCGTGAAGTGGCTCGTCAAAGAAAACCCAGCAGGCAAATGGGAGCAGTTCCTCACTGAAGACGGCAAGGGTCTCCAGTGGGAGAAAGTGATCATGGCAGGCATCTCGCACGGCAGCACCACGTCGGCGCGTTTTGCCATGCACCAGAAGGTGGACCGCGTCGTGATGCTCTCCGGCCCGCGCGACAACACCGAGACCTGGCAGGGGGAAGCCTCCGCCACAGCGTCGCATCGCTTCTTCGGCTTCACCCATGTGCTCGATGGGGGCTGGGCCGCGGATCACTACTGCCGCTCCTGGCAATTGCTCAAACTGCACCAGCACGGTCCCATCGTGAACGTGGACAACGCCAAGCCGCCTTACGGCAACACGCGGCGCCTCATCACCAACAGCGACGTGAAAAACAATAGCGGCCGCGCCCACACCGTCGTCGTGCCAGGTGGGAAGGACGTCATCGGGCAGTGGCTCTACGATGATGCGCTGCGCTATCTTTTCACCCATCCCGTCGATCAAAGCGGCCCCGCCGTGCCGATGGACGCAGACTGTGAAATGGAGCAGCAGCCGAAGTGACCGGTAACCTTTTTTCGCCTCCGCGTTATACCCACGACCTAACCCTCTTATGAAACTCATCAAACCCTGTTTGCTCGCCCTCCTCGCGATTTCATCTCCGCTCGCCCGCTCCCAGGGCGATCCTGAATTTCCGCCCATGCCTCCGGTGCAGCCGCTCTCGCCAGCGGACGAGCAAAAGACCTTTCTCCTGCCCCCGGGCTATCGCATGGAGCTCGTCCTGAGCGAGCCCGACATCACCGAGCCCGTCGCGATGGCCTTCGACGGCAACGGTCGTCTTTACGTGGCGGAGATGAACACCTACATGAAGGAGATCGACGGCAAAGACCAGCACACGCCGAAGAGCCGGGTCTCGGTGCACTGGTCGAGCCGGAACGACGGCGTCTTTGACCAGCATCGTGTCTTTGCGGACAATCTGATGCTTCCCCGCCTCCTTCTCCCCATCCACGATGGGGTCCTCATCGGGGAAACGGATACCAACGATATCTTTCTCTATCGCGATACCAACGGAGACGGAGTCAGTGACGAAAAGCGTTCCGTCTATGAAGGCGGCCCGCGCGGGGGCAACCTCGAGCACCAGCCCAGCGGCCTGACCTGGGGGATCGACAACTGGCTCTACATGGCCAACAACTCCTACCGCCTGCGCTGGCAGGATGGAAAACTCATCAAGCAGGACATCCCCGGCAACGGCGGCCAGTGGGGTGCCTCCCAGGATGACCACGGCAAGCTCTGGGTCGTCAACGCGGGCGGCGAACGCGGTCCCGTGAACTTCCAGCAGCACGTCCTCTACGGCCAGTTCCAGACGCCCGACCAGTTCGAACCCGACTTCGCGATTGTCTGGCCGGCGATGGGCCTGCGGGATTATCAGGGCGGCCCCGGGAAATCGCGCGACGACAACACCCTCAATCATTTCACCGCCACCTGCGGCGGTGAGATCTATCGCGGCCACCGTCTCCCCGCCGAACTGCGCGGCAATCTCTTTTTCGGGGAACCGGTGGGGCGCCTCGTCCGACGCAGCACGATCGAGGTCAAGGACGGTCTCACGATCCTGCACAACCCGCATCCGAAGAGCGAGTTCCTCCGCAGCACCGACGCCTGCTTCCGCCCCATCGACATGAAGACCGCGCCCGACGGGACGCTCTTTGTTTGCGACATGTATCGCGGCATCATTCAGGAGGGGAACTGGACGCGGGAGGGGAGCTACCTGCGCAAAGTCATTCTCCAGCACGGCATGGAGAAGGTCATTGATCGCGGTCGCATCTGGCGGCTCGTGCACGACTCGATGGCACCCGAACCGGCACCCGCCCTTCACGAGGCGACACCCGCGCAGCTCGTCGAGGCGCTCGCCCATCCCAACGGCTGGCAGCGCGACACCGCGCAAAAGCTGCTCGTCCTGCGCGGAGAGAAAAGCATCGTGCCGGCCCTCGCGGTCATGGCAAAAGAGCATGCCGAACCGCTCGCCCGCATTCACGCGCTCTGGACTCTTGAGGGACTTGGCGCACTCACTGTCGATCAGGTCCGCGCCGCGATGGCGGACAGCGTGCCCGAAGTTCGCCATGCTGCGATCCGGGCGAGTGAAACGCATCTGCTCGCCGGTGACACCACTTTGATCCCCGATATCAAGACGCTCGCGACCGATTCGGACGCCTCCGTCGCGATCCAGGCGATGCTCACGGCGCGGCAGATGAAGTGGAAAGAAGCGAGCCCTTTCATCAATCAGACCGCCCTGACAAGCGCCTCAAAAGGCGTGAAAACGATGGCCTCCCAGATCCTCACGAACCGGACCGAGTTTCACCGTTCCTTCACCGGAGCGGAGAAGGCGCAACTCATCCACGGACAGACCATTTTTCAGGAACTTTGCTACACCTGCCACGGCCTTGACGGCAAGGGCATGACGATCGCGGGGACCGAGCCCCCGCTCACTCTCGCAGCGCCTTTGTCAGGATCCGAAATCGTGCTCGGTTCCCGCGACGGAGTCATCCGGGCGGTCCTACACGGCGTGACTGGGCCGATCAAGGGCAAGACCTACCAGGGGCAGATGATTCCCATGGGCAACAACGACGACAAGTGGGTCGCTGACGTGATCAGCTACGTGCGCAACAGCTTCGGGAACTCCGCCGCCTGTGTCACCCCCGCCGATGTCGCCCGCGTCCGCAGTGAAACGAAGGAGCGGACCACTCCCTGGACCGAGTCGGAACTCCACCTCGCCGGTCCGACCGCGTTGAGCAACCGCAGTGAGTGGAAACTCACCGCGAGTCACGGGGCCGACCAGCTCGCCGCGCTCATCGATGGGGAAGCCAAGTCGAAATGGAGCAGTGGCGATCCCCTCGACGAGACGATGTGGATCACCGTGGAGCTGCCCGGCGAGACGATGCTCAGCGGTGTCGCGATTCAGTCCAACGCCAGCACGAGCCAGACCCGCAACCTTCGCGTCGAGACCTCCGGAGACGGGCAGACCTGGAGCAAGCCCGTTTTCCATGGAGCCGCCTCGTGTGCGGTGAGTGATCCGGACTTTGCCCCGGTGAAGGCACGCTTCGTTCGGATCAGTTCCGCGACAAAGGCGGATGCCCGTAACGGAAAACCATGGGAGATCCAGGAACTCGCGCTTCGCGGGGAGAGCCTTTAAGCAGGGCAGATCTTACACGGATGAAGGTTGAAATATATGTAAAAACGGACTTGAACTCCTTTTTTGCATAATTTATTCTGATTTCATGATCACACGAGCGATCACGCTGGAGCTTGAGACCTTATTGGGGGAATACCCGGTGGTCACCATTCTTGGGCCGAGGCAGGCGGGGAAAACCACGCTGGCACGGCATGGCCTGGAGGGCTTCGCCTATTCCAATCTGGAATCGCCGGAGGTGCGGGAATTCGCCCGTGCCGACCCCAGGGCCTATCTCGCGCAGTTTCGGGAACAGGTCATCATCGACGAGATTCAACACGTCCCCGAACTCCTGAGCTACCTCCAGGTCGAGGTGGATGAGAATCCCCGCAAGGGCAGATTCATCCTCACCGGATCCCACCAACTGGAAGTCAGGCAGGCAATCACTCAGTCGTTGGCCGGGCGCACCGCGATCCTGAACCTGCTGCCGCTCTCCATCGCCGAGTTGGCCGGAGCGGGGATTCGTTTCGATTCGTTCGCGGAATACGCCCTCCATGGGTTCCTACCGCGGATCCACGATCAGGGGCAGCGTCCGACCACCGCCTACTCGAACTACTACCAGACCTACGTGGAACGCGATGTGCGCCAGATTGTCCGGCTCAAGGACGCTTCCTTGTTTGAAAAACTCATGCGTCTGCTTGCCGGTCGTGTGGGTCAGTTGGTCGATTACAGTTCGCTGGCCAATGACGTGGGCGTGGATGCCAAGACGATCCGCCACTGGATCTCTATCCTCGAGGCCTCTTTCCTGCTTTTCAAACTTCCACCCTATTTCGAAAATTTCGGCAAGCGGGCCATCAAATCACCCAAACTCTACTTCACCGACGTGGGCTTGCTCTGCTACTTGCTGGGCATACGCGAGGCGGGGCAGGTGACGCGCGACCCGCTCGTGGGAGGAATCTTTGAGAACCTCGTCGTCATGGAATGCGTCAAGGCCCGCTACAATCGCGGCAAACCGGCGGATTTCTGGTTCTTTCGCGACAGCAACGGCAATGAGGTCGACCTCGTCTGGCAGGATGGCCGTGCTCTCGCCGCCGCAGAGATCAAGTCCGCCTCGACCTTTTCAATGAGCCTGCTGAAAGGACTCGGTCGCTTTCGCGGCATCGTTCCGCAATTCTCACGCGGCGTGCTCGTCTATAATGGCGATCCCCGGATCCTCAGTGATGGCACTGATGTCCGCCACTTCACGGACGCGCAGGACCTCTTCGGATCCGATGAAGCGGCGACTCCCGCGAATCAGTGAGTTTCCGCGCTTTTGATACCTGCTACCGGTTAATGTTGTCCTGTCTTCATGAAAATCGCACTCTCTTTTCTGCTCCCCGCCCCTCGTGCCATCGAGCGCCGAAGCCACCCCCAAACCTGTCAAAGATTCCGCCCAAAAGAATACCCCATGAAATACCTCATTCTCGCTCTGCTCTCCCTCGTCCCGCTTGCCTCGGCCGCGCCGCTTGTCTTCGAAGGAACGGAAGGCCCCGGAAAGGGCAGGCACATCGTCTTCCTGGCGAATGATCATGAGTATCGATCGGAAGAGTCGCTGCCGGCGCTGGCGCGTATCCTCGCGAAACACCACGGTTTCAAATGCACGGTGCTGTTCGGAATCGACCCCGAGTCCGGCGAGATCGTCGGCGGAGACAAGTCGAACATGCCGGGCATCGAGGCGCTGGATACGGCTGACCTCGCGGTGGTGTTCCTGCGCTTCCAGAATCTCCCGCAGGAGCAAATGAAGCACTTCGATGCCTATCTGAACCGCGGCGGTCCCGTGATCGGTTTGCGCACCGCGACGCACGGATTCAAAATACCGAAGGATGCGCCTTTCGCGAAGTATTCGTATGACCACAAAGGCAGCGACTACGAGCTCGGCTTCGGCCATCAGGTGCTCGGGCAGACCTGGGTGGGGCATTACGGGAAAAATCATCAGCAGAGCACACGCATCAGCATCGTCGACGCGATGAAGCAGCACCCGATCCTCCGCGGTGTCAAAGACGTGTGGGTGCAGGTAGGAGGGTATGTCGGCAAGCCAACGGATGGCGACATCCTCACCATGGCGCAGCCGCTCAATGGCATGACGCCCGACTCACCTGCGTCCGCGGAACAGCCGCCGCAGCCCTCCGAATGGACACGGACTTACAAAGGTGCCGACGGCAAATCCGGGCGCGTTTTCACCTCCCTTTACGGCACCTCGGAAGACATCACGAACGAAGGTTATCGTCGCCTCCTCGTGAACGGCTGCTTCTGGGCGCTTGGCCTTGAGGACGCCATCAAACCGGACCTGAACATTACCTTCCTCGGTGCGGCAAAGCCAAACACCTTCGGCGGCGGCACCTATGCACGGGGCATCAAGCCCGAGATGTATGCCGGCTGGGAATCGCCTATCCCCGCGAACCACAACACGAAGAGGGAAGACAAAAAAACCCAAAAGCCGGCTGCGGCTGCTCCTGCTGCGGCGGCTGCCCCGGTCGAGGCGAAGCCCGCCATTGTGACCGGCAAGCCTGCGCGCTATGTCCGAATCGAGCTTCCCGGCGAGAAACGCTGCCTGCAACTCGCCGAGATCGAAATCATGAGCGGTGGAAAGAACGTGGCGAAGGGCGGCAAGGCATCGCAATCGACGACGAGCAACGGCGGCGCGGCGGAGCGGGCGACGGATGGCAACAAGAGCCCCGACTGGGGCAATGGCATGACGCACACCCAGGAGAACCAGCCAAATCCCTGGTGGGAGATCGATCTGGGTTCGGCTCAGGCAATCGAGACAATCTCCCTTTGGAGTCGTAAGGGATTTCCGGAGCGTCTTGGCGGCTTCACGCTGCAATTGCTCGATGAAGGCCGCAAAGCCGTGTTTGAGGCAAAAAACATCGAAGCTCCCGAGGCGATGACCATCGACGTGAAAAACAGCGGCAAGCTCGCCTACCTCACTTTTGATGGGAAACCCGGCAAACCGGCCGCGAAAGGCAATGGCAATCCCGGCGGCGGCAAGCCGGCACCGAAAGAGCCGGAACTCGTCGAAGTGCCCGCCGACTACAAAGACCCGCTTCCCTTTGTTTTTAACAAAGGCGAAACCGTCGCGATCCTCGGCAATGGTCTTCCTGACCGCATGCAGCACGACGGCTGGATGGAGACCTTGCTGCAAAGCGCCATGCCGGACCTGAACGTGCGCTTCCGCAACATGAGCGCCAGCGGCGACCGCCCCGGATCCTTCCCGCGCAGCAGCGGGCACATGCACATGACGGACTACCTCCGCCATGTGAAGCCGGACACCGTTTTCGCCTTCTTTGGCTACAACGAATCCTTCGACAACAAACCGGACGATTTCCAAAAGCAACTCGTCGATTTCGTGAAGTATGTGCGCGGCACCAAAGCCAACGGCAAAACGTTCCCGCGCCTTGTGCTCTTCAGCCCCATCGCGCATGAGGACACGAAAAATCCGAACGTCCCCAGCGGCGCGGAGCACAACCCGCAGCTCGAAGCCTACACCAGGGCCACCGAGGCTGCCGCGAAGGAAGCGGGTGTGGGTTTTGTCGATCTCTTCCATCCCTCCCTCGAGCTTTTCAAAGCCGCGCCCGAGCCGCTCACGATCAACGGCGTCCATCTCACCGCCGAGGGCAATCGCCAACTCGCCGAAGTCATCGCGAAGGCCCTGCTGGGCAGGGAAGTCGCCGCTTCCGCGTCGATGGAGGACCTGCGCGAGGCCGTGATGGACAAGGACATGCACTGGAATGCGCGCTACCGCGCCCGCGATGGCAATGACGTGTGGGGTGGCCGCTCCACCCTCGCTTTCACCGACGATCAGACCAACGCCGTCGTGCTCCAGCATGAGCTGACGATGCTCGATATCATGACCGCCAACCGCGATCCGAAAGTCTGGGCACGCGCCAGGGGCGGCGACCTCACCGTCGATGATGACAACGTGCCCGCACCCGTGCCGGTCATCTCGAATGTCGGTGGCAAATCGAAGTCCTCGAACGCGCAGAAGGAAGGCCGCACCGAATACATCAGCGGTCAGCAGGCGATCGAGCACATGGCTTTCGATCCGCGTTTTGAAGTGAGCCTTTTCGCCGATGAAGCGGAGTTCCCGCAGCTCGTGAATCCCGTGCAGATGCAAGTCGATACCAAGGGCCGCCTCTGGGCCGCCGCCTGGCATACCTACCCGATGTGGGAGCCGCTGAAGGAGATGAAGGACGCCCTCGTCATCTGTCACGACGACAACAGCGACGGCAAATGCGACCGCGTGACCGAGTTTGCGAGGGTGCAGAACCCGCTCGGCTTTGAGTTCTGGAACGGGGGCGTCATCGTCACCTGCGCCCCGGACATCATCTTCCTCAAAGACACCGACGGCGACGACGTGGCGGATGTGCGCATCGTCATGCTGCAAGGCGTCGATTTCGCCGACACGCATCACGGCGCGAACAACCTCGTCATGGGGCCCGATGGCGGCATCTACTGGCAGAGCGGTGTCTTCATGGTCCACAATCATGAGCACCCCTGGGGACCCTCGCTGCAGACCGGTGCCAGCGCCATGTATCGCTTCGATCCGCGCCGCTTCACCATCGCCAAGCACGCCGACAACTCGCCGAACCCGCACGGGATCGCTTTTGACTCCTGGGGCTACCATTACGCCACCGACGGCACCGGAGGCCGCGCCTACCAAGTCCGCCCCGAAGGCCCCGGCTTCAAAATGCACGAGCTGTTGACGAAGGAAGTCCGCCCCGTCACCGCCAGCGAGATCGTCAGCAGCACGCATTTCCCAGAGGACATGCAGGGCGACTTCCTGATCTGTAACGTGATCGGATTCCTCGGCATCAAGCACTACGATCTGGCCCGCAATGGCGATGCCGGTTCGGTCTGGGGCGAGCCCGCCGGCGCGGAGCTCACCGTCAAAGTCACCCAGGCTGACGGCAGCGTCACCGAGGACAAGTCACGCGGTCTCCTCATGAGCGGTGACAAAAACTTCCGCCCCAGCGACGCCATCTTCGGTGCCGATGGAGCGCTTTATATCGCCGATTGGCACAACGTCATCATCGGTCACATGCAGCACAACGTGCGCGACCCTAACCGCGACAACAAACACGGCCGCATCTACCGCATGACCGCAAAAGGCCGCCCGCTGCAGGAACCCGTCGCGATCGACGGTCAGCCTGTCCCCGCGTTGCTCGAAAATCTCAAGCATCCCACCGACGGCGTGCGCCACCGCACTCGCGTTGAACTCAGCGAGCGCCCCACCGCCGAGGTCATCGCCGCCACGAAGGAATGGATGAAGCAGTTCGATCCCGCGAAAAAGGATGACGCACGCCCCCTTCTCGAGGCCCTGTGGATTCACCAGCAGCACAACGTCCGCGACACCGCCCTTCTCGCCAAACTGCAAACCGGTCCTGAACTCCACGCCCGCAACGCCGCCAATGTCGTCCAGCAGCTTTGGTTCAACGTCGAAGCCAGCACCAAAGGTGGCGTCATCGCCGGTGAGGTCGAGGAAAAGGCGAAAAAGTCCGGCATCCTCGGCGACACCCCCGAACTCACCACGATCCGCATCGGGACCATCCGCGAGCGTCTCATGTATGACATCAAAGAAATCAGCGTAGCGGCCGGGAAGAAGATCAAGCTCACCTTCGACAACACGGATGTGATGCCGCACAACCTTCTCATCGTGAAGCCCGGGACTGCCGACGCCATCGTGAACGCCGCCAACATCATGGGTGCCGCCGGCTTCGAAAACGGCTTTATCCCCGCCAGCTCCGACGTGCTCCACCACACCGGACTCCTCGACGGCGGCAAAGAAGAAACCCTCGAGTTCACCCTCCCGGGCCCCGGCGACTACCCCTACGTCTGCAGCTTCCCCGGCCACGGATTCATCATGCGCGGGGTCTTGAAGGCGAAGTAGAGGTGTGCCTTTCCGAAGACTCATCACTTCATCGTCTCATGACTCAACCGATGTCCTTAATACTCCACGGCCTCCTTTTCGCGCTGGCGCTTATGCCGCTGGTGCTCACCTCAGAAACCCCCTCCGACTCCGAGCCTTCGGCGGGTTGGGAGCCGGGGGGGTGAAAAAGGGATTTCCTCGGAGTCTGTCGGACTTAGAGCGTTTGAGCGAGAGAAGCGGGGTTCGAGGCAAAATTTTTCATAAGTCGACGAGTTTGTGGGAACACAAATGACAAGAACGAAGGGAAATTTGGGCCGAAACCCCGCTTTTCGCAGCCGGGCGGGATAAGTCCGACACACTCCTAGCAGTGATAGCTCGTAAAATATCAATGAAACACATCCTGATCCTCACGGCCTTGCTTCTTCTACCGCTCGCCGCACTTCCTGCAGCAGAAAGCAAATCAGCCCGGCCCAACATCATCCTCATCCTCGCCGACGATCTAGGTTGGGCCGATCTGGGTGTGACTGGCAGCACGTTTTACGAGACGCCGCGCATCGATGCGTTGGCGAAGCAGGGCGCACTTTTTCGCAGCGCCTATACGGCCAGTCCCGTGTGCTCGCCCACTCGTGGGAGCATCCTGACGGGCAAATATCCTTCGCGCATCACGCTGACCAATCACAGCGGCTCCCCCGGCTCGAAGGGACCGGGCTACAAGCTGAGTCCGCCCCAGACGGTTGGGAACATGCCGGTGGACGACGTCACGCTGGCCGAGGTCTTGCACGAAGGTGGTTACACCACGGCCCACATCGGCAAGTGGCACCTCGCCAGCCACAGCGACACCGAGCGTCGGACCTATCCCGAGGACAATGGCTTCGACCTCAACATCGCTGGCAGCAAGGCCGGGCAGCCCGGCACCTATTACTTTCCTTACAAGGACAAATCGCTTCCCGGCAATGATGTTCAGGGCTTGGAGGACGGAAAGGCGGGCGACTACCTGACTGATGCGATTACCGACAAAGCCGTCGCCTTCATCGAACAAAATGTCGGCAAACCCTTTTTCCTTAATTTCTGGCATTTCGCGCCCCACACCCCGATCCAAGCCCGCCAAGATAAGGTGGAAAAATACCGGAAGAAGGCCACGGCCCTGGGCCTCAACCCGACGAACAACGCAGCCAAGCCCGAGCACCAGAGCCTGAGCCGCGAGCAGCAGGACAATCCCAACTATGCAGCCATGGTTGAGAGCCTGGATGAGAGCGTCGGGCGCATCCTCGACACCCTCAAGCGACTCAATCTGGAGCAGAACACTATCGTCATTTTCTTCTCCGACAACGGCGGGCTTTCGACCGGACCGGGACCTAATGCTCCGACCTCCGTCCGTCCGCTGCGCGGAGGCAAGGGCTGGGTTTACGAGGGTGGCATCCGCGTGCCGCTCATCATCCGCTATCCGGGTCGGGTCAAAGACGGGCGCACCGTGGAAGTGCCTGTCATTAGCACCGACTTGTATCCGACGCTGCTGGACTTAGCGGGGCTGCCCCTGCGTCCGCAGCAACATGTGGACGGCGTGAGCCTGAAGCCTCTGCTCACCGGCGAAAAGGAAGCGCTCGACCGCGAGGCGATCTTTTTCCACTACCCGCATTACCACTCCATCAATTCCATGGGTCCCTCCGGCGCAGTGCGCGCGGGCGACTACAAGCTCGTCGAGACCTTTGAGACCGGGAAGATCGAACTCTACAATCTGCGCGAGGACATCGGAGAAACCAAAGACCTCTCCGCCGCAATTCCCAAGCTCACCGCAAAGCTGACCGGCCTCTTGCACGACTGGCGCAGGAGCTCTGGTGCCGCGATGCCCACCACGAACCCCGATTACCGCGTCGGAGCGGAAAAGCAATCGGGCAAAGAAAGCCGCGTAAAAAAAGTGGTTGCCCCGGACATCGACAATCCCGATTTCTACACGCCGCCGCAGGACTTGGAGGGGCTCAAGAAAAACACCGCGCTGAAACCCGGCCTGCCGAATGTCCTCATCATCGGCGACTCCATCTCGATTGGTTACACCCCGGAATTGATCCGGCTGCTTAAGGACGTCGCGAACGTGCAGCGTCCCGGTAACACCGGTGACACCGCGGCCGGCCTTCAGGGGCTTTCTCGCTGGCTCGACAAGACGAAGTGGGACGTGATCCATTTCAACTGGGGCCTACACGACCTCTGCTACCGTCACCCCGACTCCAAGGTGCAAGGCCACCGCGACAAGGTGAACGGCACGCAAGCCGTGCCCCTTGCGCAATACGAAAAGAACCTCGAAGCCCTGGTGCAACAGCTCGAAACGACCGGAGCCAAACTGATCTGGGCCTCCACAACCGTCGTGCCTGAGGGCGAGGCCGGTCGCTTCGTCGGTGACGACGTGAAATACAACGAAGCCGCCCGCCGCATCATGGAGAAGCACGGCATCCCCATTGATGACCTGCACGCGCTGTCGGTGAGCTTTGACAGCAAGTTTTCCGTTGCGAAAGGCGATGTGCATTACAAAAAGGAAGGCTACGCGATGCTGGCTGAACAAGTAGCTGCATCCATCCGGAAACACGGCCTTCCCACGACCACCGAATCTAAGAAATGAAGTTCAAGAAATTTACCCTGCTCACCTTGCTCACCGTGGCTGCGGCCACTTTCGCCGAAAGCACGGCCGCCATTCCCAGTCCGCCGGATCTCTGGAGCGATTATGATCCGGACAAAGGCGAATTCAAAGAAGAGATCATCAAGCGCGAAACCAGGGATGGCATCGACTACCGCGAGTCCTACATCAGTGCGTATGTCCTCGGCGAGGAGATCCGCGTCTATTGCAGATACAGTTGCAAAACCGGCCTCACCCGGGCACCCGGACTGCTGAGCGTACACGGCTGGATGGGCGCCCCGAGTCCGGAGAAGAAGTTCGTCGGGGATGGGTGGGCCGTGATGGCGCATGACTACTGCGGCATGACAGGAGACCGCCCGCAGTTCACCAAGTATCCCGCAAGCCTGAAACACGGCAACATGGACCGCAATGTCTGCGGCCCGGTGCGCTCGACCTTGCTCGATGGCAAAGACATCACCGATCCGAAGCAAACCTCCGACTACATCTGGTATGCCATTCAGCGACGCGTGCTCAGCTACCTCGAGCAGCAGCCGGAAGTGGATCCCACCCGACTCGGAGCTACCGGATACTCGTATGGCGGCACGCTTATGTGGCATCTCGGAACGGACGCGCGGGTGAAGGCGGTGGTGGCCTATTTCGGAATCGGATACACCGAGTACTGGCGCAACAAGCAGGTGTGGATGTATAACGTGCCTTACATCGAGCCGCCAAAATCACCGGGAGAGGAGATCTATCTCGCCTCCATCGCCGCCGAGGCTCATGTGCCGTTCATCACGGCGGCGACGCTTTTCCTGAACGGCTCCAACGATCATCACGGCGGCCACGAGCGCGGCCTGGAGAGTTTCAAGAAGTTCCCGAAGAACGTGCCATGGTCCTTTGCGATTCAGGCACGCGGGCATCATGACACCGAGAAGATCGAGCACGACACGAAGTTCTGGCTGGAGAAACATGTCCTTGGCAAAGACATCGTCTGGCCCGACCAGCCAAAGTCCGGGATCACGCTCGATAACGAGGGCGTGCCCGAGCTCATCATTACGCCTGACTCGCCGGAGAAAGTGGTGAAGGTCGAGGCCTTCTACGCGCTCAAGAATCCGTGCAGCTACCAGCGTTCCTGGCGCGATGCGGTGAGCGTGAAAGAGGGCGGCCGCTGGATCGCCAAGCTGCCCGTTTTGAACGTCGACGACTACGTTTTCGGCTATGCCAATATCACTTACGACACGACCATCGTCCATTCAACGCACTTCGAAGCCGCCATCCCTTCCCGTCTCGGCGAGGCCAGAGCCACCGATCAACCCTCCGACAACATTTCCAGCAGCGGCTACAGTGCCTGGTCGAATATCGCTGAACTTGAGGGCCCCAAAGGAATCAAGGCCTTCCGTTCCACCAACGGTCAGCGTGGCTCCGGCACCGAGCAACTGCACGATCCCAAGTGGAAGGCTCCGCCTGGAGCGAGTCTGCGCTTCAAATTCTACTGCACCGAGCCGCAAACCGTCATCCTCACCGGCGGCGACCACCACTCCTCCGAGATCGAGATCACCGCGTCCGATGAATGGCAGGAAATGGTCCTTCCGGCCTCACGCCTCATCAATCGCTTTAATCAAAAACCCATGGAGGATTGGTCTGATATCGGCAAACTTCATCTTCAATCCAAACCCGGTTTCGATCTCACCAGGGTTCTCTTTGCCGACTTCAACTGGCAGGCGACCGACAAGAAATGACTCAACTCATGACCTCAATACTCCGTCACCTCTTTTTCGCGCTGACGCTCATGCCGCTGGCGCTCACCGCGGAAACCCGCTACGACCCGAAGGTACTGCCCCGGGGCCGCGAATACTTCGAGTTGCGCGAAGGCATCGCGAACGCGCACCTCAAGTTTGAGCGCGAGAAGACCGGACGCGTCGCTTTTCTCGGAGGCTCCATCACTGCGGGCGGCGGCTGGCGGGATCACACGATGAAGTATCTCGAGGCCAAATTTCCCCAGACAAAGTTTGAGTTTATCGCCGCAGGCATCGGCTCGATGGGCTCCGTGCCGCATGCGTTCCGGCTGGAGCGCGATGTGTTGTCGCAGGGACCGGTGGATTTGCTTTTCGTCGAGGCGGCGGTGAATGATAGCTCGAACATCCCCGATCATCCCGCGCAAATGCTGCGTGGGATGGAGGGGGTGGTGCGCCATGCCCGCGAGGTGAATCCGCTGACGGACATCGTCCACCTGCACTTCGTCATGCCGCCGCACATGGATGACTACCGCAAGGGCACGGTGCCGGCGTCGATCGCGCAGCATGAAAAGGTGGCCGTCGCGTATGGCAATGCCACGCTGAATCTCGCGCTCGAAGTCACCGATCGCATCGACGCGGGCGAGTTTACCTGGGACGAGGATTTCAAGGGTCTGCATCCCTCACCTTTCGGTCACCAACTCTACGCCAACAGCATCGCCCGCCTCTTGGATGTTGCCTTTGCGAGGCCGCTCGCCGTTTCCGCGAAACCGCATCCACTGCCCGCGATGGTCGATGCGCAGAGTTACACAAAGGGTAGCCTGGGCAACATTGCCGGGGCAAAAATCCTCTCTGGTTTCACTCTGGAATCGGCGTGGAAACCCGCAGACAAGAAAGGCACCCGCGCAGGCTTCGTCGATGTGCCGGCGCTCGTCGCCACGGAGCCCGGCGCGGAGTTTGAGTTCACCTTCACCGGCACCGGCTGCGGGCTCTTCATCGCCGCCGGACCCGATGCCGGACGCATCGAGTTCAGCATCGACGGCGGCGCGTATCGTCCGCTCGAAACGTTCACGAACTGGAGCGCCGGGCTTCATCTGCCATGGGCATTAATCCTCGACGACACCCTGAAATCTGGCCCCCACACCGCCCGGGTCCGCATCGCTTCCGATCACGATCCGAAGGGCACCGGCACCGCGCTGCGGGTTTTCCATCTACTGCTTAACTGACTTTCGGCGTCCTTCACCGAGGGAACCAAAACTCCATGAAACGCCTCCTCACCACCCTCCTCCTCGCGCCGCTGGTCGTGCTGCCTGCCGCTGATGTTCCAACGTCCGCTCCTGCGTCATGGAGCGAGGATTTCTCGGATGCCAAAACCCTGACGCAGAATTGGCGACCCTACGGGTTCCTCGCGTCGGGCATCGATGCGAAGCATCCGCTCGGCAAGACCGTGAGCGGCAAAGACGCTCGACCGGAATGGTGGCAGATCGTGGACGGGGCCTTGCGCGGGCAGTGTTTCCCTGAGGAAAAACATCCGCCCGGTCTGCGGCGCAGCGTCAGCGGAACGGACCTCCGCGTGAGTTGTCGATTCAAGCTCGCGCCGGACGGGCAAATGGGAATCAGCTTCGGCGGGCCGAATCCGATCGTGGAGAAAGACTTCAACGTCGCCGGGCTTCACATCCGTCCTGACCGAATCACCGCGTGGGACAACGATGTCCTGCACCCGAAAGACTCTCCCGAAGCCGCCGAATTGAAAACGAAGGGTATCTGGAACCGCAAGTTTTTCTACGCCAGGACGGAGAAGGTCAGCATCGATCCGGACATCTGGCACGAGCTTGTGCTTGAATTGGAGGGCAAAGAACTCCGCGCCATGATCGATGGAAAACTCGTGCTCACCTACACCACGCTATGCGGTGACGTACCCAAACACGACATCGGACTTCAGCCCGGTGGCAAGAGTGATTCTCCGCTATCAACCTGGTTTGATGACATTCGTGTCGTGCCGCTGCCGTAACGAAGTGAAATTTTCAATGAAACCCGCCCTCCTTCTCACTACCCTGCTGCTCGCGCCACTGGCCGCGTTGCCCGCCGCCGCCGGCACCCCGAAACCGAACGTCCTCGTCATCATGGTGGATGACATGGGTTACTCGGACATCCGTCCCTACGGCGGCGAGATAGACACTCCCCACCTCGATTCCCTGGCCCAAAACGGCCTGCGCTTCACCCAGTTCTACAACTCCGCCCGCTGCTGTCCCACTCGCGCCAGTCTTGTGACCGGGCTCCACCCGCATGAAGTCGGGATCGGGCACATGACGGGCGAAGGCGCCAAACTCCCGAACCGGCCTCCCGCCTATGCGGGAAACATCAACGATTCCTGTGTCACGCTCGCCCAGGTCGCCAAATCCGCCGGCTACGCCACCTTCATGACCGGCAAGTGGCACCTCTCCGGTGACGACCAGGCGGACTGGCCGCTCCAGCGCGGTTTCGACCGCTATTATGGCTGCCTCGCCGGGGCCACCCACTTCTTCGAGCCCGACGACTCGCGGATCATGTTCGATGGCAACCGGCGCGATCCCGCGCCCAAGTCCACCACCGGCCGGCGCTTCTATACCACCGACGCCTTCACCGACCACGCCATCCGTTTCATCGAGGACCACAAATCCGGCGCGTCCAAGGACTCCCCGTTCCTCCTCTACCTCGCCTACACCGCGCCCCACTGGCCGCTCCACGCCCACGACGAGGAGCTCAAAAAATACCAGGACAAATACGCCCTCGGCTGGGACAAACTCCGCGAGCAACGCTACCAGCGCCAACTCGCGTCCGGTCTCATCCCCAAAAACTGGAAACTCCCGCCCCGCGATCCCGAAGTCCCCGCCTGGGACAGCCTCGATGAAAAATCCCGCGCCGAATCCGCCGACCGCATGGCCGCCTACGCCGCCATGATCGACCGCGTGGACCAGAAAATCGGCGACCTCCTCGCCACCCTGAAAAAGCACAATGCCTTCGACAACACCCTCATCCTCTTCCTTTCCGACAACGGTGCCTGCGCCGAGGTTTCGCTGACCGGCAAAGGTGATCCCGTCAAAGACCGCGCGCCGAAGACCACCCTCACCATCCCCAGCTACGGCAAAGCCTGGGCCAACGCCTCCGCCACGCCCTACCGCGAATACAAGCACTTCGCCCATGAAGGCGGCAGCAACACCAACTTCATCGCCCACTGGCCCGCCCGCATCAATTCCGGCCGCGACTGGTTCCGTGAACCCGCCCAGCTCATTGACATCATGGCCACCGTCGTGGACGTTACCGGGGCCGGTTACCCGAAGGAGTTCCAGGGGCATCGGATTCTTCCGCTGGACGGCGTTCCGCTCACCCCCGCCTTCGAGGGCAAATCCCTCGGCCGCAAGGCCCCTCTTTTCATCGAGCACGAGGGCAACGCCTTCGTCCGCGACGGTGATTGGAAACTCGTCGGCAAAAACGTCTCAACCGCCGCCGGTTTGAACGTAAAACGCTGGGAGCTTTATCACATCACCGCCGATGGCACCGAGCTCGACAACCTCGCCGGCACCCACCCGGGCAAGGTCGCGGAACTCTCCGCCCAATGGGAAACATGGGCCAGGCGCGTGGGCGTCTTTCCGAAACCAGGAAACGCGGGCGACGCTCCGAAAAAGGACAAGAAGCGCTGAAGGTAAAACGGATGATCCCAAACATGAACCTCAGCATCATATTCCTCTTTGTTTTCTTCGCTGATGAATTTGTTTGTCTCAAAGAACCTCGGCGATGCAGAAGTCCAATCCAACCTGACGCCGCAAGGCCGCCTAAGCCGTCGGCGAAGAGGTTTTTCATCGCACCGGTGAGGTTTCACCCTTCAACTAAAACGCGCCCGTTCGCGATCCCTCCCAAAAATCTCAGACACCATGAAACCCACCCTTCCGCTCCTCACCGCCCTGCTGCTCGCGCCGCTGGCTACCCTGCCGACGACGACGGACCGGTCGAGCTTTACAACCTGAAAAGCGATCTCGCGCAAAAGCACAACCTCGCTGCCTCCCATCCGGAAAAAGTCACTGAGCGGCAAGCCCTGCTCGAGCGGATCCGCGAGCAGGGTCACTCGGCGCCGCGACTCCAACATACGAAGCAGTAGGATCGTTCTTTCCCCGATGCCCCATCCGCGACGGCAGCCCGGTGGTCCCCGGTAAGTCGCAGCGGAAGGGGTATGAGAAATGCGGGTTGGTTCTCAGGGAGAATAATGGCAGGATTGGACTAAGCCTGTTCAGGACATACCGCTCCACCTTGACAAGGGCCATAGGCTCGATCCATTGCAGGTTGCGGCTTTGCCCCGGTGATCGGCCGCCTATCGCGGGCGAGGGCTTAAGGCCCGACCTATCCCACGCCCGAACCTTCCCCTGAAACATGAAACTCTTGCTCCACTTCCTCTGTGTGCTCTGCGTGCTCTGCGTGCTCTGCGGTTCCTCTCTCCGTGCCGCCGAAAGGCCCAACATCCTCTTCCTCTTCGCCGATGATTGGGGCTGGGGCGATCTCGGGTGTCACGGCCATCCCTTTGTGAAGACCCCGAACATCGACCGGCTCGCCGAAGAGGGTACCGATTTCACACGCTTTACCGTTGCCAGCGGCGTGTGTTCGCCGAGCCGGACCGCCGTGATGACCGGCCACTTTCCCGCGCGCCACAACATCGACGGCCACTTCGCCTGGGTTCCAAGCAATGAAAAGCGCGGCATGCCCGACTGGCTCGCCACCGACGCGCCCTCGCTGCCGCGTTTCCTCCAGCAGGCCGGCTATCGCACCGCCCACTACGGCAAGTGGCACCTCTCCAACGACATGATCCCCGACTCGCCCGCGCCCGACGCCTACGGCTACGACGACTATGGTGCCTTCAACTGCTCCGGCGAGCAGATGCCCTGGCACGAGGACGCGCCTCGCGCCGTCGCTTTCATCGAGGAGAGCGTGAAGCAGGAAAAGCCCTTCTTCATCAATGTCTGGCTGCACGAACCCCACACGCCCTTCCACACGGTGCCGAAATACGAGTGGCGCTTTCGTCATCTCGAAAACCGCGCCGACCAGATCTACGCCTCCGTCCTTTCCCACGCCGACGACCGCATCGGGCAGATCCTCGACACGCTGGACCGGCTCAAAATCGCGGACAAGACCCTCGTCATTTTCAGCTCGGACAACGGTCCCGCGCGCGGCTCGGGGAAAGAGGCGCTGGAACTCAGCTACGACACCGCCACGGGAGCGGGCTGGGGCATCGCCGGTGCCAAAGGCATCACCGGAGGCCGTCGCGGCTACAAAGGCGCCCTCTTCGAAGGGGGCGTCGGCGTGCCCTTCCTCGCCCGCTGGCCGGGCAAGATCGCGGCGGGAAAAATCGACGACAGTTCCCTCATCTCGGCCGTCGATCTGCTGCCGACCTTTTGCGAATTGGCCGGGGCGGAGCTTCCTGACATCTACACCCCCGACGGCGTCAGCATCGTCGAAGTGTTGAAAGGCCAAACCCGGCCCAGTCGCGAAAAACCGCTCTTCTGGAAGATCGACGCCCCCTGGCCCGCACCAGCCGCCAAGCCCGATCACTGGGTCGCCTGGGCCATCGTCCACGACCGCTGGAAGCTCGCCGCCAACCGCGACCTTTCCCACACCGAGCTCTACGCCATCGACACCGACGTGAGCGAGTCCACCGATGTGAAAGCCGCGAACCCCGAAGCCGCCGGAGATCTCCTCGCGAAGCTCAAAGCGTGGCAGGCGACGCTGCCGGAGAAGCCGACGGGCGAGGTGTTTTCGAAGTTGCGTGATTCGGGTTTACAAAACTAACGAAGTCATCGGTGGGTGACACCCCGAAACATTAAAAACCTGCAACGAGACAACTCATTTCACTTTCACTGCGCGGGACAACGATCTTGAACCATGCGGGCCACGCTTGACCCAGCTCGGGGAAAGACATCACGGTTCCGAAATTACCAAGTTCCCGCACGAAACCCCGAACGGTAGAGAGCCGGAGTGGTGCCGAGAATCCGCCGGAACTGGCGAGTGAAGGCGCTCTGGTCGCAAAATCCGTATTCGGCCGCGATCTCGACGATGGGGGCGCCGCTGCGCCTCAACTCGCCCGCGGCCGCATGCAGGCGGGTTTTGAGGACAAAGTCCCTTGGGCCCATGCCGACCTCGGCGAGGAACTGGCGATGCAGTTGGCGCGCGGAGAGCCCCGCCGCCGAGGCCAGTGCCTCCACAGTCCACAAGCGTTTCGGATCGCGGCTCACGAGCTCGATCGCCCTGGCGGCACCATGGTTCGCCGGATCGCGGATCGGTCCCCCGCCGCACCGTCTCGTGATCCCCGCGATGCCGAGGACCTTCGTTCCGTCTGTCACGGGGTATTTGGTCGTGGAAAACCATTCGAGGATGCCGCCGCGGTCGAAGAGAACCTCGGCCTTCGCCACGATCGGCTCCCGGGACCTCATGACGAGCCGGTCTCCCTCGACGAGCTGCCGGGCGATGTGGGGCGGGTAGCGGTCGTGATCCGTCGTCCCCGCGATCGCTGATACGTCGCGGAGTCCGAGGCGATCCAGCAAGGCGCGGTTGACGTGAACGAAACGGCTCCCGGCGTCCTTCACGAAAAAATAAGTGTCCGGGAGGTGATCGAAAAGCGCGCAAAGGGTCTGCGCCAGCGGAGCGCGGAGCAGGGGAGGTGAATTGGAATCAAGCATGTCTGATGGATACCAGACAAAGTCCTCCCGTCACAAGACGGAAATTGCTTTCGGGGCTACTCTTCCTCCATGACGATCATTCCGCTCCCGGCTTGCTTCCGTTTTTTAACCTTCCTCGTTTCGGCGCTCGTGCTCATGCCGTCCGTGGTCCGGTCCGAAGAGAACAAGCCCGTCACGCGTCCGAATGTGATTCTCATCGTCGCCGATGACCTCGGCTACGGTGAGCCGAGTTGTTTCGGCGGCAAGGAAATTCCGACACCGCATATCGATTCCCTCGCCACAAACGGCGTGCGCTTCACCCGCGCCTACGTGACCGCTCCGACCTGCGCGGCCTCCCGGGTCGGCTTGTTGACCGGGCGATACCAGAACCGCTTCGGCTTCGAATTCAATCCCATCGGCGCGGTTAACAGTGATCCGGCCGTCGGTCTCCCGCCGGGCGAGATCACGCTCGCCGAGGCGCTGCGCGAGGCGGGCTACGCCACCTCCCTGGTCGGCAAGTGGCACCTCGGCGGCACCGCGAAGTTTCATCCGCAGCGAAATGGCTTTGACGAGTTCTTCGGGTTCCTGCACGAGGGGCATTACTTCGTCCCCCCGCCCTGGGCCGGACACGTGACCTGGCTGCGGCGGCGCACGCTGCCGGATGGATCCCAGGGGCGTTGGACCTCGCCCGACGGTCGCCTCATCTGGAGCACGCACATGGGTTCCTTCGAGCCGGACTACGACGCCGACAATCCCGTGCTGCGCTCCAGCCAGCCCGTCGAGGAGAAAGAGAATCTGACCGAGGCCTTCACCCGCGAGGCGGAGGACTTCATCTCACGGCACCGCTCCCAGCCCTTTTTCCTCTACCTCGCCTACAGTGCGGTTCACAGCCCCTTGCAGGGCCCTGAGGACTACCTGGCGAAGTTCGCTCACATCGATGACATCCAACGCCGCATTTTTGCCGCGATGCTGGCTCAGCTCGATGATGGGGTCGGGCGTGTCCTCGCGCGGCTGCGCTCGCTGGGACTGAGTGAGAACACGCTCGTTGTTTTCCTCAGCGACAATGGCGGACCCACGCGCGAGCTGACCTCGAGCAACGCTCCGCTCCGCGGCGAAAAAGGCAGTCTCTTCGAAGGCGGGGTGCGCGTTCCCTTCCTCGTGCAATGGCCGGGACAGCTGCCCGCCGGTCATGTCGAATCGCGCATGGTGAGTTCGCTCGACCTGTTTCCGACCGTGCTCGCCGCCGCCGGAGCAAAGGTCGATGCCACACTGGACGGAGTGGACTTGCGGTCGGCTCTTGCCACCCCGGACGCCACCCCCATCCGTCGCACCCATTACTGGCGCGTGGGTGGCCAGGCCGCGTTCATCAAGGATGACTGGAAGATCCACCGTGCGCGCGGCGATAAGGCCACGCAGCTTTACCATCTCGCCGACGACCCCGGCGAAGCGCATGACCTCGCCGCCGAACATCCCGATCGCGTCACTGAAATGGAGGCGGCCTGGAAAGAGTTCGACGCCGGCATGGTCGATCCCCTTTGGGGCGGCCCCATCCGCAAGGCCTTCTGAGCGGCATGACCCGTCGCGCACCAACGATTCCAACCCGATAAACCACCATCATGAGAGACACCCTCGCCCTCGTCACCACGTTTCTGCTCGCGTCGCTGCTGGCACCACCGGCTGCGCTGCTTGCCCAGGCCAAGAAGGAGCCGAAAAAGCCGAACATTCTCTACATCATGTCCGACGATCACGCCGCCCATGCCATCGGGGCCTACGGCGGACGGCTCGCGGCGCTGAACCCCACCCCGACGATAGACCGGCTCGCCCGCGAGGGGATGCTCTTTGAAAATGTTTTCGCCGGGAACGCCATCTGCGTGCCGAGCCGCGCCACCATTCTCACCGGCCAGTATGCCCATGTCCACGGCGTCGTCGATCTCGGCGGGGGCATCGTTCCGTCAGAGCAGCACCTCGCCATCGAAATGAAGAAGGCTGGCTACGAGACGGCCATGATAGGCAAGTGGCACCTCAAACACGAGCCCGCCGCCTTCGATCACTACTGTGTCCTGCCGGGGCAGGGCAAGTATCACGATCCCGAGTTCCAGGTGCGCGGCCCGAAAGGCTGGCCGCGGGATCTCGTCACCTTCGAAGGCAAACACAGCACCGACGTCATCACCGACCTCTCGCTCGAGTGGCTCTTCGCGGAGCGCGATCCGGAAAAGCCCTTCTTCCTGATGCACCACTACAAGGCACCGCACGACTACTTCGAGCACGCCGCGCGCTACGACGACTGGCTCGCCGACACGGAGATCCCGCAGCCCGTGAGTCTCCTTTCGGAGCACCGCTCCCGCTCGGGCTCCATCGCCACGTTGGGATACGAGGGCGAGCTGATCCCGCACATCGGCACCTCCATCGGCAAACGCAATCCGCGGCGCTCCTACGCGGTCGATCTGCCCGGCCTGTTCCCGCAGGATTTCCCGCCCCGCTACGATCCCGCGGCCCTTTCCGAAGCGGAGATCCAGCGACTCTCCTACAACGCCTACCTGCGCAAGTACCTCCGCTGCATCAAGGGCATCGACGACAATCTCGCGAGGCTCTTCGCCCGGCTGGAGGAAGCCGGACTGATGGACGAGACCGTCATCATCTACACCGCCGACCAGGGTTTCATGCTCGGCGAGCACGACTACCAGGACAAACGCTGGGCCTACGAGGAATCCATGCGCATGCCCTTCCTCATCCGCCATCCCGGCAGCATCCCCGCCGGGACCCGCAGCGACGCCATCGTGGAAAATGTCGATTTCGCTCCCACCTTGCTCGACATCGCCGGAGCAGAGATCCCGGCCTCCATGCAGGGGAAAAGCTTCCGGTCTATCTGCGCGACCGGCGCGGAGCCGGAGGGCTGGAAAGAGGAAGCCTACTACCGCTACTGGATGCACATGGCCCATCACGACAACCCCGGCCACCTCGCCATCCGCACGAAGACCCACAAGCTGATTTACTTCTACGGGTGCAACTACGAGGGCGGCTACCAGACCCCGCCCGGATGGGAGCTCTACGATCTCGAGTCCGACCCCGGCGAAGAGGTCAATCTCTACGACGATCCCGCCAGCGCGCCGCTCGTCGTGGAGCTGAAGGAGCGGCTCGCCGACCTCCGCACGCGCGTCGGCGACACCGGAGAGCATTTTCCCAAGGCCGAGGCGGTCGTGCGAGAGTTCTGGGACTACGACGGAACGGACCGCGCCAGGGCGATCGAGATCTCCGCCGAGTTTCTTCGTCTCCGTGAGGCCGAGCTCCTGGACGCGGCGAAGGCTGGAGAGAAAGCGGCGAAAGGGGCAGCAAAATAAAGTTCGTCACCTGTTAATGATGTCCCTGTTAGGAATCGATCACGGAAGATTCAGCTTCATGTTCCGAGGACGAGTGAGTCAAAGGTGGCATGGCAGGAAACACAACTCTCGCCCCGGTCTGGCTCAGGGTTTCAGCAAATCACCATCAGCCGAGAAATCATCGAAACAGAGGTGTCCCCAGTTTGAGGAAGCTTCGTCGATCAGTCTCAGAAAAACGGGTTTTCCGCGATGGGTGATGGGAAATTCGAGAACGATTCGCTCCATGCGTGGTCCTTCCGGTCCGCCCGTTTTGAGAATCTCTTCACCTGTTTCCGCGTCGCAGAGGGCGACCGCGGTGTCGGGACCGCCACCGCTGAGGAGAAAGGCGACGCGATCCCCGCGGATGAGAAACGGTGGACTTTCGATGACGCCGGTCTGGGCCTCGTTTACGCTCTCATCATTCGCTGTGGCAATCGTGGAAAGGTGAAAGTTCCCCTGGCGCATAAAAGGTTGGCCTGGTCGACGGGGCAGGGAGATGGCGCTCGAGACAAGGTGTTCGAAGGCCCCTTTGGTAACTCTCCAGCCCTGAAGGTCACCGCTTTCGAAATCGAAGCGAAGATCTCCGAGTGGGTCGAATTTATCCTCTTTCACGGGATAAGGTTTTGGCTGATTTTTCTTCGTCACGGCGCGGGCGGTCAGCTCCTTTGCGGTGAGGCGCGGTCCATCATCGAAGAAACGGGCACCGCTCCCGATGCGATCCCAATCGCCCAGTTCGGCGCGGGCTCCGGTCAGAAGGCCTTGCAGCCGGGCGACCTCCTCCGGATGATCGTCCGCGACATTCGTGGTCTCACCAGGGTCGTTCTTGAGGTGAAAGAGGGCGGTTTCCGGTACCTCATCGATCATTCTTGCCCACCAGCCGAGATGATCGGGCTTGGCCTCTCGCGAAGCCACCAGTTTCCAATTGCCCGAGCGCACCGCATGGAGATGAGTGCCGGCATAAAAGAAAAAGTGTTCGCGGGCGCTTCTATCCGTTTCGCCAATCAGAAAGCGGCTCTGATCGACCCCGTCGATAACGTGCTCGTGGGTCGGTTTTACTCCGGCCAGTCGCGCGAGGGTCGGGTAGAGATCGATCGTCGCGATCAGTTCGTCCGACTCGCGTCCTGCTTTGATCCTGGCCGGCCAACGGATGATCGCGGGCACGCGGATGCCGCCTTCCCAGGTCATCATTTTTGCGCCGCGCAGGGGATCGGCGGAACCACAATGGGAGTCGGTGCCGCCCTCTCCGGTGAGATGATCTTCGATCCAGGGACCATTGTCGGAGCAAAAGATGATGATTGTATTCTCATCGATGCCGAGAGATTTCAATTCGTTGACGACCTGCCCGAGTGACCAGTCAAGTTCCGAAACGACGTCGCCATAGAGGCCCCGCTTGCTTGTTCCGAGGAACTCCGCCGATGCGTTGATTGGGACGTGGGGCATCGTGTGGGCGAGATAGAGGAAAAAAGGCTGTTTTGTTTCGACGCCGCGAAGAAAGGAGATCGCTTCCTCCGTGTATAGCCTTGTCAGTTCGCCCATTTCCTTCTGATCAACCTCGTGATCGACGATCCCGCCGTTTCGCATCAGCTCGGTATGTCCTTTGCCTTCGGGGACAAGGCGGGTGGTGCCATTGTGAGAGGGAGAACCGAACCAATAGTCGAAGCCCTGGGCGTTCGGGAGCAGGTCCCGGTTCCAGGAATTTCCGCGCCCGCTGCCGGCAAGGTGCCATTTTCCGATCATGCCGGTGGCGTAGCCTGCGTCGCGGAGGACTTCGGCGAGGGTGATTTCCTTTGGGTGGAGAACGGTGTGCAGATTTTTCCGGTTTGCGGGCTCTCCGACCCGGATGGGATAGGAGCCGGTCATCAGCGCTGCGCGGGAAACGCCGCAAACCGGCTGGGCGTAAAAAGAGGTGAGGCGCAGACCTTCCGCCGCCATCCTGTCGAGATTTGGTGTCTCGATGAGCGGTGATCCGAAGCATCCGACATCGTTGTAGCCCTGATCATCGGTGAAGAAAATGACAATGTTAGGCTTGGTGGCCTTCGGCTCGAGGCTGTGAGCTTGATCGAAAGCAAAGGACAAGAGCGAAAGAATGATGCCCTGGCCGAGAAAGCGGAAGAGAGGAGGTGACATTTGTCAGGTTAGCGGAGCAGATGTCAGTTGATACGTTGATAGAGACAATAACTGATACGATTCAACCCGGAATTTTCTACCTGTTTCCCCCCGCGGGGAAACGTTCACCCGCTCATCGTGTGGGCGGGACACGAGGGCTCCCGTGCCGAGCCGGTCACGAGTGAACCCGGAATCAACGCGAATGCCCCTCATGCCAGGCCTGATTCCGTGTGTATGGAGCCCTTCGCGTTTTCTCAAGAGCGACGGGATCCACGTCAACGGACTTTGTTAGACATGACGGTGGTCCTCGCGACGGGCAACAACGGCGAGCGTGCGGCGGCACCTTTTGAATAACACGCCTCCGCCCGCGGCCTCCTTCGCGAGCGAGGCCTTCGGAAAAAATTCAGGATGAGTCATCACCGGATTTCGCTCTCGATTTTCACCGAGAAGTCGGGACGAACCGTCGCCCTGACCCGGTAGTGTCCCGAGGCCTCGAAATAGCCGTCCGGCGGCGGCACCTTGCTCGACAGCACGCAGGTGCTCTACGGAAGCTGCCTCGGCAATGCGAACTCACACTCCACCCAAAACCTCCCGCTCATCCTCGCCGGGGGCGGGTTAAAGCACGGCCGCAACCTCGACTTCGACAGGCAAAACAACACGCCTCTCGCGAACCTTTTTGTCACGATGCTGCAGGGGCTGGGTATTGAGGCGGATGGATTCTCCAGCAGCACAGGGACGCTGAACGGTCTCGGGAGCGAGTGACGGGGGCAGTTCGCGGGTTTATGCTTTTGATAGGGAATTTCCTTTTCTCTTCACCTTCGCTCTTTTCCTCAAAGCGAAATGATCTGCCGAAGTCCTCTGCGCCACGTTTTCGGATTGCCGCGATTGGAAAATAGGTCCGGTCAAATGTCTGTCGTGAGTCGCGTGAGTTCACTCTCGCGTTCTCACCCGAACACCTCCATGACCGGCGTCCCTTTCCCGTCCTCGGTCACATAAAAGGGCCGGCCTTCAATCAAAAACTCGGTCTTCGGGCTGACGCCCATCGCGGTCATGATGGTGGCGTGGATCTCCGCCACAGTGACGGGATTCTCCACCGCGATGAGCGGTCTTTCGTCGGCGGTTTTGCCGTAGACGAAGCCCTTTTTCACTCCACCGCCGAACATCGCCACGCTCGTACCGCCGGTGAAGTGGCGGTGTAGTCCGTAGTGTTTCATCTCGGTGATGGTATCCCCTTTATGAGCGGCCTGATCCCCGGCCTTCGACCCCGGTTTCCCCTCGATCATGGCGTCGCGGCTGAACTCGGAAGCGATGATAACAAGGGTGCGGTCGAGCAGTCCGCGCTCTTCGAGATCGAGGATGAGCTGGGCGATGGGTTTGTCGATCTCCGAGTGCAGCCGCGCCAAGGTGGTGTGGCCTTCAGCGTGGGTGTCGAAGTGGAGGAAGGGCACATACTCCGTCGTGACTTCGACAAAGCGGGCCCCGTTCTCGACGAGTCTACGGGCAAGGAGACAGCCGCGCCCGAAACGTGAGGTGTCATACTTCGCGCGGACTTCGGCGGGCTCTTCGTTGAGGTTAAAGGCGCGGCGTTCCTCTGACCCGAGGAGCCGGTAGGCATTGTCCATCGAGCGCAGCAGCGAAGCCTGCTGGTAGTCACTCGCGTAGTCGCGATGAGGGCTCTGATCGACGAGTCGGCGGTAGAGTTTGTCGCGATTGGCAAATCGCGCGGAGGTCATGCCCTCGGGCGGTTGCACGGACTTGGCGGCCTCTTCGGGGAAGGGAAGATTCATCGGGCCGTATTCGCTGCCAAAAAATCCGGCGGTGGTGAAAGCCTTGAGCTCCTCTTTTTCTCCGACGCCCTCGAGACGTTGTCCGATGTTGATAAACGGAGGCATCACCGGATTTTTCGGTCCTAACACTCGCGCCATCCATGAGCCGAGGTGCGGGCAGGCGACGGTCTGCGGAGGCACGTAGCCGGTGTGCCAGTGATACTGATGCCGCGAGTGTAGGATACTCCCGAGATCGGGCTGCACCGCCGAGCGGATGAGGGTGCCGCGATCCATGATCTTCGCGATGTTTTCCATTCCCTCGCAAATCTGCAATCCATCGACCGAGGTATTAATCGCCGGGAAGGTCGAGAGGACCGAGGCAACCGGCATGCCGACTTTGAAGGGCTCATAGCGTTTCGGGTCAAAGGTCTCCGGCGCCGCCATCCCACCCGCGAGCCAGAGGAGGATGCAGGCATCGGCCTTCGCCTCGGGCTGCTCGAGGTCTTTGCCTCGCACCAGTTGCGGTTCGCCACTCATCCACGCGGCGGCGCCCGCGGCGGAGAGTTTCTTGAGAAAGTCGCGTCGGATAATGGGCTCGGGAGCGGAGGGGTCGAAAGAAGCGTCCATGGAGTGTCGGAGTTTTGAAGTAAGGGGGTAGTGGTGACCTGCAGGTCGCCATCGTCGTCAGGGTCGGAGGTGGTGGCGAGGTGGAGGCCACCACTACGGAAGGGGAACTTTGTGAATCAACAGGGTTGGATCAATGGTTGAAGAGGGTAAGACTCACCTCACCAGAAAATACTCGGGCATCATCCAGAGCGACCAGGTGAGGTCGGCGACGGTTTGGGGTTCGGGATTCTCACCGAGGACTTCGCGGAGGACGGCCCGCTCGTCCTCGCTTGGCAGCCGTGTCAGGGTGGAAAGATAGAGCTCGTCGATGAGGCGGTCGGGCGTCTTCCCGAGTGCCGTCACGAGTTTGGCAGCCCCGGCTTCAAGGGCCTTCGAAACGGTGGCGTCGTTGGAGAGATCGATCGCCTCGAGAGTAGTGAGTTCATTCGGACGCGAGGTCACGATCTGGTCGCGGTTGGGACGGCCGAGACTACGCATGAGAAAGTCGCTTTTCACCAGTCCGGCGCGCACCATGAGGGGGGCTCCGGCGGAGACGGCGGCGAGAACTTTGCCGATTTGGGGATCGATCGCTCCGGACCAGGCGGCGAGGGAGACAGGCACCGCTTTTTCCCAGGCGAGCTTGTCGAGTTCCCACTTGGCGACATTGCCTCCGGCGGGAACTTTCGCTGAGACCTCCCAGGTCGCGTCGGTGGTGATAATCTCGTCGCTGCCGTCTTCGTAAATGAGGCGGAGAGCGGCGTAGGCTCCCGCGGGGTTGGGTGAGGCGGTGCCGTTTTCCGCGACGAGGAGCAGGGTATTGGCTCCGTTCTTGACGAAGGCGGGGGCCGCCGTCAGGGCGGACCAGTCGTTGCCACTGGCGAGGAGTTGACCGTTTAGATATAGCGAGAAGCTGTTGTCGGCGGCAGCGACGACTCCGGCGGAGCGCAACGCTTTTGCGGGGGTGAAGAGGCGTCGGGCGAGGATCTTTTCTCCACCGGGGACGGGTCCTGCCGAGGCCGATGAACTCCAAATCCAGGTCGAGGGATGCGTGCTACTCGCTTCTTCTTCGGGATTGCTGACCCCGCGAACGACGGGTGCATCGAAGGCCTTCGGGGCCGTCCCTGTGAGGGTCCAGAGCAGATCGACGAACTGCTCGGCGGTGAGACGTTTCGCCCTGGGACCGCGGTAGGTGTAGTCGCCGCCGTCGTCCTCCTTAAGGCTCACCTCGGCACGGCTCTGATAGGCGCTTGAGGTCGCGATAAGAGCGAGGGTGTGCTTGAGATCGTAGCCGTGCTCCTGGAAATCACTTGCGAGGTAGTCGAGCAGGTCGATGTGCCAGGGCTCGGTCTGCATGGCGTCGAGGGGGTGGACGATGCCGCGTCCCATGAGTTGCCCCCAGAGGCGGTTCACGATCGTGCGGGTGGTGCGGCCGTTTTCCGGATGGACTATCAGTTCAGCGAGCTGCTTTAGTCTTTCCGGCCTCGGGGCGGCGGCGTCGACCTGACCAATTTCGGGGAAGAGCCACGAGGCCTTCGCGGTCTCGCCGACGGGTTTATCGCAGCGATGGATCTCGAGCGGTGTCTCGGCGTAGATCGCAGCGAGTCCGTAGGCCTCCGAGAGTTTCCATCGGTCGATAAAGCTGTCGTGGCACGAGGCGCACTTCATATTGATGCCGAGAAAGGACTGGGAAATACTCTGCGAGAACTGAATCGGCACGGTCTGGCCGGCGCTGACTTCGCCGCGCCAGGTGATGCCTTTGATGAATCCGTCGCTCTCACCCGAACCCGGGGCGATGAGTTCGCGCGTCATCGCGTCGAAGGGCTCGTTAGTCTTCAGCGCATCGTAAAGCCAGCGGCTGATCTGGGTGCGTCCGCCAGTGATGAAGCCGGTCCCGGTGTAGTCATTGCGCAGGAGGTCGTTCCAGAAGGTGAGCCAGTGATCGGCATAGCTGACCTCGCGACCGAGGAGGTCGTTAACGTATTTGGTGCGTTTGTCAGGCGATTTGTCGTTGAGGAAAGAGGTCGCTTCCTCCGCCGTGGGGACGAGGCCGATGAGATCGAGCGAGGAGCGGCGCAAAAAGGTGCTGTCGTCGATGGGAGCGGGGCGCTCCAGCTTGTTTTCAGCGAGGTAGTGGTCGATGAAGCGATCGACCGGATTGGTCCTGCCCTCGGTGACGGCCGGGAGTTCGGGGCGGCGGGGCTTCAGGAGCGGTTCGTAGGTGGGCACGCCAAAGGTGAAGCCGGGCTCCCACTTCATCCCTTCGTTGACCCATTGTTTGAGGATCTCGACATGTTCCGGAGCGACGCGCGGCTTCTTTTCCGGCGGCATCTGCATGTCGGGATCCGTTTCGTTGATCAGTTCGAGAAAGTAGGAGCCCGCGGCGTCGCCGGGCGCTGCGGTCTCGTCGTCGAGAAAGAGATCGCGGGTGTTGATCGAGAATCCACCCTTGGCCTCTTCGCCGCCGTGGCATTCCGAGCAGTGCTTTTTGAGAATGGGGACCACCTGATGAACAAAGTCCACTTCAGCCCGCCCCGCCAAGGGAATGAGGAGAGCGGTAAAAAGCAGTGAAGTCGGCGCTAAGAGGGAGTGTCTCGTCATGACAATGTCGAGCCTAGCAACGATGAGACACACGATCCAGTAGGAAAATCCGTCTGACGGGCACGTAAAAAGGGGGATTTTCCCCATAAGATCTTCGTGGTCACGGGATTCACCGTTTCCCTGATAAGTCACCACTTTCCGGAAGTCCGCGGGGCTGCTATCTTGCGCTGACATGAAAGCCTCTCTCTTCCTCATCCTCCTCTCGATTGCGGTGTCGATCGGGGCGGGTATGGCGGGGCGGGAGCGACATCGCGTCGCGATCGAGAAACGGCTTATGGAGGCGGTCGAGTCGTCCGGCATCATTGTCGACGAATCGGGGGGCATTGCGGTGCAGTTCGATCACCTCACCGGTATTGTCACGGGCACGGTGCATACAGAGGAGGAAAGAGCGGGTCTGCTCGAACGCCTGAGCGAGGCGATCGGAGCAGGACGTCTCGAGGACAGGCTCGTCATCCTGGAAATGGAGCCGGTCGCTGCTCTCGCGCCTGCACCTGCCGCTCCGCCCCGAACTATCCTGTCACCGTTGTTCCGCCTCGAAAAGGGGGGCGATCTCATCCTCGTCCTCGCGGGGACGGTCCCGAGCGAGGAAATAAAAAGCGGTTTTCTTAGTGCGGCAGAGCGCGTCGCTCCCGAACTGTTTACGGTCGAGGACAGGATGCGGGTCGACCCGGCGATGAGCCGTCCCGACTGGATCACCGGCACGCCGGACCTTATTGCCAAACTCGTGGGCAGGATGCAGGATCCTCTGCTGACGGTGGATGGAAAGGTCGCCGCGATAGGGGGAGCGAGTGATGATCGCGAAGCGCTGGAATCGCTGAGCGCGGAGTTCAGTGTGCTTTTTTCCGACTTCGACAGCCGGGCCGACAGGCTAGTCTACGATGCAGCCCGCCCGGCCCCTGTGCCCGAGTTGCCGCTCGTCTTTTACATGGGTCCCTGGGAGGGTAAAGTGCTTTTCGAAGGCTCTATTCCGACCGCGCCACAGCTGAAAGAAATCGTGTCTGCCGCCACCGGAGCCCGCCATGAGGAGAGGATTGTCTCGCGCCTGCGTGTCTCTCCGCAGACTGTTGCAGAACCGTGGCTCTCCGGGCTGCCCAGTCTCGTCGGGGCCTTGCTCGAAGCAGGCGGTGACTCGACCGAGCTCATCATCGTCGACGGGACCATCACCCTGACCGGCGGGATTCCTGACAAAGAGAAAAAGAAGGCGATTCTCTCCCTCCTCGAACCAATCCGCACGGCGGGATACACGGTTGTCGATGAGTTGACCGAAAAACCCTGATTTCATCCTCATGAACGACGCCTCCTCCCTCGCTAATCGTCTCGATTTTCACCTTTATCAGGACTCCCTTTACCTCTTTGCTTTTCTCCTCGCCGCCGGGCTTGGCGTGCTCCTTGGCCGGCTCATCTGGCGGGCGGAGGAGGGGCGCTGTCGCGAGATAGAGTTTGAAAATCGGCGTCTCGAGGCTGAGCTCACCCCCGGCCGGAACGCCTGACCTTTCCATTTATGTCCCGACTATTCAACGATTGGACGCGGATCTACGAGGCCGGACCGGGCATGCTCTGGATCGTCGTGACCATCGGTTTATTGACCGGCGTGACGATGGCCTGGTATCAGCGGCGCCCGTGGAGGCAGCGGCTCGGTGAGGCCAAAGCGAAGGGCCGCGAACTGCGGGCACGGCGTGAAAAGCTGATCATCGAACCGTCGGCTTCGCCCGCAGCGGCCCGACCCGCTCTCAAAATCACCGAGACCGCCGGACTCTTCCGCCCCGGTCCCGACGAAGAGATGCCTGATCGGGTCGTTTTCATTCTGGACGTCTCCCGCTCGCTCACTCCGGCACAGTTCGCGATGAGCAAAGCCGAACTGCTCGGCGGGCTCGACTCACTGAGGATCGGCGCCTTTTATCAGGTCATCTTTTTCTCGGGGCCGGCTTGGTTCGCCCATCAGCGGCTCGTCAGTGGCGGCGAGCGCGGCGAGGATGTCGTGATCCGCGACGGTGATCTCGAGCACCGCTGGAAGTATGCCTTCGGCGGCCATCTCTACGAGGGAAAAGAGGGCTTCCACCCTGCGGGCGAGTGGCGGGTGGCGAGTGAGGAGACCCTCGCCGCGACGAGGCGGGACATCGATGAAGTGGGGAAATCCGACGGCACTACCTGGCATCTCCCGCTCCGCACCGCCCTGCATCTCGAGCCCGCCCCGGCGCAGGTGTTTTTCATGACCGACGGCGAGATCGCCCGTCAGGATGAAATCATCGACGGTCTACTCGAACTGTCTCGCGCGCGGGGAAATCCGGCCATTCACACGACCGCCCTTGCGGTCCCGGGCGCCTCAAAGTCCCTGCATCGCCTCGCCATGACCACGGGCGGACGCCACGCCCTCGTCATCGCCGGAGGCCACGTCCTGCGCGATGAGGATCTCGTCGCTTACCTTGAGGAAAAGGGGATTACGCTCGACTGATTGATTTTACTCAAGTGATAGGGTTACACCCCATATGCCATTTCGTTGCCCCACCCCAGGGTGCCTCCATGACCAACATCCAACAAATCGGCGCTTTCCTTCTCCTCTCCGCACTCCTCGTCGTCTTCAGCACGAGCTGCAGCACCGCCCGTGGCTTCGGCCACGATGTCGGCCATGCCGGTAACCTCATCGAGAACGCCGCGAGGTAACACGCCGGATCGACGGCCTCGCTCAGGATTACGGACTGAGCCGCTCGATTTTCCAGTCTTCGCTCTCGGTCCGGGTGTAGAGAAAGCGGTCGTGCTTGCGGCCCGGCTGACCCTGCCAGAACTCCACCGTTTCCGGCACGACTCGGTAGCCGCCCCAGAAATCGGGAAGTGGGACGCAGTCGATCGCGCCGGTCTCGGGATATTTAGCCCGATACTTGTCCGCGCGGGTGTCGAGCCACGCACGATCAGGGATCACCGCACTCTGGGTCGAGGCCCAGGCCCCGATGCGGCTCTCGTAGGGCCGGGTGAAAAAGTAGGCCTCGGAATCCTCGCGCGAGGTCTTCTCGACGCGACCGCGCACGTGGACCTGTCGCTCGAGTTCTTTCCAGAAAAAGAGGAGGGCCGCGCCCGGTGATGCCTCGAGCTCGGCGGCCTTGCGGCTCGTGTAGTTCGTGTAAATGGTGACGCCGGTCTCACTGAAGTCCTTCATCAGAAGCGTGCGGGAGTTCGGCAGGCCATCGAGCCCGATCGTCGAGAGCGTGAGCGCATTCGGCTCGCGAATCTCCGCCTCGACCGCCTGGGCGAACCAGGTCGCGAACTGCCGGATGGGCGAGTCGGCGAGGTCGGAGCGGTCGAGGGTGGCGGCGCGGTAGTCCTGGCGCAGGCTGGCGATGGTGTCGTGAACGGGGGCGGTCATAGCAATGGGTAGTCTCTCCGCAGAGTAATTACGAAAGCGGATTCACTGCCGACGTCAAATATTCTGGTTGAACGATGAATCGGACCGATGTCTGCTCCCTCCATGGGACGCGTGAGTGGAAATATGGACGACAGACTGGAGCGCATCCTCTTCGATCAGGCGAGGATACGCGAGTGCATCGCCGCGATGGGCGAGCGCATCACCGCCGACTACGCCGGGAGCGAGCTCACCATCGTCGCGGTGCTCCAGGGAGGTGTCCTTTTTCTCGCCGACCTCGTCCGCGAGATCCGCCTGCCGCTGCGGCTCGATTCGATCTCGGTCGCGAGCTATCACGGTGGCACGGTCAGCTCGGGGACGGTCACTTTTCACCAGAGCCGTCTCCCCGACGTCGCGGGGCGCGATGTCCTCGTGCTCGACGACATCCTCGATTCGGGGCGGACACTCTCGGCGATCATGGGCCGTATCCGCGACGAATGTGCGCCCAAGAGCGTGCGCTCCGCCGTGCTCCTCTCCAAGCAGGTCGAGCGTGCCGTGCCGGTCGAGGCCGACTATTCAGGCTTTGCGATCGGCGATGAATTTGTCGTCGGTTATGGTCTCGACTATTGCGGTGAGTATCGCAACCTCCCCGTCATCGGCGTGCTGAAAGAGGAATGGATCCAGTCTGAATCATGACGATACGGGTCAATGTGCTTTTTTTCTCCGTCCTCCGCGATCTCGCCGGTGCCGGCCAGCTCTCGTTCGAGTTCGCTTCGCCGGTCGATCACCCAGTATTGGGGGATCTCCTGAACGCGCTTTATGCCGACTATCCCGCCCTCGAAAACTGGGACAGTCGGCTCCTCCTCGCGGTGAATGCCGAGTTCGCGACACGTGACACGCCTTTGTGCGAAGGAGACGAAGTCGCCCTGATGCCGCCGGTGCAGGGCGGGTGAGATTTCCCGGGGTGAGATTTCCCGGGGTGACACGGTCTGCCTCTCCCGAGAGGGGCGCGGACGAATGAGCCCCGTGGCTCGGAGATTGCCGCGGCCGGACCCGGGGGAGAAGTTTCGCACGGTCAGGCTTCGCCGCGGAAGACCTTTTTCAGATAGGCGCGGAAGCCGGGCGCAAAAAAGGCTTCATCCGACCCGAAACGCTCGTGCCGGTAGATCGAGGCCGAGTGCCCGAGGGAGAGCAGGTAGAGATGCTCACAGCCCGCGCCGAAGCGGATCCAGGGGTGTGAGGAGGCGCAGGGATCATCAATCACTTCCCATTGGGCGAGCGGGAGGACGGGCCACAGCTCGCCTCGACAGGCTTCGAGACCGTCGGACTGGAGCAGGTAGCTGCGGATCTCGTCGGGGAGAGTGACCTCATGGTCGGCTTCCCATTTGCAGAGTGCTCCCTCACTTACCGGTGGAAAGAACGAGGCATCGATCTTCTGTTGCCGCGCTTCGGGAAGTTCGGTGAGGGCGATGATCTCGGGCTTCCAGGCGGGATTCATTTCACCGATAGTAATCGGACCGTTCGTAAATTGCCAGTGTCGGCGCGTGACGTTCTCAGGCTGTTTCGGAGAGAGTCTGATCGGCGACCATTTTACCTGAGCGGATCGCGCCCTCGATGGACGCGCTGCTGAGGAAATCACCGCATAAATGGACGGGTCCGACCTGTGCCACTGGCGTGCCGTGGCCCGGGGATTCGACGGGGAGAGAGTGCGGAACAGGAAAGGATTTTAGGAATCGCCACTCGTCCACTATCGGGCCGAACCAATCGCGCAACTCGCTTTTAACCATTCCGATAAGATCTCCGCCGCCGTCTGACTGGTTGCTCACCGACACGGAAATGAGCGCTTTGCCCTCTGTGGCATAGGTCGGAGCTACATTTGAGGGGACGCAGAGATTATTGATGAGCCCTTTGCGGTCGCCTCTCAGCACGATCAGGGCATCGGGGTAGGGCGGTTCGGGGGCGGCAAAATAGAGGCAAGTCGTGCCATTCCAGCAGGGAGCGGCGACCCGGTCGGGGAGAAGGCGGGCAGCGGTCTTGCCGTCGGTCGCGACGATGAGGCGACGCGCCGCGATCTCCTGTCCTCCGGCCCGCACGGTCGTGCCGACGAGAGACTCGACGGGGCAAGCAAGCCGGATCGTCTCTCCGGGGAGGCGGGCGGCGAGCTGATCAGGTATCGCTTGCATCCCCGTGGCGGGTAGTGTGGCGTGACCCCGGGAAAACATTCCGAAGGTGAACTCGAACATGCGGCTCGATGTCACAAGATGCTCTTCGAGGAAAATGCCGCCGTAAAAGCCGCGGAAAAAAAGATCGATCATGCCCTCGGAGAATCCGAAGCGCCGCAGGTAATCTTCCGTGGTGCTGTCGGGGGCGGACCAGATGGCTTCCTGTGATTTACGGAGGAGTTGGTGGCGTAGACGGGCGACGAGAAGCTTGTCGAGTGGCGTTCCGACGGGCTGGATCGCACTGGAAAGAAGGGCCCCGGGCCGGCGGAAGACGTCCATGAGACGTCGCAGTTTCCCCTTTTTCCAGAGGAGCGCACCGGGCTCGAAGCGCTGCAAATCGAGAGCCTCGAGGTCAAGCAGAGCACCCGCCTCGGGATAGGCGTCGAGGTAGACCTGGAAACCGCGATCGAGGAGGAAGCCATCCACAAGATCGGTGCGAACGCGCCCACCGACGGCGTCGGCTGCTTCGAGGACGAGGACTTCGCGACCGGCTTCGTGGAGGCGCAGGGCGGCGCTTAGTCCGGAGAGTCCGGCTCCGATAATGAGGGTGTCGACACGTTCAGCGGCCATAGTCGATCAGATTCAGGAAAGGTGGCGGCCGAGAACGTGGCGCAGAGCGGTCTCAAGTTGGGAGAATCTGAAAGTATACCCAAGGGAAAGGAGACGACGGGGTACTACGGCGAGATCGGCGAGGAGGGTCTCGTCGGCCATTTCTCCGAAGATGGCTCGAACCGCCGTCGCAGGGGTCGGGAAGAGAGACGGTCTTTGCAAGACCCGGGCGAGCGTGTTGGAAAAATCACGGTTCGTGACCGGCTCGGGAGCGGTAAGGTTCATTGGCCCCTCCCAAGAAGTTTCAAAGGTCGCGCGGTGCAGGATATCGAGAACGTCGTCCATTGTGATCCAGGAAAGTCGCTGACTGCCCGACCCGATCGGACCTCCTGCGCCACTGAGAAAGACCGGCAGCATTTTCTGCAGGGCACCTCCGGTAGGGCTGAGAACGACGCCGATTCGCGGCAGGACGACCCGTATTCCGGCCTCTTTTGCCGCGGTGGTTTCCTCTTCCCAGACCTGACAGACCTGACTGAGGAAGTGTTCGCCGGTTGCGGACGATTCGTCATGGACACCGCCGTCAGGAGGATAGATGCCCGAGCCCGAGGCGCTGATGAGGGCGGCGGGACGCCGTTCCATCTTCGCGAGGGTGCGGACCAAGAGACGCGTCCCGAGGCGGCGACTTTCAAGGATGCGGCGTTTTTTCTCCGGGCTCCAGCGGGCGTCGGCGACGTTTTCCCCGGCGAGATGGATAGCGGCATCGTAGTCGACACCGGGAGGAAGATCGAGGATCCCGGCCTCGGGATTCCAGGAAATCTCGCCAGGTCCTTTTGCCCGCCGCGTCACGCGGTGGACCTCATGCCCATGTGTTTCGAGGTAGGCGCAGAGTGGACGCCCGACCATGCCGCTTGCTCCCGTCACGAGGATGCGGAGCGGATGTGGAGCGGGATTTTTCCACGCACGGGCCAGGTCGGCTCTGGTTACGACGTGGCGGTAGTGGAACATGCGCTCGAGCTTTCTTCGCACAAACGGTTCTCCGAAAAAGCGGCCCGGCGCGCCGAACGGGAGCCGGTAGGTGATCGAATCGGTGAGGCGACTCGTCTCCGGACCGATCGCTTCGAAGCGATGGTGATGCTCCCAGTGGGCAAATGGGCCCGATGCCTGCCGGTCGATGAAGCCGTCGCCGGTGATCTCGTGATCGGCGACCCAGTGCTGTTTGATCGGACCGGCCTGGATCTCGATGACCGCGCGGAATCCGTCGACAAGTGGGCCCGGCTCGGAAATAACGCGAGCTTTTTCCCACGGAGGGTTGAGCCTGCCGAAAGCTCCCCGACGAAAATGCCAGTCCCGCAACGCCCCGACCGGGGCGTTGATATTGCTGCTTTTGGTGAAATGGAGAACCGGCATGCCTTATCGGGTTACGTCTCGCAGGTCCGATCAGGGAAGGGGAATGAGAATGTGACCGGTCTCATCGTCGCCCAGCACCTCGCTGCGGGTCCCGCGGTAGCGAAGATGGAGGTGAGCGATCGCGGCGCAGAGGATGGAGTCGACCTGGTCTTCGAGCGGCTTGCGCCATGCTTCCGAGAAGAACTGTTCATGATCGGGCGAGGTGACGAGTTCGGGGATTTCCCGCGCTAGAAAAAGCTTCAGACAATCCTGATAGCGGGCAAACTCGCGGCGCTTCTCCGCGACTGGGCCTTTTTTGTATTTGATCGTTTTATCGAGACCGAAGAGCCGAATCGTGGCCGGATGCGGGTAGACTTCGCAAGCGAGACGCGGTCCCCGCTCCAGCGAGGTGGTGAGGGCGAAACCGCTCCCGCGGAGGGCCTCGGAGATGCGAAAAGGGCGGCGGCAGAGACCGCGATTGACGGGATAGCACCCGGCTTCCTGCAAGCGAAAGAGGGCGCTGCAGACTTTGTCGACGGGGCGGGAGCCGGTCTCGTTGAGGCAGATCAGGGGAGCATCGATCGCGACGATCACGGCGGGGTGAACGGCGGCACGTTTCACGACCCTTAGAAGGTCCGCATCGCCGCGTGTCAGACCCGTTTCCATTGATGTGGCGGGCCGATCGACTCCATCGTCGTAGCTAATAATAGTAATGCCATCCGGATTTTTTTCTCCCCATGCCAGGTCGATGCCAATGATCACGACAGGTTCACTCATGCGCAGAGGCTAGCGCGGGATTGTCGCTGGCGCAAAGCCGACTACAAATTCCCGTATCGCTTTCACCGCAGTGGCGCGATCCTGACGCTCCATGAACGACCTCACCGGCACCCTTGCCCAACTCATCGCGATCAACAGCATTAATCCCGAGTGGTCCGGCCCGGGGGAGGCCGAGGTAGGTGCGTTTGTCAGGGCGTTTCAGGAAGCGGCCGGGCTCGAAGTCTGGACCGATGAGGTGCTCCCGGGACGATCCAACATCATCGCGCGGCTCCCCGGTCAGGATAGTTCCCGTGCCGTCCTCCTCGAAGCCCATCTCGATACCGTCTCGGTCGCGGACATGACGATCCCGCCCTTTGACCCTGTAATGAAAGATGGCCGTCTATACGGGCGAGGGGCCTGCGACACCAAGGGCGGACTCGCCGCGATGATGATCGCCCTGACGAGCCTGCACACGGAAGGTGCCGTCCCGCCCTGCGACGTCTATTTTGCCGCTGTCGTCGACGAAGAAAATGCCTTTTGCGGAGTCCTGCGGCTCATTGACTGGATGAGGGAGCGCGGTATCCATCCCGAGGCTGCCATCGTCGCCGAGCCAACAGAGTTGCGCGCCGTTTTATGCAACAAAGGGGTGCTGCGCTGGCAGATCGAGACCCGGGGAATCGCCGCCCACAGCTCCAAGCCGCATCTCGGGAAAAATGCCATCGTCGCGATGGGACGTATCATCGAGCGGCTCGAGCGTCACCACGACACCCTGCGCGAGCGCTCACACCCCCTCGTCGGCGAGGCGACCTGCACCATTTCGCTGATCGAAGGAGGTGCTCAGGTCAACTTCGTCCCCGAGCGCTGCCTCATCACTCTCGATCGCCGCATGCTGCCGGGGGAGACCGCGGCCTCGGTGTTCGCCGAATACGAGTCGCTCCTCGCCGATTTTCCCGCTGGAGAGGTCATCATTCACCCGCCGAGCCTCTCCGACGAGGCGATGGAGACCCCGCCGGATTCTCTTCTCATGCAGGCGGCCGCTGCTGTGCTCTCGGAGATAGGCCTGGACCCCGCGCCGGCCGGAGTTCCCTTTGGATGCGATGTCACGAAACTTCACCGCGCCGGCATCCCCGGGATCATTTTCGGGCCCGGATCGATCGATCAGGCCCATGCCGCCGTCGAGTGGGTCGACCTCGATCAGGTCGAGATGGCTCTTGCCTTTCACCGGCGTTTTCTGCTCAGTTATGGGGCATGAACTCCCCGACCCGCCGCACCTTTCTCACGACTACCGGTGCTCTCTCACTTGCTCCCGCCGCGTCACTTTTCGCTAACACCGCTGTGAAGGACGGTCTCATCGACGCCCACGTCCACGTGTGGCCTGCCGACAGGGAACGGTATCCGACCGCTGATTCCTTTATCGGGAAAAAGATCGAGCCTGCGGTCTTTGATCCAGCCATCCTCAGCGCTCATCAGCAGGGTACGGGGGTGACGCGGACAGTCCTCATTCAAATGAGTTTTTACCAGTATGACAACTCCTACATGCTCGATGTCATCGCGGCGGACCCTGACCGCTACCGCGGCGTCGCCATCGTCGACGAGAACGTCGCGGCGGTGGGCGCGAGGATGAAAGAACTTCGGGAAAATGGCGTCCGCGGATTCCGGCTTTACGCCTTTCCCGACCGCACCAAAGACTGGGCCGGATCGGCCGGCATAAACGAGATGTGGAAAGTTGGAGGGGAGGCGGGCCTCGCGATGTGCTGCCTCACCGATCCCGCCTCACTCCCGGCGATCAAGGGCATGTGCGAAAAATATCCCGAAACCTCTGTCGTGATCGATCACTTCGCCCGCATCGGGGCCAACGGCACAGTCGACCCCGCTGAGCTTGCCCAACTCCTCGCCCTCGCCACTTTTAAAAATGTCTACGTGAAGACCTCGGCTTTCTACGCTCTTGGAAAGAAAAAGCCACCCTACACCGATCTCGCGCCAATGATACGGCAACTGCGCGATGCCTATGGATCGGGTCGGCTCATGTGGGCATCGGATTGCCCCTACCAGGTCCAGGGCGAGCACACCTACGCCGCTTCGGTCGGGCTCGTGCAGGACAAAATCGACTTTCTCTCGGCTGAGGAAAAGAACGACCTCATGAAAAACACGGCGGAGAAAGTGTTCTTTTCGTGATCTGTCAGGATTTCCCCCGGAGATCGGCAAGGGCTTCGAGCACGGCATCGATATCTGCGGCGCGGTTGTAGCCGTGGATCGCGAAGCGGATGCGTCCTGCCTGGCACATCACGTGAATGTTCCGCGAGAGCAGGTGGGCGTGGATCGAGGCGTCGTTCGTCGTGCGCATCGCCACGATGCCCGAGCTGTTGCCCGGTTGCGCGGGAGAGAGAGTGGTGTAGCCGAGGTCCGCAAGGCCGGCATGGAGGCGGGCGACGAGTGTGTCGGCATGGACCGCGATCGCAGCGATGCCTGTCTGCAGAAGGGTCTCGATCCCGGCTCGCAGGGCGTAGACGGCAGGGTAGGAAGGCATCCCGACGGCAAAACCTCTCACCCCTGGAAATGGATCGACGCGGCTGAAGCGATTGCTCTCGAAGGCGTTGGCGAGGTGGAACCATCCGCCCGCTTTTACGACGAGTCTATCCTTCGCATGATGCGGCACCGCCACGAGACATCCGCCGTGGGTGCCGAGGAGCCATTTGTAACTGCTCGCGAGAAGGCAGTCTGCATCGAGGCAATCGAGATCGACTCGTCCCGCCGCCTGCGTCACATCGACCGCGAGGATGGCCTGCGGCGCGAGTCGGCGCACGAGATCGCGGAAGGGCGCCCAGTCGAGCCGGTAGCCGGTGAGGAAGCTTACGAGCGAGACCTGCACCAGTCTCGTTTTTTCGCTCAGCATGGCCGCTAGATCGTCGAGATCGAGGACACCGTCGCGGTGCTCCCAGAGCTGCACGATTGGCCCGTCGCGATGCTGCAGCCAGGGCGTCACTCCCGAGGGGAAATCGAGATTGGTGATCACGAGATCGTCGCCTTTGCCAAAGGAGACCGCCGTCGCGAGCAGGTTGTAGGCCTCGGAAGTGGAAGAGGCGAAGGAGACCTCGTCCGCACTCAGCCCGAGCAGAGCCGCCGCACTTTCCCGACAGGCATCGAACTCGCGGGCGAAAAGGACTCGTCCGTCCATCCCTTTTACCTTGTGGGAAAAGTAGCGTTGCAGCGCCTCCCCGGCGGCGAGCGGGGGGATTCCCTCTGCCGCCGTGTTGAGGTAGGTCATGTCCTCGAGCGAGGGGAACTGGAGCGTGCGTGCGGAGTCGTCAAGCATGGCCCCCCTGTAGTCGCGATGGGCGGCGCATTCAGCAAGAAATTCGGGACGTCATCGGGGAAAAAAAATAACTCGTTTTGCCTTGGCTGCCGCTTCACCATCCGAGTATGCCAGACTCTGAAGAAAAGACTAACCTTGCCGCCTCGTTCCGGCAGACCCGGCGTGAACTGTGGTTCATGATCGCCTCGTGGATCGTCTTCGCCGCGTGGACGGTCGGATACAATTCCTTCCATGCCTTCGGCGGCGAGATCTCGGGGCAGGATCCCCTCCTCGGGATGCCACGCTGGGTCACCCTCGGGATCTTCCTCCCCTGGCTTGGGGCTCTGGGACTGACCGTCTGGTTCGCGATGCGCTTCATGAAAGACACGCCTTTGCACGACTGCGCCGAAGGCACGGCGAGCGGTCTGGATGCTTTTGACAGCGTCAAGTCGGAAGGGAGGGCGGAATGACCGCGATCGTCACCTTTACCATTTACTTGGGAATCGTCTTCCTCATCGCCATCCTCGCGAATCGGGCGGGCCAGTCGAAGTCCTTCGTGAACGAATACTTCCTCGGGAGCCGCAACATCGGGCTCTGGGCTTTCGCGTTCACCTATGCCGCGACCTCGGCGTCGGGCGGGACATTCATGGGCTTTCCCTCGCTCATCTATACCCACGGCTGGGTCCTCGCCTGGTGGATTGCCGGCTACATGATTGTCCCCCTGGTCGCGCTCGGTCTCCTCGCCAAGCGCATCAATCAGGTCAGTCGACTCGCCGGAGCCATCACCGTGCCCGAGGTCCTGCGCCGTCGCTTCGAGAGCCACTCCGTCGGAAATCTCGCGACCATTCTGCTGCTCTTTTTCATGTTCTTCTTCCTCATGGCCCAGTTCAAGGCCGGGGCTGAGATCATGGCCACATTGCTCGAAGACGCCGCCGTCTATCAGGGCATCGTCCTGAAACTGGAGTCGCTCACCGCCGGGATTCCCTGGGTCGGAGCGGCCGAGGGCGATTACCTGCTCTGCCTCATCCTCTTCGCCACCGCCGTCATCATTTACACGACCTATGGCGGATTCCGCGCCGTCGTCTGGACCGACGTCATGCAGGGAATCGTCATGCTCGTAGGGGTCATCCTCATGCTGGTCTTTGCCATTCGTCAGGTCGACGGGCTCGGCAATGCCACGCGTCAACTCGCGGCGATGACTCCGCCCGAGTTCGTCACCGTCTCGCTCGAGGTGCCCGCCTCTCCGGAGGTTCAGCGCTTCGCCCGGGGCCGCTGGATCGAGGCCACCGGCAGCGGAGATATCATCCGCCTGAAATCGAGTGTGACGATTCCCGCGGGTGAGACCCTTTCACTGCCCGTCGAGGCTCTCAAACTCACGACGCCCGCCGAGATTGAGAAAGTCCGGGCCCGCGTCGATCGCAGCATCCCTGTCCGCGCCGTCCCGGTCGGTGCAACGAAGACCTACGCCTACGGAGCAGGGGAAAAAGGGGTCTACACCAGTGCTCCCGGTCCTTCCGCCGACAATCCGCAGGGATTCCTCAGCGTCCTCCTCGCGCTGAGCTTTTTCGCCTTCTGGAACTTCAGTGGGGCGGGGCAGCCTAGTTACATGGTCCGGCAAATGGCCTATCGGGATACCATCACCCTGCGGAGGTCCATGGTCATGATCGCCTTCTATTTCACGATTATTTATTTCCCACTCATTGTCATCTTCACCTGCGCCCGTGTCCTCATGCCCGGAATGGAGATCCACCCTGATCGCATCATGCCCGAGATGGCCGCCGAACTGACCTTCAATGCGGGTGTTCCCTGGCTCGCCGGATTTCTCGTCGCGGCTCCCTTTGCCGCGGTCATGTCCAGCGTCGACAGCTTCCTCATCCTCGTCTCCTCGGGAGTCGTTCGGGATGTCTACCAGACCTCGATCAATCCCGCCGCTTCGGAGAATCAGGTGAAGCGTCTCAGCTATCTCGTCACCCTTGTCGTCGGGATCCTCGGGGTGCTTGCCGTGCTGCATCCGCCCCAGTTCCTCCAGCATCTCATTGTCTTCGCCTCGGCGGGTCTGGGGGCCTCCTTCCTTGCCCCCATGGTCTTCGCTCTCTACTGGTCGCGCATGACATCCGCCGCAGCGGTCGGGGGGATGCTGAGCGGGGGACTCACCATCCTTGCTCTCTATTTTGTCGGATTCCTGCGGACTGGGAAGTTTGGTGAATACCTCCTCCTCGGTCTTCACCCCTTCATCTGGGCCGTGATCGCCTCGTCCTTCATCATTATTGCAATGACTCTCACCGGCAAGAAGCCGCCACTCGCTCTCCGCGAGAGATTTTTCGGGGCCGGCGGGTGACGAATCGGTCGCGTGGACAATAAATGTCGCGGCCGCGACATTTATTGTCCCGGGGAAGCGCGGGGGGGACGCAGTTTGGCTTTGGCAAGGAAAGACCAGGCGAGGGGAATTCGCAGGGTCCAGAGCAGTGTGCGGAGCCAGTTTCCGAGGACGAGATGGCGGGCAAGTTCCTCATTGTAGGTGGTGCCGAGCTGCTCATGGACGGGAACCTGGACGAAGGCTGTGATGAGCCATAGAAGGATAACGGCGCCGAGCCCGGTAGCGGCGACGCCGCTGTGACGAGGCGTGAGGCGGAGTTTTAGAAAGATGAGGAACGCAGCGGCGAGTTCGATCAGCATGAGCGGGCCTACGATCAGAGTGATGAGCTCGGTGTAATGTCGGTGATACGCTGGAAAGGCCTCCGCCCCGACAGTGCTGAATTGTGGATAGATCACCAATTGCACGACCCAGATGACGCCGCTCATGGAACAGGTGGCGGCGAAATGAGCGAGGAGGATGCGGTGGAAAAGGTAGTCAGGAAGCGCTTTCATGGGGTGTAGATTCGGAAATGAATGACCGGTTCGTTCAGGCGAGCGTAGACTTCGAGTTCCCTATCACGTCCCGTATGAAAAAAAACGAAGTGCTCGCCCATATTCAGGATCTCGAGGATCGCATCATCTCGCGATTCTGTTCGGTGAAACGACGTCTGCATCGGCAGATGGAGTGGTTTGTCGATACGACTCCCTACGAGACACTGGAGCCGCTCATTCGGGACGAGATTATTTTCTACGAGGCGCGGGGCTTTTATCTATTTCAGGAGCCGTGGCTGGAACACGAGCCTTTTAATCATCGCTTTCGGGTCATCCTGACCTTTCGCCCGACGGAGTCGAATCGCTAAGCTCCATTCACGGTTGGAAGAGGGAGAGGAGCGGTGGTGCGACCGGCAAACCTTCGCGCCAGTCCGCTGGCCAAGCTTCCTCCCCGTTCGCCGCTCCGAGCAGCGCGCCGAGGACGGCTCCGCGGTGGACGTTGTCGCCGCCCAGCATGGTGTTCGCGATGAGTCCTTCGCGCGGGGAAGCGTGGTATTTCGCCGCGAGATAGAGGGTCGCGGGGACGCTGTCGGCGAGGTAGCAGGCGGGACTGAGGTGCGGGCCGATAATGTCTTCGTCGGGCTTGTCGAGCCATTTACCGAGGGGGAAGCCAAGATACGGACTGGTCTGACGCGCGTGGCGGTCGCGAATGACTTCGAGGAGATCGGCGCCCGCGAGGACGGTGAGGAGCAGATCGAGGATGAGACCGGCCGCGTCTGCGATGGCGGAACCGCGATGGGTCAGGGAGAGGTGCTGCAGGGCGAACCGGCAGGCCGCAACCGGATCGTCATGGTAGCGCACCGCCACAGGAACGATGCCGGGCAGGCCGCCTATGTGTTTTCCCTCGACGGCGCAGCGGGCCAGCTTTCGTCCGCGGGCATAGTTGAGGAAAAACTCACGATGACATTCCTCGATGTAGGTGTCGCGATGCCGTCCGGGAGTGGTGAAAAAATCGAGGTACCGCGCGGCGTAGTCGTCGGGAAGGTAGCTCCCCTTTTCGAGGAGGGATTCCTGGAGGAGGGTTGCAAGTTGTATTGTCAGGGTGTTTTCCCCGGCCTTGAGAAACTGGTGGTAGTGAATCTCACGTTGCCCCCAGTAGACCGCCTGATCGTGGAGGATCTCACCGCGTTCGTTGAGGGGCGCATAACTCGAACGCCAAAGGATGCTGCCGGGGTGCGGATTCTTCGGGGCTAGGAAATGATCGACGAGGCCGTAGTCGCGCCGCAGTGCCGCCCGGTCGTAGTACCAGTGCACGGGCATGGCGAGGGCATCGCCGATGGAGATTCCGTAGAGGGCACCGCGGGCGCGGGAGGAGAGTGAGAGCGGGTTGGTCATGTCCAACCGCGGATTACGTCACGGAGTCGGCTTCGGGCGATTTGAATTTTCCCCGGCGGGCCGATGAGTGACGAGATCGATGAGTGATGGCGGCGGTTCGTGGACGATGCGATCGACTTCGGCGCGTTGCGCGGGAGAGATCCAGCCCCCGGCTTCGAGGGTCGCGGCGGCTTCGGCCGAGTCTTTGAAAAACGAAAAACGGGTTCCGGAGTTTTCGAGTTTATCGACTTCTGCCTGGAGCAGGTCGATGCGGTTTCCGTCGCTGACGTCGCGAATGAGGATCTGCGAAATGACCCCGGGATGGGCGAGGGCGGTCTCGACGTAGATTGAGGTATCGTATTGGCCGCTATCACCGATGAGGATCACGGGCGTGTCGGGATACCAGCGGAGAACCTGCAGGATCGATTCGAGCTTGTGATCGCGATGGCTGCGGGTGAGCCAGCGGTCTTCGTCGAGGCCCCAGTCGGTCATGAAAAAGGCTCCGGGCGGGAGTTCATTTTCTTTAAAAATCAGGTAAAGGAGGCCGTGCAGGTTAAAGGGTGAGCTCGTCACGTAGGCGATCGCGTTGTTGTGGTCGGCCTCTGGATCGGGACCGCGACGGAGGGCCTCGTAGAGAGCCACGGTGCCGGGAAAGAGCTGGCGGGTCAGCGCGTTGCCGAAAAAGGTCGTCGCGAGCATGCGCAGGATCTTCGCCACGTGGGTGACGAGGACGGTGTCGTCGATGTCACTGATGATGAGACAGTGAGCGCCGGACCCGGGACCGGTGATCTCCCAGTGGGAAGGAATGGAGTTATCGGACTCGGGGAGCTCGATGAAGACTTCGGTCGTATGGACTTCGGCATCGGGCAGGTCGATCTCGAAGTAACCTTCGCGGTCGGCCCGTTTTTCGACGGGTGCACCGCCGGCACTGACGCGCACCAGAGAGTAGGGCCGCTCGGGGGTGGCCCAGCGCAGCAGCACCTGAAAAAAATTCACGAGGGGGTGATCGTTGACGTGGGGGTGCCGCCACTTTCTCGCGAGGAGAACGCGCCCTTTTACCGAGACTGCCTCGGGATGGCGGATCGCGTAGTAGATCTCGGCGGCCATGGGCTTCCCGAGTCGACCGGTAATGCGAGCGAGAAAGCGGTGGAAGGCGTCGTAGACCTTTTCGGCCTGAATCGCTGCTTTGAGTATCCAGCGGCGTCGTTTGCGCGGGGTGGGGGAATCCATCGTCCAAAGAAAAGGAAAGAAAGGGGAGTAAAAAGGGTCAGGTTAGCAGGTCAGGAGTGTCAGGAGGTTCGGGCCGTGGGAGCTTTGCTCTGGACGCGGGGAGATCATGCGATGGCGGAGTCGTCGTGGGATAGGCATTGTAGAGGGTAATCTGTATGAAGGAAATTTCCCAGTGATTCGCGAGGCAGTAGTCGAACGCGAGAAGCTGCAGGGCGCGGATGAGGAACTCTTAACGGCGGGCAAGCGATCCGTCGAAGTCCGCGATGATGGCGCAGTCAAGGGACGAGGTGGACGCTTCGGCGAACTCAACCTTAAGGCGGATGAGCTGTTCACGCTTCCCGAATCGGGTCGAAATGCGGAAGCTGCGGGAGAGATTCACCGGCGATTTCAGGAGGAACTCGGCCGTCGGGTTGGCGAGCCGGGCTCCGTAAAGCTTGACGATCCGGATGAATTCGGGCGTCGGCGAGAGGACTTTTCCCTCGCCTTCGTCGGGCAGATCAACCCCGTCACCGTCACTGGAGGGGAACCGGAGTTCTTCATTGGGGCTCATTGCGGGTGAGACGAGTCTGTCGATCCGGTGCACCGGGAGACGAAGCCCCCCGCCCCGGAGCGGTTCGTTTGTCAGGGCGGCGCATGAGGCAAGAAGGCGGTCGATCCCTTGGTGAGTCGTTCCGTGCATGACCTATCCTTTCACGGGGCGGTCGCCGGTGCCAACCCAATTCTTCTCTTTGCCACCGCGTTAAAAGCCTTCCAGTAAATCCATTTTATTGGAAATTTAATACTTAAAAGTAATGTCACCGGTCTCATATAGACTCTTTGCCGAAAATCTTTGCCGAAAAAATCGAGTCAGAATTTTCCCTCGCTGGACGCGAACGAAGGAGCGCGGGGGCCTGCGTGGCGGTGCCGCCTGCCATGTATGGTCACTTTAAGGTCTTCGTCACCATCGACGCGAATCTCGAATACCGGCAAAATCTGCTCGGATTGTCCTTCGGTATCGTCGGCAGCCATGCAAAGAGCAATCGTCTTGCAGACATAGAGCCAATGAGAGCGGAACTTGCGGACGCGGTTGACTTGGTCGGACTAGGGGAGTTCGTTCACGTGCCCAGGCGGGTGAACCGAAGCCCCGTCCTGACCGTCTCGAATCCTCGATTCAAGAGGGTCAGATGCGTGATACCTAAAGAGGCACTCGGACCGGAGAGTCGAACTGAAATCCTTCCCCTATAGACAACTGGCTGAAACTCGTGGCCGAGAGAGATCAGATTCGGCCACCCCCTCGTGCCCGGATTCTGCGGCAGCGCGTGTTGTAACTCTCGTTGTAACTAAGTCCGATATTTAAACGTAACTCGTTGATTATAAGAAATATGG
>JANQVJ010000079.1:0-8589 GCA_030730365.1 Verrucomicrobiales bacterium
TCGGCCGGGGCATCGGCTTCGGGATGCCGAGCAGGAGCAGGAGCAGGAGCAGGAGCAGGAGCAGGAGCAGGAGAGACCGAAACGAGCACGGTAACAAGGCCAACAGCCTCTCCATCGGCGGCACGGATGGGAACGGAACGTTCCTCGACGAGAATCTTCTCGCCCGAACGGCTTATGAGATTCACCCGACGAGTGGTTTTTTCGGGGTTCACTTCGCTGCTCACCTCGGCGAGTTCTTCGAGCGGAATGATTTCTCCGAGCGGGCGATTCACGGCCTCTGTGAGAGGCCATCCCGCGAGAGCCACTGCCGAGGGATTGAGATAGACGATATTGCCATCGAGATCGGATCCGATAACCGCCTGCGGCAGTTGCTGTGAGACCGCCTCAAGCCCGGGGAGGCGCAGAGAGAGTCGCTCCCCTGCGATGCGACGTTCAACGACAGACTCGAGACAGACCGATAGCTCGGAATCACTAAATGGTTTGCGCAAAAAGGCGGCAGGCTGGGCACGGCGGGCGCGCTCGATGATGGCCTCCTCGGAGTAACCGGTGATAAAGATCGAGGGGATTCCGTGTTGCTCGCGCAGCGTCTGGGCGAGGGTGATGCCGTCCTCGTCGTGATCGAGCTGGATGTCGAGGAGGACAAGATCGGGCTTTTCCCCGTCGAGCAGATCGAGAGCCTGGGCCGCCGAGTAGGCGATCCCCGAGACAATAAACCCGCGACGACGCAGGGTGGCCTCAAGATCGCGCGCGGTGACACGATCGTTTTCGACGATCATCAGTCGCAGGCGGTTGGCGGGGAGTTCGTCCATTGATTTCGCGTCGCGGCGAGGTTCGCCGAGCGCAGTTACGCTACAGTAAAATCCCCATAATTAACAAATGAAAATCCCCTCCCCCGGCAATTGCCTTGCGAAAGCAGGCCCGAGTGCCTCATCGATTCGAGGGGGGGACCATGAGAACCCATTCCATTACCGGATTTTCCTGATCGGCCGCCTCAAGTCGGCCCCTGATCTGCTCGGTGAGCAGCTCGAGGATCTCCACTTCGGTGTCGCGGTCAGTGAAGACGAATTGCCGGTAGGTTCCGGGTCGCACCGTGAGCTGGAAACCCCCGTCGAAGTCCGGGCGGAGGTTGATGTAAAGTTCGGGGCCGGGGCCATGCTGGCGCGTCGCGAGGACGAGGCGCATCAGCTCGCCGATGAGGAGGCTGAAAGGCGTTACCGTCTGGATATCGAGCGCGAGATCTTCGCTTCCGGTGATGATGATTTCCTTCCGCCCGGGGCCGCGTCCGATGAGCGAACAGACCTCATCAGCGAGGCGGCGCAGCAGGGGGAAGACCTCGACATTATCCGACTGATCGTAAGGACAGGCCTGAGCCATGGAGCGCAGACGGATCTGCCAGCGGAGGAAAGCGTCGCGAGCTGCCACTCCCTGAGGTTCGAGGCTGAAGAGACTGGTAACAAGTTGCAACTGATTGCGGAAGCCATGCTGGCGCCGCTCGTTGTTCGTGACGAATTGACTCGCGGCCGAGGCCGGCGGTATTGACATGACTGCGGCAGCAACTGCTTTTGTCTCCTCTTTCACCTCGGGGAGCACCGGTCGACGTTCGAAAAAAACGAGGGCGCCGCGCGGTTTACCCTCATGCTCGAGGGCGAGAAAATCAGCCGTCGTGTGGAGGTTTTCTCCCCTGGCGTTGCGCATCGGGCGATGCGAGGTCCAGCGCCCCATGCCCGACGCGGCACAGGCAATCGCTTCGCGCAGAGAATCGTCACCTCCGTCGTAGTAATCCGCGAAATCCTGTCCGCAAATCTCGGCCCCGTCCAGCCCGAGGAATTCCGAGGCCGCGAGGTTAGCCCCCGAGACCATGCCGTGATTATCCAACATCACAATGGGCATCGGACAGCGGGCAAACGAGGAGCTCTGCCAGAAGTCGCGCTCGCGCAGAGCCCGCATCTCGGTGTGGTTGCGAATGACCGCAAGGATCTGCCCGTCGCCGCAGGGAGAGAGCGCCACCGCGAATTCAAAAGCGTCGTCCCCGGGTCCGCGGATGTCGGCGTGTATCGTTTTGCCCCGGGTCGTGACCTGATCCTGACATTGCCGCAACAGATTCCCGAAGACAGGCCATACGGTTGCTGTCGGCTGCCCTCTCCACGAGTCATCGGGAATGAGCTCGTCCCATGCCCTCGGCGGCGGAGCAAAGTCCGCCACAGTGCCGTCAGGTTCGATCAGGAGAATGAGATCCGACACGGCGTGGAGGAGAGCCTGCGCCTTGGTCGAGACGACGCGGAGGCGGGCGGTGAGCTTCTCATTTGTCGAGATCCCGTCAAGCGGGGTGAAAAGATAGATCGACATGGTGGGGCGCTCGGGGCCCTCGCCGATCGGACAATAGCTTACGCGGGTGCGTTTCTCGGCCTTGCTTGTGCGAAGCCAGACGTCGCGGGTCACGACCTTCGCAGCACCATGATCGGGCTCGAGACAGAAGAGCGCGTCCCCGGCCCCGGTGAGTTCGGCGGCATCGTTCGGATGGAGCAGTTCAGCGAGAGAGGCGAGTCGCAGATTTTTCAGTGAGATTCCCGCAAGGGAGAGAAAGGCGGGATTCGCATCAATGATCCGTCCGGTGCGGTCGACGAGCACCGTGCCGGTCTCGGTATGAGAGAAGAGCGCCCGGAATTTCAGTTTTCCGTGCCGCAGCGTCTCTTCGGTTCGGCGCGTCTCGGTGACGTCCTCTATTGTGAGCGTGATACCGCCATCCCGAAGCAGTGAAGAGCGGAACTCGATCTCCTTCAGCTTCTGGTCGGCTGTTTTCAGCGTAAAGGTGCGGGTCAGTTGATTTCTCCATATGTGTTCGCGCCACGAGTTGATGACTTTGTCACGATGATTCCGGTCCGGGCAGAAAGCAGCTAGCCAGCCCTCTACTCCGCCCTTCTCCCCTACCCCATACCCGAGAAGTTGTCGGCAGGTGCCATTCTCGTGACGCAACTCCTGCCCTGGCCCTAGGACGATGAGCCCGTAGGGCAATTGGTCGAGGATAGCGCGCCACTCGGAGGACGCGACGGAAAGGGGAGCGGAAAAAACAGGTGCCTGGTGGTGTGAAGTCCCTGCCGCTTCTGCTGCGACAGCTCCGCCCGCGCCCGGTCCAAAAATCACCCCCCCCGACGCGCCGAAGACGTTCGAGGGGTGATTCACGGAATCACTCAGCCCCTGGGAAGGAGTTTCACGGGATGGAGACGGATCAGTCAAATGACTGGTGGGAACGAGGTGGAACGGCAATGACTCGTTATTTAAGGAAAGTTAACTATCACCTGCAAGCGATTTATTCTCTCAAAGTTCTTTTTCGCGTCTCTTTTTCGCGAAAAATCGGCTATTCCGGCAGTTTCGCTACGGAACGCTCACGGGCGAGAGTGAAATAAATCACGACCCCGAGAGCCAGGGTGCCGAGACCGAAGAGAAATTCGCGCGGCATTTCCTGAATCTGGAACCAGAGCACATAGACGCTCACCCCGGCAAAAATCAGCGGGGTCACGGGAAATCCCCAAGCCCTGTAGGGGCGCGGGAGATCAGGGCGGCGAAGTCGCAGGTAAAACATCCCGATCACCACCATCAGCGACGAGATCGTCAGGAGCGCCTGCACGTAGTTGATCAGTTGTTTAAAGGTCGCCGAGTAGACCAGCACGATCACGATGACCGTCTGCAGGATCACCGCGAGAGCCGGCACTCCATTTTTATTGGTGCGACCGAGGATGCTGAAATGGCGGTAGTCGCGACCGATCGCCGCCGTCACACGCGGCCCCGCCCAGGTCATCGAACTGACCGTCGAGATGAGCCCGAAGCTGATGAGGATGCCCATGATCATGCCCCCCTTTGCTCCGAGAATGCTTTCCGCTGCGATCAGTCCGACCTCGGCCTTGCCCGACATCTCGGCGACGGGGGTTGAGTAGAGGAACGAGGCATTGATAAAAACATAAAGCACCGTCACGATGAGCGTCCCGATAAGCAGAGCGAGAGGCACCGTTTTCTCCGGCGACTTGACCTCGTCCATCATGTAGGTCGCCGCATTCCAGCCCGTGTAGGCGTAGAGCACATAGACCAGCGAAATCGCGAATCCACCCGAGAGAATGAGATCCGCATCGCCCGGCGCGGGAAGAAAGGAGATCGGCTGAGCCGTCCCCATCGTGAATCCGAGCAGACCAAGCACGACAATGAGCGCGACCTTCGCATAGGTAAACCCGGATTGGAAAAGACCGATGTTACTTAGTTTCCCCAGGTGAATCAGCGCTACGATGAGCACGACAGGAATAGAAAACCAATACGGTGCTTTCCCCGTGATCTCGCCCATGTAGCCACCTAGCAGAGCCGCATTCGCCGCCACCGGTGCCGCAAAGCCCACCGTAACCGAAAGCCAACCGGCAAGGAAACCGATGAAGGGGCTCCACGCTTTCGTCAGCAGATGGTATTCTCCGCCGGACTTCGGATACATGGAGGCAAGCTCCGCATAACAAACCGCACCACAAAACGAAACCAGCCCTCCGATGAGCCAGAGCAACATGATGGGAAAGCCCGAGGGAATACCCGCCAACTGAAACCCCAGACTCCCGAAGACACCCGTTCCTATCATATTCGCGACAACGATCGCGATCGCGGTAGCGAGCCCGACCTTGGCAACTCCCTGCGGAAGATTGGATTTGGCGTCTGTCATGACACCGGCAGTCAACAGGGTTGAGCCACAGAGTCAACAGGGTTTCCTCCAAGCTGGCAGGACCTCGTGATACTCCAGAGCCCACTCCCGCATGAAGCGCACCCGCTCCGGCGTGATACGATAGAGAACAAACTGGGGATTTTCCGGCGTGCCTAGATACTGGCGCAGGAGCGGATTTTTCTCCCAGATCGCAAGGATGACGTCCTCCTCAGTGACGACAGAGGCACTTCCGGAGATGCGAATCTGGTCGTGGTCCGGCGCGAGGTAGGCAAGTTCAACGAGGGGATTTGCGGCGATCTCCACGGTCTTGTGGTAAGAGGCGAGATTGGCCACGTAAGTCGTGAAATCGTCATCGACCCGCACCGGAGAGACCGGTCGCACCCGGGGGTGACCGCCCGTGTCCACGGTGGCGAGCATGGGAAACTTCGCCGCCGCGATGACCGCGTGGGCCAGTTCGTGGAGGCGGGCGGGATCGACCGGTTCGGGGCGGGGTTTCATAAAGTTGGGCGTATGGGTAAAATCGTGCTTCGGTAGTAAACACGATCCGGCCTCAGAATGAAACGTCTCCTCCTCCTTTTTTGCGTGCTCGCACTGTTCGTCATTGTGCCATTTCTCATTTGGGGGAATCAGGTCGAAGAAGCGATGACTCTCGAGGGCACCGTCGCGAGGATGCGTGCCGCCGGCGACTGGGCCTGGCTCGTAGGGGTCGCCCTGCTTGTCATTGATCTTTTCCTCCCCATCCTCGGCACGGTCGTGATGTCGGCGCTCGGGCTGATCTACGGCTGGGTCCCCGGCGGGATCATCGGCTCAATCGGGTCCATCGCCGCCGGCCTGCTCGCCTACGGACTCTGCCGCCGCATCGGACGCCGTGCCGCCCTGAAGCTCGCCGGGGAAGAAGGCCTCCGCGAGGGCGAACGCCTTTTCCAGGGCGAACTCGGCGGCTGGCTCGTCGCCCTCTCGCGCTGGATGCCGGTCCTCCCTGAGGTCGTCGCCTGTCTTGCGGGGATCTCCCACATGCCGATGCGACGCTTTTTACCCGCCCTCTGCGCCGGGAGCATCCCGATGAGCTTCGTCTTTGCCCGCATCGGCGAGGCCGGCGAACACCGTCCCGGTCTCGCGATTCTCCTCAGTGCAGGCCTCCCCCCGCTGATCTGGGCGCTTTTTCGGGCGTTCTACTCTTGGCGCGCAAAAAGAAGCGATTCACGCGAAAAATGAGTGAAAACCCACTTTTAGGTCCAATTCATCAAAAAAGTGCTGTAGAAAGGGATTTTTGCGAAAATCAGCGCACGTTTGCGATGAAATCCCCCCCGTGGGGGAAGCGGACCCAGTCGAGAAAGGAGTCAAAATCCAGGGTTGAGAACGGGATTTTTATGCTTGTCTAGGTTACGTTTTCGCTGCATTGTTCAGCGGGTTTCCGACTGCGCCAAACCCGCTAGACACTAGACAGTTGCATGAGATTTACGAACGGCCCTTCAGCGAGACCGTGCGCGAGGTTCCTCGCGTCTCTTCTGTTGTGCCTAATGCCCTTCTTTTCATCCGCCCGCGCGCAGGACAGCCTCGACCCTTCCGACATCTGGTATCGCGGATTTCTGCTCGTACAAGCCGCGCAGGAGCTCGAGACTCAAGGCAAACACCTCGAAGCCCTTAACAAACTGACCGAGGCAAAGCCCCTCTACGATCACCTCGCCCAGCAATTCCCCGACTTCCAGCCCGAGATCGTCAAAGACCGTCGCCACCTCATCGCCGAGAAACGGGACGAGTTGAAGACCGCAATGCGCGAACCACAGCCTCAACCGGCAGCGCCCGCCGCAATCCAGGCGCAAGCGGTTAATCCTTTTGCCGGTCAGGGCCAGACACCGGGACCAGCTATCGCCCCCCCACCGCTCCCCGGTGCCGGCGCGACCCGTCGGACAATGGAGATCACCGACGAGCAAGGTGAGTTTTCTCTTCCGAGCTGGAATGAGGGCGTCAGTCAGGTCCTCCCCCGCGAACCCGCCGCTCCCGGCATGCCCCGCGTCGAGACACGCACGCCCTCAGTCGGGGCAATCGCGAACTCGCTCCACAACGACCTTTCCCAGAAGGATTCACTCATTGACTGGCTCAATCAGGAAAACCAGAAGCTCCGCAACGATCTGAAACAGCGTGAAAATCTGCTGCAGCACGTCAACGCTGAACTCGGCCGCGCCAAAGCAAGTCGCGAAGAATTGATGCGTCGCATCAGCCAGGAGCAAAACGGCGGCGGCCTCGACGCTCAGCAGAAGATCGAACAACTCAAGGCTCTCCTCACCGATGCCACCGATCAGCTTCAGACGGCGACCGATCGCAATGCGCAGCTCGTCGCCGCGATGGAGCATTCAGAGGCTGAGATGAAAAAGTTGCGCGAGCGTATGACCGAGCTCGAACGCGAACGGGATAACCTCGTAGAAGTCGTCAATGGCGAAGGTAACGGCGGCAAGGCCCTGAAAGAACTGATGGATCGAAACCGCAAACTCACCGAGCAGCTCGACCGCGCCGAACAGCTCGCCACGAGTCTTTCGGAACTCAATAAGGAGAAAGACGACGACATCGCCTTGCTCAAGAGCGAGATCACCCGCATCAAGCTCGAGCGTGATCAGCTCCTCACCGAAAACCAGCGCCACCAGCAGAGCATCGAAGATCTCCAGCGCAAACTCGAGCTTCTTTCGGACGGTCTCAGCGAAGCGGACAAACAGGCTCTCGCCAACGCGAATCCCGTGGAACGACAGGAAAACGAATTGCTCCGCTCCATGGTCCTGAAACAACTTCGGACCCAGGCGAAGATAAAGCAGGCCAAGGAACTTCTCCTCACCCAGCTCGACAAAGTCGGGGCGCGCTCGGATTCGCTCATTGGCCTCATCGAAGACATGGCCCGCGGCTCACAGCTCACCGACGAGGAAAAGGCACTATTCAAGGCGCCCCAGTTCGAGGAGATTGTCGAGGCCGCCACCGGTTCCCCCACAGTGACCGCCGCCGCAACGGGCGCCTCCTCCTCCCCCGACTCAACGATGGCGGCAGGTGAAGACTCATCCGCGCCCGGCAGTCCGTCCGCGATGTCCGCTACCCTCGTTGCCGCCGGCAATGGCCCCTCCTCCGAAGGAGCGGACCTCAACGGCCTCGTCGAGAACCAGAAGCTCAGCGTCGAACTTTCCCAAATCGACAAAGCCGCCCGCCTCGATTTCAAAGAGGGCCGTTACAGCGAAGCCGAGGCCGGGTTCCTCGAATACCTCCGCTACATCCCCCGCAGCGTCCCCTGCCTCTGTAATCTCGGCGTCCTGAAGATCTCGATGAAAAATTACTCCGAGGCCGAGTATTACCTTGAGAAAGCTCTCGCGATAGAATCAAATTCCGGCTTGGCGAACTACCTCCTCGGCCGCACCTTCTTCCTCCAGGACAAACTTGACGAAGCCCTCACCAAGCTCGAGGCCGGACTCACCAGCGACCCGCAGAATGCCAAGGCCCATAATTGCGTCGGCGTCATCTCTTCACGCAAGGGCTGGGTCGAACGGGCGGAGAAAGCCTTCGCCAATGCCGTCTCGATCGATCCCGAATATGGCGACGCCCATTTCAATCTCGCGGTGCTCCACGCGACGAAGAACGAACCCAATCCTCAGGAGTCCGAGAAGCACTACTTCCGCGCCCTCCACCTCGGCGTCCCCCGCGATGCCTCGATCGAGGGATTCCTGAAAGAGTTCGAAGAAGCCGGCGTCTCCGTGGGGATGCGCTAGGACACGAAGGTCTCGCACGCCGAAGACGTAGCGAAACTCGTGAGAGTTTCGGAGGCCCATTCCACCGCCCGAAGGTCTCACGACCTTCGCTACGCTCGCCATCGCACGCCGAAGACGTAGCGAAACTCGTGAGAGTTTCGGAAACCGATCTACGGC
>JANQVJ010000079.1:8689-15050 GCA_030730365.1 Verrucomicrobiales bacterium
TCGCACGCCGAAGACGTAGCGAAACTCGTGAGAGTTTCGGAAACCGATCTACGGCGCGATATTGTGCTTATTGAAAAAGGCCTGCATCTCCTCGACCCCGAAGTCCGCGAGAAGAAGGTCACCATAGGTCAGAGTGGGGGCACAACTCTGACCGGAAAGATCGCGCATCTCCTGATACATCGCCGGATTCGCGATGACGTCGATCTCGGTGAAAGTGAAACCGTCTTTTTTCAGGTAGGCGATCGCATCGACGCACCAGGGGCAACCCGGCTTGATGTAGACTTTGAGTTCAGGTTCTGCTGACATTAACCGAAGGTCGGGGATCACTCGCCGTTTGCAAGCGGCATCACCTCGTAGCCCTTTTCCCGCAGCAGATCGACGACGCTGTCCTCCCCGACGAGATACCCCGCCTCGACGGGGAACATGACGTCGCGATCGGTCGCGAGGAATTTCTCGATCTCGGGGATCCCGTTGCGATTGCGTTCGACAAGGAGCACCTCGTGCAAACGGGCATACGGTCCGGTTTGCGCGAGGATGAGATCGCCTATCGTGAGGTAGACGGTCGAGTCCGCGTCGGAGATCTTCCAGACCGGAGCCATCGCCGCCTCGTCCGCCCGGAGGGGAGCGATCACGAGCAGTGCGAGGAGACAGCCAAGACCGCGAAATGTGGGAGAAGACATGATGAGTCGCGGGAAAGATAGGCGTGATTCGGTGGAGAGTGACTTTTTCCGAAAATAGTGCTTAATGAAGGGAGGCTTCCCGCCCCAATCCAGCCCAAAATGAAAAATCTTTGCGCCATCTTCCTCGCCTCCCTCCTCGCCACCACCGCCACGCCGGCCGCCCTCGCCTGGGAAAAGGTCGTCGTGATGGAGAAAGGACAGAACGTCTCCGCTGTCGCCGCTGACTATAACGGAGACGGCAAGGTTGACGTGATCACGAGCTACTCGGGCCGTGTCAGCCTCTTCCTCGCGCCCGACTGGAACGAGGTCGTGCTGCACCGTTTCCCCAGATTCAACGCCACCTGCATCCACAGCGAGACGATGGATGTCGATGGCGACGGCGACATGGACTGGATCGGCAGCGAAGCTCATGGGAAACCTTTCTGGCTCGAGAATCCCGGCGACGAGTCCGGCGCGTGGGCGGCGCGCATCATCGACCACGACATCAGAGGGATACACTGCATCCTTAAGGCTGATGTCGATAACGATGGCAAAGAGGACATCATCATTAACAACTTCGAGCCCGAGGGAGTCCTCGCCGACTCCATCGCCTGGTTCCGCGTCCCAGCCCAGCCGCTCAAGGCCGACCGATGGGATCGCCACGTCTTCGCCGACAAAGATGCCCGCGGCGGGAGCCACTACTTCGGCTTCGGTGACATCGACGGCGACGGATGGGGCGAGATCGCGGTCGGGGCGAAAGGGGGGCCCTTCGAGGATGGCAACTGGTTTGCCTATTGGAAGAATCCCGGAGCTGCCAACGTGACAAAACCTTGGAAAAAAACCGTCATCGCCGAAAACCAGCTCGCCGCGACAAACATCCTCCCCGGTGATCTCAACGGGGATGGAAAAGTCGACTTCCTCGCCTCGCGCGGCCACAGCCAGGGCGTGATCTGGCTCGAGGCCCCCGACTGGAAGATCCACGAGATCGACCCGGAGATGAAGTCCCCCCACAGCCTTGTCCTCGCCGACCTCAACGGCGACGGCCACCGCGACGGAGCCACCTGCGGTTACGAGAGCAAGGTCGTCGCAATCTACTGGAACGACGGCAAGGGCAACTTCACAAAAAAAGTCCTCGATGAAAATCAGGAGTCCTACGATCTCCGTGCCATCGACATGGACGGCGACGGCGACCTCGACCTGCTCAACGCGGGGCGGGCGAGCGGGAATGTCGTGTGGTATCGCAATCCGCTGAAATAAGGCGCCTCACAAGTCCAAAAAATTCTTGAGAATCATCTTCCCCGAAGCGGTCAGAATTGACTCGGGGTGAAACTGCACCCCGTAGACGGGGAACTCTTTGTGGCGCAGGCCCATGATCTCGCCCTCGACTGTCTCGGCAGTGATCTCCAGACAATCCGGGAGTGTGTCGCGTTTCACGATGAGACTGTGATAGCGCGTCGCCTCAAAGGGTGACTCGATTCCTTTAAAAAGATATTCGCCATGGTGCAGCACCGGAGAGGTCTTCCCGTGCATGAGACGGTCGGCGCGTACGACGTCGCCGCCGAAAACTTCACCGATACACTGATGTCCCAGACATACGCCAAAGAGCGGAATCGTCGCCCCAAAGGCGCGGATGACATCCCCACTGATACCCGCCTCGGACGGGGTGCAGGGCCCGGGAGAGATACAGATGCGCTCGGGCGCCTTTTCGCGGATCTCGTCGAGCGTGATGCAGTCATTGCGGTGCACTTCCATCTCGGCCCCGAGCTCCCCGAAATACTGGACGAGGTTGTAGGTGAAGGAATCGTAGTTGTCGATGACGAGGAGCATGGGACGGGAATTCTACGGCCCCGCGCGGGTCGGGTCAAACGGAAGGGCGGATTTGATTCAGGGCACGAACGAGGGTCTCGAGCAGGTTCCCCGAGGCGACATTGATCGGGGAGGGAACGAGACCGAAACCTGCTCCCCGGGTGATTTTGAAAACAATCGGCAACAAATCAGACCGACGAAAGAGATCGTGCTCACGGCGTCCCCGGCGGAAGGTGCCTAAATCATTTGGGTCTATCCATAATCCGTCGCGATCCGCCCACGAACGGAGCGCATCGATCTGAATCTCACCGCTCAACCGAAATCCTTCAGGCGACCAAGGCTCCTGTCCACCTGTTCCCATGATTCCTCCAAGGACATCAAGCGCTGCGACGAGAAGACCCTCTCCGCCTCCTCTGGGGAGACGAGCGGGATGACGGGACCTTTCACCGATGTCCCCTCGGACACTTTCGGACTCCTGGTCTCGGGGCCTGAGAGATAGCTGTCTTTCGACTCCATTACAGCCCTTACTGTTCTCAAGACCACCACATTTACAAGCCGAAACTTTGCATTTTCCCCCACCCCGTCGCGCCGGTGCGGGACTCACGGGGATTGATTCCGGGTCGGAAATGGCGCACAGTCAAGAGGGTATAGTCGACGACCCGACCCTTTTGACTCGTCATTCCCCTGCCACCACCCCGTTGAAGCCCTCTTTCCATACCGTCACCCGCCTCGGTGCTCTCGTGACACTTTTGATGATCTGCCCCGGCAGCGGCGCGGCCAATCCTATGCTCAAGGACAAGCTCAGCGCGATTGATACGGAGATCGAGGCCTCGATTGCGAAAGGCGAAATCCCCGGAGCGGTGCTGTGGCTCGAGAGCAAAGGCGAGGTCCATCACAAGGCCTACGGCCGCCGCCTCGTCGCTCCGGGATCCGAAGAAATGACGACGGACACGATCTTCGACGTCGCCAGCCTCACGAAAGTGATGGCAACGACTCCGTCCATCCTGAAATTGATCGAGGAGGGTAAGCTCTCGCTCGAGGATCCGGTCTCTAAGTATCTCCCCGAATTTCTCTCGGGCGGCATCCGCGCAGAACCGACCGACCCGCTCGTGACGGCGGAGGACAGAACGCTGATCACGATTCGCCACCTCATCACCCATCAGAGCGGTCTGCCTCCGGGTATTTTTCTGACCGAAGCGGATTTCTGGGGGCATGCCGAAGGCGCCCGCCGCGCCGCCACGGTGGGCCTGATCGAGCGTCCGGGGACGCGCTTTCGCTACAGCGATGTGAACTTTATCCTCCTCGGGGAAATCGTGCACCGCGTCTCGGGGCAGCGCCTCGACCGGTATGCGCAGGACCTCATCTTCTCGCCCCTCGGGATGACGGAGACCGGCTATCTGCCTGCCGCCGCAACACACGGGCGAATCGCGCCCACCACGGTGGTCGAGGGCTACGGACTCCTGCGCGGACAGGTCCACGACCCCACGAGTCGCCGCATGGAGGGCGTCGCGGGTCATGCCGGAGTTTTCTCCACCGCGAAAGATGTCGCGACTTTTGTGCGGACTTTTGCGTTTTCAAAAGAGGGCGACAAATTGCTCCTGGGACGTGAGATGGTGAAAATGGCGACGACGAACCAGCTCCCCGGGACGCTCGGAGCTGAGCGCGGTCTGGGGTGGGACATTTCCTCGACCTTCACCTACCAGCGCGGAGAGAAATTCCCGCGCGAGGGCTTCGGGCACACCGGCTGGACGGGGACCTCGATCTGGGTTGATCCTCCGTCGGAGACTTTTGTCATCCTGCTCGCCAATCGCAACCATCCGACCGAAGCGGGCGCGATCAAAGCGCTCCGCACGAAAGTCGGCACCCTCGCCGCCGAGGCAGTCGGCTACACGGAATTCGTCCCCATGAGCGATGCGGGACCGGATCTACCGAACACGGCAATGACGGCAGCCGGAGACCCGGTCGGCGTTTTCAATGGCATCGATGTCCTCGAGCGGGATGGCTTTGCCGCGCTCGCGGGCATGAAGATCGGCCTCATCACCAACCAAACCGGGATCAATCGCGAGCGGCGCTCCACCATCGACCTGCTCGCCGGTGCCTCGAACGTGGAGCTGGTCGCCCTCTTTTCGCCCGAGCACGGCATCCGCGGAGTGATCGAGGCGGACTCGATCGACGACGAGCACGACGCCGCGACTGGCTTGCCGGTCTACAGTCTCTACAAAACCGAGGCCCGCAAGCCCACCGCCGAGCAGATGCGGGGGATCGACGCGCTCGTCTTCGACATCCAGGACATCGGATGCCGTTTCTACACCTACGTCTCAACGATGGGTCTGGCCCTCGAGGCGGCAAAGGAGGCGGGCATCAAGTTCATCGTTCTCGACCGGGTCAATCCCATCGGCGGGCTCGTCGTCGACGGGCCTATCCGCAAAGGCGAAGGCAATGACTTTGTCGCCTTTCACGAGATCCCCGTGCAGCACGGCATGACCACCGGCGAACTCGCCCGGCTCTTCAATGCCGAGCGAAATGTCGTCGCCGACCTCACCGTCATCCCCGTCGAAGGATGGTCCGCGAAGATGCGCTTCGACGAGACGGGGCTCCCGTGGGTCAATCCCTCGCCGAACATTCGCAGTCTCACCCAGGCACTTCTCTATCCCGGAGTGGGACTGGTCGAGTTCACCAATCTCTCGGTCGGCCGCGGCACCGCGACTCCCTTCCAGCACATCGGCGCTCCGTGGCTGCACGACGGACGTCTCGCCCGTCAGCTCAACAACGAAGAGATCCCCGGGATCAATTTTCTCCCGACGCGATTCACCCCTAACGCGAACGTCTACGAGGGCGAAGACTGCGCCGGAGTGCGATTTTTCATTACTAATCGGGACCGCATGCGCCCGCTCGATGTGGGGATCGCACTGATGCGGAATATCCGCGAGCAGGCCGGTGATACTTTCGACCTCGAAGAGAAAGGGAACATCCTGCTCCGCGATCCGAAGACCCTCGACCTGCTTCTGAGCAGTGCCAGCCTCGCCGAGATCCGCGAAGCCTGGGAACCCGGACTCAATGAATTCTTGAAACGGCGCGAGCCTTTCCTACTTTACCCGAGAAACTAGAAATGGGCAGACGATCACAAGACGGAACCGACAAAGGGAGCAACAACGATACCTCCCGCTACTCGGCGGAGAATTACGAGCGCCCTGTGCTGGAGACTCCGAATGGAGCGAAGCGCTGCCTCATGCACTCGTGCTGTGCCCCGTGCGCCGCCGAGGTCATGGACGCCCTCGCCGCTTCGAAGATCGAGACGACGATCTTTTTCTACAATCCTAACATTCATCCCCGCGACGAATACGAAATCCGGAAAGAGGAAAACATCCGCTACGCCGAAAAACTCGGAATGGCGTTTGTCGATTGGGATTATAACGTGCGCGAATGGTTCGAACGCACCAGGGGAATGGAGTGGGAGCCCGAGCGCGGCGCCCGCTGTACGGCGTGCTTTGACATGCGTTTTGAAGTGACGGCCGATTATGCCGCCGAGCACGGATTTGATCTGATCTCCAGCACCCTCGGGATCTCAAGGTGGAAGAATATGGACCAGATCAACGGCTGCGGCGATCGGGCCGCAGCGCGCTATCCTGGAATGACCTACTGGACCTTCAATTGGAGAAAAGAAGGCGGTGCTCAGCGCATGATCGAGATCTCGAAGCGCGAAGAGTTTTATCAGCAGGAATACTGCGGCTGCGTCTACAGTCTCCGCGACACCAACACCTGGCGCGAGTCGAAGGATAGACCGAAAATTAAACGCCTCGTGAAGTTCTATGGACGCGACGCGGTGGTGGAGGATTAGGGATTGAGACCAGCTTCGCTCGGCCCCTGGAAGGACCAATGGCGGAGGGAGTGGGATT
>JANQVJ010000079.1:15150-52850 GCA_030730365.1 Verrucomicrobiales bacterium
GAGACCAGCTTCGCTCGGCCCCTGGAAGGACCAATGGCGGAGGGAGTGGGATTCGAACCCACGGTAGATTGCTCTACACTCGATTTCGAATCGAGCGCCTTAAACCGGGCTCAGCCATCCCTCCATGATCGGGCGGTCTGGTGGAGTCCGCGCTGGAGAACGTCTGATCTATCGAGTCCGGAAGATAGATCGGGCAAAAAGCAGTTTCCCTGCTCAGAGTCTTTTTTCAAGACAAAATTGCCTCTCCGAAGGTTTCGATGACCCGAAGTAATCGATCCGACAAGGCAGAGCTAAAAGAGAACGGTCGCAGCAGGGGTCGAGCGCTCACGTAAGCCAGGCCTGCCGATCACCTCGAGGATAGCACTTTACGCAGAGGGTTAATCCTGATGCGGGGGGAGTTCAAGCGGCCGCCGTCCTGCCCGACGTCTGATCCAATCAACCGCGCGCTTAAGCGGTTTCAGGCGAATAAGGTGAATCTCAAGACGGCGTTTACCGGGAAAATTCATGAGAAGGAGTCCGATGACAAGAGTTAAAATCCCCTGACCGGGAGTGAAGAACATGATAAGCCCGCCCGCGACCAGGAAGAGCCCAAGGAGGTTTTTCAAAATCAGGAAAGCAAGCCTCAAGGCCGGATGCTGTTCACGGATGGCCTCGGCTTCCTCGCTCGTCTCAAGAAAATAATCGTGCGGCATACGCCGAATGATAATGGGGACGGCGACAAAGCTGACGATGAGAGTGAACAGGGAGAGAGCCCCGATCCATACGAAGAGTTCTTCGCGATTACGCATCCACTGCCATTGCTCAAGGAGCCAGTCCATGACTCGATCCGTCCACCCGAATAAGGAGGCAATCAATCCATTTCCCGCGAGCGGGGCTCGCGATGGACGGTGCTGGCGCTAGTCGGCGAAGTGACGAAGGGCCCGCCCTCGAGGGGAGCACGATCGGTGAAGGCAACGTCTGGCATCTCACTGGGGCGGCCGGCGAGGGGGAAATCTTTACGAAGCGGAAAGTAGGGATAGCCCTCCCACATGAGAATGCGGCGATGATCGGCGAGCCCGGTGAACTCAATCCCCATCATGTCGTAGATCTCGCGCTCGTGCCATCCGGCGGTAGGCCAGACGTCGGAGACGGACTCGGCTTTGCTGTCCTCGGAGAGCTTGTATTTGATACGCAGGTGATGATGCGCTCCATTGCCGAGGGCGTAGAGTTCGTAGACCATCTCCCAGCGGGGCTCCACACCAAGATGGTCGAGGCTGCTGACGTCGATGAGATAATCAAAGCCCAGCTCGTCGCGGCAATATTTGATGATCTCCTTTGCTTTCGACTGTTCGACGACCAGGGTCTGTTCGCCGCGGAACTCCACGGTATCAAGGACGGCGGCACCGAAACGATCCCCGAGAATGCTGAGTATAGAGGTCATGGGCTGAGCGAAATAAGGTTCGGAGCGTGTCATTAGACCGCTTCGCCCGTCTGGAAATGGGCCACCGCGGACTTCTCTTTGGAAATTTTATCCTGAAGACGCATGAGACCCTCAAGCACCGCCTCGGGACGGGGCGGGCAGCCCGAGATGTAAACATCGACAGGGATAAGGTGGTCTATCCCCTGGAGGACGGCGTAGCTGCGATACATGCCGCCGGAGGAGGCGCAGGCTCCCATTGCGATGCACCATTTCGGCTCAGGCATCTGATCCCAGACCCGCTTCACGGCGAGAGCCATCTTGTAGGTGACGGTGCCGGCGACGATCATGACGTCACTCTGGCGGGGGGAGAAACGCATCACCTCGGCACCGAAGCGGGCGATGTCAAAGCGGGACGAGGCCGAGCCCATCAGCTCGATCGCGCAGCAGGCCAGCCCCATGGGCATGGGCCAAAGGGAGTTTTTCCGCATCCAGTTGATCGCCGCATCGGCTTTCGTGAAGATGATATTGCCCTCGATCTTGGAATCGTAGGCGGCATGTTGCTCGATCGTCTCCGGCATGGTCGTTTCTCTGGTTGGCGTCAGTTTTCCTGAGAGGTTACGTCTCGAAAAGTCGTGAGCAAGGGGGGATTGTGAAAAATTTCACAAGCGATCCCCCTTGAAATTCACTCCGATTTCCAATTCAGACGGTAAAGGTCGGTCCTGCGCTGCTGGAGATTGCGCACGCTGCCGTAGCTGTGCAGGTCGGTGAGGTCGTGGAGGTCAACGTCGGCGATGAGGGTGGTCTCAGTGTTCGTTGTCGCCTCAGCCACGATCGCCTTGTTCGGAAAGGCGAAGTCGCTCGGGGAAAACACAGCCGACTGGGCGTATTGGATGTCCATATTGACCACTTTCGGCAGGTTTCCCACGCTGCCCGCGACGACGACGTAGCATTCATTTTCAATGGCCCGGGCCTGGGCGCAGTAGCGGACGCGGTGGTATCCGGGCGAGGTATCAGTGCAAAAGGGAACAAAAAGGATCTGCACCCCCTGATCGGCGAGGATGCGGCCCAGTTCGGGAAACTCGACGTCGTAGCAGATCAGCATGGCGACCTTTCCCGCATCAGTGTCGAAGACCCGGACGATGTCTCCGCCGATCATGCCCCAGTCTTTCTCCTCGCCCGGGGTGATGTGGATCTTGAACTGCTTCTCGTAGCTGCCGTCACGGCGGCAAAGGTAAACGACATTATAGAGCCGGTTGTCCTGATAAAAGGGCATGCTCCCGGTGATGATGTTGATGTTGTACTCGACCGCTTTCTGAACGAAGAAATCACGGATCTCCTCGGTGAGCCCGGCGAGCTTGCGGATCGCGCCGGCCGCCCCGTCGGCGTTGAACGGCGCCATGAGCGGTGCGTTGATGTATTCCGGAAAGCAGATGAAATCGGCCTTGTAACCGCTCACCGCATCGATGAAAAACTCGATCTGATCGAAGAACGACTGCACGCTGGGAATGCTGCGCATTTGCAACTGCACCACCCCGAGCCGCACGAAGGAGCGCTGCCCGAAGCGCTGCTCTTTCGGCTGGTAATAGATGTTGTTCCACTGCAGCAGGGTCGCGTAGGCCTTCGATTCGGTGTCGCTGCGAAGGTAATTCGTGAGGACCTTTTTGACGTGAAAATCGTTGCTGAGCTGGAAGGTCATGACGGGGTCATAGATCTCCTTCCGCTTCACGCCGTCGATGTACTGGCGCGGGGTGAGGTCCTTGTGCTTGCTGTAGTTCGGCATGCGACCTCCGGCGATGATGGCGCGGAGATTGAGATGCTCGCAGACCTCCTTGCGGGCGTCGTAGAGACGCCGCCCGAGGCGTAGCCCCTGATACTCGGGATCGACACAGACCTCGATCCCGTAGAGGACATCCCCGCCCGGATCATGAGTGGAAAAGGTGAACCCGCCGGTGATCTGATCGTAGGTGTGGCTGTCACCAAATTTTTGATAATCAACGATCAACGCGAAGGCGAAGGCGACGATCTTTCCATGATTTTCCACCCCGATCTGTCCCTCGGGGAATCTCTTGAGGAGCCGTAGAAAAGCCTCCTCGCTCCAACTGGAATTGATGCGGGCGTAGAGACCCTGAGAGATGCGACTGACATCGGCGGCATCTTCCGGACGGAGCGGACGGACCGCGAGCTGATGGATCGAAGGATCGGGATTGTCGTTCGCTGGTTCAGTCATGACGGGCCCAGCTTATCCGAGATTCTCCACAATGCGCCGACAGACTTCCTCGACATTTTTCCGCGTATTAAACGCCGAAATACGGAAGTAACCCTCACCTGCCGCGCCGAAACCGGAGCCGGGAGTGATGACGACATTTGCCTCGTTGAGCATCTTGTCGAACATGTCCCAGGAGCTCAGCCCGTCGGGGCATCCGACCCAGACGTAGGGCGCATTGACGCCGCCAAAGACAGGCAGACCGATCTGGAGACAGGCCTCGCGGAGAAGGGCGGCGTTGGCCATGTAACCCTCAATGAGAGCGGCGACCTGCTTTTTACCTTCTTCCGAGAAAACGGCGGCGGCCCCTTTCTGAACGGGGTAGCTCGCTCCGTTGAACTTGGTGCTGTGGCGGCGTGACCAGAGCGGATGGATCGCCTGCTCGCTGCCGTCGGCACTGTAGCCTTTGAGCGCCTTCGGGATCACGATGTAGGCGCAACGCACCCCGGTGAATCCCCCGTTTTTGGAAAAGCTGCGGAACTCCATCGCACATTCATGAGCGCCCTCGATTTCAAAGATAGACCTCGGGATAGCCGGATCCTGAATGAAAGCCTCGTAAGCGGCGTCGTAGAGGATGATGGCCTTGTTGGCGCGGGCGTAGGCAACCCAGGCGGTGAGTTGCTCGCGGGTCGCGGTCGCACCGGTGGGGTTGTTCGGGTAGCAGAGGTAGACGAGATCGACCTTCTGATCGGGGATCGCGGGGACAAATTCGTTCGCCGCCGTGCAGGGCAGATAGACGAGCCCGGCGTAGGCACCTTTTTCATCAGCGTCGCCGGTGTTGCCGGCCATGACGTTGGTATCGACGTAGACGGGATAAACCGGATCGGTAATCGCGATGACGTTGTCGTGGCCGAAGATGTCGAGGATGTTACCCGTGTCGCACTTGGAGCCGTCGGAGACGAAAACCTCGTCCGCAGCGATGCCGAGACCGGCATACTGATTCTCAACAATGGCCTCGCGGAGAAAAGCGTAGCCCTGCTCGGGGCCGTAGCCTTTGAAAGTGCTCGCATCACCGAGCTCATCGACGGCATCGTGCATCGCCTTGCGGCAGGCCTCGGGGAGGGGCTCGGTCACGTCGCCGATGCCGCAGCGGATGAGGCGCTTGGCGGCTTCGGGATTCGCCTCGTTGAAGGCGGTGACGCGGCGGGCGATCTCGGGAAAGAGGTAGCCGGCTTTGAGTTTCAGAAAATTTTCGTTAATGCGTGCCATGATGCCGGGGGGTGGTTTATGCTCCTGTGGATTGAAAACGGAGACTTATAGAGGGTGAAGATGCGCACAGAGCAACGATTTTTTACTTCGCCGCTCGTTTTTCTGCAATTCGTCGCTGTCGCGATTTTCCTCGCGGGGACCGGAGCGGGGGCCGCCGAACGGACCCTCATCGACGAGGGCAGGGTCTCGCTAATCGTCCCCGACGGCTGGGAAAAGACCGAGCTCAACGCCGCCGACGTCCTCGCCGGTTATGCCACCCAGGACAACCGCAGCTCGGTCTTCTTCCGCGCGATGTCGCCGGGATTCGGCGGCGGCATGCAGGACATCCTCGACGCCACGATCGCGAACTACGAGGCCACCTTTATAGTGAAAGACGTCGCCAAAGCCAAAACCGGCGACGTCGCCGGACCTGAGCGGAAATGGCCCGGCATCTTTACCACCGTCGAGGCCAGCGTGGCCAAGGGCGACGAGACATTTGAAATGAAATTTTACCTCCTCGTTTTCGAGACCGGATCCCGCCTCTACCTGATGCAGGCGAGCACGACCCTCCCCGTCCGCGAAGCGCGCGAGCGGCAGGTCTACGAACTGATTCGTTCCCTTGTTGCGAAGGAGTAAAATCTCGGAGAGACTGCCGCAGAACCTCATGGCGGAACGTCCCCCTATCCAGGCCACCGGCCGAGTTGTCGAAGTCCACGAAGCGGACCGTCTTTACCGTGTCGAAATGGCCAACGGCTATCGCGCCTACGCCGTCGTCGGGCGAAAAGACCCGCACCCCCCCCCGGGCGAGGACGCCATCGGCAGAGAAGTCACGCTCCATTTTTCCCCCTTCGACATGAGCAGATGCCACATCGCCGCATGGGACCGACCAGGCTCCTAACCTGAAACTTTAAACCTGAAACTGTAAACTTCCCCCGCATGCCTCTCCTCGAAGTCAGAGATCTCCGCACCAGCTTTCACACCCGCGACGGGATCGTGCGGGCGGTCGACGGGATCTCTTTTGACGTTGAAGCGGGACAAACGGTCGGCATTGTCGGGGAGTCGGGTTCGGGGAAGTCGGTCTGTTGTTACTCGCTCCTTCAGCTCATCCCCCAGCCTCCCGGGCGCATTGAGGGCGGCACCGCGAAGTTCGGCGATCTCGATCTGCTGCAGCTCTCCGAGGCTCGAATGCGAAAAGTCAGAGGGAAACGCATCAGCCTGATCTTTCAGGATCCGATGACTTCGCTCAATCCCTATCTGCGGATCTCGACCCAGCTCATCGAGCCGCTCCTCATTCACGAAGGACTTTCCAAGTCCGAGGCACTCGCCCGCGCCATCGCCGAGCTCGAGGCCGTCGGCATCCCCGATCCGAAAAGCCGCATTCACAGCTACCCGCACGAGTTCTCCGGCGGGATGCGTCAGCGGGTCATGATCGCGATGGCACTGATTACGCGGCCCGAGATCCTCATCGCCGACGAACCGACCACCGCCCTCGACGTCACAATCCAACGCCAGGTCCTTGATCTCATCAAAACGCGGCAGGATGACCTCGGCACCGCCGTCATTTTCATCACTCACGATCTCGCCGTCGTCTCCGAAGTCTGCGACTACGTGAACGTGATGTATGCGGGTCGCTTTGTCGAAAGGGCTCCGGTTGAAACCCTTTTTGCACGCCCCCGTCACGCCTACACGCGGGCTCTGCAACGCTCCATCCCCGCGATGCAGAAAAAAGGCGAGATCCTTTACACTATCCCCGGCCTGCCACCGAATCTCGCGAACGGAGTGCCCGGATGCGCCTTCGCCCCGCGATGTGAAGCGCACGAGGGCGGCCCGTCCCATGCGGCGACCCGACCGGCCCTCGTTGAACTGGAGAGCACTCACTGGGTCCAGGACTGTCCCGGCTGTCTTGCCGGGGCGGTGGCCACGAATTAACGCCGATTTCCCATGTCCTACCTCGAACTCGAAAATCTGACCCGTCATTTTGTCCGCCGCGAGGGCTGGCCGATTCCGCGCAAGACCCTGGTGCGGGCGGTCGACGGGGTTTCGCTGCAGATTGAAAAAGGGGAGATCCTCGGACTCGTCGGTGAGAGCGGCTGCGGCAAATCGACCCTTTCGCGGCTCATCATGCAGTTGCTCGTGCCGACCTCGGGCAGTGTCGTGCTCGAGGGAGAACGCCTCGCTGACCTGGCTCCCGCGGAGATCCGGAAACGCCGTCGCGATTTCCAGATGATCTTTCAGGATCCCTACGCCTCGCTCAATCCCCGCATGACGGTCTTCAGCACCCTCGCCGAGGCCATCCTGACGCGCAGGCCGGAACTGGCGCGGGACCGCTCCGCGCTCGAGTCGGCCGTCGCGGCGCTGATGGGACGCGTTGGGCTCGACCCCCGCTACATCCGCAAGTATCCCCACGAGTTCTCCGGCGGGCAGCGCCAGCGCATCGCGATCGCCCGCGCCCTCGGGCCGGAGCCCAAACTCATCCTCGCTGACGAACCGGTCTCGGCCCTCGACGTCTCGATCCAGTCACAGATTCTCAACCTGCTCCTGCAACTGCGCGATGAACTCGGGCTGACGATGATCTTCATCTCGCACGACCTCTCCGTGGTCCGCTACATCGCCGACCGCATCGCGGTGATGGACGAGGGAAAAATCGTCGAAGTGGGCGAGTCCGATGCTCTGTTCAATTCCCCGCAATCGGAAGTCACCCGCACCCTCCTGAAGGCGATTCCGAAGATCCGATACCCGGCGACCGCACCCGCCTGACCCGATTCTATGAAAACCCTCCTTCTCTTATCCTTCCTCCTCACCTTCTCACTCCTTCCCGCCCTCGCCGCCGACGCCATCAACCTTTTCGACGGCACCAGTCTCGAGGCGTGGGAGTTCGCGGAAGGGGCGTGGGAGATCGAGGAGGACGGCACGCTCGTCTGCCGCATGAAAGACTTCGAAGCCGATGACGGTTTGGTGACGAAGCGCGGGATGGGCTACATTTGGACAAAGGCGGACTACGGGAACTTCGAACTCAGCCTCTCCTACAAACTATCCGAAGGAGCGAACAGCGGCGTCTTTTACCGCTCCGAGAAAACCGACCCCGTCCATCGAGGCTTCGAAGTGCAACTGATGGACGACGCTGGCTACCAGAAATCCCACGGCCCTCTCGACGCCCGCAAGCGCAACGGCTCATTCTACGAAGGCAAGGCCCCCGGGACAGATCCCGCCAAACCCGTCGGCGAATGGAACACTTTCACCCTGAAATGCGAAGGCGCGCGCATGACCTGTGCCATCAACGGCGTAGAGGTTTTCGATGTCGATGTGAATGACTGGCCCGAGGCAGGAAAGAACCCTGACGGATCTCTCAACAAGTTCAAGATCGCAATCAAAGACAAGCCCCGCACCGGCCGCATCGGGCTGCAAAACCACGGTCAGGTCGTCTGGTTCAAGGACATCCGCGTAAAGCTGCTGCCCTGAAGCTCACTGAGCCGGCGGCCCTTTCGCCGCGACTTCGGCGAGCGCTTTGATTTTTACCTGTTCTTTCTCATCAAGACCGGTAAGGGGAAAGTCGACCGGCTCTTTCCGTCCCGTCACAAGGAAACGCACCTTCCCGTCGCGAATGATTTCAACTGGTCCGGCATCGCCCGGTTCAGGAGCGGAAAAGGCGAGTAATCGCGCCTCCATCGTTTTCCCGTTTGCACTGACCCAAGCCTGCACGGGCGTTACGGCGATATGCTGCACCACCACCGTGCGGGACTGCGGAGTCACCGCCGAGGCGCCGGTCGAGGATCCCGCTCCGCCGTTGTCGCCGAGCTTTCGTTTGGTGAACTGATTCGGATTTTGGGGAACGACCTGCGCGGATACGGGGGCGATGCTCCCGCAGAGAACGAGGAATGAGATGATCCGTAAAAGTGTAGCCGCATTCATCCCGACAGCCTATTGATTTGCGGGCCTTTCGTCGAAACAAAAAACGGCGCAGGCCCTCTGACCTGCGCCGCTTTCAAATCTTTCCGTTCGGGAAAGTCCGCTGATCTCAGAGCACTTCGGGAACGGTGTAAGGCGCACGATACTCTCGAGTTGCAAGAGCGTTGGCCGGCGCATCGAGATCGCCGTTTCCTTCGGCCCACTCCGTCGCCGGATTGAACTTGAGCATGGGCCCGAGGATGATGCTCTCCTTCGCCAGATCGACGCCATTACGACCGAGGTGATCGGCCATGGAGCCGAAGCGATCGGTGAGGAGCGCGTCGTCTTTGATCGTCTCGAGGATCTCCTCTTTCTTCAAGGCCGCGCCGAGGCGATGCGAGATGAGACCGGTGTGGCAGAGGGCGCTGGAAAGGTGGGTCTCTTCACAGTCCGCATACTGCTCCTCGACCTTGCGGCTCCTTACGGCGGTGATGAAGTTTTCGAAAATGTCCTCTGTTTTGAAAGCCTCCGGAGCGGGCATTTCCTTGCCGTCGAGGTCCTTGATTTTGACCTTGCCGCCGGCATCAGTGAAGACAAAACCACCCTCACAGGCCACGACCACGGAGACGCCGCTCATGCCTTCGAACTCGTCGGGGGACTCCATCCCCTTGCCCCAGTCCTTCTGCGCTTCCTTGCTCTTTGGCAGACCGCGGGTTTCAAAAATCAGCGGGGCCGCGTCGTAGTCGTGATAGACGACCTGAGTGTTCGGGGTCTCGCCGTCATCGTCGTAGCCGAGACGACCGCCGATGCTCATGGTCCGGGGAGCGATCGTGTCCTCACCAAGATACCAGCGGGCCACGTCCATCTGGTGGATGCCCTGATTGCCCATGTCACCGTTTCCGTAGGCGTAGAACCAGTGCCAGTCATAGTGGAATTTTTTCCGGCGCAGAGGCGACTCGAGCTCGGCCGGACCGCACCAGAGATCGTAGTTGACGCCCTCGGGGATCTCTCCGTTACCGCCCTGTCCGATGGACTGGCGGGCTTTGTAACACATCCCTTTGACATATTTGATCTTTCCGAGCTTTCCTTCGCGGACATATTGCACCGCCGCTTGGATCGAGCCGAGCGAACGACTCTGGGTGCCGCCCTGGCAGATTTTGCCTTCCTTGCGGGCGAGCTTCACGAGCTGGCGACCTTCCCATACGTTGTGGGAAATCGGCTTTTCGATGTAGGCGTCCTTGCCCGCCTGAATCGCCCAGATCCCGGAGAGGGTGTGCCAGTGGTTCGGCGTTGCCGTGGCCATCGCATCGATGTCACCTTTTTCGAACATCTCGCGCATGTCGGCGTATCCCTTCACCTCGATCTTCTGCTTGTCGGCGGCGGCGTTGACGCGGGCGTCGAGCACGGCGGGATCGATGTCGCAGAGAGCGGTGAGACGCACGCCCTTCATGCCCGAGAAGGCGCTGATGTGGGACTGACCGCGGCCATTCACCCCGATCACGCCGACGCGGATGTCGTCATTGGCGCCGAGGACTCGGGAATTCGGCCAGGCCAGAGCAAGACCGAATCCGGCTCCGTATTTGAGAACTTTTCGACGATCGATTGAGTTGGGTTGTTGCGGAGTTGTCATGGTAGTAGGTGAAAACCTACGGAAAAGAGCGTCTTTCGGCAATACCTAAGAAGTCCCGCAGTCGCGGCACCATCGCGAGCCGCAGGCCTTATCGTCAGGCCAGATCACGGCACCCCGGGCACTCCCCGAGATGTCGTTCTCTCTTTCCCCTCGAAACCGGCGCTTCTCGAGCTGACTTGAGCGCGCTTCGTCAACCGGGTATCAATCAGCAATAAAACTCATCCGAACCCGGCCCGTCCCCGTCCACGCGAGTGCAGAAGCCGTTCGCGGCGAGGTGATTGAGGCAGTGGTAGACTTCCTCGACATCGCTCTCGCCGACATTCGAGGCCATCGCCGCCGCTCTCACGCCGCCCGATCCGGTCTCGGCCATGTGTTTTTTGACCTTTGTCAGGAGATCAAGAAAGGCACCCGCCGCTTTTTTCCCCGCCTCGACTCCGGGCTGATGGTAGGCGTTCACGTGAATGAGGCTCGCGTAAAAGGAGACCGCCCGCTCGTAGAGCCCGATGAGCAAGCCGAGGGAGAAAGGAGTCAGCTCATCGAGCGAGATCGTGATGGACTGCCGTCCGTTTCCGGAAAGGGCGCTGCGAGTGCCGCGGAGGAATCCCTGGAGGTAGTCGGCTGTGGTCGAGCCCTCGCCATCGACGAAAATTGAGACCGCCTTCCGCGAACGGCGCACCTCGATGAAGGTCGCGAAGAAATTAGGGAGCCCGTCGCGCAGCTGCTGCACGTAGGCGTGCTGATCGGTCGAGCCCTTGTTCCCGTAGACGGCGATGCCCTGGTTGACGAGCTTGCCGTCGAGGTCGTGCGCCTTGCCGATGGACTCCATCACGAGCTGCTGCAAGTATTTGCTCATCAGATCGAGCCTGTCGTTGTAGGGCAGGATGACCATGTCCTTTTTCCCCTGCCCTTCGCCCGCGTGATACCACATCAGGGCGAGCTGCATCGAGGCATTGACCGAGGCATCGTCGACGCGAGTCTTTTCATCCATCGCCGCTGCCCCGGCGAGGAAGGAGTCGATGTCGAGCCCGAGCAGAGCCGAGGGGAGCAGCCCCACCGCACTCATGATCGAGGTGCGTCCGCCGATCCAGTCGGACATGGGGAAACGCGCGATCCAGCCTTTGGAAATGGCATACTTGTCGAGCTGACTCCCGTCACCGGTGACGGCGACGGCGTGCTTTCCGAAGTCGAGTCCGCGAGCCGCAAAGGCCGCCTCGGCTTCGAGCATGCCGTTGCGGGTCTCGGCCGTGCCGCCCGATTTTGAAATCACAATCACAAGAGTCTCGGCGAGACCGTCCCCGAGTCCGGCGAAGACGTCGTCCATCCCGCCCGGGTCCGTGTTGTCGAGGAAATGGATATCGAGCGGCGCATTGGCCGGCAGCAGAGCCTTCGCGACGAGCTGGGGACCAAGGGCGGACCCGCCGATCCCGATGAGGAGGACGTGGCGGAAAGCGCGGTTGTTTGGCGCCCTCACCTCTCCCGAGAGAACCTTCGCGGCAAAGGCCTCGACCGAGGCGCGCACGTCGCGGATCCATTTGCCCTCGGCCTCGGGAGCAAGCGCGGGGTTGCGCAGCCAGTAGTGGCCGACAGCGCGGCCCTCGTCCGGATTCATGATCTCCCCCGCTTCCGTCGCGGCGCGGTCGCGGAAGGCGCCGGTGATTTTCTCCTGCATTTCCGACGACCACTCGGTCGGAGCCTCCATCCGGCTCGAGTCGAGGGCAAAGCCGAGTTCAGGGTAGCGGAGGACCGATTTCTGGAAGGTTTCCCAATTGCTCATAGGTGATTTTTTATGATCGACAGTTCAGCCCGTTTCGCAAAGGGTTTCCGCATGAAACTCATTCCTCTCTTCGTCGCGATTTTTTCATTTGCCGCCATCACACTGACTCAAACCGCCCGTGCCGAAGAAGCGGCCCCCTTCCGCCACTTCGTCTCCTTCCAGTTCAAGGACGGGACACCCGAGGCGAAAAAAACCGAGATCGTAGATGCGTTCATGGCCCTCAAGAGCAAAATCGACGCCATCAGCGATCTTGAATGGGGCGGCACGGAAAACATCGAGCCTCTCAATGACGGCTTCACCCATTCCTTCCTCGTGAGCTTCAAAAACAAAGCCGGTCTCGAAGTCTACCTCCCCCACCCCGCCCACGAGGAGTTCGTGAAGCTCCTCAAGCCGCACCTGGAGAAAGTGTATGTCTTCGATTACACGGCGAAAAAGTGAGCCGCGCTCAGAAGATCACCCAGTCCGCGCCATCCTGCGGGACGTAGGGCGGGATCAGATCGTTCAAGGTGATCCCGCTGCAGCGCTCCATCATCGCCTCGTTCACCTGCACCCAGGCGGCGCGGACCATCTCGGCGGACTTGCCGCCGTTGCCCGGGCTGCTTTCTATGAGCGACCCGCCCTCCATCGCCGTGGCGATCTCGGCGAGAGTGATGTTGCCGGGGTGACGCGCGAGCAGGTAGCCCCCGTTTTTTCCCCGCCGACTGATGACCAGGCCCGCCTGACGCAAGGTCGTGAGGATCTGCACGAGGTAATTCGGCGAGAGTGCCTCGGCCGTGGCGAGGTCCTCGACCTGGCGCACATCGCCGGCGGCATAGGTGCTCGCGAGCTGGGCGAGGACCTGGCAGGCATATTCTGTTTTTAGGGGGAGACGCATCGTAAAAACCGCTTGCTAAACGGGAGATACAATACATTAGTAAACGACGCAACTTTAAAATCTTTTCAATTCTCTCCCCTTACCCCTCGAGATTCATGGCCACTACCCTCGGCAAATCAGCGAACGAAGGCATCAAAGATGCGAGCGACTACCTGCGCGGCACCATCCTCGACGGGTTGGCCAACGCGGCGACCGGATCGCTCTCAAAAGATGACCAGCAGCTCACCAAGTTCCACGGCATCTATCAGCAGGACGACCGCGACATCCGCAAGGAGCGCCGCCAGAAGAAGCTCGAGCCCGCCTATTCCTTCATGATCCGCGTCCGTGTCCCCGGCGGCGTCTCCACTCCCGTGCAGTGGCTCGAGATGGACCGCATCGCCCTCGAGCATGCCAACGGCGCGCTCAAGCTCACGACGCGGCAGGCTTTCCAGTTCCACGGCGTCATCAAGAGCAATCTCAAAAAGACCATCGCCGAGATCAATCAGTCCCTCTTCGACACCCTCGCCGCCTGCGGTGATGTGAACCGCAACGTGATGTGCAATCCGAACCCGCATCAGTCGAAGGTCCACGCCGACGTGCTCGAGCTCGCGACTGAGATCTCGAACCACCTCAGCCCCCGCACCAGCGCTTACCATGAGATCTGGCTCGACGACGGCACCGGCGAAAAGGTCAAAGTGACCTACGATCCGCCGAAGATCGACGACATCGCCGATCCCGAAGAGCCCATTTACGGGAAGCACTACCTGCCGCGCAAGTTCAAGACTGTCGTCGCGGTTCCCCCGAGCAATGACGTCGACATCTTTGCCCACGACCTCGGCTTTATCGCCATCATCGAAAACGACAAAATCGTCGGCTACAACGTCACCGTCGGCGGCGGCATGGGCATGACCCACGGCAATGAAGAAACCTTTCCCCGTCTCGCCGACGTCATGGGCTTCTGCACTCCCGAGCAGGCCGTAACCGTGGCCGAGGCCGTCGTCCGCGTGCAGCGCGACCACGGCAACCGCGACGTCCGCGCCAATGCCCGTCTTAAATACACGATCGAAACAATGGGGCTCGACGCCTTCCGCGCCGAGGTCGAAAAACTCATCGGCTATGAGCTCGGCGCCGTCCGGCCTTACCACTTCGAAGACAACGGCGACCGCTTCGGCTGGATCGAGGATCACACGGGCAACTGGCATTTCACTCTCTTCGTGGAGAACGGCCGCGTCTACGACACCCCGGCCTACCAGCTCCTCACCGGCTTGCGCGAAATCGCGAAGGTTCACACCGGCGACCTCCGTCTCACCGCGAATCAGAATCTCATCATCGCGAACATCACCCCGCAGAAAAAGGCCGCCATCACCGAACTGCTCGAGCAATACAAGATGATCGACGCCCACGAGCGCTCCGCCCTGCGCCTGAACTCGATGGCCTGCGTCGCGCTCCCCACCTGCGGGCTCGCCCTCGCCGAATCGCAGCGTTACCTCCCTGATCTCATCACCGAGCTCGACAGCATCCTTGAGGGTGCGGGGCTGCGCCACGATGCCATCACCATCCGCATGACCGGTTGCCCGAACGGCTGCGCCCGCCCCTACATCGCCGAGATCGGTTTTGTCGGCAAAGCCCCCGGGAAATACAACCTCTACCTCGGCGGAGGCCATGCCGGACAGCGACTCAACAAGCTCTACGCCTCCTCCATCGAGGGCAGCGATGCGGCGGAGATGCTGAAGCCGCTCATCCAGGACTACGCCAAAAACCGCGAGGAAGGCGAGCGCTTCGGCGACTTCACGGTCCGCGCCGGTTACGTCAAAGCGACTGAGCACGGGCGCGACTTCCACAAGGAACTGAATTTAGCTGTTTAGCATTTAGCTCTTTTGTCCTTTAGCTTTTCCCACCTCTAATTCCCTAAACAGCCAATAGCTTAACCGCTACCCGCTAAACAGCGCCCCAAATGAGTTTCTCGAACTTCTCCCCTCTCAATCCCGAGCAGCAGCAACTCGCCGGCAAGCTCGCGACCGGACTCGACCGCGACCAGGCCCTCTGGCTCTCGGGCTTTTTTGCCGGACTCGGTTCCGCCTCGGCCACCGCTGTCGGAAGCATCCCGCCCATGCTCCCCTCTGCTGAAAAGCGCAAACTCACCGTCCTCTACGGATCCGAGTCGGGGAACTGTGAAAAGCTCGCCGCCACCGTCGCCAAAGCTGCCGCGAAACATGACTTCAAAGTCACCATCGCCAACATGTCCGACGCGAAACCATCCGATCTCGTCAAGGTCGAGAATCTCCTCGTCGTCGTCAGCACCTGGGGCGAGGGCGACCCGCCGGATGCCGCCATCAGTTACTACGAAGGTTTCATGAATGACACGATGCCGCAGGTCCCCGGACTGAGCTACTCCGTCTGCGGACTCGGCGACACCAGCTACGAGCACTTCTGTAAAATGGGGAAAGACTTCGACAGCCGTCTCGCCGAACTCGGAGCGATCCGCGTCTATGACCGTGTCGATTGCGACGTCGACTACAAGTCCACCTTCGACACCTGGCTCGCAGGCGCTCTCAATGCCTTCCCCGAGCCCGAGTCCGTCACCGCCACCGCGACGATCCACGGCCCCGTCGCGACCTCGGTGATCTACGACAAGGAGAACCCCTACGCCTCGGAGGTCACGCAAAAGATCGTCCTCAACGGGACCGGTTCGAGCAAGGAAGTCCTCCACGTCGAGCTCTCTCTTGAGGGATCGGGCCTCGTCTACGAGCCCGGCGACGCCCTCGGGATCTATCCCGAGAACCGGTCCTCCGTTATAGACAGTATCCTCGCCGCGACCGGACTCAGCGCCAATGCCAAATTCGGAGACAAGACCCTCGCCGACGCGCTCCGGCACGACTTTGACATCACCACCCTCGCCCCGACCATTGCGGATAAATTCAACGCCATCGTCGGGAATCCCGTTCTCAAAGAACTTCTCGATGCCGAGGGCCGCACCGAACTGAAATCCTGGATCGACAGTCGCCAGCTCATCGATCTGCTCGAGAGCTATCCCTACAAAAACTGGACCGCCGAGTCCTTCACCGGGATCTTGCGTAAGCTCACCCCGAGACTTTACTCCATCGCCTCGAGCCTGAAAAAGCACGAGGACGAAGTCCATCTCACCGTCGCGGCGGTTCGCTACCACACCCACGATCGCGATCGCACCGGGGTCGCCTCGTGCTACCTCGCCGACGACGTTGCCGTCGGGGACAAGGTCCGGGTCTTCTTCCACCACAACAACAACTTCCGCCTCCCCGAAAACGACGAGACGCCGGTCATCATGGTCGGACCCGGCACCGGGATTGCTCCCTTCCGCGCCTTTGTCGAAGAGCGCTCCGCCCGCGGGGCGAAAGGGAAAAACTGGCTCTTCTTCGGAGACCAGCATTTCTCCTACGACTATCTGTATCAGCTGGAGTGGCTCGACTACCTCGAGGACGGCACTCTCGCCGATCTCAGCCTCGCCTTTTCCCGTGATCAGCGCGAGAAGATCTACGTCCAGCATCGTCTCCTCGAGCGCGGCGCCGAGATCTATCAGTGGCTCGAGTCCGGCGCCCATCTCTACGTCTGCGGCGACGCCTCGCGCATGGCCAAAGACGTGCAGCAGGCCCTCATCGAGATCATCGCCGAACACGGCGGCAAGTCCCCTGCCGACGCCAAGGCCTATCTCGAAGTCCTGAGGAAATCAAAGCGCTATCAGCGCGACGTGTATTGAGCACTCAACCTTCGTGAACCCATCACGAAGATTGCAGTTTCCCCGCAAACGCTCTAGGATGACTTTCTTGTATGAGTTGCAAAACAACCAGTATCAGTGACCTCCTTGCGGAGTGTTCGGCATCCGGCCTTCGACGGACGGCAGCTCTTGAGGCCTGCCTGAAAGTCCTCGCCTCGGCGGACCAACCCATGACGCTGCAACAGATCGCAGCGAGCTCTTCCTTCGATGTGTCTTGTGATCCCGCCACGATCTATCGGCTCGTGAGCCGTCTCGAGGAGCGCCGCATCGTCCGCCGCATCGGCTTCCACAGCCGCGCGGCGCATTACTGCCTGCGCGAGAATCATCATCAGGACTATCTCATCTGCCGCGACTGCGGAACCGTCGAGGTCCTCGATATCGCCTGTCCAGTGGAACATCTCGAAAAGCAGATCGCGGAGGAAAGCGGCTTTGCAGACCTCGAGCACGAACTTGAGTTTTTCGGCCGCTGCGGCCTCTGCCAGCGGTGACTTCCGCCCGCGCGGAGCAGAGCATTTTGTTCTCAAAATTGCGATAAATGCAAAAATGAGGGCCTTACGGCTTTTTGGGATTGAGCACGGTGACAGATTTGATATAGTGGCCGAAGTTGCTTCGCAAGGATGCGAAAACACTCCTGCCCGCGCTATGAAATTGTCCTGGAATCGTCTTGCCCTGATCTTTGGAGCCTTCATCCTCGCTCTCATGGCGATCGATGGACTCATCCGGATGAACCAATCGGCGATGGCTGATTTTGGCGTCGGCGAGAGCACTCTCGTCGCGGCGGACAGTGCTGCGGCTCTATTTCTCGTGGGCCTGATTGTCGGAGTCGTGCTCGGGATCGCGATCTTTTTCGGCTACCTCGTCTGGCGAGAGAAGAAGTATGCGGAAGAGCCCGATCAGCTCGATCTTCTCCTCGAAGAAATCGCGGCCGATGAAAAACGCAACGCTCTCTATGTAGACGACAAGGCCACCGAAGAGCGGACCGAGTCTCTCGATCCCTGGGAACGAGGTGCCGACTGGTGGAAGACTTCCGACGAAGATTGATCAGCCCCGCGGGTGGAATTTGCGGTGGACGTCGCGCAGGTGTTTCTGATCGACATGGGTGTAGATCTGGGTCGTCGCGATGTCGGCATGGCCCAGTAACTCCTGAATGACACGAAGATCGGCGCCATTACCGAGGAGGTGGGTCGCAAAGGAATGACGCAGGAGATGCGGGTAGACGCTTGATTCGATCCCGGCGAGTTTGGCCCGCTCTTTTACGATCTGCCAGATGCGGGTAGTGGTGAGCTTTTTTCCCCACTTGGAAAGAAATATCTCACTACCGCTATGGCGACTGACGAGGACGGGGCGCTCCCCTGCGAGATAGCTTTCAATGGACTCGCGGGCGGCGGCTCCGACCGGAACGATACGAGTCTTGTTGCCCTTCCCCGTCACGCGGATGGCACCGTCTTCGAGAAAAAGATTCTCGAGACGGGCTCCGGTCAGCTCGGAAACACGGAGACCGCTCGCATACATGAGCTCGAGGATGGCCCGGTCGCGGCGAGAGAGTGGCTGGGTGTCGTCGATAGACTCGAGGAGCCGCTTCACGGTAGGCTCATTGAGGGTCTCGGGGAGGTATTTCTCAAGACGAGGTGAATCGATTTGATCGGCCACATCGGCGGTGACTTTGCCTTTTGCCGCGAGGTGGCGGAAGAAGATCTTAATCGCAATGAGCTGCACCCTCAGACTCGAAGCGGCGAGCCTGTCATCGAGCCGCCGATGAGCCAGGTAGGTGGTGAGATGCGAGAGCTCAACCCGCGCGGGCACTTCGATCCCGTATCCGTCCTTGGCCCATCCGGCAAAGGCTTCGAGTGACCGTCTTACCGAGAGTTGGTAATTGAGCGAGAGCCCTTTCTCAACGGCAAGATAGCGAATGAAGCGGTCGATCTCGATCTCCATACCGGCCGGGGGTCAGCGGAACCATCCCTCGGTCAGATAGTCGGAAATGACGAAGTGTTTTACTCCGTGCTCGAAAGCTTTCTCGTCAAGAGTCACGATGACGGCGAGCGGCTCCTCACCAAGCCCGACGACTTTCTCGAGTTTGGCCGCGACCTCGCTGTCCTTTTTGACGAAGGCGTATTCGGAAAACTCGTTGAGATCACCATAAGGAGGATTGATCTGATAGACGTAGTAATCCTTCACGTTGGTGAAGGCCTCGCGGTCGGTGCCGTAGTAATCGGAGACCCGCTCGATGACGACCCGGAAGGTCGAGGGCCTGGGCATGGTGCCGTCGCGGAAGCGCACGAAGTGGCGGTCATTGAATTCGGAAAAGATTTCCCAGTCCACTTTCAGATTCCCCTCCTCGACGCGGATGATGAGCGGGAAACCCTGATCCGCGTCGCTCGTTGAGATGAGATAGACCCAGTAGGGACCGCCCAGTTCGGTGGACTGCTCCATCTGGAAGAGTTGCAGAGAGAAGCGGTCAATCCTCGCGTCGGGCCATTTCTTGTAATAGTTTTCAATGGCGGGCTGGAGACTGCCTCCCTGATAAGTGTATTTGATGCGAGCTTGCCAGTCCGGCGCGCGCAGAAAGGCATCGATGAGATCGTTGACCCGGAGGAGGGGGCTTTCGTCCGGTCCGGGAGCGGCGAAGCTCGCGGGCGGGTTGTAATTGGCGCTTTTCCCCGCAGCCTCAAGTGACCCGGTCGATGAAGCGGCAGGCGACCCCTCCTCCGCCGGACCGGCTAGGGGAGACTTGGCGGCAGCCAGCGCTGAAACAGCAGGGGCCGTTGGCGCTGCAGCCGCAGACGTAGCCCCAACAAGGGCGGGGGTCTCAACGGGGGCGGGAGTGGTGCCGACCCTGCTAACGGAATCATCCACGAGATCGAGGGAGGTTTGTCCGTTGACCGAGCCGGTCGTGCCGGGAGCCACGCCTGTGCCATTGACGATCTGCTGGACTCGCTCATCAATCGAGAGTGCAGGCCTCTCGGTAGCGGTCGCACCGTCTGTTGCGGAGTTCGATGAGTCGCGGGCGATCGCGACGGGATCGATGACGGCCGGGGCTTCATCAATGGCGGGAAGGTCAGCAGCGATCGTCGCGGCTCTCGCTTCACTTTTTGATTTCCCTGCCGCCGCACTCTCGACAACTGAGCCTTCTTTGTAAGTATCCTCCGGCTCCCGCCCGCCAAGGAAGAGCTGACCCAGGAGGACGACCATCAGGATAGCGATGACCGCGGCCCCGACGAGACACGAGATCATGACGACGGCCGTCTTACTAAGTTTTTTCGGATCTTCGGGACTGCGGAGCGATCCACCGAAGAGCTCTTCGAGGACGTCACCTTCCGGCTGGGCAGCCCCCTCTGTGGCGGCAGCTGGCAGCACATGGGCACTACTCTCTGCCGGGAAAGCCGGTGCCGCTGAGACCGGAGGGGACATCTCTCCGCCCGTGGCACGTTGCTGGGAAAAGAGTTTTCCGAAAGAACCTTCGTGCAAGGAATTCACGGGAACTTCGTCGTAGCGATCCTCAAAACTTTCCGCGGACTTGGATTCGAGTGCAGGCAACTGGATTGCAGGCGCGTCGTCGGCGAGGAAGTCAGCGTCATCGTGGACAGACGCTGGCTCGAGATTCCACGGCACCTCGATCCGGTCCACAGGGTCAATCTCTCCGGCGAGTTCTTCCGCGCTCCATGCGGGCGCCTCGAGGCCGGTGGGTATCTCATCATCGCCGGCCAAGTCGGTGAAATAGTTATCCGCTTCGTCCGCATCGGGCCCGGGGTAGAAGGTGAGCCCCTCGTTATCGTCGAATTCAGGCTGCTCGTCGTAAGAGGCATCATCCAGAGTATCGAGCGGGATGGGGTCGAATGCGCCGGGGAGCGGGATGGACAAGTAGCGGGCCGGCAACGCTTCATCGAACTCGTCCGTTCCGGGGACGACGGAGGGATCGAAAGCGTCAAACGCCGGAGAAACCTCTTCCTGAGCGGTCGGCGGCACGATGAAATCATCGGGGCTGAACTTATGGGTCTCGACTCCAGGCTGGGGAAGTTGCACTCGGGTGCGCACGGGCTGACCTGCATTCTCGGCAAAGAGAACGGCGGCGGCGCTGGTGAGATCCTGTCCAGCGAGGGAAACATCGAGGCGGGGAAGCGCATCGGATCCCGAAACGTCCGACCGAATTTCGGGCAGACTATTGGGGCGGGAGTTCACCCGGATGGGCTGGGTGATAACCGAAGCGGGAGGCACAGGCAGTGGTTCCGGAACGGTAACGCTGAACACTTCCGCCACCACCTCGTCGCCATCGGGACGAGACAGGGGTGCGTCGGCAGCATGGTCGGACTCGGCAGCGACGGCGCGCGGCGGCAACGGACGCGAGGCAGGCGAGGCAGGCGAGGCAGGCGGGGCAGGCGGGGCAACCTCAACGCTGGCGGTCACCTTCGGGACGCTGGGGTTCGGAGTCGGCGCAGGCCCGACCGGGACGACTAAAGGGTCAGTTTTTGCGACCGGAAGGGCGGCGCCAGAAGCAGAGCTGGGCGCCTCGAGGGCAGTCGACGCCTCCTGCTGGCTGCGAATGGCCGCCGCGCTGGAACTCGAGACCGGAACTGCGGCACGGCGAGGCTCATCGTCTTCGACCGCCTCGGTAATCTCACTGGGCGCGGTGATGGTAACGCCGCACTTCGGACAGGGGGCGGATATGCCGGCGAGATGGGTCGGCACGCGAAGCTTCGCGTGACAATTCGTGCAGGTGAATTTGATCTTTTTCACGTTGGTTAGCCTCAAATGGGTTCAGCACTGGTCGTGCCCTCTACGCTTCGGCCTGTAAATTTAGAGACGCTCGAGTTAGGAGGGACTTAGACGATATTTCGCCAGAGCCCACCTGAGCACACGGATCATGTTGAAAAATTTTAACATTGATACGCATAAAGGCAACTTATGATTCGTTTCCTTTTAAAATAAAGGAAATTTAACTATCAATCCTGAGGAAATCACGGGGAATTATTAAAAACTCGCCTGCTCCCGGTTTTCGGGAGGCGATTCCGCTACCCGGCAGGGCACGAGAATGGCATCGCGCATCCCGTGGAGGATTTTCTTGTCCGATGGACAAATCGTCGCCAGCACGCCACCGAGACTAACCTGTCCCCCGTCGGCGCTCACAAAATAGTAGGGACAAAGCCGCACGCGGCCCTCCATCATTTCCACCTCACCAGTCTCTTCATTGAGCCAAGGATGAGAGACGAGACGCCCGCCGTGAAAACGCTGCAGGACGTAGGGTGCGCTCTCGAAAGAGGTGATGGCCTCATCGACCGCCGCTCCCCACTCGGCCTGCGAGGCGTCCTGACCAATCGTGACACTGCGACTGCCCCAGGCGCGTTCATTGAATCCGCTGAGCTTCAGCACCAGTTCGCGCTCGCTCTGGGAGAATTGCTTTAACTCGGCAAAGCTCTGCACCTCGAGCCCCGGGATGACGGCGTGGTGCGGCACCTCGGCCGGATCGACAACCCAGCTCCGGGGGAACAATTCGCGGAGTCGCTTCCAGTTCGCATCCCGCAATTCGCGCCTCCAGACGTCCTTGAGCGGATGTGACCAGAAAAGGGCAGACCAGAGTTTTTCCTCGAGCCAGGGCTTGAAAGGGCTCGTCAACTCGATTGCACCTGAGGTGACGGCTCGCTGCAAATTGTCGATCCCAGGGAGATTGGGAAGATCGAAGAGCTCGAAGAAGCGGTAGACGTCCCGGCCAGTGGCTTCGTAGTGCTCGACCGAAGCGACACGAAAGTCTCCCGGAGCCCGCGCTGCGAGCCACTCCATTTCGGGCCGATAAGCCGCGGACTCTTCCGAGACGAGGATATCGCCCTCACCCCGGCGAAAGATCGAGGCGAATCCGTCGAGCATCCCGCGCTCTCCGCCGATGATGCGGTGCTCGGGATTGGCGGTGCCGTAAATGCTCCCGAGCCAGGCGGTGAGCCCAATTCCGCCGGGGACAGAGTCAAGCTCCGTCGCGGTGAATCCCTCGTTAGTCAGAATCAAATCGGGGCGAATCACTCGGGGCACCTCTGCGTCAGCGGGAGCGGAAAGACCGGCCTCGAGGAGCCCGGCAGGCTTTCCCCGATCGAGATAGTCAGCAATCCACCCGGGCAGTGATCCCTTGCGGCTGCGACGATAAATGAGATCGCAGACCTTCTGGAAGCGATGGAGGAGGGGCCCGAGCTGCTCGAGGTATCTCACCTCGGCCGGGCTGAGGACAAAAGGTTCGGGCGAGATCCGCCAGGCCTTCTCGGCAAAGAGCCCGCCCTCCGGCAGAGCCGCGCGAACGAGATCGGCTTTATTTTTCCAATCTTGCATCAGTTCGAGACAGGGAGCGCTCATCATCCCTGTAGTAGTCGCAGCGCGGCGCGTAACATTTCATCCGGTCGCACAAGATCGGCGGGTATTTTTTCGATCGCCTTCTGCGCTTCGACCTGTTTGTAGCCGAGCGAGATGAGGGCGAGGAGGGCGTCGTTCTTCGCAGCGGCCTCGGGAGTGAGAGTGGACTGGACCGACTGGGCCTTCCACGCATCCTTTACTCCGACCTTGTCCCCGAGCTCGAGGACGATGCGCTCAGCAGTCTTTTTCCCGAGCCCCCGGATTTTAGAGAGCGTTAGGATGTCACCACCGACGACGGCATCTTTAAAGTCGACCGCCGCCATGCCGCTGAGGATGGACATCGCCACCTTGGGGCCGACCCCGGAGACGTGATTGATGAGGAGGCGGAAGAGATCACGCGCGGCTTCATCCGGAAAACCGTAGAGGGTCTGCTCCTGCTCGCGGATGTGGTGGTGGGTGAGAACCTTTGTTTTTCCCCCGATCTGCCCGAAGACTTCGTCGCCAAAAAGAGGAACGGTAACCTCATAGCCGACGCCGCCGGCATTGATGACAAGCCGGCCGGGCCAGCTTTCTTCGAGGGTTCCTTCTAGAAATGTGATCATCGGTGTTTGGTTTCACCCAACTCGCTCCCCGCCGGATGGCAACTGGATTTCAATCAATCACCGTGAAGGCTCTGTTTTCCTCGCCGCCACTATCGCAGATAAGGATCCCTTTCCTCTGGCCGCTCCGGGATCACTCCCCGCCGCAAGCGATGATGGCGGCGGCGAGTTGCTCCTGAAAGTACTCGTCCGCCTCTTCGTCGAGGAGTTCGCCCATCTCTTCCAGATGAGGGAGAAGATCAGGATCCCTCAGCACCTCGGCCGCCTCTAGACTGAGAATACTGATCTCATCAGACTTCCATTCGTCGATCAATGCCGGTTTGACCCGTTCATCCCCGCGCTCCGCGAGGCCGACGAGCGCCTCACCGCGGATTTCAGAATCAGGATCCGCCATTGCCCCGTGCAGCGCTTCGCGGATCTCGGGCGTGTCGAGATCGGTTCCTGATCCGAGGGCAAACACCGCGTAGTCGCGTACCTCGCGATCTCCGTCGCGGGATAGGATGATAAGAGCCGCGACGGCGTCCGGGTCGTCATTGCCGGCAAGGCCGACGGTGACGCTGTAGCGAATCGAAGGGTCCTCGTTCGCCACGTGGCCGACGAGATCGGGGATGGCACGATCATCCGAGCGGTGCGCAAAGGCGGCCGCTGCCGCCGAGACGACGACGGATTCGGAATCCCCAAGCAGTCCGATGAGAACCTCAACAGACTCTTCGAGAAAGGACTCGTCGCCCCAACCCAACTCAGCGAGGATCTTCGCCCCGACGGCACGATCCAGCGCATCGCCACTTTTGCTGTACTCGACCCCGAGATCGTACTCCTCCTTACGACCGCGGTAGTGGACGAGCCCGAGACCGGAATCTTCCTCCACCTCTTTGTCACGCACTTCTCTCAGCCCGGTGAAGGTCGCACGATAATTCTCCACGACAGCGCGGCTCGGCGTGCGGTCCTTTTCAAAACGTCTGTTAAACCGTCTTTTCATCGTGGCGAAAAATAGCGGACGGTCAGGCACCCTGACAAATGCCCCGCCACGAAAAATAGCGAGGCCGGCGGTGTCACTCTTCTCCGCGATCGATCCGGATGATGTGCTCGCCCTCACGCTGGAGGTCGAGCCGGTCACGGGCGACGGTCTCAAGATAGCCTTTGTCGGTTTTCAAAAGACGATGCTCCTGACGCAGGCGCAGGACCCGGGCCTCTTTCTCATCCCGGATATGGGAAGTGCGCTCCTTCTCCGCCACCAGTTCATTCTGCCGCTCCATCTCAGGACCGAAGAGTTTCACCACCGTAAGGATGAGGAGCACATAGATCACCACCTCCATGACCCGGGAAAGGCGCTTCCACACATTCGGTTGGGGTTTTGCCCCCCCTCCGTCGAGACGGAGGGAGAGTTCCACGTTATCTTTAAATTCCGGGTCACGCATGGTTTTGACTGAAGCCTGTGCTTAGACACGCATCTTGCCGCCGTAGACAGCGTCATCGCCCAGTTCTTCCTCAATGCGAAGGAGCTGGTTGTATTTTGCGATCCGATCCGAGCGGCTCAGTGAGCCGGTCTTGATCTGACCCGCGTTCGTGGCAACGGCGATGTCAGCGATGGTGCTGTCCTCAGTCTCGCCCGAGCGATGGCTGATGACGCTGGTGTAGCGGTTTTCCTTGGCTAGTTCGATCGCGTCGAGAGTCTCAGTGAGCGAACCGATCTGGTTCACCTTCACGAGGATGGAGTTGGCCACCCCGAGATCGATCCCCTTCTGGAGGAATGAGGTGTTCGTCACGAAAAGGTCATCGCCGACGAGCTGGGTCTTGTCGCCCATCTTTTCGGTAATCGTCTTCCAGCCATCCCAGTCATTCTCGTCACAACCGTCTTCGATAGAGATGATCGGGTATTTGCTCTGAAGCTCAAGGTAGTAGTCGACGAGTTCAGCCGCGGTCTTCTCTGACTTGTCGGACTTTTTGAAGACGTATTTGCCTTTGACCTTGTCGTAGAACTCCGACGAAGCCACGTCGAGAGCGATGAAGATCTCCTCACCTAGCTTGTAACCGGCCTTATCAACCGCCTGAGCAATCACTTCAAGCGCGTCAAAGGCGGAGTCGAGCACGGGCGCGAAACCACCCTCGTCACCGACCGTCGTGGTCAAACCACGATCCTTGAGCACCTTCTTGAGCGCGTGGAAAATCTCGGCACCCTGACGAAGGGCCTCACGGAAGCTCGAAGCCCCTTTCGGCATGATCATGAACTCCTGGAAATCGATGGGAGCATCCGAGTGAGCACCCCCATTGATAATGTTCATCATCGGGACGGGGAGCACTTTTGCGTTCGGGCCGCCAATGTATTTGTAAAGTGGGAGTTGGAGCTGGTTCGCCGCCGCGTGGGCCGTCGCGAGCGAGACTCCGAGGATGGCGTTGGCGCCGAGATTCTTCTTGTTCGGCGTACCGTCGATCTGAAGCATGAGTTTATCGATGACGGTCTGGTCGGTGGCATCGAGGCCGATGAGTTCGACAGCGATCTTCTCATTCACCGCCTCGACCGCTTTGAGCACGCCCTTGCCGAGATAGCGATCCTTGTCACCGTCACGAAGCTCCCAGGCCTCGTGCTCACCAGTGCTGGCGCCGCTAGGGACCGCGGCACGTCCGATCGCGCCGCCTTCCAGTTCCACATCGACTTCTACCGTTGGATTCCCCCGGGAATCGATAATTTCACGGGCGCGGATGTTGGTGATGGTCGTTTCAAACATGACTTCGTTCTTTTTTTACTTTCCTACTATTTAAGAATTCTTCAATATTAAAAAGACTGAAATTATTGTAATTCAAGTCCTCTTTTCCCTAGCGCCTTCCTAAGCGAAAGACTGGGAATTGCAAGCATCAACCTTGCAAGACGAGGCGCGCTAGCCGGGATAAAGCGATTGGAAGAACGGCTCCACCGCCCCGCGGATCGCTTCACCAAAGACGACCATGGCGAGGAGGAGAAGGATGAGCAGAACCAAATTAATGTAGCCTATCATCAGGCCGATCGCCCCAAGGGTATGACCGGGAGCCGGTTGCACCGGACTATGGCGAGCTTTTGCCAGGGCTGTGTGCCCGAAGATGATGGCAAGCGGGGCGAAAAGAACCCCTCCGGGGCAGGTTATGACTCCGAGAAGGGCCGAGACGATGGAGATCGCCCCGAAAATCGGGGAAGGCGGCAGAAGCAAATCCTCCTCATCTCCGTCAGCGTTTTCCTGCGGAGCGGACAGTGCCTCTTCCTCCCACTTTTCCGGAAGAGGCTCGGAAACAGGCTCATCTACTCCGCTGCTCCGGATCACCGCGTCCGGATGCGTATCAGGGCACGCCGGTTCACGCGGACCCGGCACGACCGAATCTTCCGCCGGCTCGGGCGCCGCCTTGGAGGGCATCTCTTGCGGCAATCCGGTCCTCGTCTGCCCGGGGAAAAGAATATCGGACGAACAAATGGGGCACTCCACGACAGTGCCAAAGAAACTTTCATCTCCCGATACTTTTTGGCCGCATTTCGGACATGCCACTTTTATGGTAGCCATCTCGGTTTGCTACGCTTGAGGAAAAGAAAAGTCGAATTCTTTATTCGCCACAATCAAAACTGCGGCTCGATGAGCAGGCGCCTTCCTGCTTAAGACCCTATTGGATAATTACTCGGCCAACAAATGGATGAGTTCAGGACGATGGTCCAGAATTTCAATCAGAGTCGCGGCGGCACCGGTGGGCTGAGTATCATTACTCTCCCACTTCCGCAGGGTCGAGAGCGGTATACGCAGGCGGCGGGCAAATACCTTCTGCGAAAGTTCCATCCGACGACGCACCTCGGCGACGAAAATCGGGGACGGCGGCAGAAGCAAATCCTCTTCGTCCTCAGCGGCGTTTTTCAGTCGGGCGGCGATTACAGTCAATTTCTTTCTCTTTCGCTTTTCCGGAAGAGGCTCACCCACTCTGATGATCCGGTTCACCGGGTCCGGTTCCGCCGGAGTAAGCGTCTCCTGCGACAATCCGGCCGGCTTTTGACCGGGGAAAAGAATATTCGACGAACAGATGGGGCACTCCACGAGCGATCCAAGAAAACCTTCATCTCCCGACACCTTTTGACCGCATTCAGGACACGCCACTTTGATTGTAGCCATAATGACGTTCGCTACCTTTGACGGAAAGAAAAGTCGAGCTATTTCTTCGCAAAAATCTAAGCGGCCTTTCTTATTCCCCTTCTGATCTGATTTTTTGATTTATCGACCGTGGCATTGACGAGGTCAGGACGGACGAACCGGAATCTCAATCAATGTCGCGGCGACATTGGCAGGCTGAGTAGCATCACGCTCCCTCTTCGGCAGAGTCGACAGAGGCAGATCCAGGGGCGGCCCCTGAGAATACGCTTGAACTCACCGTAGACGGGAGCAATTTGCCTTCACTCCCATGAAGATCTCCCCTCTCTTCGCTGCGGCAGCTTTCCCTCTTGTCCTTGCCGTCACTGCCTGCGCGGGGAAGAGTCAATTCTCTCCTGCTGCGGCGACCGCATCGAATCCGCTCGCGGGAACGACAGGTCCATCTGTCTCCTCTTTTAAAGAAACCGCCAGGGCCGATCCCGCGTCGGTTACCCCTTACCCTTTCACGACCTGCGCGGTGATCCGCAAAGATCTCGAAGGCAGCCCGAAATACCGACGCGTTTACAAAAATCAGGAAGTGCTCTTCTGCTGCACGCCCTGTGTAAAAGGCTTCGACACCAACCCCGAACCCTACATGCCGCGCATCATCGAGGCGGCGGCGGCGAAGGCCCGGGGCGAGACGATCCACTCGGGCTGGTAATCAGCGGTCCTCGACTTCGACGTCGATGACGCCATCGTCTTTCTTTGTCTTGCGACCGAAAAGAGCGCCGATATCGAGCCCGAAGTAGGCAAGGCAACTGATCAGCATGGCGGCGGCGGCGGCCTCGTCGAGGTTCCCGATGAAAGGAATATTGTCGGGAATCAGCTCGAGAATCCCGGCAGTGGGATTAAAAAGATAGACCGCGCTGATCGCGCCGAGGATCCCCACGACGATGGATGAGCCCACGCTCCGCTTCTTCGTTCCCTCGTTCGCAATCGTCTTTTGATTTTCCATGGTGTCAATTCTGCCTTTTCAATGACTGGAAGCGAGTATAATCCGCTTCCGACTTTGTAACGTATCGCTGCACGGAATACTTTGTGAAATATTTCACAAAGTCCCCTTGACCCTCGAAAATCGCGCACCGATAGTCGAAAATTTGCTGCGCTCCACTTGATCCACGAGCCAGAAAACCGCCATGCCGACCACAACCCGGGAAATTGAAGTTCAGGACTCCGCCGCCCGCGCGGCCGGGCTGGAGGGCTATCAGCAGACGACCGAAGATCTCGTCGGCGAAAAGCTCGTTCTTAACATGGGTCCGTCGCACCCCGCGACCCACGGCGTCCTCCGTATCGTCCTCGAGCTCGACGGCGAGATCATCACCAGAGCCGACCCCGATATCGGCTACCTGCACCGCGGCGACGAGAAGATAGCCGAGAACATGCAATACAACCAGTTTATCCCCTACACGGATCGACTCGACTACCTTGCCCCGCTCGCGAACAACGTCGCCTACGCCCTCGCCGTGGAAAAGCTGATGGGCTGGGAGCTGCCCGCGCGCGGCCAGGCGATCCGCACGATCTGTTGCGAGATGGCCCGCATTTCCGCCCACCTCCTTGGGATCGGCGCCTACGCCATGGATGTCGGGGCGATGACCGTCTTCCTCTACACTTTCACGCAACGGGAGAGCATTTATAACCTGTGTGAACTCCTCACGGGAGCCCGCTTCACGACGAGCTACACCCGCATCGGGGGCCAGATCCGTGACTTGCCTGAGGGATTCACGGATCAGCTCCTCAAATTCTGCGACGAGTTTCTCATCTCCCTCGACGAGGTTGACACCCTCCTGACGCGGAACAAGATCTTCCTCGGCCGGACCCGTGACGTTGGCGTCATTTCCAAAGAAGATGCGATCGCCTGGGGTCTCAGCGGACCGAACCTGCGCGGCTCGGGAGTCGATCACGATCTCCGCAAAGCCAATCCCTATCTCGATTATCACCGCTACAAGTTTGACATACCCGTCGGCTCGGTCGGTGACTGCTACGACCGCTACCTCGTCCGCATGGAGGAAATGCGTCAGAGCGTCCTCATTCTGCGCCAAGCCGTCGCTGGTCTGCCCGACGGTCCCATCAACGTGGTCGATGCGAAAGAGCGCCTCCCCAACAAGGACAGGGTCCTCATGAGCATGGAGGAACTCATCCACCACTTCATCCTCGTGACCGAAGGGCTCGACGCCCCGGCCGGTGAAGTCTACTTCGGGGCAGAAAATCCGAAGGGAGAACTTGGCTTTTACATCCACTCCAAAGGCGGCGGGGTCCCCTACCGTCTCAAAATCCGCGCTCCCTCCTTCGTCAATCTCAGCATCCTGCCCAAACTCCTCGAAGGCTGCATGATGAGTGACACCGTCGCCATCCTCGGCAGTCTCGATTTCGTGATGGGGGAATGTGATCGCTGAGCCAACCTATCGCCCCTTACCATGCCACTCGCCGTCCCTCCAGAGCTTGAAAAAGAGATCGATGATCACATCACCCATTACCCGGTGAGCAAGCGATCGGCGGTCCTTCCGGTGCTTCACCACCTGCAGCACCACTTCGGTTATCTTTCCGAAGAAGCGGTCGAGTGGACCGCCGCCAAGCTCGAGCTCGAGCCGATCAAGGTCCTCGAAGTGGTGACCTTTTACCCCGGATTTCGCCAGGAAGCGCCAGGCAAATACCACATCCGCGTCTGCCGCACGCTTAGCTGCGCGATGGCCGGCAGCTACGAGCTGATGGACTCGCTCTGCGAAAAGACCGGGATCGACCGCTCCGGCGTGACCCACCACCACCCCATCGCGGTGAGCGGAGACGGCAATTTCAGCATCGAGTTCGCCGAATGCCTCGCGAGCTGCGGCTTCGGCCCCGTTTGCATGGTCAATGATGATTTCCACGAGGCGGTCACCAATATCGACGGACTCCTCAGCCAATACTCCAAGTGATGAGCGGAATTTCCTACAAAAGCGGCCGCGTGCCGCACGCCAAAGAGCACCGGGTCGTCTTCCGGAACATTGATCGCGTGGGCTGGGACAGCTCCATCGCGACCTACCTGGGCGAAGGCGGTTACGAGCAGCTGAAAAAAGCGCTCGCCCTTCCGAAGCAGGAGATCATCGACGAAGTCAAAAAGGCCGGCCTGCGAGGTCGCGGCGGCGCCGGTTTCCCCTGCGGCGTGAAGTGGGGCTTTATCCCCCCGACCAACACGAAGCCGGTCTACCTCATCTGCAACGCCGACGAATCCGAGCCCGGCACGTTTAAAGACCGCTACATCCTCCATCAGGATCCCCACCAGCTCATTGAGGGAATGGCGATCGCCTGCTTCGCGGTCGGCGCAAACCTTTCCTACATTTACATTCGCGAGGAATTCCCCGAAGCCGCAAAAATCGTCGAGAAGGCTATCGCCGAAGCCCACGAAAAGGGCTTTCTCGGCAAAAACATCCAGGGTTCGGGATTTGACCTCGAGATCTACGTCCACCGCGGCGCCGGCGCTTACATCTGCGGCGAGGAAACCGGTCTGATCGAGTCGCTTGAGGGCAAGCGTCCCTACCCGCGCATCAAGCCGCCTTATTTTCCCGCGGCGATGGGCCTCTACCTTTGCCCGACCATCGTGAATAACGTCGAGACGCTCTGCCACGTGAAGCACATCCTCGAGATCGGGGCTGACGCCTGGGCGAAGACCGGCACCCCGAACAACACCGGCACCCGCATCCTCTGCGTGAGCGGTGACGTGCAGAAGCCCGGCTACTACGAAGTCGAAGTCGGCAAGGTTACGATGGGCGAAGTCATCAACGAAATGTGCGGCGGACTCAAGCCCGGACGCGAGCTCAAGGCGGTCATCCCCGGCGGTTCCTCGGCCAAGGTGCTGCGCGCTGACGAAGTCTTCACGGTGGGACGCGGCGACGACGCCCGCCAACTCACGATCTGGGATATCCCGATGGACTTTGACACTCTCGCCGCCTGCGGTTCCATGGCAGGCTCCGGCGGGGTCATTGTCATCGACGACAGCCGTTCGATCAGCTGGGTGCTAAACAACATCAACAATTTCTACGCCCACGAGTCCTGCGGTCAGTGCACCCCCTGCCGCGAGGGATCGCTCTGGATGAAAAAGATCACCGACCGCGTCGTCGCCGGGAAAGCCTCGCCAAGCGACATCGACACCCTCTACGGTGTCGCCAAAAACATCGACGGCCGTACTATCTGCGCTTTCGGGGAAGCCTGTTCGTGGCCGACCGAAAGTTTTGTCGAAAAATTCCGCGACGAACTGGTCTCCGACACCCGACCCGAGCTCGAGGGAGCCATCGTCAACGCCGAAACCCTGACCGCCGCCGCCGGCCTTTGAGATCCTGAGATGAGCGAAGTAAAAACAGATCTCGTTGACGTCGAAATCGACGGTGTGTGGTATCAGTTCCCTAAAGGAATGCGGATGATCGAAGCCTGCCGTCAGGCCGGGGTCGAAGTCCCGCACTATTGTTATCACCCCAAGCTGACTTCGCCCGGCAACTGCCGCATGTGCCTCGTCGAAATGGGGATGCCACCGCGCCCCGCTCCTGGTGCCGAAGCACCCGCCCCCGACGAAAACGGCCACCTTCCCATCGCCTGGATGCCCCGTCCCGTGATCGCCTGCGCGAACACGATCGGCCCTAACATGGGCATACGCACGACCGGCCCGCTCACCGAAGAATGCCGCAAGGGCGTGATGGAACTTCTCCTCGCGAATCACCCCCTCGACTGCCCTATTTGTGATCAGGCGGGGGAATGCAGCTTGCAGGAGTTCAGCGTCGAGCACGGCAAAGGCGAATCCCGCTTCCGTGAGCGGAAGGTGAAAAAGCCGAAGAACGTCGCCGTCGGTCCCCGTATCCGGCTCGACGACGAGCGCTGCATCATGTGCAGCCGTTGCATCCGCTTCACTGACGAGATCGCCGATGATCCGGTTCTCGGATTCACCGATCGCGGCAGCCACACCGTCCTGACAGTTTATCCCGGTCGTGAACTGGCGAACAACTACTCGCTCAACACCGTCGACATTTGCCCCGTCGGCGCGCTCACCTCGAACGATTTCCGCTTCCAGATGCGCGTCTGGTTCATGCGCGAGACGAACACGATCGACACAAATTGCGCGACCGGGTGCAACATCACTGTTTTCGCCCGCGAGAATAAGATCTACCGCATCACGCCACGTCAGAACAACGAGGTCAACTCAGACTGGATGCCCGACTCGCACCGCCTCAATTTCCATTGGATCGAAAGCGATGCCCGCCTCACCGATCCACTCGTGAAAGACGGTGACCACCACCGCCTCGCGAGCTGGAGCGAAGCCATCGCGACCGCGGCCGACAAACTTTCCGCCCTCGACGGCAGTGAGATCGCCGTGATCGCCTCGGCGCGGATGACGAACGAGGAACTCCTCATCGTGAACCGTCTCGTCAAGCACCTCAAGGCCGGTCATGTCGATACTGTCGCCCGCGTCGGCGAACCTGATGGCTACCTCATCTCCGCCGACCGCAATCCGAACACGAACGGCGTGAAGCTCGTCCTCGGCCTCGAAGACCCCGGATCACAGATCGAGGCGATTAAGGCCGGCATCGAACAGGGGCGCATCAAAGCCGTCATCACCCTGCAGGAAGACCTCGTCGATGACGCCGGCTTCACCCCGGAACTCCTCGGCAAGCTCGATTTCCTCCTCTCCACCTACCCGCTCGCCAACGCCACCGCCGATGCGAGCGACGTCGTCCTCCCAGGCGCCGCCTGGGCCGAGAAATCAGGGACAATGATCAACGCAACCGGTCGTCTCCAGCGCCTCAACAAAGCCGTCGACGCGCCCGGACAAACTCTCGAACCCTGGGAGATCGTCCGCGATCTCATTCAGGCCACCGGGGGCGGAAACGGCATCTACGCGGTGACCGATCTCTTCAAGCAACTCGCCGCCGAGGTGAGCGAATTCTCTGGCCTGACCTGGGGGCAGATCGGGGATCTCGGTGTGCCGCTCATCGAGACCGGTGTCACCATTCCGCTCCTTGAGCGTGAAAAACAACGCATCGCCTCGGGCCTCATCGTCGGCTGACCCCCTTATTTTCAATGGATTGGCACATCATCATCGCAGCCGTCATCAAGATCGTGGTCTTTGTCTTCCTCGTGACACTGCCCATGGTCGCCATGTCGGTGTGGGCGGAACGCCGCGTCAGCGCCGCGATCCAGGACCGCGTCGGCCCGAACCGGGTCGGTCCTTTCGGTCTGCTCCAGGCCGTCGCCGACGGGATCAAGTTCCTCCTCAAAGAGGACTTCACACCCGCCCACGTCAACAAATTCTACTTCTGGCTGGCGCCCGCCCTCACGATGGTGCCCGCCCTCCTCACCTGTGCCGTAATTCCCTTTGGAAGCCGCCTTTTCGATGAAAAAATGGTCATCGCCGATCTCGACGTCGGTCCGCTCTTTGTCTTCGCGATCGCCTCGCTCAGCGTTTACGGAATCGTCCTCGCGGGCTGGTCTTCGAATTCAAAATACTCCTTCCTCGGCGGGGTCCGCTCGACGAGTCAGATGATCTCCTACGAGATCTCCCTCGGTCTCTCCATCGTCCCGCTCATCATGATTTACGGCGAGCTCAACCTCGGCCGCATTGTTCAGGAGCAAGCCCTGAACGGATGGGCGCTCCTCCCGCTCTGGGGCGAAGGGCTGAGCTTGAAAGGATTCATTCTCGCCGTTCCGATCTTCATTTCGTTCATCATCTTCATGACCTCGATGTTCGCGGAGACGAACCGTCTCCCCTTCGATCTGCCCGAGTGTGAGACCGAGCTCGTTGCCGGTTACCACACCGAATACAGCTCGATGAAGTTCGCCCTTTTCTTCCTCGGTGAATACGCTGCCATGATCATCGGGTCCGGACTCGCCGTGACCCTCTTTCTCGGCGGATGGAGCCTTCCCTTCGGCTGGCTCGCGCCCGAGTCCGTCGATGCCGCCGTCCCCTGGTGGCACGGTCTCATCCACATCGGGGTCTACTTCACGAAAGTCATCGCCCTGATTATCTTTTTCATCGTGATCCGCTGGACCCTTCCCCGTTTCCGCTACGATCAGCTCATGCGACTCGGCTGGGTCTTCTTCTTCGAAATCGCATTATTTAACGTAGCGCTAACTGCCGTCATTCTTGCATGGCCACAACTCTGGAAAATGATGTTCGGCTGATCTTTTCTGACTTCTAACTTCTGACTTCTAACTTCTTCCCCAAATGGCCATCATCGTCCAACGTCCAAAACTGAAGTGGTGGGAACACCTCTACCTTCCCGGGATCATCACGGGAATGCGGGTGACGCTCGGCCACTTCTTCAGCATCCTCTCGGGCCGCACCAAAGTCACGATGCAGTATCCCGAGGAAAAGTGGGACAGCCATCTGCCCGAACACTACCGCGGCGCCCCCGCCCTCGTCACCGACGAGCACGGTCGCGAGCGTTGCGTCGCCTGCCAGCTCTGTGAGTTCATCTGTCCTCCCCGCGCCATCACGATCAAGCCCGAGGAAATCCCGAGCGATGACAAGTGGGCCAAAGTCGAGAAGCGTCCCCGCGCTTTCGACATCGACATGATCCGCTGCATCTACTGCGGACTCTGCGAAGAAGTCTGCCCCGAACAGGCTATCTACCTCCGCAAAGACTATGCCATCACCGGCCTCAGCCGCGCCGAAATGGTTCACGACAAAACGAAGCTTTACGAAATCGGCGGCGTCCGCGAAGGACTCGTGAACAAGTGGAACGAGTTAAAGTAGGGAACAGGAGTTAGAAGCTGGAATTTAGGAGTCAGAATATTTGAAACCTGCAAAGTCATTCGAAGATTTAATAGTATGGCAGAAGGCACATCAACTGACTCTTGCTGTATATGGATTGACGAAGGAATTTCCTCGAGACGAGATCTACGGGCTGAGTTCACAGATGCGCCGGGCCGCAGTATCGATTCCATCAAACATCGCCGAGGGTTTCCAGCGCAGTGGAATTCGAGACAAAATCAAATTTTACAATATCTCACAGGGTTCTCTGGAGGAACTGCGTTATCAATTGATCCTCACACGCGACCTGAACTACGCGGACACTTCTTCAGCAAGCCTATTGGCCACCGAGGTAGCCAAACTAACAAACGCTTACATTCGGAGCCTTCATTCCAACTCCTAGCTCCCAGCTTCTAGCTCCTCCTGCCATGTCTTTCCTCTTCTACCTTTTCTCAGCGCTCGCCCTCATGGGCGGGATCGGCGTGGTCGTGAACCGCAACCCGGTCTCGGCGGCCTTTTCGATGATCATCTCTTTCCTCGGGCTGGCGGCGCTTTTTATCCAGCTCGATGCCTTTCTCGTCGGCATCCTTCAGATTCTGGTCTATGCCGGGGCGATCATGGTCCTCTTCCTTTTCATCATCATGCTCCTCGATGTGCGCGAGGAGGAAAAACGCCGCCGTCCCCTCATTAACATCATCGGTGCCGGCGGGGTCATCGTCGGTTTCATCGCCCTCGTCATCTCGGTGCTCTCCCGGAGCGACGTCGGAAAAGCCACCATTCCAGCACTCACCGAAGTCGAAGGTCCGGGCACCTCCGATGTCCATCATATTGGTGAACTCCTTTTCAGCACCTACTGGTTCCCCGTCCAAATCGTGGCGGTCCTCATTCTCGTCGCCACCGTCGGGGTGGTCGTGTTGAGCAAAAAGGAACTGAAGTGACCGCCGACCGCCCTTTTGACTGCAACGCTATGGAATCCGCTTTAACTCTCAATCACTTCCTCCTCGTAAGTGGTGTCCTCTTCGCGATCGGTCTCGCGGGGGTGCTCGTGCGGCGCAATCTCATCATCATCTTCATGTGCCTCGAGCTTATGCTTGCGGCCGCGAACCTCACTCTCGTCGCTTTTTCCCGCTTCAATGTGCAGGACGGTCAGCCGAACTACGACGGACAGGTTCTTCTCTTCTTTATCATTACCGTGGCAGCGGCGGAGGTCGCTGTCGGCCTCGCCATCATCGTCGCGCTCTTCCGAACGAAAGAGACGACCGACGTCACGAAGGTGAACTCGATGAAATACTGATCTTTACGGCGAACGATTTATTCCATGGATGTCAATACTCTAGCCTGGGCCGTTCTCCTGCTGCCCCTCGTCGTGGCCGCGACGATCCTCCTCGGACTCAAACGCTGGTCCGGTCTCAGCTCGCTCGTCTCGACGGGTTCCGCGCTCTTCACCCTCATCTTCTGCATCATGCTGGCAGCGGACGGCGACAAGGTCGTCGAGACCGCCTCGTATCCGTGGATCAATCTCGGCGAGCACCTCAGTCTCACAATCGGCTTCCAGCTCGATGCCCTCAGCCGCGGCATGATGCTGATCGTGACTTCGATCGGTTTCCTCGTGCATCTTTTCTCGCTCGGTTACATGAAGGACGACGAGGGCAAGTCGCGTTACTTCGCGTCGCTCTCGCTTTTCATGTTCTCGATGACGGGCATCGTCCTCGCCGACAACTTCGCGATGATGTTTGTCTTCTGGGAACTCGTCGGGGTCAGCTCCTACCTCCTCATCGGCCACTGGTTCGATAAAGCCTCGGCTGCCGACGCCGCGAAAAAAGCCTTTCTCACCAACCGCATCGGTGACTTCGGTTTCATGATCGGGATTCTCCTCGTCTGGATTCTCACCGGATCGATCTACTTCGACGAGATCAAAACCGCGGTCGGCGGCGTTACCAATTTCGGCCTTCTCAACATCGCGGTACTCTGTGTCTTCTGCGGTGCCGTCGGCAAATCGGCCCAGCTTCCCCTCCACATCTGGCTGCCCGATGCGATGGAGGGCCCCACTCCCGTCTCCGCTCTCATCCACGCCGCGACGATGGTTGCTGCGGGTGTCTTCATGCTCGCCCGCGTTGTCTTCCTGATCGAAGCCGCCGACATGGCCGCGACCGTCATCACCTGGGTCGGAGCCCTCAC
>JANQVJ010000080.1:0-1673 GCA_030730365.1 Verrucomicrobiales bacterium
AAGGAAAAAAGTTCGGCGAATGGGCCGTGGATGTCCCACCCCCCGGGGTAAAGTGTCATTAAAAGCTTCGCAGTCGTGCGGTGTTAGGGATTTAACCGCTAGTGAAAGCGACGTGGTTTGGTGTCTCCCATAACGGACTGTGCGCGTTTTAACTCCGATCGTTCGAATAAGCACAAAATCCTCGCGACGAGGGACCGTCGCGCTCCAATTACCGCGCTGCCACCTCAAAAACATCAGCGAAGATCAGCGAAGATCAGCGGTCTCCCTTACCCTCCCCTAAAACGGCATTTTCCCGCCGCCGAACTGCTTCATCATCTGGCTCATTTTGCCTTTGCTGCGCATCATTTTGCGCATCTGGCCGAACTGTTTGAGCAATTGGTTGACCTGGGTCACGCTCACTCCGCTGCCGAGGGCGATGCGGCGGCGGCGCGAGGCTTTGATGATCTCGGGGCGGGTGCGCTCTTTTGGGGTCATTGAGAGGACGATGGCCTCGGTGCGCTTCATTCTTTTTTCGTCGAGGTTGACGCCTTTGAGTTTTTCGCCCATGCCGGGAAGCATGCCGAGGATGCTCTGCATGCCGCCCATGCGGTTCATCATGCGCATCTGGGCGAGGAAGTCGTTGAAGTCGAAGTTCGAGCCTTTCATCCGCTCGGCCATGCGGAGGGCTTCGTCTTCGTCGATGGCCTCGGCGGCTCGCTCGACGAGGCCAACAATGTCGCCCATGCCGAGGATGCGCCCGGCCATGCGGTCGGGGACAAAGGCTTCGAAGTCGGAGAGTTTCTCCCCGACGCCGGCGAACTTGATGGGCTTGCCGGTTACGCTGCGCATCGAGAGGGCGGCTCCGCCGCGGGCATCACCATCGAGCTTCGTGAGGACGATGCCGGTGATGCCGATGATCTCGTCAAAGGTCTTCGCGACATTGACAGCCTGTTGTCCGGTGGCGGAGTCGGCGACGAGGAGGGTCTCGCGCGGGGCGAGAAAACGGTGGAGCTGCTTCAGCTCTTCGATGAGGGCTTCGTCGACTTCCTGGCGTCCGGCGGTATCGAAAATGGTGACGGTGCCGCCCTGATCTTCGGCCCACTTGAGGGCGGCTTGGGCGACTTTGAGGACGTCGCTCTCGCCGGGCTCGGGGCGGAAAACGGGGATGTCGATTTGTTTGCCGAGGGTCACGAGCTGGTCGATCGCGGCGGGGCGGTAAAGGTCACAGGCGACGAGGAGGGGGCGGCGTCCTTCTTTGCGGAGGTGTAGGGCGAGCTTGGCCGAGGTCGTAGTTTTGCCCGCGCCGTTGAGGCCGACGATGAGGAGGCGGGAAGGGGGATTGAGGTCGAGAGGGGCGGCGTCGCCTCCGAGCAGCGCGGCGATCTCGTCGTTGAAAATTTTGACGATCTGCTGTCCGGGCTGGATGCTGCGGAGGACGGTTTCACCGAGGGCCTTTTCTTTGATCCGGGCGATGAAGTCCTTTGCGACGGAGAACTCGACATCGGCCTCGAGGAGGGCGAGGCGCACTTCGCGGAGGGAGTCGGAGATGTTCTTCTCGGTTATTTTCCCGTGTCCGCGAAGTTTTTTAAAGGTTTCCTGAAGGTTGTCGGAGAGATTGGAGAACATGGGCGGAGGCGCGACCTGCGGCCGCGGTAAAAGTTGGGAAAGTGAAAGTTGGGAAAGTGAAAGTTGGG
>JANQVJ010000080.1:1773-5771 GCA_030730365.1 Verrucomicrobiales bacterium
AAAGTTGGGAAAGTGAAAGTTGGGAAAGTGAAAGTTGGGGTAGTCTCCCCTCAGAGCGACGGGGTCGCGGTGGGGGATTGGGACTCGGGAGCGGGTGCCTTGTTGTCGTCGGCGGGGAGGGGATCGTTTTTGCCGGGAGCGGTCACGTCGGAAGAGAGGTAGTCGGCAATAGGATCGATCTGGAAGGTCCAGCCGATCACTTCGTTGTCTGCGGAACCGGCGTGGCGGAAGGTGAGTTGCACACCGCAGGTGTCAAGGCGGAGCCGCTGGGGTAACTGGTAGGTGAGGAGGCCGGTAGCGTTGTCGAACTGATGCGGCACTTTGCCGAAGCCGGTGACACGCAGAATAATGCTCGCGGGATCGACGCCAGTGAGCTTGGAGAGATCGATCTCGATGAGAGGGAGGCGATTGCCGAGGACACTGTTGGGGGTAGGGTTCACGGTGACGAGCGGGGCCTGCTCTTCGCCGGTCTCGGTCCTGGATTCGGCGAGGAGTTTGCGCCCGGCCGAGGTCAGGCTGCCTCCGCCGAAGTCGAGGGCGGGATCGAAGTTCGCGAGGGTGGTGCCATGCACGACGTAGCGACCGATCTCCATGTCCTCGGTGTCCCAGCTGGTTTTTTTACCGTTTACGGTGAAGCAGGCTTCGTAGCCGAACTCGCGGGCGAGTTCGAGGGCGCGGTCACTGTAGATGCCGTAGGGAAAAGCGAAGGTCTTCACGACGGCACCGGTGTCGCCGAAGTTCGCTTCGAGAAAGCGGTGCGACTCCTCCAGTTCGAGGCGCAGCCAGGTGTCGTAGTCCGCCTCGGAGCGACCGCCGCGGCTGGACATGTTCTGGTGACTGACGGAGTGACTGGAAAGGGTCGCGCCGTTCGCGGCGAGCTCGCGGATTTCATCGTGGGTGAGGGAGCGGCCGCCGACGTTAACGTAGTTTTTGTAAAAAAAGACGGTGTAGGGATAGCCGAATTCTTTCAGCACGCCCATGGCAAGGGTGTGGGTCGCTTTCCATCCGTCGTCGATGGTGATGAGGATGCTCTCGGCAGGGATGTCAGCCTTTGCCTGTTTCCAGTCGAGGAATTGGCGCATGCTGATGACGTGGAGCTGGGAATCTTTGATCGCCTGCAACTGGCTGCGGAAATCATCGATGTTGAGGATCATGTCGTTGGTCGAAGAGCCGTCCGTGAAGTCGTGGTAGCCGAGGACGGAGACGCGCGCCTCTTTGTTGATGACGGGTTCCATTTTCACCGGTGCCGGCGGAGGCGGGATATCCGCCTCGGCGAGGGGCTTGCGGGCGGCGGCTTCCTCTTCGGTCTCGCGGTCGAGGGCGGTTTTGACCGTCTCGAGGTAGGGCTTTACCTTCTCGCATCCGGTCAGGAAAAATCCGGCGCTGAGGGCGGCGGCAAGGGTGAGCAGGGAAAGGGTGACGCGCTTCATGGGAAAGATGCTGGTCGTCGCGGGCGGGCATAGATCAACTCGCGATGAGAGCCCTGAATATAAGCCCGTTTGATCCCTTTCAAAACGGGAATTCGCCGAGCCCCGGAGCGGAGCTCGAAAAGTGCCCTCTCGCAAAAGCAACTGGTCAAATGAACGATTTTAGTTATGGTTCGGTCATGGCGCTCTATCTGAAACTTCCCGAAGCCATCGATCAGCATTCTTTGAACCATCGTCGTTGGGATGAATTACTCGAGAGCGGCGAGATGGGGCTTTACGAAACACAGCGGGTGGAAACGGATCGTTACGGTCACCTCGTTCTCAGTCCCTGGGCCATTGCGCGCCATGGGATTTATCAAAGTGAAGCGGTCGGGCTCCTCACGAAACTCATGGGTGTCGGTCGAACGATCACCGAGTGCCCCGTCTCCACCTCCGACGGCGTCAAGCTCGTCGACGCGGCGTGGATGTCGCGGGAGCGATACGAGCCGATGCGTGAGTTCAAGGTTTTCGAAATGGCACCCGAGATCTGCATCGGGGTGCTCTCTCCCTCCAACACACGTGCCGAGATGGAGGAAAAGCGGGATCTCTATTTTGAGATCGGCTGTCTTGAGTTCTGGACGGTGAGCGCGACGGGGAAAATGCGTTTCTTTGACTCTCAAAATGGGGAAGTGCCGGCATCGGTGCTCTGCCCCGAGTTTCCCGTGGAGCTGGAGGTGTGATCGCTCCGCTCCGGAACGGGATCACGGGATAGAGATCGGCGGCGCGATCTGTCATCCTCGCCCGCAAATGAAACGCCTTTTTTATTATTCCGTCCTCGCGTGCGCCTTCGCTCTGCCGCTCCCTGCCGCCCCGGTAGCTTTGATTAACGGGCACATCGTCACGGTGGACGGGGACTTTTCCATCGCCGAGGCGATGCTTGTCGAGGGCGAGCGCATCGTGAAGGTCGGGACGAACGCCGAGATCACGGAGGGGCTCGCCGCCGCCGCCACGCGGATCGACTTGCAGGGCGCGACGGTCCTGCCCGGCCTGATCGATTCGCATGTGCACAGCACGGGGGCCTCGGTTTTCGAATACGACCACGTCATCCCCGAGATGGAAACGATCGCCGATGTCCTCACCTACATCCGCGGGCGCACCGCGCTGGTGCCCGAGGGGACCTGGATCAATCTCTCGCAGGTCTTCATCACGCGCCTGCGCGAGCAGCGTTTCCCGACGCGGGCCGAGCTCGACGAAGCGGCGCCGAAACATCCGGTCGTCTTCCGCACCGGTCCCGATGCGGCGGTGAATTCGCTGGCGCTTTCTCTCTCGGAGATCACGCGGGACACCGCCGCGCCCGAGGGCGGGACGGGCCGTCTCGAGAAAGATCCCGCGACCGGCGAGCCGACAGGGATCCTGCGCGGTTCGGCGACGGGGTTGATCAAGCGCGGGGAAACGGGCACAAAAAGTCCCGATGAAAAAGGCAAGGTCGACGCGCTCGCGGAGCTCCTCGCCGATTACAACAAAGTCGGGCTCACGAGCGTCTCGGATCGCGGGGCGGGGGACGGCAGCATCGCGCTCTATTCGGCCCTGCGGGACTCGGACCGGCTGACCTGCCGGGTCTATCTCTATTACAGTGTCAACGCGCAGTCCCCGATCGAGACAGTCCTCGAGAACATCGACAAGGCGGCGGCGCATCCGCTGCATGCCTACAACTCCGAGCTCTGGCTGCGCGGTATCAAGATCTTCCTCGACGGCGGCATGCTCACCGGCAGCGCCTACATGAAGCGCCCCTGGGGAGTCAGCGCGGCCTACGGAATCGATGATCCCGAGTATCGGGGCATGGTCTATGTGGAGCCGGAAAAGCTCCACGTGATGGCCCGGCACGCGCTTTCCAAAGGGCTGCAGTTCACCGCTCACTCGGTCGGTGACGGGGCGGTCGAGCGTCTCGTTGATGTCTACGCGAAGATCGGGACCGAGGACTTTCCCGTGAATGAGATGCGTCCCTGTGTGACCCATTGCAACTTCATGACGGCGGAGGCGATCGAAAAGATGGCGACCCACGGCATCGTCGCCGACTTGCAGCCCGCCTGGCTCTACCTCGATGGTCGCACCCTGCTGAAGCAGTTCGGCCTAGAGCGGCTCGAGTATTTCCAGCCCTACAAAACGCTCGCGCAAAAAGGCGTCATCGCTGGGGGCGGGTCCGACCACATGCAGAAGATCGGGAGCATGCGATCGGTCAATCCCTACAATCCTTTCCTCGGGATCTGGACGACCCTGACCCGTCACCCCCGCTGGATGGGCGACTCGCTCCGTCCCGAGCAGATCATCGAGCGGGCTGATGCGATCCGTCTTTATACGATCAACAACGCCTGGCTCACCTTCGAGGAAAAGGAAAAGGGATCCCTCGAGCCGGGCAAGCTGGCGGACTTCATTGTGCTCGACCGAGACATTCTCACCTGCCCGGTGGAAGAAGTCCGCGCGATCACGGTCCGCGAGACCTGGCTCGGCGGCAGGCAGGTCTATAAGGCGGTGGCGGAGTGAGGGCTCACGGCGAGAGAGGGGCAAGGACTCTAACCTGCATTTCTCATACTG
>JANQVJ010000080.1:5871-11071 GCA_030730365.1 Verrucomicrobiales bacterium
CCGCCTTCCCCGCCAGGGGTATCACCCGACTGCTCTCAGGACGCGAAACGTGGACGGTAGATTCGGTAAAGGATCACCGCCGCTGCAGCCGATCCGATCAAATTGAAGACGAGGTCCCATCCCGTGTTTTCGTATCCGCCGACATTTGTTTCGGGTAGTGTCAGGGTCGCGATGAACTCGATCACTTCGTTGAACGCGCCAAAACCCATTCCCGCCGCCGCGCAGAGAACCATCAGGCCGGGAGTGGCTTCGAGGGGGCGACCCGCCACATTGAGCGTGCGGGCGCTGAGTGCCTGCCAGCAGAGCCACGTCGTGACGCCGAAGCCGTAGGCATGGACGACCTGGTCATACTTCAGCCAGTCACGGATGAACCAGAAATTGTAAAGCACGCCCGACACATCAGCGTCGTGCCGGCCCGCCGGGATGGGGAGCAGTCCCCCTGCCATGTGCGTCAGCCCCCAGAGCGAGAGACACCAGAGGAGCGGTCGGCTCAGGCGGACGCGGCGGTGCGCCGCGACGAGGGCGACGACGAGCACCAGCATCACGACGATGTAAAAAATGAATTCCCCGTTTCCCTGCACGAAGGAGTAGCCCCCCGCCGCGAGGATGTAGATCGCGCTGAATAGGAGGACGTTCCGGAGATCTTGCGGAGAGGCGGGGGCGTGCATGACCGCATTGAATCATGGAAGGCCCACGCCCCGCAATAGCGGAGTCAACAGGGTTGAATCGGAGAGGTGGCCCTGTTGACTCCTGCGGGTGATTTTTTTCTCGGCATTTTCCCGGCGGGGGGAGAGAATCCGCCGCGATGAAGACCATTTTCCCTCCGACCGCCCTGCTTTTTGTGTTCACCCTTCTATGCCGCCCCGCCGGGGCGCAGCAGGCGCCGGTCGAGGCCGACGTGGTCATCTACGGCGGGACCAGTGCCGGGGTGGCGGCGGCGATCCAGGTTTCGCGCATGGGGAAGACGGTCACCGTGATCGAGCCGAACGATCACCTCGGCGGTCTTACCACGAACGGGCTCGGCTCGACCGACTCGGGGAGAAAGGACACGATCGGCGGGATTAGCCGCGAATTTTACCAACGGGTCCATCTTCACTACAGGAAGCCTGAAGCGTGGACCCTGCAGCGGCCGGATGACCCCGGAAAGAAGGGCGGCGGCCCTATCTTCGATCCAAAGGCGGACGCGATGTGGGTCTTCGAACCGCACGTCGCCGCGACTCTTATTGAAGAAATGTTAGGCGAGACCGGGGCGAAGGTGTTCTTCGAAGAGCGGCTCGATCGCGGGGCGGGGGTGAAGAAAACCGGCGATCGCATCGATTCCATCACGATGGAGTCCGGCAAAGTCTTCGCCGGGAGAATGTTCATCGATGCGACCTACGAGGGTGATCTCCTCGCGGCGGCGGGTGTCAGTTTTCATACCGGACGCGAGGCCAACACCGTCTACGGCGAGACCCTCAACGGCGTGCAGAAAAAACAAATGAAGACGCACCTCTTCGTGCGCCCCGTCGATCCCTACAAGGTCCCCGGCGATCCCGCGAGCGGACTCGTCGCCGGTGTCCATGCCGATCCGCCCGGCGGGGAAGGAGAGGGCGACAAACGCATCCAGGCTTTCAACTTCCGCATGTGCATGAGCCATGACGAGCGCAACCGGGTCCCTTTTCCCAAGCCGGCCGGCTACGACGAAGCGGAGTTCGAGCTGCTCTTCCGTAATTTCGAAGCGGGAGACCTGCGCCTGCCCTTCAGCCCGGGCATGATGCCGAATCACAAGACTGACACGAACAATCTCGGTGCGTTTTCCACCGACTACATCGGGGCGAACGATGAGTATCCCGAGGCCTCCTACTCCGAACGCGAGCGCATCGTGGCGGCCCATCGGACCTATCAGGAGGGGCTCATGTGGACGCTTGCGAATCATCCCCGCGTCCCCGCGCCGGTGCGTGAGGCGATGAAGCCCTGGGGCCTCGCGGCTGATGAGTTTGTCGAAAACGGTCACTGGCCCCGCCAGATCTATGTGCGTGAGGCAAGACGCATGGTTAGTGACTATGTCGTGACGGAGTTGGATTGTCGCCGTGTCAGGGTGGCGGAGGACTCCGTCGGGCTCGGGAGCTACAACATGGACTCGCACAACACGCAGCGTTACATCACCGAAGAGGGCACCGTGCAGAACGAGGGCGATGTCCAGGTCTCGCCGGGCGGTCCTTATGTCGTCGCCTATCGCTCCATCGTCCCGAAAGTGGGCGAAGGCGCGAATCTGCTCGTGCCCGTCTGCGTCTCGAGTTCCCACATCGCCTTCGGCTCGATCCGGATGGAGCCGGTCTTCATGATCCTCGGCCAGTCCGCCGCGACCGCCGCGGTCATGGCGATCGAGGCGAATATCCCTGTGCAGGCGGTGCCCTACGCAGACCTGCGCGAGCGGCTCCTTGCTGACGGTCAGGTCCTCGATCTGCCGCCGAACGCGGCACCGCGCGAGCTTCTTTCGAGCGCCTCGTTCCCCGGTATCGTCGTCGATGACGAGGCCGCCAGCTACGAGGGGGACTGGACGACTTCGACCTCGGGACCGGTCTTCGTCGATCTCGGTTATCGCCACGACAGCTATGGGACCAGCGTCGTTCCCGAAGTGAAGCGCGCTGTTTTTGAAGCGAAGTTGCCTGCCGCCGCGGATCACGAAGTGCGGATCAGCTATCCCGCGAACCCGAACCGCGCCCGCAATACCCGTGTCACGATCCATGCGGCGGACGGGGAAAAGACGATCACCCTCGATCAGCGGAAAAACGAGGGGGACAAGGCGGGTTTTGTCAGTCTCGGGGTGCATCGTTTTGAGGGCGTTGCGAAAGTGACGATTTCGAATGAAGCTGCCGATGGCTACGTCGTCGTCGATGCGGTCCAGTTCCTCGCCCGACCCTGACAGCACCGCCATGATCCATGCCCCCCGGTCGGTTGAAGAACTCGACCTGCTTGCCAGCGAACCCTGCAACGCCCTCGTCGAGACGCTCGGGCGCCTTGATGGCGATGTCATCGTGGCCGGGGCGGGGGGAAAGATGGGCTATCACCTCTGCCTGATGTTAAAACGGGGCTTTGACATCCTCGGCGCGTCGAATCGCGTCATCGCGGTCTCGCGCTTCGGCGACGAGGAGACCCGGGCTCTCTTTGAGTCTCAATACCTCACGATGCATCCGGCAGATCTCACCGACGCGGCTTCCGTGGCGGAGTTGCCCGATGCCGCGACCGTATTTTACCTCGCCGGTCGCAAGTTCGGGACGAGCGATTCGCCGGAAACGCTCGCACTTTATAACGAGGTGATGCCCGCTCTCGTCGCGGAGCGCTATGCCGGCGCGAAGATCGTGGCGCTCTCGACGGGCTGCGTCTATCCCTTTGTCGAGCCCGACAGCGGCGGTTCGACCGAGGAGGACGAGGTCGGTCCGGTGGGAGACTACGCGGTCTCGTGCCTCGGTCGTGAAGCGGCCTTCCTGCGATCGAGCGAAGTGCACCGCTCGCCGCTCGCCCTCATCCGGCTGAATTACGCGGTCGATCTGCGCTACGGAGTGCTTGTCGACCTCGCCCTGAAGGTGAGCCGCGGCGAGCCGGTCGATCTCACGACGGGCTATTTCAACTGCCTCTGGCAGGGGGACGCGATCAGCCGGACGATTCGCTCGCTCGATCACGCCACCGCGGCGCCGCAGCCTTTCGTTCTCAACGTGACGGGTTCCCGCATCCTCAGTGTGCGGGAGGTCGCGCTTACTTTTGAGGGGCTCCTCAATCATAAGGTCGAGTTCACTGGGACCGAGGCCGCCACCGCGTGGCTCAGTAACGCGGGAAAGTCCCGGCGGCTCTTTGGTCCGCCCTCGGTCTCCGAAGACAGGCTCATCAACTGGGTCGCCGACTGGATCGATCACGAGCGACCTCTTCTCGGCAAGCCGACTCACTTCGAGGTTCGGGACGGGAAATACTGAATCGCCGTCAACGCGATAGACCTCTTGCCAAAAACTTTGCCGGAAAAGTCTTTTTCGAGTGGGAATGGGCCCGCCTCGCCCGGATTGAGAATCAAGATCGGCCAAAAATTCCCGTGGCGGCGTTGTTCCCGGGGCGCCGGTCGGATCGGTCACGCGGCCCGCTGCGCTTCGCCGTTCCTAACGTTCCGCCCTCTGGTTCCGTTAGGGGAGTGACTCACTCCGCCGCGAATTGCTTGAAGAGGCTCTCCACATCGGCCTTGGCGGGATCGTCGCGGTGGAAGGCAAAGCGCCAGCGGAAGGTCACGGTCTCGCCGTCGGGGATGACCATTTCGCCCGCCTTGGGATCATCGAGTTTTTCAAAGTGGCGTTTGCCGAAAATGTTCGCGGTGATGAGGCCGTAGGAGCGCGAGTGCCAGTGGGTGGGGTGACGCGGATTACCGGGATGGTCGAGGATGGCGACGCCGACGGGCTGACCGCCGACTTCGCCGTAGGCATCGACCCAGCGGGCGCGTTTGCCCCAGGTCTCGACGTCCTTGACGCCCTCGCTGTTGAGGAGGTGGCCGGCGGCGGGGGCGAGCTTGTTTTTCTCTTTCGTGCGGCGCTCGACCTGGAGGTCTGAAGCCACGCGTATGGCCATGCCGGCATCCTTTTGATCGCCGAAAGTCACGTCGCCGTTCGTGGCGTGGAAGGCGATCGTGATGTCGATGAGGCGCGGCGCCATCGCGTCGGCGGGCGTGGTGAATCGCACCGTGCGGGTATCGCTCATCACAATCGTGCCGTCGGCGGCGACGTAGTCATTTTCGGAGATGAAGTGGCCTTTCTCTTTTCCGCTCACGACCTCTTTGAACTTGCGGTGGACCGTCTTGCCGGGCTTGACGTCGCCATACTCGCGCACCGCCCAGAAGGAGTGGCCGTTCACGTCGCTGTGAGCGAACCAGAGTGACTGGTGGTGCGGGTGGTCAGTATCTTCGCCCTCGATGATCTCGAGCGGATACTTTCGCGTCATCGCGACCTGGCCGGGACCGAGGACGGGGTAAAAGAGCGGGAAATAACGGTCTTCGCCCTTGATGATGTAGTCGGTGAAATGCTCCCCGTTCAGTTCGATGCGGAGGCGGTCGTCTTTCCCGGTGATGGAGACACCGAACTTCGTGTCGTCGGCCGCGAGGGCCACGGCGCTCAGGATCAGGGGAATACAGAGGAGGCGTTTCGTCATGCGGCGGATTGTATACAGGGATTCCGTTGACCGGAAT
>JANQVJ010000080.1:11171-25516 GCA_030730365.1 Verrucomicrobiales bacterium
GGACGAATGATTCCATGCTCTCCGATCTGCGATTTGCGGAGTGACTCGATGTCGTCAAAGGCGAGCCCGCCCTCTGCTTTCTCTTCGTTGCTGTGGCACTTCCAGCAATGCTCCTTCACGAGAGGGAGGATGTCTTTTTGAAAGTCGACGGCGCTGACGGTGCCGCTGAGAGCTAGGAAGAGGGGGCTGAGGGAAATAAACTTGTTCATGTCGAGTCACGATTCCTGGGCCTTCTGCAGTTCCACGAAGGTCACGATGTCATCGCGATCAGCGAGGCCGCAGGCGCGCTTTTCCACTTCAAGTCCGGGGGTAGCTTCGTCGCGCCAGCCGCGTTTAAGGATGAAAGTGCTCCAGATCTCGATTTGCTCCGCGTTCGGGCGGGAGCCGTTTTCCATGCACCACTGCAGGATCGCTTCATCACTGCCTCCCGCCTCGACCTGTCTCCTCAGCGCGGCATAGTCGACGCCGAGGAAGCGGCAGGAGCGCGCGTCCCACCAGGAAAAATCCTCGTCGCCGAGAAAGTATCCGTCCGGTAGCGCGTCGGCGGCGGCGAGCCGGATCTTGTCGAGCATGCGTCCGAAGTGGGCGAGGCCGCCGACCATTTCGTCGGCGGCACGGAGTCCGGGGATTTTCATGGGAAACCGATGACCTCGGGGCGGGAAAAAGCAATCGGATTTACTCCCCTGACCTGCGGGGGTGGGAGCCAACTCAAGGAGGGTGGACATTCCTGTCTACCTATTACGCAATCCGAAGCCCTTCGGTCACCCGAGCGATCCGGCCAAAAAAAAGACGGCCGATGAGGGCCGTCTCGTAACGGGCAAATCGCCCGAAAGTGGGGAGGAACTCAGCCCTCTTTTTTCGCCTCGATCTCTTTCACCACGAGCGCGGGTCGCTTGAGTTTGTCGAGCACCTCGCGGGAGTTCAGCTTGGCGACGACAGCTTCGTCCATGCCGAGAGCGACGAGACGCTTCTTCTGGTCGCGCTGACGACGTGCCCTGTCACCGTTGGACTTTTTCGGTCTGGTGAGATTCTTGTTCCGTTCTGCTGAGGTGCCCATGATAGTTGCTGGTTCAGTTGCCTGATTGAAATCCGAAAGTCCCCGAAACGCCGATTCGCGAGCGGGGAGTTGACGCTGTAGGCCATTTTTGGACCCGGGTCAACTCGTTTTCGCTCTCAGGCAAAGACCTCCACGACCGGTTTTCCGTGATTGCCGACCGTAAACGGACGATTGCTCGCCGATTTCGCGACCTCGTCGATCGGCAACCCGAGGCTCCAGGCCACCGTCGCGAGAAAGTCCTGCACGCGCACTTCCTTGTCGGCGACGGCGAATCCTTCCTTGTCGCTCGAGCCGTGCGCGTAGCCGCCCTTGACCCCGCCTCCGGCGAGGAGCGTCGAGAAAACGCGCGGATGATGATCGCGGCCGGCGTTCGCATTGATCCGCGGGGTGCGTCCGAATTCCGAGCAGAGCACGACGAGGGTCGTCTCGAGGAGGCCGCGCGACTTCAGGTCGGCGAGTAAACCAGAGAGGGCGAGATCGAGTTCGGCCCCGCGCTCGGCCATGCCTTCTTCGATGTTCGTGTGCATGTCCCAGCCGCCGCCGGTGACCTCGACATAGCGAATCCCGCGCTCGATGAGGCGGCGGGCGAGGAGACAGCCCTGTCCGAGTTTGTTATCGCCGTAGGTTTCGCGCAGTTCGGCGGGTTCCTCGCTGAGGCGGAAGGCGGCGAGGTCGGTGCTCGACATGATGTTCACTGTCTTTTCATAGAATTGCGTGTAACTCTCCACCGCCGCCGTCTTGAATCGTTCGCGGAAGCCGCTGTCGAGACGGTTGAGCATCTCGAGACGCTTGGCCATCACGGCGGCCTCAACGTCGCTCTTTGCATATTGGAGGCCCGACTCGGGATCGAGGATGGGGAGGGGCGAATAGCTCGAGGGGAAAAAGCCGTTCCCGTTCTCGGGCTGGCGATTCACGCAGACGCTCGAGGGCAGGGTCTCGTGACTGGGGCCTTTGAAATGCTGGGCCCAGGCGCCGAGGTTCGGGTGCTTGATCGTGCCGCGCTGCTCGTAACCGCTGCGGATGAGATATTGTCCGCCCGCATGGACGCCCGTTTTGGAGGTCATGCTCCTGATGATGGAGATGCTGTCGGAATGTTTCGCGAGATTCACCATCGTGCCGCCGAGTTGGAATCCCGCCGCGGTGCCGATGGGAGCGACCGGACCCTGCGTCTCGCCCTCTTTGGGATCGAGGGTATCGATGTGGCTCATGCCGCCTACCATTTGCAGAAAAATGATGTTTTTCGCCTTGCCGAATCCGGGCTCCGGGGAGAGTGCGGCGGTGGTCGCGGCCTCGTCGGCGCTGTAGCCGAGCCCGGCGCTGCCGCCGAGGACGGAGACACCGAGAGCGGTTTTCGCCCATCGCTCGCAGAAGGCGCGGCGGCTCAGGGGATCAAGAGAGTTTTCCAGTTTCATGGGTCGGAGAGAGAAGAGATTATTCCACAAAGACAAACTCGCGGGTGTTGAAAAGCACCCAGGTGAGATCGCTCATCGCCATGCCGCTCTGAAGGCCCTCGACGGCGATGGCGAGTTCGTTGGCATCGGGCTTGCGGCTGAAGAAGCTGAGGTAAAGGCTCGTGACCTGTTCGGCGGGAGTCGCTCCCGTCGTCGCGACTTTCACGGCGAGAGAGTCGGCCTGCCCGATGACTTCCTGCGCCTCTCCGTTCATCAGCATGAGGACCTGCGGGATACTGCCCTCGGTGCTCTGGCTGTCCGCGATCTCCCGGTCGCTCTGACCGAACATGCGGAGAAAATGCTGATCCCGCTCGGGCTGCGGTAACTCAGAAGCCCTCGCGAGGACAAGTCCGTTCCGCGTCGGGGGATTGAGAGTGAAGTCCTCTTCTTCATCCGTGCTTTCCTCCATCGCCTCTTTTCTCGTGGCCCGTTTCTTATTCTTGCCAGTGACCGGGGGCGCTGCGTTGCCCTTGCCGCCGTATTGACGCATCGCTGCGATCGCCTCCTCGATGTTGCCCTTGAGCACTTCGGGAGAGCCGCCTCCGGCAAAGTCGATCGTCATGACTTCGGCATACTTCTCACCGCGGTGCGACTTGAACTGATCCACGTCTTCGCCTACGACGAGCGTCGCGCACGAGTCCCAGGCCTGCTCGGCGCTCATGCGGCGGAGGATGGGACCGGGAAACAGATAGGGAGTATTGTCAGTCAGTTCGTAGCTCGTCGCCTCGCGCTGATAGGTTTGCGTGTTGTAGAGCAGGCGCATGAATTGCTTCAGGTCAAAGTCGAGGCGCACCATCTCGGCGGCGAGGTGACGCAACAGGGCGGGATTCACGCTCGCCTCGGGCACGTCGAGATCGGTGACGGGCTCACGCACGCCGACACCGAAGGCGCGTTTCCAGAGGCGGTTGGCGATCGTCATCGCGAAGCGCGGATTTTCCGGAGCGGTCATCCAGTCGGCGAAGCGGGTGCGCAACTCGACCTCGCCCTCCCCATCGATTCTGGTCGGGGGCAGGGAAGGGGCCTTCTTCGCCTCGTCCGCCCAACTGATCAGCTTCGGCGTGACCAGGTCTCCGGGCTTGGCATCATCATACTGGTAATCGTGGGGCAGGGCGAGATCGTTGCTCCCGGTGTCGACCACGGCCATTCCGTTCACGCGGAGGACGTTCTTTGCCTGCTGTACCATCCGCTTGTCGTCTATCAGGTTCAGAGCCTGTCGTATCTCTCCGCGATTGCCTCCCTTCGGGCCTCTTGCCCCGTAGGTCTCGGTTTCTCCGAAAAAGGCGGCCATTTCATAAAAGTCTCGCTGCGTCCAATCCGCAAAGGGATGGTCGTGACACTGGGCGCACGAGACATTGGCTCCCAGAAAAGTGCTGAGGGTGAGACTGAGATTGTCGAGACGCATCCCCGCGTCGCGCAGCAGGTAGCCGGTCGCTCCGTTCTCGAGCAGCTTGCCGTCGGCGGTCATCATCTCGTGGACGATCTCGTCCCACGGTCGATTCACCGCGATCTGGCTTTTCAACCAGTCCTGATACGTGTAGTAGCGCACCTTGTTGGCCGAGTCGGCCACCCGCATCATGTCGGCGAAGTAGTTGAAAAGATGGCTGCGGTAGCCGTCTGACTCGAGAAGCCTATCGATCAGCTTGGCTCGCTTTGACAGGCTCGAATCCTCAATGAAGGCGAGGGCCTCCGTGCTGGTGGGGATGCGTCCGGCGATGTCGAGGTAGACGCGTCGGACAAACTGCTCGTCCGAGGCGAGGGGATTCGGCTGCAAGTTCGCCTTTTCGAGGCCTTCGTTGACGAGCACGTCGATGCGGGCGGCAGCCTGCGCGAGCTTCGGGTCGGCAGGGATACCGAGGCCTTCAGGTTTGAGTGTCTTTGCCGCCACCTGGTCCGCGGCCGAAAGCTTTTCCAGGGGGAGCCGATAGACGTAGCCGTTGCGCACCTGCAGGAAGACCTGGTCACCCTCTATCCCGCGGAAGGTCGCCTCGAGCTTCTTACCCTGATTGTCCGTCCAGGTGCGGTAGACCGCGTTGCCGTCGGGTGCCGTGGCGGCTTCCTCAGCCGGGAGAAAGGGCGTGAGAAGAGCGCAGGCGGAGAGAAGGAAAAGTCGGACGTTCATGAGCGTGGGGTCGACCATTAAACGGGCGGTGAGAGGAGAAGTTGCGGAATTTTTCGGGGGTATCGGGGAGAGAGGGCAGTAAGGTTACTTGGGCATCGCGGTTGGCGGGTGGATTAACCACGGCAGTTTAAAGGATCGGAAAGCGTCGGCCGAGCAGAAAAGGCCCGACCGCTACTTGCCCCGGCCCCCGGTCACTGCTCTAGGTTCAGTGTACTGTCTTTTATGTCTCGTCTGCGAACCGCTCTTTTCCTGCTTGCTCTGGTCGTGCCTGTCGCTCTGGCGGTGGGTTCGGCAAGTGCGTTTTTCCTCTGGAGTCTCGATCTCGCGACAGCCTCGCGGTTTGCGCATCCGGCCTTGCTCTATTTTCTCCCGCTTGCCGGTCTCGGGATCGGGTTGCTCTATCACACCTGGGGTCGCCCGGCGGAAGGCGGCAATAATCTCATCTTCGATCAAATTCACGACACGGGGGAGGGCGTGCCGCGACGAATGGCGCCACTCATTCTTTTTGCCACTGTCGTGACTCACTGGTTCGGAGGTTCGGCGGGGCGCGAGGGTACGGCGGTGCAGATCGGTGGCAGTCTCGCAAGCGGGTTCGGGAAATGGCTGCGACTCGAGTCGGAGCCGCGCCGCATCCTGCTGATGGCGGGGATCGCGGCAGGTTTTGGAGCGATCTTCGGAACGCCCTTTGCCGGAGCGGTTTTTGCCATCGAGGTTCTCCTCGTCGACCGTCTCTCGGCGAGCGCGGTCCTGCCCTGCCTCCTCGCTTCGTTTATCGCGGATTGGACCTGCCATGCATGGGGAGCCGGGCATACGCTCTACGCGGTGACGAGTGTGATCGGGGGAATGAGAGAGTGGTTCGCTCCGGTTCTGCTCGCACAGGTCGCGATCGTCGGCGTTGCGGCCGGCCTCGTCGCCGCGCTCTTTGCGGAGACGACGCACGGGTTGCAAGCAATCTTCGCGAGGGTCATTCCCTATGCGCCGCTGCGGCCATTTGTCGGCGGGATGCTTCTCATCGGGCTCGTCTATGCGGTGGGGACGCGGGAGTATCTCGGCCTCGGCGTCTGGTCTCCGAATCCGGATGACATGACGATTTCGACCTTCTTTTCGGCAGGGGGTGGGGAAGAGATGGCGTGGCTCTGGAAGTTTATTTTCACGGCGCTGACTCTGAGTTGCGGGTTCAAGGGAGGAGAGGTGACACCGCTCTTTTTCATCGGTGCGGCGCTCGGCTGCTCCTTGTCGGGACCTACCGGCGGTCCGGTCGATTTGCTCGCGGGGGTTGGTTTTGTCGCGATCTTTGCCGGAGCGACGAACACTCCGCTCGCTTCGACGATCATGGGCATGGAGCTTTTCGGGATCGCCTGCGGACCTTACCTCGCGCTTGCGTGCGGGCTGGCTTTCCTTTGCAGTGGCTCCTCGGGGATTTACCTCTCCCAACGGGTCGGCCGGCTGAAGCGGCGGCGAGGCGCGTTTCCCCCGGGAACCCTCCTGCGTGAAGTGAGGGAGGCCCGGAGGCGACGACCCTGATCTCCCTGATCACTGAGGCCGACTTAGCGCAATTCGTTTTGCTTCGGAGAAGTTCACGCTTAACCGGCGCCCTGCCCCCCCCCATCATTCCCGTTGCCCAATGGCGTCGCGGCGCGTAGTCTCCGCGCCATGAAAGTTCCCCCCCGTTGCCTCCATCCGGTGGTCTTTGTTGCGCTTGGCCTGGCCTTTTTCGCCGGCTCCGGCCGGTCGCAGGACGCCGCCGCGCTGAAGAAATACGCCCTTCCCGAGAGCGAGGAAGGTCTCCCCGGCGCAGGCGCGCTGCGTCGCTACGAGGGCTATGTGACCCGCTGGCCCGAGTTCCGCGCGAAGTGGGCGACGCAGGTCGAGGCCGATCAGAAAGCGGTCGTATTCCTCGGGGATTCGATCACTCAGGGGTGGGGGACGAGTCTCACGAAACGCTTTCCGGAAATGAAGTCGGCCAATCGCGGGATCGGGGGCGACACGACCCGCGGGATGCTCATCCGCCTGCAGGAAGATGTCCTCGCCCTGAATCCCGCAGCCATCGTCCTGCTGATGGGCACCAATGACATCGAAGTCGGGATCGAGCCAGAGGTCGCGGCTGACAATTTTAAACTCATCCTCGCTGCGATCAAAGCCCACGATCCGCACGTGCCGGTGGTGCTCTCGCTCGTCTTTCCCAGCGCGACGGAAAAAAGTCGTCCGACGGAGAAAATCACCGCGCTCAACGAGCTCTACACGGCCACCGTGAAGGGCGACCCGCAAGTCACCGTGGTCGATACTTGGACGCTCTTCGCCGCGGCGACGGGCGACGCGGATCCGCAGTGGTTCGGCGACATGCTCCATCTCAATCCCGCCGGCTATGATCGCTGGGCGGCTGCGTTACGGCCCGTCTTCGCGACGCTCGGTTTCGTCGAAACTGCCCCCGATGGCTTTACTCCCGAAGAGGGATTTACGAGCCTTTTCAATGGCAAAGACCTCAGCGGTTGGGGATATCGTCCGACCCCGCCGCGCAAGCCGTCGAAAAATCCGAATCCCAATGCGCCTGTCTTCGTCGAGATCGCGGATAACGTGAACTTTGACGGCAAAGCAGTGAGTGACGACGGTCGCTACGCCGCGATTCATGGTCGCCTCGTCGTGAAGACACCGGCCGAGGGGCGTCGTATCCAGCAACTCTGGACGACGGAGGAGTTCGGCAGCGATTTCATTCTCAAGCTCGAATTCCGGGCCACGCCGAATGCGGACAGCGGGGTCTTCATCCGTCAGCCCCAGCTCCAGTGTCGCGATTTCCCGCTCGCAGGCCCCTACAAAGACCTCAAAAATTACAAGGCGCAGGATTGGAACGAGCTCGTCGTCACCGTCACCGGCGGCAAAGCAAGGGCAACCTGCAACGGCGAGGTTCTCGAGGAGTCGATGGACGTTCCTGCGACCGGACCCATCGGACTCGAAGGCGACCGCGGTCAGATGGAATACCGTCGCATTCGTCTGAAAAAGCTGAACTGAGCTTCCGATTTTCGTTTATGAAACCCATCATCACCGTCGGTGAAACGACGACTCCCGACGGATCAAAGTTCACCCTGCACCGGCACGACGGCGACTACTTCCTGCGGCTCAACGGAACGCAGTTGATGAGTTCGACGTGGACGCTGTCCGAGCGTCTCCTCGCCGATTACGCCTGTCCGGAGCGCGCCCCGATCAAGGTGAAACGCGTTCTCATCGGCGGTCTCGGGCTCGGCTTCAGTCTCAAGCGGGTTCTCGAGCTTGTCGATGACGGGGCCGAGGTCGTCGTGGCTGAGTTGTTGCCCGAAGTGATACGCTGGAACCGCGAGATCCTCGCCGATCTCAATGGACTCCTCATGGACGACCCGCGCGTCACTATCTATGAAGGGGATGTCTACGACTGTATCCGCGAGGCCGCCGAGGGTAGCGCTGAAAAGTGGGATGCCATCCTCCTTGACACGGACAACGGGCCCACCTCACTCGTGCAGCCCCAGAATCATCGCATCTACGGACGCAGTGGATTTGCGATGATATGGGACTCTCTCCGGCCCGGCGGCACCGTCGCCTTCTGGGCTGCCGCAGTCGAGCCGGGGTTTGAACGAAAACTGCGCCGCGATGGATTTGTCCCGGGCAATTATTCGATCAAGGCACACGAGCGCGCCAAGAAGCCCATTCATTGGATTTATGCAGGGACTCGTCCCGTCCACACCGGCGAGAGCAAAGGGGACGAGGCGGTTCCCGTAAAACCCGTCACCGCTGCAGTCGCGGCCGTGAAAGCGGCGCGCAAACCGAAAAGACGGTGGTATTAAACAACTTCTCCATGAAACTTCATCAAAACCAACTTTGGCAGCAGGGAGCAGATCTCTATCGCATCGTGCATCTCGAGCGACTCACGGTCGACTATAAAAAAGTTGATCCGAATGACCCCGAGGCGGGAACTCATCATCAGGTCTCGAAGAAAGAATTCTGCCGCCTCATCAAAGGTGCGGTTGAAGTGAAATAAGTTTCTGTTAGTCTTGCTTCGTGATTCCGAGGCGGGCCTGCGCTTCGCTGAAGTAGACTTCGTCGATCTCGTAGCCGACGAAGCTCCCGATGCCTGCTTCTCCGGCCGCGACGGCGGCATGACCGATCCCGAGGAAGGGCTCGAGCATTGTCATTTCACGGGGATCACCGCCATGGAGGGCGATGCACTTGCGCGCGAGCTCGATGGGAAAGGTCGCTGGGTGTGGCCGATCTTTGGCCCGTGACTTGATCGTCTCGTAGGGGATGAACCAGTTGTTGCCGCGGCAGCGTTTGTCTTTGCCCTCGGTGTGGCCCCAGCGGCTGATGTTGCTCTTGTCGGCATAGGGGACACCGACACCGAGACGATCGACGGGAACGTTACCTGATTTTGTGAAGTGGAAGACGAACTCATGGCAGTCGTTGATGAAACGCTTCGAGTTGATCGGTTTAAAATGCCCGACCGAGATCGAGGCTCCGTCGCGCGGTTCCACCGTGATAGACTTGATCCAGTGGATCGTATTCTGCAGAGTGAAAAGATCACGCAGCATCAAGGCTAGTTCGTGCGGCATCCAGGGATTCGCCGGGGCGGATCCGACGTTGAGAAAAAACGAGCCCTCGGGCTTGAGGACACGTCGCAATTCGCTCGTCCATTCCCGGGACCAGTCGAGGTAGGCCTGCGAGCTGAGATTGTCGTCGTAGTCCGCGTAGCCGATCCCGAGATTGTAGGGTGGTGAGGTCACGACGAGATCGACCGACTCGTCGGCGAGCGCGCGCATCCCCTCCACGCAGTCAAGGAGACGCAGGTCGAATCTCGTTTTAAAAGCGAGCGCTTCGAGACCGGGGAGAAAGTCGGATTCAGGCATGGTCGCACGGGTCAGGGGAGAGCGGTGGCAAAGGTGCGGGCCGCGGCGCGGAGGAGGCGGGCTCCGTCGGCCATGTTTTCGGCGAGACTCAGGTGCGGGTCGCGTATCTCCGCGATGGGACCGAAGGCAGATTCGAGCGCAGCATCGCCGAGACTGCCGCAGAAGGCAGCCGTGGCTTTGCCCGAAGTGCGGGCGAGGGTGACGACTCCATGGGGCCCTTTACCTTCGAGTGACTGATGATCGAGACGCCCCTCACCGGTGAGGACGAGGTCGGCCCATTGCACTGCATCCACGAGTCCGATCCGGTCCGCGACGAGGTCGAAACCCGGAACGAGCGTCGCGTCGAGGAAGATCATCGCGCCAAAGCCAAGGCCTCCGGCGGCCCCGGCTCCGGGCGTGAGGGAGGCTCTTTCTCCCCGCTCTCCGGCGGCCACGACGAGTCGGGCGAGCCTGGCTTCGTGAAGGGCAAAGGCCTCGGGCGAGATGCCCTTTTGCGGACCATAGACCGCGGTGCAACCGCGCGGGCCGAGGAGAGGATTAGTGACATCGCAGGCCACCGTGACTTTCGGGCAGGGGAAACCGTCGGGACGGAGGAGGCGGGCGACACGGTCCAGGCTTGCCGGCAGGTCAGTGAGGTCGTCTCCCGCCTCGTCGAGGAAACGATAGCCGAGAGCCAAGGCCATGCCCGTGCCTCCGTCATTCGTAGCACTTCCGCCGATGCCGAGGAGGACTTCAGTGACGCCACGGGCGATCGCGTCCCGGATGAGTTCGCCGGTGCCATAGCTCGAAGCACGGAGCGGATCGAGGGGGCTTTCCCCAAGCAGAGCGAGCCCTGAAGCGGCTGCCATCTCGATCACGGCGGTCTTTCCTTCGTCGATGAGCCCGTAGCCGGCCGTGACCGGAACCCCGAGCGGACCGCGCACCATCGTGCTGGTCCATTCGCCTCCCGCCGCGTTGGTGAGCGTGTCAGCGATCCCGTCTCCGCCGTCGGCGATGGGGAGGCAGCAGATCTCGTGGTCCCCGCCGGCGAATCCTTCGCGCAGTCCCTCAGCGATCGCGGCGCAGGCCTCGGCGGCGGTGAGTGAGCCTTTGAACTTGTCGCTGGCGACGAGGATCTTCATGGGAAATCGCGGAACCCGGTGGAATCAGAGTTTTCGCATCGTCATGACCTCATCGATGAGATCGGCGAGTTCGTCCTGATTCTCGCTTTCCTGAATGGCTCGCTTCAGCCGGGTGTAGCGATTGCTTCTCGCCTCGGTGTTTCGCGTGGAGGTGAGATCGGCTTCAGACTCGAAATCGGATTTTAAAATACGGTTTAGATCGCTCTCGGCAGCGGCGAGGCCCTTCTCGAGGGAGATGGTTCCATCGGCTTCACATTTCAGGCGCAGGCGGTGCGCCGGAGGAAACTGCGCCTCAATGAGGGGGCAGTGGGTCGCGACAAAGAGAGGCACTTTTTGGGTGAGAAGAAAAGTGCGGTAAAGATCAATGATCGTCGTGCGAAGCTCAGGCGAGAGCCCCTCTTCGGGCGTGTCGAGGAAGAGACTGCCAGTGCGCAGATCGGTGCCGAAGTAGTGCGAGTAGACCTGTCCGAGTCGCAGGAGCAGCGTTTGGATCGAGGGACTGAGCGCGGTGAAGGGAAGGCTGTCGCCATCGGGGAGCAGGACGGGATTGGCCCGGCTAAAATCAAATCGCAGGCCGATCGGAGCCATCAGCGACCCCCAGATCTCCTTTAGCGCGATGGGGACGTGGGGAGCGTCGGCTTCGAACTCACGCTCGACTTCGGCGATAGTCTTCTCGCGGTTTTCGAGGCGTCTCAGGTAAAGGTGAAACTGCGATTCCCGTTCCTCGAGATGGCTTTCGAGGAAGGCATAAAAGTCACCCGCCGTGGTGCCGTCGAGGAGCGAAACCCCGGGGCTGAACCAGGCGCGGCGATTGTCCGGAGAGGGCGGGGAGACCGGCTCTTCAAGGAGATAGGCGGAGAAACGGGAATGGAATTCCTCAAACGTGGGCGGCGAGGTCTCAAGGGACTCCCATTGATCGGATTGTTCGATCTCGGTGCTCAGGACAAGCGTGTCGCCCTTTATTCCCGCCGCATGGCGGGCGAGGTAAATATCGTCGCCATCGGTGCTGTATCGGGCGAGGACAAGTGCATCGGCGAGGCGCGCGTCGGGCGCGGTGACCGGAGCACCGGTGGGGTCCATGCTCTGGTAGAGCTCGGCGAGGAGAGTGCTCTTGCCGCTCCCGTTCGGGCCGGTGAGGCAGATGTCCGGCAGAATCGTTCCCGTCCCGGAGTCGGTCAGGTCGATCCCGCGATGGGCGAACTGCCGGTAGCGGAAAAGAAAAAGGCGTTTGAGATGATGAAGTTCGGCCATTGAGGGGAAAGAATAAGACCGTAGCGCCATTTCTCATCGCTTTTTTGTGGGGGAATTGAGGGAGGACTCGGCGGAGAAGTAGCGAAACTCGTGAGAGTTTCGGAGGGCACAGCCAAAGGCCGAAGGTCTCACGACCTTCGCTACGCGCCTACTCGTGCGATAAATCTGTCGCGAAACTCGTGAGAGTTTCGGACGCCGTAGTCTTCACCCCAAGATCTCCTCGACCACATTCCCATACACATCGGTAAGCCGGAAGTCGCGGCCGCCGTGGAAGTAGGTGAGTGCCTCGTGATCGACACCCATGAGATGGAGCAGGGTCGCGTGGAAATCGTGGATGTCGACTTTGTCCTTCACCGCGTAGTAGCCGAACTCGTCGGTCGCGCCGTGATGGTGGCCGGCTTTGACTCCGGCTCCGGCGAACCAGGTCGTGAACCCGTGCGGGTTGTGGTCGCGTCCGTTCTGGTGACGTCCGGTGATGCCGTCGAAAAATTCAAAGGTCGGGGTGCGGCCGAATTCGCTCCCGCAAATGACGAGGGTGTCATCGAGCATGCCGCGCACCTTGAGATCGTGGAGCAGACCCGCGATGGGCTTGTCGACGGCATTGGCGTTGCCGCGATGGCCTTTTTCGAGCTCGGAGTGCTGGTCCCAGAGATTACCATACCGGGCCGTCGCGTGGTTCACGGTGATGTAGCGGACGCCCGCCTCGGAGAAGCGCCGCGCGAGGAGGAGAGCGCGTCCGAACTCGTCGGTGTGTTCTTCGTCGATGCCGTAGAGTTTTTTCGTCGCCTCGGATTCGTTCTCCAGATGCAGCAGATCCGGCGCCTCGGTCTGCATGCGGAAGGCCAGCTCCATCTCGTCGAGCTCGGGGTCAACGCCTTGGGCTTGCTCGATTTCGCGGATGAAGTCGAGGTGGCGCTCCTGCTCCGAAAAGCCCGGTTCGAGGTTTTCCCAGGCGAGGCGCGACGATTTTTTATCGGGCCGGTCGACCGCGGTGCCGCCGAACTTTCCGGGGAGAAATCCGGTGGGTCTGTTAGGATCGCCCGGGGTGATGTCGATATAGGCGGGCAGGTTCTCGTTCATCGCGCCGAGTCCGTAGACGAGCCAGCTCCCGAGCGTGGGGCGCACCTCGATGGGCACTCCGGTGTGGAGGACGCGCTTCGCGGTGACGTGGTCGTTGCTGCGGTGATTGAGCGAGTGGATGAAGCAGAGATCGTCGATGAAGCGCCCGTTGACCTCGGGAAAGAGATCGCTCGCATAGGTCCCGCTTTTGCCCCAGTGCTGCCATTCAAATGGCGAGGGGATCACCGTTCCTTGCTTCGCAAAGGTGAAGCTCGGCGGGCGGATCGAGTCGGGGAGAGGCTGCCCCGCATACTTCGCGAGGGCCGGCTTGTAATCGTAGGAGTCGAGCTGCGAGAGCCCGCCTTCGAGAAAGATGTAAATGATGCGTTTCGCGGCAGGGCGGTGATGCAACGTTCGCAGCGGGCCTCCCGCGGCATTCAGCAGCCCCTGCCGCGAGAGCAGATCGGCAGCCGCCACCGAGCCGAGACCGAGAAAACTCGTTCTCAGCCAGTCGCGCCGCGAGAGGGGATCTGTGCAGGGACTGGATGGTCTTTGGTTCACGGCCGAGGATTACTGGTATCAATAGACAATAAGTGCGAGCAAGGCGTTCAAGATCGATCGTGCCTTCGGAGTTCTACAGATTTAAAATACGACGAAGCTGGGTGATCGGAAAGTGGTTCCTTCGCACTCTGGTGCCCGAAAAGAGTAAAACCTGTCGCCGGAGTCGATTGAAATCGCCGCCTTCGCTGTTGGAACGGGATTAATTCCCTAATTGACACCATATACGGTGGCATATACGGTGGCATATACGGTATCACATTGATTCGGGCCGTGATAGATACGAATGTGCTGGTCGCGGCCTTGCGTTCATCGACAGGTGCCAGCCATGAGGTTTTGCTGGCGGCTGATCGGGGTGAATTCGAGGTCGCATTATCCGTTCCTTTGCTCGCGGAATACGATGATGTCTGCCACCGCGCGGGAAGCGGGATTCTGATCCCGGCATCGGCGATCAATGACGTGATCAACCGGATCGCACAATTTGCCCGTCAGCAGACCATTCACTACCTTTGGCGCGGCATTCTTCCTGATCCGAAGGATAACATGGTTTTGGAGGTGGCGGTGGCTGCCGGGGCAACGCACCTTGTTACCTTTAACTGCAAGCATCTCAAACAAGCCTCGGAGTTCGGGATCGCCGTAGTCACCCCCCTCCGAGTTTCTTACCCAATTATGAGCACACTCAGTCTTAGAATACCCGATTCGCTGCACCGGACCCTGAAAAGCGCGGCCGAGCAGGATGGTGTTTCGATCAATCAGTTCGTGAGCCTCGCGGTTGCCGAGAAACTCTCGGCGCTGCAGACCTACAATTTGATCGCGGAGAAGGCAGCAAAGGGCTCTCAGGAAAACTTCCTCAAGGCCATG
>JANQVJ010000080.1:25616-26872 GCA_030730365.1 Verrucomicrobiales bacterium
GCTTCGGTGAGTCCGGACTTTTCGATGGAGTCGGACGCATAGTTTACGATCGCGGTCTCGGCAGCACTTTCTGGAGGCCGACCCAGGACGATCCCGTGCAGGGCTCGGGCCCGGACGACGGGATCGGGATGCGCCTCGATGAGCTGAGCGGCGAGTTTCTCCGCGTAGTGACGGGGGAGGGGATTGTTGAGCCACCAGAGCGATTGGGCGGGGCTGGAGCTGTCGTCGCGGTCGTGGATAGGCCGGCCCGAATCATCGAAACCGAAGAGCGGGAACATCTTCCGTATCTCCACTCCGAGCCCGAGCGGCGCCCGTGACGAGGTCAGGATGTAAAGGGCGCGGTCTTTTGACTTCGCTGTCTCGAGCGCAGCCCCGGGCGTCTGGCGCGGCACCTTCCCGATGCTGGTGAGGAGACTGTCGTAGATCGCCTCGACCTCGAGACGGCGGGCGGGAAAACGCGAGAGGAGCAATCCGTCGGCGTCGCCGGTGAGGTTGTCGGGCGTTTTTGCCGACGAGGCGCGGTAGGTGTCCGAGAGCATAATGACGCGATGGAGGTGCTTGATCGACCATCCGCTCGCGATGAGTTCGCTCGCGAGCCAGTCGAGCAACTCGGGATGGGTCGGCGGGCTGCCCTGTTTGCCGAAGTCATCGGTTGTGCGGACGAGTCCGGTCCCGAAGTGCCAGTGCCAGATCCGGTTCGCCATGACGCGGGCGGTGAGCGGATGATCCGGATGAGTGAGCCACTGCGCAAACTGGACACGACCACTCTCTTCGGACGGAATGGGAAAAGTCTCTTTGATGAGGTGATCGGCGAGCGAGGGATTTCCCCGCGGGACGGGGTCGCCCTGCGAGGAGTAGGGATCACCGCCGGGGTGAATGGCGAGATCGAGCCGGGTCTCGCCGTCCTTCACCGCGAGGGTGAGGGGGAATTCGGGACGACGCTGGTCGAGGGCGGCGAGAGATTTTTCGAGGGCCTCGATGGACGTCTTTTCCTCCGCATTGAGGAAAGAGCGGGTCTCGGCTACGGTCGGCTCACCGAGGGCGGCGCGCCACTCCTGCTCGACCGGACCGAGCGGCCCCTTCACGAGGACAAATCGATCGAGGACGGGAAAGGGCTCATGACGATCAACCTTGAGCCGCAGAAAGAGCGTCCCTTTTTTCAAGTCGCGGAGCGAGATGGGACCCCAGCGGAAATGCTCGGGCGATTCTCCGTGGGTGGGCTGGCCGAGGATGCGGGCGGCCGTCGTTTCATTGTT
>JANQVJ010000080.1:26972-32062 GCA_030730365.1 Verrucomicrobiales bacterium
GCGATTCTCCGTGGGTGGGCTGGCCGAGGATGCGGGCGGCCGTCGTTTCATTGTTCAGCTCCAGTTCAACCGGCGCCGGCACCGCGGAGGCGTAGCGAACGAGCAGGGTGTAGTTGCCGGGCTCGGGAATGGTGAGGCGGTAGCGCACCCACTGGTCGAGCCGGCGACGCGAAGCGACCGCCTCGCCCTCGCCGAGGGCGATGGTCTTGAGGTCCTTGTGCCCGTCGAAGTCTTCCGCCTCAAAAGCGAGCACGGCACCTGACAGCCTACCGTCACCGAATGAACCCTCTTTGGTGACCCGCTCCCGCGCCTTCGCGAGCAGGTCGTAGCGGTCGCGGAGGAGGGCGTCGCGCTCCGCATCCAGAGCAGCCGCCTTCTTCAGTTCCTCCTCGGGCGCGAGCGGGCGAACGGCGCGCGGACGTCCGTCTTTCCACTCCTCGGAGAAATACGCGGTGATTTCCGTGCTGCGGAAAATCCCGGCGAGGGCGTAGTAGTCGCGAATCGAGACCGGATCGAACTTGTGGTCGTGGCAGCGGGCGCAGGAAAAATCCATCGCGAGAAAGGCCCGCGTCGCCGTCGAGATCTGCTCGTCAACGATGTCGAGGCGCAGCTTGTTCGGGTCGGTGCACTCGTCGAACCATTGCCCGATCGAGAGAAAAGCGGGAGCGGTGAGCCGGTCGAAATTGTCTTTTCCGGGCAGGAGATCTCCCGCGAGCTGCTCCGTGATGAAACGATCGTAGGGCTTGTCCTCGTTGAAGCTCTTCACGACGTAGTCGCGGTAGGGTTCGGCGAGGTCGATCTCGTCAATTCCGGGCACTTTCACCGTTCCCTGAACGTAGCGGGCGACATCGAGCCAGTGACGGCCCCAGCGTTCGCCATAGTGAGGCGAGGCGAGGAGGCGGTCCGTGAGATTGGGGAAGGCGGATTTCGGATTTTGGATTGATTCGGTTTCGAAAGCGGCGATTTCCTCCGGTGTCGGAGGCAGGCCGGTGAGGTCGAGCGTGGCCCGCCGCAGCAGGGTGTGGAGGTCGGCGGCTTCGTTTTGCTTGAGGTTTTTTTCAGCAAGCGCTTCGCCGATGAAGAAGTCGACGGCATTTGTCCCCTCGGGCACGGTGGGGCGGGTGAGCGGACGCAGGGACCAGTGGTCCTGGGCCGGTAGCGGTGAGACAGCAACGCAGGCGAGGAGCAGGGACCATAGGCCATGACCCGCAAAGCCCATGCCTTCGGCGCGGCGAAGGGAGAGGGGCGTTGGAGTCATCATGATTGGGGGAAGGGGATAGGAAAGTTCGATCGTTTCGTTCGGGGCGAAGAAACCTCATTGCTTTGACCACGTCCGCCGGGAAAAGCGCGTCACGTGATCGTGGTGATAGATACGCGGCGGGTAAGAAATGCCGAAAGGAAAGATAAATCCAAGGCAGCGGCAAATCAAGCGGGCCAGGGTCCCTTGAACGGCTTTTGAGGGATTTCAATCTTGCTATACATGTATTGCAGAAGTATTCTCAGGGATGCTCGCCATCCGACTCGATCCCGAAATTGAAGGCCGTCTGGAGCGCCTCGCCAAGTTGACGGGACGAACCAAAACCTTTTACGCTCGCGAAGCAATTCTCGAGCATCTCGAAGATCTGGAGGACGTTTATCTTGCGAAACAGCGTTTAGAGCGTCCCGGTAGAACCTATTCCGCAGATGAAGTGAAGGATGAGCTGGGTTTATAGGTTCGACGAACGGGCCGTTAAAGAGCTTCGGAAGCTGGGGAAACAGGCTCAACGCGACATTATTTCCTACCTCGACGAGCGTATTGCCGTGGATGAGGACCCGCGGCGTTTCGGGAAAGGGCTCAGGTCTGACCTTGCCGGTTTGTGGCTCTATCGGGTGGGTGACTACCGTATTGTTTGTCAGATTCTGGACGGTGAGCTCATCGTGCTGGTAGTGACAGTCGGTCATCGACGGGACGTTTATGATTAACGAAATCCAACCACCCGCGCTCACGTATGGCCTGATGGAGTCACTTGAAAAGTTTCCGTTACGCTAGAGGTTAGCGGATCGAAGCTCCCCATTAGTTGGACAGGTGGACGGAATGATGGTTCATTAGGGGCGGTTCGAGTTTCACTCTGTGACCCGATACACCCATGGCCAGTTCCTATCACCTCCCCCGTGTTAATCCCTGCTTTGTTACCCATAACCTTGCTCTGGGCGGGGCCCAAACGGCGGTCTTGCGTTACATCAGCGCCCTGCCCGAGTGGGTGCGCGAGCGGACGACACTCTATTCGCAGTCGGACGACATGCCCCTGCTCGACGCGGCGGAGAAAAGCGGCTTTTCCTGCGGCAAGGTGACGCGCGAGGCGCCGATCGATCCTTCCTCCTGGTTCCTCAGCTACGGCGACCTCTCCGGCTTGCCGCAGCGGCCCACCTCGCTCGTCCTGCACTCGTGGGATGACGCCGGCTGGCGTTTCATCAATCGTGCCTATGACGACCTCCGCGGCATGACCGTCGCCGGGGTCTCGCAGAAGGTCCTCGACCGCTACGCCGAATGGGCGAAAGAAAAGGGGCACCGTGTCCTCGGGGTGATGACGCCTCCGGTTTCCGAATTTGCCGCCGTAAAAGGTGATTACGATACCCGCGGACGTCTCGTCGTCGGCTGGATGGGGCGTCCCCTCGAGTCCAAGGGGATCATGAGCCTGCCCTATCTCCTCGAGGCCGAGCCCCGCATGGTCATTCGCGCCTGGACCGGTGCCGAGACTGCCGGACTCGAATACACCCAGCGCACTCAGGCCGAAGCCCTCGCCAAGGTCAAAGCCCTCGCGGTGAAGCTCGGGGTGGCCGATCGACTCGACATCCGCCCGCTCGACTTCAATCCTTTCAACTACCGCCACCGTCTCGACGGCTGTCACGTTCTCCTCGGGAACAGTGAAAAAGAGGGCTACCTCCTCACCGCCGCCGAGGCACTCAGCTGCGGCATTCCCGTCGTCGTCACGAAGACCTGCGGCATTGCCGATCTCGTGAAGAACGGCTACAACGGCTACGTCATCGACTGGAATGCGAATCCGAAAAAGCTCGCGAAGGACGCCCACCGCGCCCTCCTCAAGGCGGCGACGCTCTCCGGCGTGAACTGCCTCGCCTCGGCCGCGAATCTCTCGCTCGGGGCGAACTACGCCTCGGCTCACCGCCATCTTCTCGCCGAGATGACCGGCACCGCTCTTTCCCATCCCGAAGCCCGCGTCACCGTCGGCCTGCGCCTTCACAAGGGGACCGACCTCGCCAAGCTCGACGATGCCGTCTCCAGCCTCGCCTCACAGACTTACCGGAAATTTAAAGTGAAGCTCCTCGTCGACGGTCCCTGGGCCTTCGCCGAGCCGCTCGCGAAGCGCTACGGGCTGCCGCTCATCTGCACCGGCCTTGAGCCCGACATCGAACATTGCAGCTGGCTCCACCGTCAGGCCGTGGCCGAGTGCGAGACCGAGTTCTACAAGCCGCTCGACTACGATGACCAGCTCATGCCGACCTATCTAGAGCGCGCCGTCCACATGATGGAGCTGAAGAAGGTCGATGTCTACGGCTGTCTCCTCCTCACTCACGAGAACGGTGAGATCACGCCGCGCCTCCACTGGCCCAACAAGGGTGTTGAGACGATGTTCACGGGGAACTCCGATCACAACATGCTGCCGCATTCCTCTGTCCTCATCCGGGCCGAGATCGCCCGCAAGGCCGGCAACTATCAGGAGCGCGCCATCGGTCTCGGGGCCGACGATTATCACCTCTGGTATCGCGTTCACCTCGCCGGCGGCAAGTTCTTCCGCGACGATGAAGTCCGCAACGTCGTTTACCGCATTCACGAGGCCAATTCGCTCACGATCCGTCGCGCCCGTTTTGGCGAGACCGAGAAAAAGCAGAAGCTCTCTCTTCTTCAGAAAGCGGCTGCTGCTGCCGGGATCACCGTAATGACCGCGCCGCTCTTCGGTACGGTCGGGTGTGCTGATGATTCGGCTCCGAAAGCACCGGGGACGAAAGGAGATTCGGCTGAAAATTCCGGAGTTTCCGACAAGACCCCGCCTACGGCAGCGACACCTGCGGCTCAGAAAAAGCGGACCGATCCGCCGCACTCGTAGACGCGAAAGCGATGCGTGGAAGCGTAGCGAAGACCGTGCGAGAGACTGTTGCAAAAGTAGTTCCCCCGGAAAGCAGGCAGGGCGAGGCGTCCCCGCCGAGACGCTTTGATTTGCCGCGACGGTATGCCCCCGCTGCTCACCGAGACGGTTCGTCCTATCCTCCCGGGGAAGGTCGGATCATTTGGCAGCGTCCTCCAAACTCTCACGGGTTTCGCCGGGCGGAAGTGTCTTATGCCGTTGTGATATCAAATTAATCATAAAAATAGAAATCAGAGTAACGAAAGGCTGAAAGTTTACTTTCCTAACCATCCGAAGGCGGGTTAAGAAAGAAACTCGAAGAAAGGGACCGACCTGTTCTTTTGGAAAAAGTGGCTGGATATCCCCCGCAAAGTGGACTACGTGGGGTGGTAATCAGGTCACCATCAGCCCATCGGGGGCATTTCTCGTTTGTTAGGTACTTAATTCCTCTGGAATAGCTGGCTTAGGCGCGATGCTCGCTTCACGGGGGTGGACCTGTCGTGAATGCACTAAGACATATGAAGCTATTTGTAGGAAATCTATCATACGACGTCTCGGAAGACGAACTCCGCGAAGCCTTTGCCGAGTTCGAGCCACTTCTCGAGTTCTATCGCCCTCACGATCGGGAGACTGGCAAACCCCGCGGGTTTGCCTTTGTCACCTTGGCCGACCAGGAAAAGGGCGAGGCGGCTATCGCTGCACTCAACAATAAGCGACTGGGCGGTCGTGAATTGAAGGTCAACGAGGCGGAAGATCGTCGCAATCGCCCGCCGGCGCGCAGCAATCACTCGGGCGATGACGAGGCCACTCTTGGTAATCTTCCCAGGATCGATGACAGACCCATGGGTAAAGACGGGCAGAAGGTTCGTTACAAGTCGATCTGAGTGGTTCGGGCGAAGCGCCCAGGCTCACCACTTTTTCATCTCTTCGGCGATGCGGTGCCGGATCTCAGGGAGGGTTCCGAGGGTG
>JANQVJ010000080.1:32162-38033 GCA_030730365.1 Verrucomicrobiales bacterium
CTTTTTCATCTCTTCGGCGATGCGGTGCCGGATCTCAGGGAGGGTTCCGAGGGTGAGATAGACGGTGTAGCGGTAGGAAAAGCCTGGCGCGATGACCATTTGCTTGATCGGAGCGACATACGAACAGGCGGCCTTCGCCCGGTTGTTGAGGTCTCCTTCGGCCCGGTAGCAGGTGATCATCTCAACCCCCGGCACGAGCACCCCGATGCCTCGATCATTCTCATCCGTGTAGGCGACCCAGGGTTGGGCGATCTCGTAGCGCTCGTTTGGCCAGCCGGGCACGATCGTCTTTGGCTCGTTTTCGCCGCGGGCGATGAAGTGGAGGTTCGGGTAGGCGGCGTCGACGAAGACGGCCGGCAGCTCCTGGTCCTGGAGCGGATGCGTCGCCTTACCGGAGTATTCCATCTCGTAGTCGATCCGCACGACGTGGTCGAAGAGTTCAATCTTCTGCCGCAGGACGACTTCGCGGAGAAGTTCCCCCGTCGCCCAGTGGACCGGCACGGAGACGGACTCGATAACCTTTTCGTCTGCGGAAAAAGAGGTCAGTTCGGCGGGGGCGTTCTCCCAGTTCCCCCCCTGAACCGGATTCCAACGCCAGGGTTTTCCGTTCCAGTTGCTCCCGTCCTCGGCGCCATACCAGGACTGCTGCACGTAGCGGCCAAGGTCATAGCGGTTCAATACATTCGAATCGCGACCGCTCTCCGAGAGCCAGCCGATCGCCGCCCCGCCCGATTTGTTGACGCCGAGACGGATTTTTCCATTGTCGATGTAGACCCACTCTTCGGGCGTCGCGGCCGGGGCTGAGATGACGGAGAAGAGAAGAAACAAAAGGGCGGGAAAGCGGATCATCGGGAGAACGATGGTCACGGTTTCAGAATAACTTTCATGAGCCCCTCGTCGTTGCGATGGAGGCGGGCGAACCAGTCGGCGCCGTCGGAGAGGGAGGCCACGGCGGAGATGAGCGGCTCGACCTTGATCCTGCCCGAGGCGACCGCTTCGACTGCCTCGCCGTATTCGCCCGCCGAGGCGCAACTGCCGAAGACATTCAGCTCGCGGGTGACGATAGCCTGGAGAGGAAAGGGGACCTCGGCCTTGAGGTTACCGACGCAACTGATGCTGCCGCCTTTGCGGACCGACTCGATTGCGAGCTTGATGGTGGGGCCGAATCCAACGACTTCGAGGGCGACATCGGCGCCATCGGGATTGCCGACCAGCTCGCGGACACGGGCGGGGACTTCGTCGTTGGAAAGGAGGACCTCATCCGCACCGAGTTCTTTGGCGAGGGCGAGACGTTTTTCATCGAGATCGACCGCGATGACCATGCCCGCGCCTTTAGCCTTGAGGGCCTGCACGATGAGTAAACCGATGAGTCCTGCTCCGATCACGACAGCGGAGTCACCAGGCTTCATGGGTAGTCGATTGACGCCATGGAGGGCGATCGAGACCGGCTCGGCGAAGGCGGCGTGGTCGTAGGAGAGATCGCCGGGGATCGCGTAGAGGATGTGTTCGGGCACTTTCACGAACTCCGCGAAGGCCCCGTTGCGCCGGTAGTCGCTGCAGGAGACCCCCAGGACGTTGCGATTCGGGCAGAGATTGACCTGTCCCGCGAGGCACGAAGGGCATTTGCCGCAGCAGACGGTCGAGTCAAAAGTGACGCGGTCGCCGACTTTCCACTTCCGCACCGCGCTGCCGATCTGAGAGATCTCACCGGCGGCCTCGTGTCCCATGATGATGGGGGGGATGCGACGTCCCGAGCTCCCGTCCATCCCGTGGATGTCCGATCCGCAGATACCGCAGGCCTTGACGGAAATGAGGACTTCGTTTTCCGAGATCTCGGGCTCGGGAGCGTCGCTGAACTCAAACTGATTATAGGCCGTGAGGGTGAGGGCTTTCATGAGGTAAAAAATGGGACTTGAACCGAACTCGTAACCGCAAGATGGTTTGCCATCAATTCAAAAACCCCACTCATCCTCCCCGAGCCATGAGAATTTTCCTTACCGGGACCTTCCTGACCGTCACCGTCCTGCTCCTGACGCAATGCGAGACGATAGACACGAGCGCACCGGGCTCAGTCTCAAGCATGGTCGTCACGGAAACTCTTTTTTATCCCGATGAACGTGGGGTCACCTATCGGGTGCCGGCAGGGGTTCAAGTCATCGGCGCGGGCGGGGTCGATTGTATCTACATCATCGAAAACGGCGGCTCGGTCATGGCTCACTCGGGGGACGGGAACAGCTACCGGGTTAAGGCGGGCGGACATTTCCGAGGCTTCACCCATCCGGCGACGAACTGCACCGTTACCTACGAGGCCGGCGCCGTGATCGAGCAGGAGGAAGTCGGGCCGGGCACGACTTTCGTCAGTTCCTAACGAGGCGGAGGACCTGTTCGAGGCCTTCTCGCCCCGGATAACTTCGGGTCGGAATATAACTTTCCGAAAGAGAGAATTTCTCCGAAGCGGTGAATCGGTCGATTAATTCGTCCAGAGTTGAGCCATGCGGTGGACCGTCGCCCGGTTGATGTTCATCGTCGTAGGGATTCAGGTAAAAGGCCCCGAGAAGACAGCCGCCCGGCTTTAAAGCCGAGTGCATTGCCTCCACATAGGCTTCCCGGAGGTCAATGGGAATGGCGCAAAAGCAGGTATGTTCCCAGGCCCAGTCATAAGCGGCGAGGTGATGTGCGCCAAGCGCGAAAAGGTCCCCCGTTTCGTAATACTCAACGCCGACCCTGGGAAGGGACGAAGCCAGGTCTATCGCCCTCGGCGAAATATCAAATCCGATCACTTCCGTCACTTCGGGGCGGGTAGCGATGGCCCTGACGTCGTGGCCCAGTCCACAGCCCGGCACAAAGACGCGCCCCTGAATCTCGAGCGGATGCGCCTCGAACCACTCGAGGAGGGGCGGAGCCGGGGCTCCTTTGTCCCAGGGAGTCTGTTCCTCGTGGTATTGTTGGTCCCAGTTGACGCTCATCGTGAAAAAGCTTGGTGTATTACCTTGAAACGATACCTCAGGAAAGTGGAATTGCCCGTTGAAGTGTGGTATGAACCGTCATTATCCTTTCCCGATGAGCAGCCCCAAATCCCTTTCCCCCGAGCAAATCTCCCAAATCCAGGCATGGGCCGATGAGGGTGACGGCTTCCCCGAGATTCAGAAAAAGCTTCGCGACGAATTCGAGCTGCGCATCACCTACCTCGAGACCCGTTTTCTCCTCGAAGATCTTAAGATCGAACTGAAACCCGCGCCGGAACCAGTGCCGGAACCCGAGCCAGAGCCCGAACCAGAGCCCGAACCAGAGCTGGAAGCCGTCTCCGACGAGACTCTCCCCCCTGACGATACGATCACTGACGGGGAGCTCCCGGTGGAGGGGGCGATCGATGCCACTGCCAAGGTCAGTATCGACGCTCTTCTGCGTCCCGGCGCGATCATCAGTGGAAAAGTCGATTTTGGCGGTGGTCATGTCACCTCATGGTGGCTCGATCAGATGGGACGACTCGGGATGGATCCGATTGAGGGTGGCTTCCGGCCGGGTGAGGCCCAGGTGCTCGCCTTTCAGGACGAGTTGCGCACTGTCATTCAGAAGAGCGGACTCTGAGCGCGAGCAGGGGAATCCCCCGTATCGTGATCGTCTCTGATTCGGCGACCGGCTGCCACTGGATCACTTCAAAAGCGGGCCGATAGCGCGGCAATAACCCTTCGAGCAAGTAGAACGGGTCTCGAGGCCCTTTCCTCCTGCACTACCGGACCGGTGTGGGAAAAGGCTTGGAGACCCGTCCTGCATCCGGCCATCGCCTCACACTGCCCACCCGTCACGATACGCTTCGCGGCTCCAGTATTTTCCACCCTCCGGGCTTTCGACGAGCCGCCCCGTCGCGGGATCGACCCCGATCGCGCCGGTGCTGCGGTAGGCGATGTTCCCGAGGTGGCAGAGCATCGTGCTGATCTGTGCATCGGCGATGGTCTGGTTCACCGCCGCGCCTTCGCGGATGGCGTCGGCGAAGTTCGTGAAATGCGGCACGTCACTCGGCGGATCGGTGTTTTTCTCGAGCACTTTTCCGGCGAGATCGTAGATCGTCCAGCCCGAGGTTCCGAAGTCCATCTTGCCGCCGTCGCCGTAGATCGAGACAAAGGCGTGCGACTCGGGCTTGCGCTGATGGCACGACGAGGCCTCCCACGAGATTCCCACTTTGCCGTCGTAATCGTAGGTCGCTGAGATCGTGTCGGGCGTTTCCTGATCGTCGTCGAAATGGTAGCGACCACCGTTGCAGGTGACGCGGGTCGGGTAATCCACCCCCATGGCCCAGCGGGCGATGTCGAGGCCGTGCGGGCCGTTGTTGGCGAGCTCGCCGCCGCCGTAGAGCCAGTGCCAGTGCCAGTTGTAGGGGACGAGATTGTCCTTGTAGGGAGCATCGGGCACCGGTCCCTGCCACATCAGCCAGTCGAGCTCGGCCGGCGGGGGCGTCTCCTTGCCTTTCCCGATCCCGACGCGGGCGCTGTTGTAAAAGCAGCGGGCATAGCGACGTGCGCCGATGATGCCTTCGTTCAGCTTCTGAATGCCGTCTTTCATCCCCGGGTAGGAGCGCCGCTGGTTACCCATGATGATCTGGCGTCCCGTCTCCTTCGCCGTTTCGACGAGACGCATCGCCTCGTGCGCGCTGTAGCTGCCGGGCTTTTCCACGTAGACGTTTTTCCCCGCTTTCAACGCGAGAATCGCCGCCGGCGCGTGCCAGAAGTTCGGCGCGGCGATGGAAATGGCGTCAATGTCAGGATCATCGAGGATGCGGCGGAAATCGCTCACCTTTTCCGGCATTTTCTCCTGCTTGCCCTCGATCGTGTTCGCCCCCGTGACGAGACGGTTCGAATCGACGTCGCAGACGTAGGCGATCTCGGTGTTCGGCACGTCGAGGAAGGCCTTGATATGCGCCTTGCCGCGGCCGAGTCCCATGACCCCGACGCGGAGACGCGAATTCGCCCCCTTAGCCTGGCCAAGAAGCAGATTCGGACCGGTCGCAAGGGCTCCGGCAGCCAGAGCAGTGCCAATGAAGCGGCGGCGGGAGGGAGAAGGGGATGCGTTTTCCATGATCCCAGAATAAGGAAATCCGCGTGCTTCGGCCAAAGCAATTTACGGCGTGTTTGCGGAAGCCCATCCAAGATCCTAGGGGTGATGATCGTTTCGGCATTCACAAAAGAAAAAGGGGCAGGGGAATGGGTGGCAAAGGAATCAAGAGCCATTCCTCCGCCTTTTCTTCAGACCCGCAAATTCCAAAAAAGTAACATGGGCATCCTGACCATGCCCTTCCCCCTCGGCGCCCGAATGCCGCGTCACGAGAACCGCTCTCGCCTTCCCGTCTCATCTCCGCCGAACTTTTCATCCTTCCCGTGAGGGACAAGAAACTCGAAACACCTTTTGATCTATGTCCGTCCCCTCGAGTTCACCAAGGCCGGGACCTTGCTCCTCGGTTCAGATGACAAAGTTCAATGATGGCGCGGCATGGTGTCCGATGCTTCGAGAGCGGAGCGGGATCGGAAGTGGTTGAGGGGTGGGTGAGGGGGTGGTTGGAAGGATCCTCGCTCGCGTTAGAAGCGCCGTGATACGAAATTCGTTCCCTGAACCGTTTCCCAAGCCGCAATCAGCGGCTCAAATAAGGCGAAGCGAAACCGCGCAGGCTGCCCCGCAGCCAATTGCCACGCGCCATAACGTGGTAAAAAGCTCCTTCGTATTCGATTCGCACTTGACGAAGCATTTCAATTGGTTCTACAAAAGCGATTTTTTGACAAATTGAGAATTCGTTGCCTGACCCGAATGGCACGGGATTAAGCGTTTTATCGGAGGCTCTGGGGGAATGTTCCAGGTTCCGCGGTAGGGACGTCCGCCGGG
>JANQVJ010000080.1:38133-52712 GCA_030730365.1 Verrucomicrobiales bacterium
TTATCGGAGGCTCTGGGGGAATGTTCCAGGTTCCGCGGTAGGGACGTCCGCCGGGACGTCCGCCGGGGCGTCCGCCTTGAGTATCCAACGGCGGACGGTTCAGCGAACCGTCCCTACCACGCTTCGCGCCAGGTTGGGCGTCACCCGATCCACTCCGAACCATGCCCTTAATCCCGTGCCATTCTTCCCTGACCCCTTTTTCCTCATGGGCAAAGAGACAAGCAAGGAGTTTTTCGAGTCGGTTCTCGGGCTTGGGCCTGAGTGGGAGGTGTCGGAGGTGACGTTGAATGAGACTTCGAACCAGGTCACCCTTGATCTTTCGCTGCGGAGCGGAGCGAAGGTTGTCTGCCCGGAGTGCGGGGAGTCCTGCGCGATCTACGACCGTAACGTCTCTCGCGAGTGGCGGCATCTCGACACGATGCAGTTGAAGACGGTTCTGCGCGCCCGGGTTCCCAGGGCGGACGGTCCGGTCCATGGTCCGCAGACGATCCGCTTTCCTTGGGCTGATCCGATGGCACGCTTCACCCTGGCCTTTGAAGCACACGCGATCGACGTGCTTGAGAATGCCCGGAGCACCACGCAAGCTTGCAAGTTGCTGAAGATTGGCTGGACGACCGCCAACCGGATCATGGAGCGAGGAGTGGCGCGAGGTCTCGAGCACCGCAAGCTCGAAGACCTTAGGCGTGTGGGGATGGACGAATCGGAGCGCAGCGAAGATAGCCTGCCGCAGGCAGCCCTTAGGGTGAGCGCAGCGAGGCAAAAGAGTTTCCTGAAGGGGCATCGCTACATCACCGTACTCAACGATTTGGACTGGGGTTGGGTTCTTAAAGTGGTCGAGGGCCGGACCGAGGAGGACGCTCTCGCCCTTTGGGGGAAGATCCCTGAGACGAACCGCACGACAATCAAGGCCGTGGCCACGGACATGTGGCAGGCTTTCGAGAATGCGGCGTAGAGGATGGTGCCCGGAGCGGAGATCGTCCACGACAAATTCCACATCGCCAAGCATCTCAACGACGGGGTCAACCGTGTCCGCACCGAGGAGCACCGGCGACTGCTGAGAGAGGGCGACGACCGGCTCAAAGGGACTCGCTGGTTTTGGTTACGAGCTGAGGACAACCTCACCGACACGCAATACGAGAGCTTCCGGGGCATCAAGGATGCAGCACTGAAGACATCGAAGGCCTGGTTCATCAAAGAGGCTTTCCGCTTCTTCTGGGTTGTTCCGACGACTTCCACCGAAGCGGAGGAATACTTCGAGCAATGGCATGGGCACACCATCTACAGCAAGCTCGAACCAATGAAGAAGGTCGCCAGGATGTTCAAGGCAAGGCGCGGCAACGTAGTGCCATGGTGACGTCATCCGATCACCAATGCGGTGAGTGAGGGCCTCAACAGCAAGATCCAGAGCATCAAGTCAGCGGCACGCGGTTTCCATTCCTTCGCCAGCTACCGCATCCGCATTCTATTCTTCTGCGGCAAGCTCGACCTAAAACCCCGCCTCACCCACTCAATTTAACGAAGAACCCAGAAAATAGACCCGCTCAACAAAAACGGAACCGAGTCGAAGTCGTCACTCGTCCGCTGTCTACCCTGATCGATACGCGACCGACTCGCGTTCGGAAAAGTGATGGAGTGCTTTTCCGGAGCGACAGTGGATTACCCGCCGCTCAATGTGATCATTCATCCCGCCAATTGGCCGATACCCCTCGGTTAGAAAACGAAATAGATGAAGTCAAGACGGGCGTCCGCGTAGGCGATAATCGCGACCAGAAGAAAGAAAGTGAGGCTGACCTGCCTCACAAGTCCCCATTCCAGGAAGCGCCGGTCCGTGAGGGACTTTCCCAGGATCGCAGTGAAGGCTAAGAACCCGATCAGGATAAAGAGGAGATCGTCGGGGGGCGAATCGATCATCGTGTAGGGCGGCGCGAGCAGCGCGGTGAAATACTGTAAGGCGACCTCAATGTTGGGTGCTCGAAAAAAGACCCAGAGGAGGCATACGCCATTGACCACAAGGAGCCACTTCAGCATCGTGAAAAACCTTCCTTTCGGGAAAAAATCCGGAACGGCACGCTCAAGAACGAGCCAGACTCCGTGACAGGCACCCCAGATCACGAAATTCCACGACGCCCCGTGCCAGATGCCTCCGAGCACCATGGTCAGAAAGAGATTGCGATACCGACCTGTCCGGTTTCCACCGAGCGGGATATAGAGGTAGTCGCGCAGCCACGCTGACAGAGTGATGTGCCACCGATGCCAGAACTCGCGAATTGAGGTGGCAAGGTAGGGGAGATTGAAATTCAGCGGCAAAGTGATCCCGTACATCAGACCAAGTCCTATTGCCACCGTCGAGTAGCCCCAAAAGTCGCTGAGGATCTGTGCCGCAAAGGCGTAGAGAGTCAGCCACGCGGTGGCCACCTCAAGCTTTGCCGGGTCGGAAAAACCGTGTTCTACAAACTGCGATAGCGTATCAGCAAGACAAATCTTCATCGCCAATCCCGCGATGAGAAGGTAAAGCCCGAGCTGGAAGTTGTCGGCGCGAAATTTTCGCAGCTCTTTCAACTGTGGAATAAGCTCATTGGCCCGTACGATAGGCCCCGCGACAAGCTGCGCGTAGAAACATTTGAAGACGCTGAAGACGAAAAAATTTCGTTCCGCGCGGATTTCGCCGCGACTGACATCGACGAGATATCCGATCACCTGGAAAGTGAAGAAGGAAATCCCGAGCGGTAGCCAAACGCTGCTTGGAGGATTCTCAATGGAAATGCCGAAACGGTCGAAAAGCTCTACCAGGATTTCCCCAAGGAACGCGGAGTATTTAAACCAACCGAGGTTGCAAAGATTGACGGCTACGGCAAACGCAGTCACCAGCCGCTTTCTCTCTGTGGAATCGATCCAGAGAGAGAATCCGTAATTTACCACAATGGCGGCACCGAGAAGAAACAGGGCCGGCCAATAAAGCCATCCGTAGAAGACAAGCGAGCTGATCAGGAGGATAATCTGACGAACACGCAGCGCGGGAGAAGCCCAGTAAAGCGCGACGCAAAAAAAGTGGAGGAGAAGAAAGGTGACTGAATTGAAAAGCATCGCAGGGGAAAATTGAAATCCGGAGTGAAACGGAAAAAAAATTAAAAATGATCCGCCAGGTCCCGAGCCAGGAGCTTTGAAAAGAGGATACGACCCTTTTTGTTCAGATGGGAAGTATCACGGAAACAGTCATCCGGTATCGCGGCCTGACTGTAGTCGAAAACCGGTGTTCCGTAACGGTATGCCATATAGCGAAAGGCGGCGGCTCGAGTCTCGCCACTCTCTGATTGCTGCGCGACTTCCGCTGTTACCGGGGGGGCCACCCAGATCACCTGCGTATCGGAACCGGCTAAAATCTCGGCAAGTTGCTCCATGTTCCGAAGGGTTTCATCTCGTGAAAGATCAACTCCCTCAGTCACCTCAATTCCTGCATCCCCAGAGCTTGTCACAACAGGTATGATCCGTGAGAACTGCTGTTCGTCGACTCCCGGTTCCGAAGAACTGAACAATTCTCTGAGAACGCCTTTTCTCTTCCAGACAGTCGTATCCATCACGCTGCCTGAATAGAGGGCGAAGAGATTGATGGCGGAGGCGGGGCGAAGCGACTTCCTTTGGGCGACTATTCCGAGGCGGTCCGCTAACCAGCCTTGCAGGGCTGTTTCAATCCGCGGTCCGTAGCCGGATTCATCCTGCCCAGGCGCGGCGATATCTTCTTTCAGCGTATCAGTTTCGCTCGAAACCGCTGCTTTCCCGAGGCTCGGAACGGATGCCTCGAGAACAACAACCCGCAGCCCGCCCCTTTGCGAAACCGCTTCTGCGAAGCGGATAATACCTTTCACACCGATTCCGGCCGTTGCCCCATTTAACGCACGGATCGTTTTGCCGGACCGTATCTCAAGGTTTCTTGAGAACAAAGGCTCGTCAATGCAATCGACAAACCTGGAAGTTCCGATGAAGAGAAGGCCTAAATCGGAAGGAGATCTCTCGAAAACTTTGATCCGCATGGACGTCTTGTCCGAAAGAACCTCCAGATATTCCCCATTGGCTCGCACGAATGCCTCAAGAACTCCCAGGGCAAGGAGCAGAAAAGCAACGAAGAGAAGCAGGCGACGGGTCATGGTGGTTCAACCGGCCACTATTCAGTAGCGAAAATTCCTGTCAATCAGTGTCTCATCAAATTGCCCGGGATTCCTTTTCCCTTTAGCGCATTGAAGCGGGATCAAGGTTACGGAAAGCGCGAGAAAGAGCCATGAGGTGCACTAGCCCGCATGGCACTAGGTTAAGCCGCTTGGTCGAGGATTTTCAGTGGCGGATCGTCGCTTCTAAAATGCTCGAAGTATTGATGTCGGGGCTTCTGCAACCATCGGGTGCATTTCGGTCTTCGCTTGACCCTTCGCGGTTCGTTGCGTCCCGGCCTCTCGACGACGAAGCGCTCGGCGATTCGTCGCCACATTTCCTGGATTTCGACCTTACGCAGGATCGGGCGGGCTCCGCACTGCTTACGCGCTTCCTCGTTCATTCTTTGCTCCAGTCGCTTAACGACACTTCGCCCCACCCGCCGCCCCCCGGTGTCTCGATCACGAGTCTATCCCCCGGCTGCGCCGAAAAGGCGGTGATCCCTGGCAGTTCTGTGCCGTTCAGTGTCTGACGTCCGCAGGCTCCGTCCCCGCCGCCTTCAAGTCCGTAGGGCGCGACGACCCGATGCTGGGTCAGCAGCGAGATCTCGAGCGGTTGCAGGAATTCCACTTCGCGCACGATCCCGTCGCCGCCGCGCCAGCGTCCCGTCCCGCCCGATCCCGGACGCAGGGAAAAACGATGCAGTCGCACCGGATAGCGCTGCTCGAGGATCTCCGGGTCCGTGATCGCCGTGTTCGTCATGTGCGTGTGTATGCCCGAGGTGCCATTGTAGCCCGGGCCCGCGCCCGATCCTCCGCAGATCGTCTCGTAGTAGCCGAAGCTCGCGTCGCCAAAGAGGAAATTGTTCATCGTCCCCTGCGAGCAGGCCTGCACCCCGAGCGCGCGTAGCATCGTGTCGACGAGGCGCTGGCTCGTCTCGACATTACCCCCCACGACCGCTGGGCAGAGGGTCGGATCACTTTCGAATACCGGATTGAGAAAACACTCCGGCAACTCGAGTCGCACCCGGCTCATCATGCCCTCGTTCAGCGGCACCGGCGTCTGTGACCAGAGGCGCAGTACGTAGAGAACGGAACTCTGGACGATCGCGGGAGTCGCGTTCAGATTTCCCGGATGTGAGTGCGCCGTTCCGGCGAAAGAGATCGAAAGACCTTCTCCCTCTCGAGCGATCGCAACATGGATCTCCGTCCCGTCATCGAGAGCCTCCACTGCCGCGCCGGAGACGAAGCCGCATTGCGCCAGATGATCGCCGAGCGCTTCCTGACTGAGCCCTTTCAAGTAATCGAATTGCTCGCGGACTTGCTCGACCCCATGTGTCGCCAGCATCGCTGATAAAATTGCGACACCGCGCTGATTCGAAGCGAGCTGGGCATTCAGGTCTGCCAGATTGTCAGCGAGACGTCGCGTCGGATAAGGCGCCGTCGTGAGGATCTTTTCCACTTCCGAAAAACACGAGACGCCGCCGCGGATTAGCCAGGTCGGGGAGATCACGACGCCTTCCTCCGCGAGATTCCGCGCCCCCGGCGGCATTGACCCCGGGGTGATTCCTCCGATCTCGGCATGGTGGGCCCGGTTTGCGATGAACGCGACCGGATCGTTAGAATCGTCTGCAAACACCGGCGTGATCAGCGTGACATCGGGCAGGTGTGAGCCGCCTACGGCCGGATGATTGGTGACGATGGTGTCGCCTCTTTCCATCGTGAGGCTCTCCCGCACCCGTCGCACGCAGATTCCGAGGGCGCCGAGATGCACGGGGATATGCGGCGCACTCGTGATCAGCATACCGTCGCCGTCGAGGAGCGCGCATGAGAAATCGGCGCGCTCTTTCACGTTCGTCGAGATCGCCGATCGTTGCAGCATCGTCCCCATCTCACGCACGAGATTCTCAAAACGGTGGCGAAAGAGCTCGCGCAGGATCTGCACCGGCCTCGTCTCCTCAGAGGCGCTTGCAAAATCCTGACACGACAACACGAGTGCTCCGTTCGCCGCTGTTCGCGCGGTCCAGCCTTTGGCGAGATAGAGCGTGCTAAACGGATCCTGCACCACCGCCGGACCGGTCACGGAGTCCCCGGGGGAGAGACCCGCCTTATCGATGAACCCTGCCCTGGCAGGGTCCTGTGGCAGAACCAATCCTGTTGGGTCGGTCGGATGAGTTGGATTCTTCCGCACCACGCGTGCTGTCCCGGCGATGGCCCGGTAGCTCACCACCTCGATCTCCCGATCGGGCGGCGGCTCGTAGCCGAAAGTATCCCGGTATTGGTTTCGAAAAGCTTTACCGAGTCCAGCAGCGTCGATTATATTGAGACCCAGAGTGGCATCCTGTCCGGCGAGACGCAACTCGGCGAGGCGGCGGGTGATGGTGCCGGTTCGCCCGATCGATGTGAGCGAGGCGAGTGCTTGTTCCTCGACCGCGGCAAAGCGATCCTCGAGACCGGGAGTCTCCAGTCGAACATTGAGCTGGGCTTCGGCGAAGCGTTCGACGCTGGCCCGCTCGAGGCCATAGGCGCTCAGCAATCCTGCTTCGCCGGGGATGAGAATGGTGCGCATGCCGAGCCGTTCCGCAATATCGCAGGCATGGAGCGGCCCCGCCCCGCCGAAGGCGAGCAGGGCGTAGTCCGCCGGATCGGCTCCGTCGCGGATGGAGATCGTGCGGATCGCGTCGGCCATCTGCTCCACCGCGATGTCGAGGAGACCCCGGAGAAAAGCCGGATCGAGCTCCGTCGCGGAGTGCCCTGCCGCCTCTTGCAGCGCCAGCGCCGCGAGCCGTGCCGATTCGAGGTTCGTCGCGGTCAGCGGAATGCCGAAATTTTCCGGATCGATGCGGCCGAGGAGCAGGTTCACATCCGTGATCGTGAGAGGACCACCGAGTCCGTAGACGGCGGGACCGGGGGAGGCGCCGGCTGATTCCGGCCCGACTTGCAGATGATCGCCGGTCCAAAAACAGATCGAGCCGCCCCCTGCCGCGACGGTTTCGATGAGCAGGGCGGGAGAGAGCAGGCGCGCGTCGCCGACCGTCTGCATAAAGGAGTATTGGAAAGCTCCGTCGTAGCGGGCCACATCCGTGCTCGTACCGCCCATGTCAAAGGTGATGATGCGCGGGTAGCCGAGTTCCTCCGCCACCGCCGCCGCCCCCGAGACGCCCCCGGCAGGCCCCGACAGGAGCGAGTCCTTCGGGCGGAAAAACTCGATCGGTTCGAGGCCGCCTGCCGAAGTCATCGTCAGCAGGGTGCTCTCCGGGCCGAGCTTTTCGCGCAGATGATCGAGAAATTCCTGCATGACGGGGTGCAGGCACGCATTCGCGAGGGCTGTCTCGGCGCGGGGAACGAGGCGGATGAGCGGGGCCAGTTCCGAGCTCAATGAGACATGGCGGAACCCGAGCGCCGTTAGGCGGGCGCGTATCGCTTCTTCGTGCAAAGGATTCCGATAGCTGTGGAGCAAGGCCACGGCGGCGACCTCGCATCCCCCGGCGAGTGCCTCGCGGGCGGCCTCGTCAAAATCGGGACGCAGTGGCACAAGAATTCCCCCGAAAGCATCGAGGCGTTCGTCCACCTCGATAGTGCGGGAAAAGAGCGGCCCGGGTCGCTGGTGATGCAGGGCAAAGAGATCGGAACGGCGCTGGTCCCGTATCGTGAGGAGATCCCCGAATCCCCGGGTCACGAAGAACGCGACCTTTGCCCCCTTCCGTTCGAGGAGGGCATTCGTGCCCCTTGTCGTGGCGAGACGGAAGTCGAGCGGAGGAAAGGGCCGATCCAAAGGGGTCCCGGTGAGGAGACGGGCGCCGATGACGGGAGCTTCCTCCCGGGTGAAAAGGTCTACTGACTCCGCGGGCGGGAGCGCTCGCGAGACGACGACTGTGCCGGTGGCGGCAGAGTAGGAGAGCACCAGTGCGGAGAGCCCCGCAGACTCCAGCTTGTAACCGGTAAAAAAACAGTCCGAGACCCGCCAGCCTTCGGGAATGACGAGGGCTATCTCAGTCGGCGAGTGCCATTCCCGGACCGAGACACGAAGACGACCCGACGAGAGGACCTTGGCGAGACGGGGTCTTTCGTCCCCCTCAGCCATGCCCCAGCAGTCGGTAAAGGTTCCTCCGGTATCAACGCGCAGTGTAAACATCGCGCCAACCTAGCGGAGTTCGGGAGTTTTTCGAGTGCGGGTATGGGCACAGCGTTGCCTGGGGCGCTTCAACTCAGGATGCCCTTCACCACGTGCGATTTCTCCACACCGGTGAGACGGACGTCGAGGCCCTGATGTTTGACTGAGAGTCTTTCGTGATTGATGCCTAAGAGGTGGAGAATCGTCGCGTTGAGGTCGCGGACGTGGACGGGATTCTCCACAATATTGTAAGAGAAGTCATCCGTCTGGCCATAGACGACCCCGGGCTTGATCCCCGCTCCGGCGAGCCAGGTAGTGAAACAACGGGGATGATGGTCGCGTCCGTAGTTGGTCTTCGAGAGCCCGCCCTGGCAGTAGATCGTGCGTCCGAATTCGCCGCCCCAGACGACGAGGGTGTCATCGAGCATGCCGCGCATTTTCAAGTCTTTGACGAGGGCGGCACAGGCTTGATCGACGTCGCCGCACTGCAGCGGCAGGTCACCGGTGAGATTGCCGTGCTGGTCCCAGCCCCGGTGGAAAATCTGGGTGAAGCGCACGCCGCGCTCGGCCATGCGCCGCGCAAGGAGACAGTTGTAGGCGAAGCTGCCGGGGCGCTTCACATCGGGTCCATACATTTCGAGGACGTGGGCGGGTTCATCCGAGAGATCGGTCAGGTCCGGCACGGAGGCCTGCATGCGGAAAGCCATCTCATACTGGGCAATACGCGCCTGGGTCTCTGGATCGCCGACTTCCTCATACTGCTGGCGATTGAGCTCATTCAGTCCGTCGAGCATCGTTCGGCGAACATCGCGACTGACGCCTTTCGGATCTGAAAGGTAAAGGACGGGATCCCCCTGCGCCCGCAGCGCGACGCCCTGATGTTTTGAAGGCAGGAAACCCGCTCCCCAGAGCCGCTGATAGAGGGCCTGAGCATCGCGTTTGGCCGACCAGGTCGAGTTGAGCACGACGAAAGAGGGCAGATTCTCATTCTCGCTGCCGAGTCCATAGCTCAGCCATGCCCCGAGACTGGGATGGCCGGGAATCTGATTGCCGGTCTGAATGTAAGTAATCGCGGGATCGTGATTGATCGCCTCTGTCCACATGCTGCGAACCACCGCGATGTCATCGACGATGCCGGCCGTGTAGGGGAGCAGCTCACTGACCTCGGTCCCGGCCTGACCGTGTTTGGCGAATTGGTAGATCGAGGGCGCCACGGGGAATCGCGCCTGGCCCGAGGTCATTGTCGTGAGCCGCTGCCCGTCGCGGATGCTCTCGGGCAGGTCTTTGTCGTAGAGGGCCTCCATCTTCGGCTTGTGATCCCACAGGTCGATCTGCGACGGCGCGCCTGACATGAACAGATAAATGGCCCTTTTTGCCTTCGGTGTATGGTGGAAGGGCTGATTGCCCGTCGCGGCGGGGGTTGAGGCAAAGGCGGTCTCGCGTCCCAGGAGCGAGGCGAGGGCGACGCCGCCAAGTCCGGTCGCCGATTGACGGAAAAACTGCCGGCGGGTTTCGAGAGTGAGGTAATCCTGGATCGTATTCATGACAGGGGAGGGGGGAAGGAATCAGTTTTTATTCAGCACTTCGTCGAGATTCTGGAGCTGGTTGGCGACCATCGTCCAGGCGGCGATCTCCGCGGCGGGGAATTTCGCGGTCGGCTGAATCGTGAAGGTCTCGTTGACCTCGTCGACGAGCAGATCGGCGGCGGCGCGGGGATCCGAGTCGTAGAGGTTGCGGAACTGATCGAGTGAGTTCACGACGACGGGGCGCTCCTGCTCCGAGAGGGGGCGGCCGCGCAAGAGCGTTGCCATGCGGTCGAGGCGCTCATCCCGGTCCGATGATTCGCCGAGGACACGCAGAGCGAGATAGCGCGAGGCTCTCACATACTGCGGATCGTTCATTAGGACCAGAGCCTGCAGGGGGGTGTTGGTGCGCTCGCGTCGCATCACGCAACTCTCGCGATTCGGCGCGTCGAGGATGGCGAGATTGGGAGCATGGGCGGTGCGCTTCCAGAAGGTATAGAGGGAGCGTCGATGCTCTGCGGAGGGGCCGTAGTCCTGCAGGAAGGTCTGCGTATTCGAGTTCGTGTACCCGACCGCTTCCCAGATCCCGGCGGGCTGGTAGGGTTTCACGCTCGCGCCGCCGACGGAGGGATCGATGAGACCGCTCGCGGCGAGGGCCTGGTCGCGGATCACTTCGGCATCCAGTCGGAAACGCGGCCCGCGTGCGAGCAATCGATTCTCGGGATCACGCTTTGCCATTCCCTCGGGGATGCGCGACGACTGGCGGTAGGTCTCCGAGAGCATGATGGTGCGATAGAGGCCCTTCACATCCCATCCGCTTTTGATGAAGGTGTCGGCGAGGTAGTCAAGCAACTCGGGGTGGCTGGGGTTTTCCCCTTGGGTGCCGAAGTCATCCGAGGTCTTCACGAGTCCGATTCCGAAGAGTTCCTGCCAGATGCGATTTGCCGTAACCCGCGCAGTGAGGGGATGCTGCGGATGGATCAGCCATTGCGCCAGTCCGAGCCGGTTCGGGGGGAAGTCCGCTTCGATCCTGCTGAGAAAGGTCGGCACGGCAGGAGATACCTCTTCTCCTTTTTGTTCATACTCACCGCGCAGCAGCAGATTGGCCTTCGGTGCTTCGAGCTTCTCGGCCATGACGAGAGTTGTCGGTGTGGTGGCGTCGATACGGCTGAGTTCGGTTTGGAGACGGGAGAGTTCCGATAGAGCATCCTGATACGCTCCCGGGCTGCGCGTCGCGAGGAAGCGGCGCAGCTCTTCTTTTTCCTTGTCGTTGCGTTTATCGACGGGCTTTTTCTCAATCGCGACGGCGGCGGTGTACGAGGCGATCCCCTTGATTTCTTCGTCGGTGAGGCGGCGATCGACAATGAGAAACTCGGTCACCGAGGGCACGAGACCGCTCACGGGGTCTTTCCCTCCGACGAGGAGTGAGGCCCCTTCAGCTTTGAAATCATCCGTCAGGGAATCGTGCCACTGGTTCACGAAGCGGCTCGCTAGGTATTCCCCGTTCGAGTAGAGCCGTATCCCCGCCGAGCTGCCCGAGCCGTCGTAGGTGAAGGTGAAATGACCCGACCCTCCCGCTTTGAACCGCCTCGTTATTCCCGATTTAAGACTCTTGTTAGGATGTGACTCGGTCAGCTCGATGCTGATGCCCTGATTCTCCCAGGTCACCGACCAGCCGCGCCCTTTTTTCGTCGGATCGGTGCGGCGGGCGAGGACGGTGCGGGCCTCGACCTCGGGCATAGTGAAGCGGAAGGCGACCGTAAAGGGATCGGCTTTCCCGAAGTTCCCCGCCGCGCCTAGATCGGTCGGTGTTTCGCCTTTACCATGATTGACGTGCCCGGGGACGACTGTCGCCACTGTTGCGCCGGTCAGATCGAGGGCCGCGAGAGCTTCTTTGGCCTGCTTCTCCGCAGCCGTGATGCGGTCCCGCAGGTTCGTGGCGGCTTGCTCCTGCGCCGGCGTGTCATAGACTTGCAGGACCGGCGGAGAGTCCTTCGCATTGCCGTCCATGCCGGGCTGGGTTGTGTTGTTGAAGTAAGCGAAGAGGGAGTAGAAATCCTTCATCGTGATGGGATCGAACTTGTGGTCGTGGCACTGCGCACAGGCCGCGGTGAGTCCCATCCACACCGTCGCAGTCGTGGCGACCCGGTCGACTGCGTAGCGCACGAGGAATTCCTCTTCGATCGAGCCTCCCTCGGAAGTCGTCATGTTGCAGCGATTGAATCCCGTCGCGATCCGCTGATGCTGCGTCGGCTCGGGAAGGAGATCTCCGGCGAGTTGCTCAATCGTGAACTGATCAAAAGGCAGGTTGCGGTTGAAGGCCCCGATGACCCAGTCCCGGAAAGGCCACATCTCCCGGTAGTTGTCGAGGTGGAGTCCGTGAGTATCCCCGTAGCGAGCCGCGTCGAGCCAGTAGCGCGCCCGATGTTCGCCGAAAGCGGGTCGGGAGAGGAGTTGGTCGACGAGACGGGGATAGGCGTCTTTGTCAGGGGATTCGACGAAGGCGGCGACTTCGTCAGGCGTCGGTGGCAGCCCCGTCAGGTCAAGGGTGGCGCGGCGAATCAGGGTGATGCGGTCGGCTTCTTCAGAGCGGGTAAGCTGATGTTTGGCGAGCTCTCGATCGACAAAACGATCGATAGGCTGTCCCTCGATTCCGTCCGGCAGGGTTGCGTTCACGGGGATGAAAGACCAGTGATCCTCCCATTTCGCACCTTGCTCCACCCAGCGCGTTAGCAGGTCAATTTGTTTCGCGTTGAGCGCTTTGTGGGATTCCGCCGGCGGCATCAGATCGTCGGGCTCAGAGGTGAGGATACGGGCGATGAGTTCACTCTCGGCCGCCTTCCCGGCGATCACGGCGGGGGATTCCCCACCGGTCGCGCCCGCAAGCGTGTCGAGCCTGAGGCTGGCCTTGCGGCCTGCTTCATCGGGACCGTGGCACGAATAGCAATTCTCCGAGAGGATGGGGCGAATTTGCCGGTTAAAGGAGATCTCTTCGTCCGTTGCCGATGGCTCGACCTTGAAATTGGTCGGGGGACGCTTTTGAGAGCCCGATCCGAGAGTTGCGAGAACGGCGCGCTCATATTGCTTCTCGGGTTCTTCATCGTTGGCGTGCGGGATCTCACCGGCGACGGACTCATCAGGAACAGGGCTGCCTGCGGCAAACGCCACCGGTTCCTTCAGCGATCTTTTCTCCGGCCCGGTTGTTGCAGGTCCGAAGATTCCCGCGAGGATGAGGGCCGCCGCTCCCAGCGTTCCTGTCGCGAGGACTACGGTGAGAGAGCGCAAGGGCTTTCCGCCCGTCCCGCCTGTGTTGACGGAATCCTTGCGGACAAATTCCCCCGATGACACGCTGAACGGGTGAAAGGCCGAATGTAACCGGCTGCCGGGGAGTGCGACGACGTTTTCAGGGACCGCTTCCGCCTCGAGACCCCGGCGGATCGAAGGTTCGGACTCCAACATAGAGTGCAACTCACCGAGCAGGATAAAATGTTCCGGCCCGCCCGGGGTCGACTTGACGAGAGCGGCGAGACATTTAATTTCCTCATCCCGCAGATCGCCATCAAGGAAACGACTGGTGAGCCGGGTGAGTTCATCGAGAGGGTCGGGCGACGCATTCATGATCGGAAAGTGCAGTGGAAAAGCGGGGGGGAAGACGGGAAAGTGGAAGTGAAAGAATTCGGCGGGGTATCAGTGCGGAGTTCGTAAGGTGACGCATTTAGACAGGGCGAGGCGGGCGCGGAAGAGCAATTGGGAGGCGGCATTGGCATTGAAGCCCATCTCGGCGGCGATTTCCTGGACCGATTCCGACTTGAGATAACGTCGCTCGATAATCTCGCGCTGACGTTCGGGCAGCAGGCGGAGGCACAGACTGAGAGCCTCGAGCCGGTGGTCGTATCCGGGGGCGACCTCTTCCACCGTTGTGGCCAGTGATTCCACGAGCGAGTCATCAAAATGGAGTCTGCTGCGCCCCATGCGGCGGCGCCAGGTCAGCACCTCGAAATAGGCGATACGAAAGGACCATGCCGTGAAATTTGTCCCGAGAGTGAAGTCTTTTGACTTCTTCAGCATCGTGATGTTCGCCTCCTGCAATACGTCTTTGCTTGAGTGTTCGTCCCCGATGAGGGAGCGGATGTAGGCACCAAGACGGGGTTGATGGTCGGCCATCAGGTCGGCGAAGCCATCGGGGCTCTTCTCTGGGGGATCGTTCTGTTTCAACGGGAAATCCATCGGGGGTTCTTTCTGTGACCAGATCGAGAGCAAATGGCACCTCCTGCCGGAGATCTTACGTGAAAATGAACTTTCCCACATTTTCCCCTTGAATTCCAACCCTTGAGCGCGCAAATTCGCGACCCGCTCGTGAGATCGCCTCAAAACGCTTTCCCAGCCGGTTTTTCAAAATCCTCTGTAGCTCAGCGGTAGAGCGGGTGGCTGTTAACCACTAGGTCGTTGGTTCGATCCCAACCGGAGGAGCTCTCTTAAAGAGCTAAGGATAAGGGGGGGTCTCCACCAAAGTTTGGGGACTTTCTATTTTTAACCGCACTCCGCTAAAACTCTCAAGCGGTGGTTTTTGAAGTTTTCAAAGCCGCAGGTGGATGGCCGTCCCGCACGGCGCTGGATGAGCGTTGTCTTTCGATGGAAGCCCTCGGTGATGCCCGTTCCGGGTTGGGTAAAGTTAGGGCGAAGAGCTACGCCGCATGGAGGGGGTGAGGAGACGCCCCGGGAGGGGCCACTGCGCCTGTCGGAGCAGGGCATCTTCTCTAAGTTGCCAAACTGTTTTGTCGTCATCACAGGCGACGGTAGGCC
>JANQVJ010000081.1:0-18386 GCA_030730365.1 Verrucomicrobiales bacterium
TGATCGGGCTCGTGCTGCGCGAGGACTTTGAATAGGATGTCGGCGCTCCAGCGGAGCTGCCGCATCTTGCGCTCGCCGCCGGGGAGATTGCGCGGGATCATCAGACCGGTCTGGGCGATGCCCGAGAACTGCCACTTCACGAGCTGCGAATCCTGCAGGGCGGCGTGGAGTTCGGCGGCGGCTCCGTCGGGGATGAAAAGCGCTTTCCACGCCTCGACCTCCATGGACTGGAAACTCTTGAGACTCAGGAGAAAGCCATAGTCGTCGATCGTGACGAGAGCGTTGCCGCCGACGGCCTCTTTGATGCGTCGGCTGATGATGCGCGAGAGGGCGTCGTTGGCGCTGCGTCCGATGAGACTGTGGAAGAAAAAATGGACGCGATCATCCTCTTTGTCGTCCTCGTCGAGATAACGCTCGATGAGAAAACGTCGATCCGTCGGGATCTTTGAGAGGAGGGACTGATTCGTGAAATGGTCAATGATGGCCGAGGCGTTCGTCCCCGAGATGGACCATTCCTCGATGAGCCAGTCGGAGACGACGGCATGCTCCTCACCACGTTCGTTGAGCCGCGCATCGAGCTCTGTCCTCAGTCGCGCGACCTCGCGGGCCATGCCCGAGGCGAGCGGCATCTTGCTGGCATTCCAGCTCGGCACGGTGGGGAGACGGCCTGCCGCGTTTTCCACCGTGACCTCGGCGGGGGAACTGTCGATCAGCTTCACCGTCTTCCCGGCGAGAACAAAGATGTCCCCCGGCTTGAGCCCTTTCACAAAACCCTCTTCGACCGAGCCGAGGCGGCGGCGATTGAGGAGGACACTGACCATGCCGTCGGCGTGGATCGTGCCAATGTTGACGAGATACTCGCGCTCGACCTTTTTCGAGACAGTGTGATAGAGACCGTCCTTTTCCACGATCTTGCCGAAGGTCTCGCGATACTGGGCCTGGAGGGAACGACCGCCGCCTTCGAGATAATCGAAGAGCCGGTCGAGCGTTTCCCGTTTCAGATCGCGGAAGGGATAAGCCGCCCGCACCACCTCGTAGGCTTCGTCGGCGGAGACGCCTCCGTCCATCGCCATGCCCATGAGATGCTGGATGATGACATCGGGGGCAAAGTCGAGCGTCGTGACGGGATCGAGCTGCCGCTCGTGGGTGAGTTTCGCGCAGACGACACATTCGATGAGATCATTGATGTTCGTCGCGACGAGGACCCCGTGACTGATCTGATGAATCGAGTGGCCCGAGCGTCCGACCCGCTGGAGCGCCCGCGAGATGCCCTTGGGCGTGCTCACCATGATGACCGTGTCGATGTGCCCGATATCGATGCCGAGTTCGAGGCTGGTGGAGCAGATGACAGCGCGCAGAGCGCCGTCCTTGAGCCTGTCCTCGACCTCCTGCCGGACGCTGCGGTCGAGCGAGGAATGGTGGCACTCGATCGTCTCGGCGAGTTTCGGGAGCGCGAGCTTGAGCCGGTGGGAAAGGCGCTCGGCGCCGGAGCGGGTGTTCGTGAAGACGAGGGTCGCGCGGTTTTTCTCAATGATCCCGGCGATGTCGGTGATGACCCGCGTCGCGGTGTAGCCCGCCGGCGGATAGGCATGCTTCCGAATCGGAGTGAGCACTTCGATGAGCGACTGCCGCCCCACGCTCGCCTCGCGGACCTCGGGTCGGGGCCCCGAACCTCCGAGGAATTCGGCAACGAGACCGAGCGGAGCGACCGTCGCGGAAAGCCCGATGCGGCAGAGCGGACCGGTCATTCCCGCCTTTTTGCGCAGGTGTTCGAGCCGCTCCAGTGAGAGGGAGAGGTGAACGCCGCGTTTGTTTTCGGCGAAGGCATGGAGCTCGTCGACGATGACAAACTCACAACGGGCGAGCGCTTCGCGGAACCCCGCCTGAGGCAAAATGATGGCGAGGCTCTCGGGTGTCGTGATGAGTAGGTGCGGCGGCTTGCGGCGCTGCTTTTGTCGCTCGGATGCGGTCGTGTCGCCGGTTCGCAGCCCGACCGTGATGACCTCTTCGAGACCGAGACCGGCGAGGGGTTGTCTCAGATTTTTCTCAATGTCGTAGGCGAGAGCACGCAGGGGTGAGACGTAGATGCAGCGTATCCCCGCTGGCTCGAGGCGTCCCTCGTAATGCTCGCGGGCGAGGCGGTCGATGATCCCGAGAAATCCCGCGAGCGTTTTGCCCGATCCCGTTGGCGAAGAGAGCAGGACAGATCGCCCCGCCGTGATGTCGGGCATACAGAGTCGCTGTCCCACGGTGGGTTTACCGAAGGTCTTGCGAAACCACCCCGCCACCTTCGGGTGCAACGAGTCGTCGAATTTAAAATCCTGCTCCACCGGCATGGTTACGGCGGCGAGCGTCAGAGGGCAAGAACTCGCCGTGCCCAAAAAACAAGGAAGCCCCGACCGGTCCGGTCGGGAATCGGACATCCTCAACCGAGAAGAAAACCAAACCAAAAGTGTACCTATGTTCTGACTGCACCGCCTGTTCATGCCCCATGACCCGTCAGCCCATGACTCTTTCCCCGTTTGCCCAACGCCGACGGCGTGTCATCATAGGCGATGCCCCCGCCCTCTCCGCCTCCTTCCGGCAGCGCGGCTCGCCCGTATCTACGTCGCCAGCGATACTTGCTGGGGCGTCTCCTTCGGCTGACGAGTCGCTACGGCTGGCGCTGTCTTGGGCTCGTGCTCCTGAATCTCAGCCTCCTCGCCCTCGGGCTGGCCGGCATCGGCGGGGTCGGGATCGCGATTGACTTCCTGCGCGAGCAGGTCCAGTCGGGATCGCCGCCCGCGAAGTTCCCCTTCGGCTGGTATCCGCCGGCGGACTGGTCGCCGCGCTTTGTCCTGCTCTCTCTCGGTCTCTGGATCTTCGCCGCCGCCGCGATTCGCGCCTGGCTCGCCTTTCTCACCGCTGTGAGCACGAACCGTCTCGGGCAGGGACGTATCGTCGTCGAGCTGCGCGCCTCCATCTACGCGAAGATGCAGCGCATGAGCTTTCGCTTTTTCGACGCGAACGCCACCGGCTCGCTCATCAACCGTGTCACCGGCGATACCCAGTCGGTCCGTCTCTTTATCGACGGGGTCGTCGTGCAGGCGCTCAACATCATCCTCGCGACCCTCTTTTACCTCTTTTGCCTCGTCCAGATCCATGCCGGACTTGCCCTCGCCTGCTTCGCCTTTCTCCCCCTTCTCGGCCTCGTCGTGATCATCTTCTCCCGCTGGCTGCGGCCCGACTACGAAGAGGGCCGCAAGCGTGTCGACCGTCTCGTCCTCGTCTTTGAAGAGCTCGCCCGCGGCATGGGCGTGGTGAAAAGCTTCGGTCTTCAGAGCTGGGCCGAGGGGCGCTTCGTCGAGGCCAACGGGGCCGTCCGCGATCAGAAAAACAACGTCTTCCGCAAGCTCACGATTCTCTTCCCCCTCGTCTCCTTGCTTAATCAGCTCAGTCTCGCCGTTCTTCTCGGCTACGGCGGCTGGCTCGCGATCCGCGGAGAGATTCCCATCGGCACGGGCCTCATCCTCTTTGCCGGGATCCTCCAGCAACTCAATGCCCAGGCCAATGCCATCGGAACCGTCGCCGACAGTCTCCAGCAGACCCTCACCGGCGCCGATCGCGTCTATGAGATCCTCGACGCCGAGCCCGGTATCCTCGACCGCGAGGACGCCGTTCCGCTCGAGCGCGCCCGGGGCGAAGTCATTTTTGATCACGTCGCCTTCCGCTTCAAGCCCGAGAGCACTGTCCTCCACGACCTCTCCCTCACCGTCCGGGCGGGGGAGAAGATCGCCATCGTCGGGCCGACCGGATCGGGAAAAACGGCGCTCATCCAGCTCATCCCGCGCTTTTACGATCCCGACGAGGGGCGGCTCCTCCTCGACGGACGAGACCTGCGCGACTGGCAGCTCGACGACGTACGGCGGCAGGTCGGGCTCGTCTTTCAGGAAAGTTTCCTCTTCAGCGCCCCCGTCTCGGCGAATATTGCTTTCGGCTGTCCCGGGGCTACGCCCGAAGCGATCGAACGCGCCGCCCGCCTCGCCGCCGCGCACGAGTTCATCGAAAAACTGCCGCTTGGCTATGACACCCTCCTCCATGAGAACGGGGCCAATCTTTCCGGAGGCCAGCGGCAGCGCCTTGCCCTTGCCCGCGCCATCCTCCTCGATCCCGCCATCCTCATCCTCGACGATCCCACCGCCGCCGTCGACGCCGGCACCGAGCAGGAAATCCTCACCGCGATGGACCGGGTCATGGCCGGGCGCACCACCTTCATCGTCGCTCATCGCTTCACTACGGTGCGGCGCGCCGACCGCATCATCGTCCTCGACCGCGGTCACATCGCCGCCGTCGGCACCCACGAACAACTCAGCAAACAGCCCGGCTACTACCGCGACGCGATTTTGGCCGAAAGCGGCGAAGATAAGGGGGAGGCCGCATGAAAGAGCGGGATTCCACGAAGTGGGGGAGGCCGGACCCCACCGCAAAGCCCGTTGTAGCCGGCATCGTCGACGGGCAGACTCTCTCGAAAGTCCGTGCCGCCCGGGGCGACGAAGACGAGTCCGCCCAGGTGCCGCTCTCGTTCCGCCTCATTCGGCGGCTCCTCGGGTTCACCGGCGTCTACCGGCGCAAGATGATAGGGCTCTTCATCAGCGTGGGGGCGAGGGCGATTCAGTTGCCGGTCCTCGCGTGGGCCATTGGGGCGATCATCAACGGACCTATTGCGCGCGGCGACCTCGGCCAGCTCGCCTGGTCGGTCGGGGCGTTCACCGCCTTCGCATTCTTCACCGAGCTCACCTTTCGTTACCGCATCAAATGGGCTCTCGAGATCGGCGAAGCCGTCATCCACGACCTGCGCTCGGCCATGTTCCGCCACTGGCTCGGGCTCACCATGGGTTACTTCAACCGGCAACCGGTCGGACGCCTCATCAGCCGGCTCACCGGCGATGCCGAAAACGTCCGTGTGGGGGTGCAGAATGTCCTCTTCGTCTCCCTTGTCTCGGCCGGACAAATGATAGGCTGCGCCGTCCTCATGGTCATCGAGGACTGGCGGCTTTTTCTCCTCGTCCTCGGAATCGCTCCTGTCATCTGGGGTCTCAATCTCTACTTCCGCAAACGTCTCAGTGAGGCCTACCGTTGCCAGAGCGACAGCTTTAGCCGCATCACTGCGACCATGGCCGAGAGTGTCAGCGGCATCCGTGTGACCCAGAGCTTCAGCCGCGAGCGCGTCAATGCCGACCACTTCCGCGCCCTCGTCGAAGACCACGCACGCTACAATTTGGTCGCGGCGCGGGCCACTGGGACCTTTCTCCCCCTCCTTGAGCTCAACGGGCAACTCTTCATGGCTCTCCTCGTCGTCATTGGCGGCGGCCATGTCCTCGATCCGGCTCATTCCATGGACCTCGGTAGCATGGTCCAGTTCTTCTTCCTGGCTGGACTCTTCTTCAGCCCCATTACCATCCTCGGAAACATGTTCAACGAGGCCCTCACTGCCATGGCCGGGGCTGAGCGTGTCTTCGCCATCCTCGACACCCAACCCGACTGGCAGGACAAACCCGATCCCGTCACCCCCGCGACCCTCGCCGGACGCGTCGAGCTGCGCGACGTGACCTTTTCCTACCAGGCCGACCGCCCCGTCCTGCGCGGTGTCTCCCTCACCGCCGAGGCCGGACAATGTGTCGCCATCGTCGGAGCAACCGGCAGCGGCAAGAGCACCGTCGCCGGGCTCATCGCCAAGTTCTACCTTCCCGAAAGCGGAGCCGTCCTCATCGACGGGATCGACACCCGCGATATTTCCAGTCCCTGGCTTCACGCCCACCTCGGGATCGTGCCCCAGCAGAATCACCTCTTCGCCGGCACTATTCTTGAAAATATCCGCGTCGTGAAACCCGGCGCAACCCGCGACGAAGTCCGCGCCGCCCTCGCCAAACTCGACTGTCTCGAAACGATCGAGTCCATCGCCGGAGGCCTCGACGCCGAAGTCGGCGAACGCGGCTCGGGCCTGTCGCTCGGACAAAGGCAGCTCATCTGCTTCGCCCGCGCCCTGATCGCCGATCCGAGGATCCTGATTCTGGACGAGGCAACGAGTGCGATCGATCCGCTGACCGAGGCGAGAACGCAGAAAGCGATGCGCCTTCTAATGGCGGGACGGACCAGCTTCGTCCTCGCTCATCGCCTCAGCACCCTGCGGCATGCCGATCAAGTGGTCGTCATGGGCGACGGCATGGTGCTCGAGCAGGGGGAGCCGGGGGAGCTGCTGGAGAGCGGCGGTGCGTTTGCAGAGTTGTGGGGACGGGCGGGGGGGTGAAGAGCAGGAGTGGTGGAGTGAACGTGCGACAGAGATTTTGACCACGAATCTTCACGCATTCACACGAATGAGGAGTGTCCAAGCTGCGCGCTCAATGAGGCACTTTCCGGAGAACGGTCGCCCGGTTTCGACACGATTCTGAAGGTGATTCACGCTCTCGGGTTGAAGCTGCATGCCGGGGCAGCGGAGAGTCGGACTGTGGAGGTGGTTCCCTGAATGCGCCGGAGCGATTCGCAACATCACCGTCCGACCGCCCGGGCGAGGTTGGAGATTCTGCCTTTGCGGAAGAATTCGTCGGAGAGGATAGAGTTCTGCCCTTGTAAAACCGCCGCTTGCTCGCCCTGACTTAGGCGGGACAAATCAGCCTTCCGCTACTCCGCTTTCGCCACGCATCTTGACTGCCGATTCACTTGTCTGGAAGGCTTTTCGCTCATGAGAATGGAACCCTTTTAGAAGAAATTTAAGGCGATCGCGCACATAAACGCCTGTCAACGTTAAGGGATTCCGCTGCGGGAGTGGCTGACGCGACGAGACTCGTGAGAGTTTCGTCGTTCCAAGAGCGATGCCCGAAGATGTCACCACCTTCGCTACGGAGTTCGGTGGAGTTGCACCGCTAGGAAGGGCGCGGTGCGGCTCTTTTTCACTTTCACCACTTCCTCTGGAGTGCCGGACGCGACGATTTCTCCCCCAGCCTCACCGGCCTCGGGGCCGATGTCGATGAGGTAGTCGGCCTCGGCCATGATCTCGAGGCTGTGCTCGATGACGACGACGGTGTGGCCGTCATCGACGAGATGATGCATGATCCCGAGGAGCCGCTTCACATCGGCGAGGTGGAGGCCGATGCTGGGTTCTTCGATGAGATAGAGATTGGACTTGGGCTGACGGTTCTGACGAAGGCGGGCGTTGCTGGAGCGTCCGATCCCGCGGGTGAGTTCGGTGACGAGCTTGATGCGCTGGGCCTCGCCTCCGGACAGACTGGGGCTGGCCTGACCGAGATGGAGATAACCAAGCCCGGTCTCCTTCATCAGATTGAGGGTCCGGGAGATCTTCGGAAAGCCCGAGAAAAAATCGGCCGCCTCCTCGATCGAGAGGTCCATGATGTCACCGATGGACTTGCCGTTGTAGAGCACCTCCAGGGTCGAGCTGTTGTAGCGGCGTCCGTTGCATTCCTCGCAGACGATGTAGGTGGTGGGGAGAAAGTTCATCTCCAGCTTGATGAGCCCGTTGCCCTTGCAGGCCTCGCAGCGACCACCTTCGGTGTTGAAAGAGAAACGTGAGGCGGTGTAGCCCCGTGCACGCGCCTCGGGGAGCTGTTCGAAAAGCTTGCGGATGTCGTCGAAGACTTTGACGTAGGTCGCCGGAGTCGAGCGCGAGGTTTTCCCGATGGGTGACTGATCGACCTCGTAGACGGCTTCGAGCAACTCCACTCCCTCGATCGATTTCCACTTCTCCGTTTTTCCCGACTTCTTCCCTTTCGCCGTTTTCCCTGCCTTCGGTTTGGCGAGACCTGCATCCACGGCGGGCTTGAGGACGCCCCGCATGAAGCTCGATTTGCCCGATCCTGAAATCCCGGAGATCACGGTGAGGCGTCCGATGGGAATGGAGACGTCGATGTTTTTAAGGTTGTTCGCCGAAGCTCCTTTGATCCTCAGCCAGCCATCGATGCTCTTTTTGGCGGGAAGCTTGCGACGGCTCCCGCGCATGGGATGGACGAGAGGATGGAAGAAAGCCTCACGTGTCGGGGAGTGAGGCAGGGGACATGGGTCATGAGTCACGGGTGATGAGTCATGAGCAGGGGACTCGGGGAGCGCTTTGAAGAGGTCGTCGGGATGGCCCTGCCAGACGATCTCGCCGCCGAATTTTCCGGCGCCGGGGCCGAGGTCGATGAGGTGATCGGCGCGGCGGATCGTTTCCTCGTCGTGCTCGACGACGATGAGGGAGTTCCCCTTTGCCTTGAGCGCGACGAGGGTGTCGAGAAGGGCGGCGTTGTCGCGCGGGTGGAGTCCTATGGTGGGTTCGTCGAGGATGTAGAGAACTCCGCGGAGATTTGACCCGAGCTGGGCAGCGAGGCGGATGCGCTGGCTCTCGCCTCCGCTGAGGGTCGTCGCGGACCGGTCGAGTTGCAGGTAGCCGAGGCCCACCTCTTCCATGAAATGGAGGCGCTGCACGATTTCAGGAATGATATCGCGGGAGATCAGTGTGCCCTCTTTGTCGAAGCCGAGTCCGGCGATGGCCTTGCGCGCCTCGATGACGGTGCGGGAGGCGAGATCAGTGATGGAAAATTCGCCGATGCGGACATGGCGGGCGACCTCATTCAAGCGTGTTGCTCCGCAGGTTGAACAGGGTTCCGTCTCGCCCCCTTCGCTGCGTGAACGGCGGAGCTCTTCGCGCAGCTCGGCGTCAAGCTGGGACTCGGCATCGCGTTCATCGGCGTTGTTCGGGTGTTTCTCGACCGTGCCGTATCCCCGGCAGACAGGACACCAGCCGTGCGGTGAGTTGTAGGAAAAAAGGCGGGGGTCGAGCTCTTCGAAGGACCGCCCCGTCTCGGGATCGACCATCTCAGTGTTCATCACTTGGATCTTGTTCTTCGCATCAAAGAATCGCAGGGTGCGTTTCCCGATCCGCAGAGCCGTCTCGACCATCTCGAGGACCTCGGCCGCGGGGGTCTTGCCGGACACTTCGCCGACGATGACATCGATGCTGTGCTCTTTGAATCGCTCAAGCGGCGAGAAGTCGGCGACCGCTTTCATTTGTCCGTCGACGAGGAGATCGGTGAAACCCTGCTTTGCGGCCCACTCCGCCACCTCGGTGTGGAACCCCTTGCGCGCCTTGATGAGCGGCGCCATGACCCGCACGGTGCGCCCGGGCTTGAGGGCCTCGGTGCGGAGTCGCGTGACGATGGCGGTGACGCTCTGCTTTTCGACGGCGTTACCGGTGTCGGGTGAGTACTGGCGTCCGACCTTGGCGAAGAGGAGGCGCAAAAAATGCCAGACTTCGGTCACGGTGGCGACAGTTGATTTACCCCCGCCGCGTGAGATGCGCTGCTCGATCGCCACCGTTGGCGGCAGGCCGGTGATTAGGTCAATGTCAGGACGCTCCATCTGCTCGACGAACTGCCGCGCGTAGGTGGACATGCTGTCGAGGAAGCGGCGCTGCCCCTCGGCAAAAAGGATGTCAAAAGCGAGCGTCGATTTGCCCGAACCGCTCAGCCCCGTGATGACGACAAACTGTTCGCGCGGGATTGTGATATTGAGGTGCTTGAGATTGTTCTCGCGGGCGCCGAAGAGCTGGATCGCGTTCGTCGCTTCGCTCCGGTAGGCAATTGGCCCTTCTGCCACCTTCAGCTGTCTGCCCACCGCTAAACGCCCAGCGCCAAACACCTCCCGCAAATACCGCCCCGTATGCGAACGCTCGCACGCCGCGACGGCTTCCGGCGTTCCGACGACGACGATTTCCCCGCCGCCGGCACCTGCTTCGGGTCCGAGATCGATGACGTGGTCGGCGCATTTGATGACGTCGAGATTGTGCTCGATGACGATGACAGAATCGCCCGCCGCGACGAGGCGCTCAAAGACACGCAGCAGCATCCCCGTGTCGTCGAAGTGCAGTCCGGTGGTCGGTTCGTCAAAGATGAGGACCGAGGTTTTGCCATCCTTCCGCTTTTTGACCGGAGCCGAGAGGAGATGCCCGACGAGCTTGAGGCGCTGGCTTTCTCCGCCCGAGAGCGTATTGAGCGGCTGACCGAGACGCAGATAGCCAAGCCCTACATCGGAGAGCAACTGTAAGCCTGTGACGACCCCGGTGGCCTTTTTCTCCCCCATCGCAAAAAAGTAGGGGATGGCCTCGGTCACCGTCATCAAGAGGAGATCGTGGATCGTTTTTCCCTCGAGCTCCACTTCGAGAGCTTCGGGGGTGTAGCGTTTGCCTTCGCACTCGGGACAGGTCACGTAGAGATCGCTGAGGAACTGCATCTCCACCTTTTCGTAGCCGTTCCCCATGCAGCGACCGCAGCGTCCCGTGCCGCTGTTAAAGGAAAAATAGCCGGGAGTGAGACCGCGAGATTTGCCGTCGGACGACTCGGCGAAGAGTTTGCGGATGGGCTCGAAGATGCCCGTGTAGACGGCCGGGGTCGAGCGCGGCGTCCTTGCGAGCGGGGCCTGATCGACCATCACGACCTCGCGGACGTGGCTCGCTCCGCTCAGCGACTTGCACTGCCCGATCTCTGTCTCGGCGGTGGCGAGGCCGAGCTCGGAGAGCAGATTACCGTAAAAGACCGAGTGAATTAGAGTCGATTTCCCCGAGCCGGAAACGCCCGTGACACAGCAGAAAACCCCGAGCGGGATCTCCACGTCGAGCTTCTTCAGATTGTGCTGGGCGGCGCGCTTCAGGGTGATCCACTTCTTCGGCTCGCGCCGTTTCGTCGGCACGGGGATGGAGAGTTTGCCCGAAAGATATTGCAATGTCAGGGACGAGGGGTGGGCTTTGACCGACTTCGCCGCTTCCGCCTCGGTCGCCATGCCCTGTCCCGCAAAGACGAGTTCGCCGCCGCCTTCACCACGTCCGGGTCCGATGTCGACGAGGTGATCGGCAGCGCGGATGACGGCTTCCTCGTGCTCGACGACGACAAGGGTGTTCCCGAGATCGCGGAGACGCTCCATCACGCCGATGAGCTTGCCGACATCGCGTGGGTGCAGGCCGACGGTCGGTTCATCGAGGACAAAAAGGGTGTTTGTCAGGCTCGCGCCAAGACAGGTCGTGAGATTGACCCGCTCCGTTTCCCCGCCCGAGAGGGTGCGGGTGGGACGATCGAGATTGAGGTAACCGAGTCCCACTTCGCGGAGGAAGCCGAGCCGGTTGATGACTTCCTTGTGCAGCATCGTCGCGGTTTTATCCTCGGCGCGGACTTCGACGGTCTGGATAAAGGCGTGGAGTTCGTCGATGGAGAGCTGCCAGAGTTCGGGCAGGGTGCGTCCCGCCACTTTAAAAGCGAGCGCCTCGGGCTTGAGGCGGGTCCCGCCGCAGGCCTTGCAGAGGGTGTAGCTGCGGTATCGGCTCAGGAAGATGCGCACGTGCATCTTGTAGGCGCGCGACTCGAGCCAGTCGAAGAAACCCCGCACGCCGTACCAGACGCCATGCTGCCAGGCGTCTTCGGGATCACCGCCTTCGCCTTCGAGGATCCATTTCTGATCGGCGGCGCCCATCTCGTCGTAGGGCGTCACGATGCTGAGGCCGCGGGCTCGTGCGCAGCGCTCGAGGTCCTGCTCGCACTCGTAATAGGTGTCTCCCTGGAAGGCGCGCACGAGCCCCTCGGCGATCGATAGTGATTTGTCAGGGATGGCTTTTTCGAGATCGAGGCCGATGACCCGGCCGAAGCCGCGACAGACGGGGCAGGCTCCGATGGGATTGTTAAAACTGAAGAGGCCGGGCGTGGGCGGCTTGAGCTCCGTTCCCGTCTCGGGCGAGGTCCAGTTGCGCGAAAAAGCGACGTGTTTCCCCGACTCCGGATCGACGATGGAGACGGTCCCTTTGCCTAGGTCGAGGGCCCGTTCGAGCGCCTCGAGAAAGCGGCTGCGGCGCGAAGGGGCGACCCGATCCTGGATCACCTCGACGCGGCCGGGGAGAGACTTGCGATCGTAGGCCGCCGGATCATCGACGCGGTAGGCCTTGCCGTAGATCCAGACCCGCAGGTAGGCCTGTTGCTGGAGAAATTCGAAGAAGTCCGCGACCTTTGTCCCCGCCGGCACATCGACGCCGAAGACGATCAGGAGCGCGCCCTCGCGGCCGAAACGTTCGACCGTTTTCCGCAGGATGGATTCGGGCGTGTCGGGCGAGATTTCCTCTCCCGTGATCGGGTCGTAGCCTTTGCAGACGCGGGGGAAGAGCAGCTTCAGGTAGTCGTTGATCTCCGTGATCGTCCCGACGGTGGAGCGGGTCGACTTTACCGCATTCTGCTGCTCGATCGCGATGGCCGGGGGGATGCCCTGGATCGAATCGACCTGCGGTTTGTCCATGCGGTCGAAGAACTGCCGCGTGTAGGGGGAGAAGGTCTCGACGTAGCGGCGCTGGCCCTCGGCGTAGAGCGTTTGAAAGGCGAGACTCGACTTGCCCGAGCCGCTTGGTCCGGTCATGACGGTGAGTTTCCCGATGGGGATATCGAGGTCGATTCCCTTGAGATTGTTCTGGCGGGCGCCTCGCACCTCAATCGCTGCGGGCGATTCCACCGTCTTGTCTGATTTCCGTTTCGCCATGTGCCGTAGGCGAGAGGTTACGCACGGCACGGGGCCTTGCACCTGAAAATCAGGTCATGCCCTCACGAGATTTTTCGAGGGGGTGCCCGAGTCTTGCAAAGCGCGCTCGAAAACCATGCAGAGAGCCCGCTCATCTACTCCCTCGCCGCCTGCACCTCACTCGTCGCTCCGGACGCAGCCAAACCCGACCGCACTGACTAGAGCGCGCCATCATTAGCCGGGCGGTCATTATTTAAGCCGGTGAAGCCGACCCGGGCCTCCCCTCAAATCGCTTTCCTCCTTCCCAGTTCCGCGATAAGAGTGAGCGATCATGCCAAGTCCTATACGACCCTGGTATTGGCCCGAAAAGGGCCAGCCGGAACGCACCGAGCCCTTCACTTGGATCGTGGAAAACACGATCGCCGCTTCGTGGTGGCCCGATCCCTATGTCTTCGACATCTACCGGGAAAAAAAGATCCGCGTGGTTGTCAATTGCTGTGAGTTCGACAACCGGCGCGACGTGCCGCCCCACTTTGCCTACTACCACATCAACGTGCCCGACTATGGCGTCCCGAGCGATGCGCAGATCGAGCGATTCCTCGAGATCATGGATCACCATCACGAGGCGCGGGAGGCGGTCGTGATCCACTGCGTCGCGGGCTGCGGACGCACCGGTCAATTCATCGCGGCCTGGTGCGCAAAGGCGGGTTTCATCCCGAAAGCGGCGGACCCGGTCGATTGGATCCGCGCCCGCCGGAAGTGCTGCCTCGAGACGGGCGCGCAGATCCAATGCGTCCGCCGTCTCACGGAGAAGTTCCGAAAATGACCCGTCGTCACCGCTCCACCGTCCGATACAAAAATGCATCCGAGGTCACGAGCGAAGTGATCAGCGCCTTCATGCTGCCGCCGTTTTCCCGGTAGGCGCGATGAGCGGCTTGGAGGACGGGGGCGTCGTGGAGGGTTTCATTCCGGCCCATCCAGAAGCGGAAGGCGTGGCGGACGAAGACCTGCTCGACGCGCTCGCTCGCAGCGAGTTTTCCGATCATCTCGATGGCGTCTTTGACGGGACCGTCGAGAGCGGGGTCGCCCGATTCGGTGATCGCGCCGCTGGTATCGACAGGCTGGTCGAACTCGGTGGTGCGGTAGAGACCGGCGTGATTGTACATTTCAAAAGGCAGTCCGAGCGGGTCCATCTTGTCGTGGCAGGACCAGCAGTATTTCTCGCGCGTCACCCGCATCCGCTCGCGCAGGGTGTTCTGCGGTTCGTCGGGGAGCTGGGCGTCGACGGTGATGGGCACATCGGGGATGCCGCCGCCGAGGAGCCGCTCGCGAACCCAGATGCCGCGGTGGATGGCGTGGTTGTCCATCGCGTCGGAGTGCGAGACGAGCCAGGTGGGATGGGTGAGGATCCCGAGGCGTTGCCCTTCGGGGACGTTTGCAAGGACGCGCCCGGGTTTCATCGATCCGGCACCGAAGGTGGGTCGGCTGACGCGGGCGTAATCCGGCGGGCCGGTCAGATTTGCCTCGGCGACCTCGACGTTGTCACCGCCACCGCGCTTCCGTTCATTTTGCGCCGCCTCGATCCGCTTCTCCGCCGCCGCGAGCGTTTTCTTCTGACGATCGAGGGACTTCAGCACCTGCTTGTCGTCGGGCTTGCTTTCCACTTCGACTTCGAGCCGGGCCAGCTCCGTCTTCAGCGAGGCGAGTTCGGCAGCTTCTTTCTCTTCCTGCTCTTTCTGGGCCTTTTTCTTCGCGGCAACGGCGAGGGCCTGCTCTTCTTTTGTGTGTTTTCTGCCGAAGTAGGTGTCGTCTGCCGGACCGGTGACGACGCGGTCGGTGGTGAGCAGTTCTTTGAGGACGTCCTTGTCTTCCTCGAGAATAATTTCGATGAGCCGGTCGGTGCCGGCGGTCGCGTCAAACATGGCGCTGTAGTGAGATTCGCCGCGCCCTCCGGCGCCCGTCGCCGCAAGGGCGCGGGTGTCTTTGCAGATATAGCCCGCCAAATCATAGTCGAAGTAGTCGCGGAAAAACTGCAGCACCCGCGGCTTGCGGATGCGGTCGTCGTCGAGCATGCGGGTGACCTCGCGCTGAACGTCTTCACGCGTCCGCATGCGCCCGTCGAGGATCGCCTGACGAAGAGGTTCATCGGGCTTGAGGTAACGCAAGGCGTGATTCACGGCGAGGCCGAGTTCCCAATCCTGCAACAAAACGCGTCCGTGCGCGTCGGGCTCGCCCGATGCCGCGAGCTCGGGCCGGAAGAGGGCGTCGCGGTCGAGAAAGAGGGACGACAACCCCATGAAGACGCCGTCTTCCTTGCCGACCTTGGCGATGCTGTCCTTCACGATCTGCGCGTAATCACCGGACTCTTTCTTCGTCGGAGGGCGGAAGGTGAGAGCCTCGAAGAGGTAATCGACGGCGGCACGGAGACCTTCGTCGGTGACCGCGGGCTTCTTCATCAGGTCGAGGACAGGAGTGAGAGGACGGACCACTTTCGTGTTGTAAACGATGGCGGTGGGGAGACCTCGCAGATCGCCCGGCGGTTTCACTTTGTCGTAGGTCTTCGGATCGTCCGTGATCTGTTCGGGCATGCCGACGAGACTGAGCGGTCCGTAGGCCATGTATTGCAGGATGTCTTCGGCCTTGCCGAGGATCTGCGTCGCTTCGGCACTGTTGACGGTGGAGAAATCGGGGTAGTTCTTCAGACCGTGTTTGCGGGCCGACGAGAGGACGACGGGCACGCTCTTCACCGCCGTGGCATAGGCGACGGTGCCGCCCACCACGCTGGTGATACGGTCAATGCCGAAGTAGAGTTTCAACTCGCCGCCGTGGTTGATGGGAACGACATCGCCGTGGGTGCGCAGGCCGGGCTTTGCGGGATCATAAGCCGGCTCGCTGTTGATGAGTTCGTTGAGCCGGGTGATGTGCTCCTGCGGTGTGACGCGCCAGATCCGTGCGGGCGAGGAGGTCGGCTCGAGAGTGATTCCCTCGGGCAGTTCGCCGAAGAGGAGATCGTGGTCGACGAAGTTCCCTTTCTTCGGATCGAGATGGGCGTGGAAGCCGCCTTTGTCCTTCATCGTCGTCTGCAACTCGCCGACGATCCAGTCGGCGAACCGGAGCCGCTCGACGACCGCGGGCTGCTCCTTCTTTTTCGGCGGCATTTCCCCGAGCGCGACCTGCGCCCAGACCGACTTCCAGAGGGCGGCGTTCGTCTCGTCGACGGGCCCGAGGTCGAGCAGATTGAGGTCGGCCTCGGCGGTGGCGTCGTCGTGACACTCGAGGCAGTGTTTGTCGAGAAAGGGCTGCGCGAGTCCCGCGAAGGGTTCATTGACCGGTTTTCCGGGAGTGTAGGTCCCGTCGGAAGCTGGCAGCGTCATTCCCGCAATGGCAAGTGTCGCCAGGAACGAGATCCCTCCGATCGCTTCCGGACGCGCCGGGACCATGCGGGAGAAGGCGGTTGGAGAAAAAGTTGCCAAGGTGATCATGTCAGTAGCAGCGCATTCAATTTTCGCCGATGCAAAGAACTTCCTTCATTGTGTGCATCCAGAGTCGGCCATTTGCATAACTAAAAGAGGACAGGGTCCAGGTCTCGCCCGCAGTTCCGAGGTCATTGATCGCGATGAGCGCGTTCGCATCGAGCGTCCCGGCGAAGGCATCGATGACATAAACGGTGCCGTTCATGATGGGGAAGAACAGGTGACGATTGACCAGGATCGGACTCGCGGCGGAGACGTGCCCCCAGCCCGTGCCTTTGGCGCGTTTGTCCGTCGCGATGTCGATGCCGCGGGAGTTCTTCGTGTCATTCAGAATCGCGTCGCTCTTTTCCCAGATCCGCTTCGGCTCCGCTCCGGCGACCCACTGAGCCGGGACGCGCAGGTATTCGGTCTTGCCGGTCTCGATATGCACGCGGCCGATCGCGGTGATGTCGTGCGCGAGAAAATAGTGCCAGGCACCGACCACGATGTTCGACTGGTTCGTGAGTGGCATCCGCTTGCCGACCTTGAGGGCGATACCGGTCTCGCGGGCACCGGTTTCCGCGTCCGTGTAGTCCACGTTCGCGCTGACATCCTGCGTCCGCAGGATCTCGCCCGTCGCGCTGTCGAGCACGAGGTGGTTGCTTCCCTGAAACCAGAACACATGCCCCGCGTCCCATTGCGAGTTGAACGAGCATTCGCCGTTGATTTCCCGGCTCCAGAGCGTCCTGCCCGAGTCGACGAGAGTCATGCTCGCCCCGTAGGGCTTCTCCAAAGGATCGTGCCCGCCGCCCCGTCCATGCACCACCGCCCGGCGCCCGTCCGCCAACTGCCCGACCATGGGCGTGTTGTGGACGGAGGTTCCGGCCTTTTCGACCCAGACGATGTCTCCGGTCTTCTTGTCGATCGCGTGCAGGTAGGTCCAGACATCGCGGGGTTCGACGCCATCGGGAACCAGCTCGTGCCGCTGCACCTTCCCACCGGCTTCTTTGTTGCGAACCTCAACCGTGAGGATCTTGTCGCCGACGAGGATGGGTTCGCACTGGCGGTTGGTGTGGCGGGTGAGCGGGCGGAAATCACGTTTCCAGATCGGTCTGCCATCAAAGTCAAAGCAACCCATCGAACCGCAGCGATTGAAGAACCAGACGTGCTCGCCATCGGCGATCGGCGCAAAGACCGTCGCGTCACTGAAAATCCCGGCGGTCTGAACCGGGTCCGTCCCGGGAAGGTCCACCGTCCAGAGAATCCGGCCGGTGTTCGCGTCGAGGCAGTAGCCGACGAGGTTCGGCTCGAGCCGATCGCTGCTTTCGTCCATCGGACGGTGCGTCGTGACAAAGGCTCGGTCACCCTGAATCGTCACCGCGCTCTGTCCGCCCTCCGGCAGGGTGGTGCGCCAGAGAATGTTTTTCCAACCCGCGACAGACCATTGCAAGGGAGGCTCGGGACCTTCCGCTTTCCAATTGAAATTCGGCCCGGCCGCCTGCGGCCAATCCTGGGCACAGACCACGGCCGCGAAGGTGAAATGACACAGCCAGAGAATTCGAATCACGTCAGGATTTCTTTGAGGGGTCCGCTGCCGGAGTCGAATTTGGCGGCCATCTTCTCGCTCATGTTGAAACGCTCGCACGGGACACCGGAGACATTCAGGAGGCTCGTGTAGAGCGCGTTGATGGGGCGTTTGCCGTCCATCTGCGTGAAGCAGCCCGTTTTGAAAATGCCGCCGCAATTGCCCAATAACATCATCGGCCAGGTCGCTCCGCTCGTGTGCTGCTGGTCGGCGTTGTTGCTGGTGTAAACGATGAGGGTGCTGTCCATCATCGTGCCGCTGCCTTCGGGCACGCTCTCAAGTTCCTCCATCAGCTTCACGAGCATGCGGCTGTTGTATTGGCGGATCTTGATCCAGATCGGATTGTCGGGCTGCGGCATGTGGCCGAGATTGTGACCCTGCTCCTGTAAGCCGAGGCCTTTCCAGGCGCCGAAGATCTCGCCGCGGCCGGATCCGATCGTGAGCACGCTGGTGATGCCCGACTTCAACGCCGAGATGCCGAGATCGAGGAGGACGTCGTGCCAGTCGGTTTCAAACTCCGGCGCGGTGTAGCGCGCGTCCACGGCGGGAGCGAATTTCCGCAAATGGTCCGAGACGCCCCCGAGGCGTTCCCTGAGCCCGTTGATGTCTTCGAATCCGCCCATGAAACGGTTGTAGCGCTGCTGGTCAGCGACCGGCAGCCCTTCTCCCTTGCTGGCGGCGAGTTGCTCGATGCGATCAAACATGCCCGAACGCGCCTCGTGCTGCGCACGGATGTCCCCCGCGGAGATGCCGCCGTAGAGCATCTCGTAGAGGTGGTTCGGATTCGAATGCATGAAGATGGGCTGACCCGCGCCGCTCGCCGAGAGATTCGCGAC
>JANQVJ010000081.1:18486-52672 GCA_030730365.1 Verrucomicrobiales bacterium
CCGCTGTTTTTCATCCCGGCGGGGATGCAGGTCGCCGGATCGAAGCCCTGGTTTTGCAGGAAAAAGATGATGCGTTTCGGGCCTCCGGAAACGGTTGTCAGTGATTTCGCGGCAGCCTCACCGAATCCGGGAAAAGCGGCGGAGCCGAAAACGGCACCGGCTCCGGCGGCCATGCGTCTCAGGGCGGTTCTGCGGTCGAGAGTGTTCATCGTGTCGGATGTTCTTCAAACCAAAGATAAGCCGCTTTGTTGCGCAATTGCTCTGCCACGATTGCGCCATAGAACCCACCCGATAAGCCGGTGTCATTTATTGGTGGCGCAACACGAGCCGCTTTGAGCGCGATTTCAGATGAAATCGTTGACGAGGTTTTCCAGGAATTCCTGGCGGCCGCTGGCGTTGGCGGTGGCTTCACCTTTCTCGAGCATTAGCTTCTCCAGCGAGGCGAAAGTCTCTCCACCCTGTTCGATACTTTTGCCCAGGGTGCCGTCCCACGAGGAGTAACGCTGCTTCACGGCGGCGCTCAGGCGACCGTCGGCGCGGATCGCGGCGGCGTTCTTCAAACCACGGGCGAAAGTGTCCATTCCGCCGATGTGAGCAAAAAACAAATCCTCAGGATCGACACTCTCCCGGCGCACCTTCGCGTCAAAGTTCACGCCGCCGGTGGTGAGACCGCCATATTTCATCAGCGAGAGCATCATCTGAGTCGCAGTGGGGGCATCGGTGAGGAACTGATCCGTGTCCCAGCCAAGGAGGAGATCGCCCGTATTAGCATCGAGCGAGCCCAGGGCACCCGCCGCGCCGGCGACCTCCATTTCGTGCTGCATGGAGTGGCCGGCGAGGGTGGCGTGGTTTGTCTCGAGGTTCAGCTTGAAGTGCGGCAACAGGTCGAATTCGCGGAGGAAGTTCAGACAGGCAGCGGCGTCGCTGTCATACTGGTGCTTCGTTGGCTCCTTTGGCTTCGGTTCGATGTAAAACTGGCCTTTGAAGCCGATCTCTTTCGCGTAATCCACGGCCAGGTGCAGGAACTTTGCGAGGTGCTCCAATTCGCGTTTCATGTCCGTGTTCCACAGTGTCGCGTAGCCCTCGCGACCACCCCAGAAAGTGTAGCCTTCTCCACCGAGTTCATGGGTCACTTCGAGCGCTTTTTTCACCTGCGCCGCCGAGTAGGCAAAGACTTCCACGTTCGGTGAAGTCGCCGCACCGTGCATGAATCGCGGATGCACGAACAACTGCGCCGTGCCCCAGAGCAGCTTGATGCCAGTGCGCTGCTGTTGCTCCTTCAGAAGCGCAACGATGGTGTCGAGATACTCGTTCGACTGGCGCAGTGTCTTTCCGTGAGGCGCGACATCACGATCATGAAAGGCGTAGTAGGGCATACCCAGTTTTTCCGCGATCTCGAAAAACACCGGCACCCGGGCCTTGGCCAGGTCGAGCCCGCTAAGCCCCGACTCCCAGGGCCGGAGCGCGGTGGGCGCTCCAAACATGTCCGCGCCTTGGCCGCACATCGTGTGCCAGTAGACAATGGAGAAACGCAGATGCTCACGCATCGTTTTACCCTCGATCACTTCGTCAGGTTTATAATGCTTGAATGCGAGAGGATTCTTAGAAGCGGGGCCTTCGTAGGCGATGCTTTTGATGTCGGGAAAGTTTTCGGTGGTCATGTTTCCTGCGTGTTGCTTAATTAAAGGGTCAAAGCCGAAGCCGGCTTCGGTTTTCGGGGGTGATTACCGGGGAGAACAAAACCGCCCCGGACATCAACCATCATAGACTGTCCGGAGTCCGATCGTGACGACAAAGACTATGCCAAAAGCGCCACCATCTTCAAAGAAGACCGCAAAGGGATCATCTTCGGGGCGACTGGCCTCCGAGCGGGCGGCGTGGCTGAGCAAGGTGCATCCGGGCGGCCATTTCCACACTCTCTTCGATCACCTCCCTGGCGTTTGCTTTTACTGCAAAGACAAATCCGGCCGATTTATGCTCGTCAGTCGGAGCTTCCTCGAACACCATCGCTTGCAACGGGAGGAGGAGATTCTCGGCCTCACCGATTTCGATGTGGCCCCGCGGCACATGGCCTCTGGGTATGTCGATGACGACGCGCGTCTGCTCTCCGGCGAGTCACCCTTCATCGAGCGTATCGAACTCTGGTTCGACAAACAAGGGATGCCGGACTGGTTCTTTGTGAGTAAACAGCCGCTCAAAGATGCGCGTGGTCACATCTGCGGAACGGCAGGCGTGGTGCGCCGCGCGGCCGAACATGAAAGGCAGCTACCTATCATTCAGAGCATAGCAAAGGCAGTGGAAATCATCCGGCGCGGTTACGCCGGATCCATCGTGCTGAGGGAGCTGGCTCGTGAATGCGGTCTTTCCACACGTCACTTCCAACGCCGCTTTCAGAATGCTTTTGGTTTCAGTCCCCGGGAGTTTCTGATGAAGACTCGCGTCATTGCCGCGATGAAACTCCTCGAGGAAACGAACCTCACCGCGGCCGAGATCGCTTCGCGCTGCGGCTTTGTTGATGCCAGCAGCTTCGCTGAACAGTTCGGCCAGCGCGTCGGCCAGAGTCCCTCAGTCTACCGGCAAACGAGGAAGCGTGTCTAACCACGTCATCCGGGCTAATCAGCGCGGAAGGGGCTATTGAAGCTCGGGCCTTGTTGCTCGCCGACGGGTCTGAGGCCGGTTCGGTTTTGAGCCGGACTTATCGCCGCTCTCGGACCGTAAACCGCAGGCGGCACTCATCCCTGATGCGGGAAAGATCATTCTTGTCTAGGTTAGCCTCAACACTCACGAAGATGGATCATCCTTTGCGGTAACACGAAGTGCCATTTCTCCGTCCACTGATTCAACCGATCCATTCAGGTCTTCAATGAGGGGCTGCCGCTGCGTCGCGAATCAAAGGATGCCGCAAAACTGACGGGCGCTTTCCATGCGACGATTCCAAGGGTAAAGCTCGAGTCGCTATACCCCGCTTTTAAAATCTGACGGTCTCGCGGTGATATTCCGTCTTATTGCCCCGTTTTCCAAGTAAGACGCTTTGGATCAAAACTGTCGCCCCCTTAAGATCCCGCCCGCAGGTCGAGCCACTCCTGCAGGATCTCGACGGCTGCGGCCTGATCAATGATTTTTCTGGAGTTCTTCGTATTGCGACCGGCCGCGTGGAGTTTCTCCATCGCGTTGCGGGTCGTGTGTCGTTCGTCCATCTCGTGAATGGAGATCGACTCGGGAAGGAGGGGGCGAAGCCGTTCGATGAAGCGCCGCACTCCGGCGACGGCGTCGCCTTCGCTACCGTTCATGTGGAGAGGCAGACCGACGACGAGGTGCTCGGTCCTGCGCTCGCGCACGAGTTCGCCGATGCGCGCGGCGGCGCGGTCGAGGTCGGCGGCTGGGACCGTCTCGAGCGGGTGCGCGAGCAGACCGATATCGTCACTCACGGCGAGACCGATTCGTGCGGTTCCGTAATCGACGCCCATCGCTCTGACCCAGTCGCTCATGATCGTCAAATGAGCCCCTCGGGGAGGAGATCGACGAGTTTTTTGATTTGATCGGCGTCATTGCGATTTGCGACGAGGAGGGCGTCGGCGGTCTGCACAACGATGAGATTTTCCACGCCGAGGAGGGCGACGAGCGGTGCGCCGGGAGGCGAAAAAATGATGTTATTCTTCGAATCTACCGAAAGGACGGAACCGCGGCAGGAGTTCCCGGACTCGTCGTGTTCGAGGTGCTTCGCGACCGAGAGCCAGCCGCCGACATCGTCCCACCCGACTTCGGCCTCAATGTTGAGGATACGACCGGCTTTTTCCATGAGGGCGAAGTCGATCGAGATCTTGTCGAGGCCCGGAAACTTTTCCGTCACGGTTGCGGCGAAGTCGGACGAGTCGCGCAACTCGGCGACGAAGGAAGCGAGTTGCGGGCAATTCTGCGATAGTTCACGCATTAGGGTCGGCACGGTCCAGACGAAAATGCCCGCATTCCAGGAAAACCGTCCGCTCTCGAGGTAGCTTTGCGCGGTCTCGACGGACGGTTTTTCGCGGAAGGTCGTGACTTCGCGCACGGCCGCTCCGCTCCCGGGTGCTTCGGCGATGATGTCGCCGCGCTCGATGTAGCCGTAGCTGGGGCAGGCCCAGTCAGGCTTGATTCCGAGGGTGACAATGGCCTCCTCTTTCTCCGCCGCCCAGGCGGCGGCGGCGAGGACTTCGCGGAAGGCGGCGTCTTTGAGGACCAGCTGATCGGCCGGCAGGACCAGCATCGTGGCCTCGGGATTGCGGGCCGCGATCCAGCCGGCGGCGAGGGCGATGGCGGGCGCGGTGTCCCGACGGGCCGGCTCGGCGACGATATTTTCCTCGGGCAACTGCGGGAGCACCGCCCGAACGGCGTCGAGCTGGGCTTCGTTTGTCAGGACTAGGATGTTCTCTGTCGGGACGAGGCCTTCGAGGCGATTGATCGCTTTTTCGATGAGGGTCTCGTTGTCAAAGAGACTGAGGAGTTGCTTTGGCCGGGCATTGCGGCTGAGGGGCCAGAAGCGTGAGCCGCTGCCCCCGGCGAGGATGAGGGCGTAGAGATTGCGGGGCTGGGGCATGGGGGCGGGTCGGTGCTGGTGGGAACGGGGCCGGAACGGGGCTTGCGAAGTCCTCCGGAAAGGTTGATTCATTTTGACGCTTATCAAGATTCACCTCGCACGACTGCTCTTTTTTCCGTCCTTTTTGTGTCTCGACGCGCCTTTGGCGGCTCTCGGGTGGGCGCTTTGTCTTTCTGTGGACCTCGGCGAGCCCGGCGGAGGGACGTTTTCGGCAGCCGCGGCCTTGTTTCTTTGCGTCTGGTTGATCTACCTCTTCGACCGCCTTTACGACGTCTCGCGAAGGGATGGGGCGAGGCAGCATACGCCGAGGCATGAATGGGCGCGTCAGCACCGGTTCGTCCTCGGTGCCTGCTTCCTCGTGACCCTCACTGTTTTTCCAGTGGTAGTGGTGCCTCAGCTCGAGACAAAAACTATCCTCATGGGGCTTATTCCCGGTCTCGTCACGGGACTTTATTTTCTAGCCTTTCGCTTTTCACGATTTTACTCCCGTTTGCGAGACGTGGTGCCTTTTAAGGAGCTCACGATCGCGGTGTGTTTCACCTCGGGGATTCTGCTAGGGGCCGGGATGAACAATCTCACGATAAGTTTTGTCCCCCTGGTCGTGGGATACGTCTCTCTTTTCGGGGCAAATTGCCTGGTCATCAGTCGCGCCGAGCGGGCAAGTGATCTCCTCGTGGATCCGGCAGCGTATTTTTCCCGCTCGAGGCAGCCTTCGCGGCTTCCCGAGTGGGGCGCTCTTTTCGCCGCGGTTTGCGGAGTAGTCTCTTTTATTTTTGCAGGGGGAGAGGATCGATCACCTTTCAGTCTTCTTTTCTGCGGACTCCTTACCTTTCTGATCGCGCGCCGCCGCAGTGATGAGCATCGTCTCACGCAGCCGCTGGCCGACGGGGTCCAGATGATCCCCTGGCTGGTCCTGGGAGCGGAAGAAGTCTGGAAAACGGGCTTCGCCTGAGAGCTCCCTTTCATCCGTCTCACTCTCTTGTCTTATGCAAGCGAACCTACCGCTATCCGGTCTGATGCGGCGCCGCCTTTTTGGCCGCCTGTTCGGGTCCGCTCGCGCAGAATGAGACCGCGTCGGGACCTTACGACTGGAAAATAATAGGCCTCGGCGGCTCGGCCTCGTCGTCGATCTTTTCAAACGTAGGCGATAACTCGGGGTGGGCGGCGAGGAGATCCCGCAACTCCTCGTCGAGCAGTCGTTCATAAATTCCCTCTGGTAACATGCGGAGAGCTTGATCCCTTTCCCTTCAAACGCCACGCAAAATCACAGCGATTTCTCCCAGAATCGGCACATCAGCCGGAGCCCACTCGAGAGTGGCGAAGTCAGCGGTTGCGATCCACCGGGCATCGATGTGTTCGACGAGATGAACGGCCGGTCGCGACCGACACCGGGCGAGGAAGGGAAGCAGGCGGATTCTTCCAAAATCATACTTATGCTCCACCGGTGTGAGCGCTTCGAGCAGGCCTAGCTCGAGATGCAGTTCCTCGCGGATCTCGCGACGAATCGCCTCCTCTGGCGACTCCCCTGCCTCCACCTTCCCGCCGGGGAACTCCCAGAACCCCCCGAGCGACTTATGAAGCGGCCGCCGCGTCGCGAAAACGCAGCTGTCAGGAGCGACCAGGATGAGGCAGGTGACGATGAGCATGGCGTGCCGTAAAAGATGGAGTCGGGATTGGTTTTGTCGCGCGTAATTGGAGATGCGGCGTCACTCTTGACCGGACTTCGCGGGAAAGTTTGTTTACTTCCATGAAAGCCAACGCCCTGCCAGAATTTTGACGAAGGTGTCTCTTCATTCCGGGGTTCCAACCCTCAACCAAACGACTGAACCCGAGGCAGCCTTCGGGCTGGCGCAGACCTGGAAAAGGCAAAGCGAGGGATCGCGGTTCGCACCCTCCCTTTCGTGGCGAGGGTGCGGTTACTGAAAGAGTAGATTTCACGCCCCGATCCCCGCCAGCCACGCGAGCAGGCCGACGATGGCAAAGCAGATCACGACCGAGACGAGGAAGCCGACCACATCGGTCCGCGTCGGCCTGACAAACTGCCAATCCGACTTGGGGAAAAGGCGGCGCGAGTCATAGCGGCCCGGGTCGGCACAGGCTTCCGCGAGGATACGGCGGTCCGTCTCCGGATCGGGATGGACGGGGGTGCGCATTTTCGCATAATAGCGGTCGAGGACTTCGTCTTTTTCCCGTCGGGTGAAGCAGCTCACGAGCATGAGAACGAGAAAGGGCATGAGCAGCCGGGGCGGGAGACGGAGGGTCTCGATCGTCGACTTCGAGGCCGAGGACAGGTCGAAGCCCATCCAGTAGTAGAGCAGGAAGTCGAGATTGAAAGCTCCCTGCCCCTCGAAGACACCGACTTTGCGCTGCACGAGCGTGACGGTGTCGCCCTCTTGTTTTTCCTCAACCGTCTCGAGCGTCGTCCCGCCGACCGCCTTCACCCCGCCCTGCCAGTAGAGGGCCTGGCCGCCCGACTGCGTCGTCACGGAGATCGGCTCGCCCAGCGGAGCCAGGGGTGGTTCGGGCCCGATTTGCTTCAGCAGCGCCTCGTTCCCTGCGGCCGCCTCGAGCGCTTTCACCCAGGCCTCGTGCTTCGCCGCGTCAGAGGCGACTGCAGGACGGGTCGTTGTTTTCACCATCACATAGGACGACTGCGCCAGTCCCTCGCTCGTGCGCATCTGCGGGAAGAGGCGCGGCAGCAGCGGAGGCAGGATGAAGAAAAAGACGAGCGAGAAAGTCAGTGTCGTCCAGACCGCGCGCAGGTTTGCCCGACGCCAGAACATGCCGATCCAGAAGGGCGCGGCGAAAAGGATGGGTAGCTCCATCGCCATTTTGAACTGGCCGAAAACGTCGGCGACCGTCAGCGAGATGACCGTCGCGCCGACGATGATAGCGAGACCGGAAAAGCGAGCCACGCGCAGACATTCTTTCTCGCCCGCATTCGGATTGAGGTAGGCAGCGTAGACGTTGCGGGTAAAAAGACCGGCCGTGACGATCATGTAGGTGTCGGCCGAGCTCATCATCGCGGCGAGGAGACAGGCCAGCATCAGCCCGACGAGGCCGATGTTGAGCGGGCCGAGGATCTCACGCGCGGCCACGCCCCAGACCCGGTCGGGATCGGCCGCGATCTCGGGACTGCCCGCGAGCAGGGCGAGGGCGATCAGAGCGGTGAGGGCCCAGCCTACGGTGCAGAGGCGCTTCAGGAAATTCCCCGCGACGAGACCGACGCGCGCCTCGAATTCGCCCTTGGCCGATCCTCCCCCGGTGGCGATGAAGTGCGGCTGCACGACGATGCCGATGAGGACGAGCAGGGTCAGGGAGATGATGTAGGGGACGGGAAACTCGCCCGCCGCCGGCCCCGAAAAGAGCCCGAAATAGTCGTCCGCGACCCGCTCGTGCATGATACGGAATCCGTCCATCATTCCCATCGTCTCCGGATCACCGAACTCGCGGACAAGCGCGAGGAGCCCGAAGGGAATGAGCAGGATCGAAAGCAGGATAATAAAGACGCCTTGAATGAGATCCGTGTAGTAGGCGGCGGTGAGACCGCCGAGGACACCGTAGATGATCACGATGAGGGCGATCGCGGGGACGATGTAAAATTTGACGTCTAATCCCGCGACCGCTTCGAAGCCGAGCAGCGGCACCGCGAATTTTGCGATCGCCGAGAGCATCGTCGAGAGGTAGAACATGTAGAAGACGAGGGCGAAGACAGAATAGGCGAGGCCCAGTGCGCGCGAGTCGTAGCGCTCCACGAACCAGTCCCCGAGGGTGAGGTGGCGCATGCGTCGGTACCAGACTCCGGTGATCCAGTAGATCGGCGTCACAAAGAGCCACATCAGCGCGGACCACACGCCGCTGAGTCCGCTCGTCCAGCAGGTGCGGCCGACCGTGATGGGCTCGTGCGCGCCGGTGCCCGCGCCGAAGGCGGCGAAGGTCTGGAGCAGCTTGCCGAAGCCGCGGCCGCCCATGAAGTAGTCCTCCTGTCCTTTGACGCGACGCATCGCCCAGAGGCCGATGGCGATCATCGCGACGAAATATAGCCCCAGCACGGTGAAGTCGATCCAGTTCATGGGCTATAGTCCTATACCGATCCCCTCACTCTGGCGAGGGCCTTTGGATTCTGCCGTATCCCGCAATCAGGTCCTGTGAGCGCCGGATCGGTCTGCAACGAGTCGCACATGCGGAGGCATCTTTTCCCAACATGAGCTTGCTTCAGCGGCCCAAATTCTGTGATAACAAAACCACATGAAACCTTGTCGCATCCTTTGTCTTCTCCTTCTCACTATTACGCTTTTATCCAGTGGAGCCACTGCCGGGGCACAGGAGGGTCTGCTGAGTCGTCTTTTTAAAGGCGAAAAGCAGGCCTCGCATGAGAAAAGCAAAAAGGCGAATCACTCCCTCTTCGGCGGACCGAAGCGCGTCGAGATCAACCTGACCGAGCAACAATTGCGCGCCTACGAGGGTAACCGTCTCGTCATGCAGACCCGCATCAGCTCGGGAAAGAATCGGGGGACGCCCACGGGCAACTTCACGGCCGGCCCCTATAAAGCCGAGAACCACTATTCGAGTCTCTATGACAACGCTCACATGCCCTGGAGTGTCCAGGTGTTTGGTAACATCTTCGTGCACGGATTCGCCGAGGTTCCCGATTACCCGGCCTCTCGTGGCTGCATCCGTGTGCCGGTCACGGGGAACAATCCGGCAAAGCGTTTCTATAACTGGGTCGAGACGGGGACGCCGATCCGGATCGCTTATTAAAGACTGGCGGTCGTTTCCGATGTCATGAGACTCTTGCGACAGAGCATCGCGTAGATACCGTCCGCCGCGAGGAGCGTGTCGTGATCGCCTTCTTCCACGACCATGCCGTGATCGAGCACGTAGATACGGTCGGCATTGCGCACCGTCGAGAGACGATGGGCGATGACGAAGCTGGTGCGATTCGTCATCAGCTTTTCGAGGGCGCCCTGGATGAGTTTTTCGGTCTCGGTGTCGACGCTGGCGGTGGCCTCGTCGAGGAGGAGGATGGGCGGATTCTTCAAAATGACGCGGGCGATGGCGATGCGCTGCTTTTCCCCGACGGAGAGCTTCACGCCGCGCTCCCCGACATTGGTGTCGAGCTGACGGGGGAGGGCTTCGACAAAGGCGGCGGCGTTGGCGGCTCGGAGGGCGTCCCACATTTCCTCCTCTGTCGCCTCCTCCCTGGCAAGGACGAGATTTTCACGGACGGATCCGTTGAAGAGAAAGCTTTCCTGAGTGACGTAACCCGTGGCACCGCGCAGAGCCGATTTTTTCAGGTCGGTGATGGGGATGCCGTCGATGGAGATCATGCCCGAGTCAGCCTCGTAAAAGCGGGTCAGGAGATTGATCACAGTCGATTTGCCGGCTCCGGTGTGGCCGACGAGGGCGATCATCTGCCCCGCTTTTGCCTCCATCGCGACGCCTTTGAGGGTGGAGATATCTTCGCCATAGGAGAACTTCACGTCTCGCAGCACGACTTCGCCGCGCACCGGATTCGGCAGTGCCCTGCCGCTATCGAGATCGGGCTCTTCCTCGGCGTCGATGATCTCGAAGACCCGCTCGCCGGCGGCGCGACCGGCCTGGATGATCTGGTTGAGGCTGTTGAGCCGCGAGATGGGCTCGTAAAAGAGGCTCAGGGCGACGAGGAAGGCGACGAAGACGCCGGTCTGTGCCTCGAGCGCCGCCTGATCCGGCGCGCTCATGACGGACGAGGCCCCGAAGCCAATGACGAGGGCGTAGCCGGCGTTGCGGCAGAACTCCATCGAGGGATTGTAGATCGCCCAGACGCGCATCAGCTTCAGAGTGGCCTCGCGCAGTTTGTTACTCGAGTGATTGAAGCGCCCGAGCTCGGCCTCTTCACGGGTGAATGCCTTGATCTGCTGGATGCCGTCGATGTTGTCGTGGAGCAGCGAGTTCATGCTGCTCGTGGCTTTGCGCACGCGGCGATGCCGGTTCGGGGAAGTACGGGTGTAGGCCCAGGCACCGCCGATGAGAAAGGGCATCGGGATCATCGTGATGAGAGCGAGATGAGGATCGAGGTAGAAGAGATAACCACCCACGACGAGCACCTGGAGCAGGGCGACGACTCCCTGCTCGATCCCGTCAATGAGGACTCGCTCCATCGCGGTGACATCCTCGGTCACGCGGGTCATGACGTCGCCGGTGCGTTTGTTGTCGAACCAGTTCATCGGGAGTCGCTGGATCTTGTGATACAAATCGGACCGGATATCGAAGATCACCTTTTGCTCGAACGTATTGTTGAGGATAATGCGGAGTGCGTTAAACAGGTTGGTGGCAAAAAAGGTCCCGAGAGCGAGGAGGGCGAGCGGGATGAGACGATCGAAGTCGCGCTGGGGGATGACCTCGGCGGTGATCGCTTTTGTCACGCCGGGGAAGACGATCACGAGCAGGGTCATTAGCACGGCACAGGTCAACTGGGCCGTCGCGAGGATGGGGTAGCGCTTGAGGTAGGAAAAAACCCGGAAAACCGTTCTCATTTGGAAGATCTATTCGTTAAACTGTGTAAATAGGATGGAAAGTTAAATCAGTCCGCGAACTCCCGTGTCTTTCACGGTGCGCGGGGAACACCCAGGAATCATGGTCCGCAGCCGTCGGCGCTTTCTTATTTTCTCGATTTTGGCTTTCCCGCTGCTCCTTGTCGCTGCGGTCGTGGTCGCATGCAATCTTTGGATTGTCCTTTCGACGCGGGGACAAGTCTACGCTTCTGTGGCGGAGATCGAGACACGGGCAGTCGGGGTCGTCCTTGGGACGTCGAAAAAAACCGGACCTGACACTCCGAACGCCCATTTCGAAAATCGCATGGCCGCCGCCGCCGCACTCTTCCTCGAGGGAAAGGTGGGCACGCTCCTCGTGAGTGGCTATCGAGATTCGCAGTACTACGATGAGACCCGTGACATGATCGCGAAGCTGAAAGAGCTAGGGGTGCCGGAATCAGACCTTCTCGCCGATGACCGCGGGGTCCGTACCCTCGACTCGGTGACCCGGGCGAAAACGGTCTTTGGTTTTGAGCGCATCGTCATCGTATCGGACGATTTCCATGTGAACCGCGCGCTCTTTATCGCCAACCGTCACGGGGTCGATGCGATCGCGTTGCAGAGTGAGTCGGTCGGTTACAGCGATTCGCGGAAAGTGCGGATGCGCGAGTATCTGGCCCGGGTGAAGGCGATCATCGATCTCTATCTGTATTCCCCCGAATCCGGCGAGCTAGGGTCCGATGCTCCGGCAGTGACGAGAGGGTGAATGATGAAACAAGTGGGATTTGGGTTCTTCATCGTGAGTCTCGTCCCGCTCCCCGGGCGATAGATCTCACCCCAACTCTGCGAGCATCTTTTCGAAGCTCTCCACGTCCGAGAAGCTCAGTGCCTTCGCATTGCGGTCGATGCGGCGCATGAACCCGGCGAGAACACGGCCGGGGCCGAGTTCGATGAAGAGGGTCTCGCCTTTGCCTAGATAGTGCTGGACGCACTCACTCCAGCGCACGGATCCGCTCACCTGAGCCTCGAGGGTGCTGCGGATCTCGGCGGCCTCGCTCACTTCGCGGGCTTCGACGTTGCAGACGACGGGGACACGGGGTGTATCGAGGGCGATGCCGGCGAGGACCTCGGCGAGCTTTTCCTGGGCCGGCATCATGAGCCGCGAATGGTAGGCTCCGGCGACTTCGAGCTTTTGCGCGATGCGGATGCCGTGATCCTGCGCTTCGGCAATGACCTGATCGATCCCCGCGGTTTTGCCGGAAACGACGATCTGCCCGGGGCAGTTGAAATTGGCGACATCGACGTCCCATTTCTCCGCGAGGGCGCGGATGTCTGCCTCCTCGCCTCCGATGAGCGCGGCCATGGCGCCTTCGACGGCACTGGTCGCTTCCTCCATGAAGGTGCCGCGTTTGGCGACGAGGTCGAGACCGGTTTCAAAGGAAAAAGTCCCCGCCGCGGCATGGGCGGTGAATTCGCCGAGGGAGAGCCCGGCACAACCGGTGATCTCGAGGTCGGGGACGTGGCTCTTGAGGATCTCGAGACAGGCGAGTCCGTGGACGTAGAGGGCCGGCTGACAGATCGAGGTGCGGGTGAGTTCCGCGGCCGGTCCATCGAACATTTTTTCGGAAAGGGCATAGCCGAGCTGGGCATCAGCGCGGGCGATGAGATCGCGCACGGCGTCATATTTCTCGGCAAGATCGCGGCCCATTCCGACGGCCTGGGCCCCTTGTCCGGCAAACAGTAGTACAGCTCTTTTCCCCATGATTAAGGGCGCTACTCAAACCGGTATCCCCGCCACTGCAACGGGTTTTTGGGACACTCCGGAAAATCGCGGCACCTCACGAAACCACCTTTTTCGTCGGATTTTCGCTCTCCCGAAGGAGAAAACACTCCATTTCCCGATGCGGGATGTCCGCTTCGTCGAACTCCTCTCCGAAAACAAAGAAGCCGAGGGACTCGTAAAAGGGGATCGAGTGGACCTGGGCGTGGAGGTAAAGCCGACTGTCCCCGCGCGCCCGTGCCGTCTCCATCGCCGCGGAAAGGAGGGCTCGGCCGACTCCGCTGCGCCGCCACAGGGCCAGCACCGCCATGCGCCCAATCCGGCCCTCGGGGAGGAGCCGTGCCGTGCCGATGGGAACGCCCGCCGCGTCCCGCGCAAGAAAATGGATCGAGACCGGGTCGTGCTCGTCGATTTCGATTTCTTCGGGCACCCCCTGTTCGACCACAAAGACCTCGCGACGGACCTCGAGCAGCTCGACCTGCGAGGCGTCCCAGGTGACCTCCCCAGTGGAAAAGAAGGCCGTCATCGATCAGACCAGCTCCCGCATCGGCTTGTATCCATCGACGAGGAAATGCGGCCGACCCGAGAGATCCTCGACCATGACCTGGTTGGCGTTGATGCCGAGCTGGTGGTAAATCGTCGCAAAGACTTCCCCGAAGTGGACGCCGCGGTCGGCGATTTCACCGCCAAGGCGGTCGGTTGCTCCGATGACCTGACCGGTGCGCAGCCCGCCGCCGGCGAGCAGCCCGCCTCCGACACGCGGCCAGTGATCGCGTCCGGCGTCTTTGTTGATCATCGGGGTGCGGCCGAATTCGCCCCAGGCCACGACAAGGACATCGTCGGCCATGCCGCGTTCGTGGAGATCCTCGATCAGCGCGCTGAGGCCCTGATCAAAGAGCGGGGCGTGCGAGCGCATCCCCGAGAAATTCTCACTGTGGAAGTCCCAGCGGCCGAAGTTCAGCGTGACGCAACGCGCCCCGGCCTCGACGAGACGGCGGGCGAGGAGGAAATGCTCAAGATTGCGCGGAGCCCCGTCGCCGAAGTTGCGCGCATCACCCTTACCGTAGCGCTCACGCACGGCGGGGGGCTCGTTCTCCAGATTGAGGGCCTCGGCGAGTTCGCTGGAAGTCAGCATGCCGAAGGCCTGCTCGTGGAATTCATCGAGTCCCTCCATCAGGCCGGTCGCGTCAGCATCGCGGCGGAACTGGTCGAAGGCATTGAGCAGCCCGCGCCGCTCATCGAGCCGTGCCGCGGTGAGGGCCTCGAGCTGGAGATCTTTTTGCCCCGGGCCCGAGGGCTTGAAAGGGCCGTTCGCGAAACCGAGGAATCCCGGCAGGCCCGAAGATCCGTAGGGAGGATGTCCCGCCTTGGGGGCGAGTCCGACGAAGGGCGGCACGTTCGGATTGGTCGGGCCCATCAGCTTGGACATGACCGCCCCGATCGACGGCCATCCGCCGGCCGGCTGGCCTATTGTATCGAGGGTTGATCCGACTTTGCCGGTGTAGCACATGAAAGAGTCGTGACTGCCGTTCGGCGCGCCGTAGAGCGAGCGGATCGGGACACATTTGTCCATGATCTTCGCCATGCGCGGCATCAGTTCGCAGATCTCGATGCCGGGGACGTTTGTCGGGATGGGCCGGAACTCGCCGCGCATCTCCTTCGGGGCATCCATCTTCAGGTCATACATGTCCTGATGCGGAGGCGCACCCGCCATGTAGATCATGATGACGGCCTTCTTTGAATTTTTCAGTCCCGAAAGCTGTTCCGCCTGGAGGAGACCGGGGAGGGAAAGGCCGCCCATGCCGAGGGCCCCGATGCGCATGAAGTCGCGACGCGACACACCGTCACAAAATCGCGACCTGGGAGAACTTGAACCGGAGATCGTAAGCATGGTCGTAGTTAAACCTCGAAACGTCCTCGTTGCCACAACAGCGGGGAGACGTAATCACGCGCCACGGCATCGCGGAGCGAGGGCTTTTGCGCTTGTCGCGGGCACGGCGGGCGGATCAGACTGGTCCTATGAATGTGCCCCCCCGCCTCCTCGCACTCGCCGCCTTTTTCCTGACCGGACCGCTCGTGGCGGCCGAACTCGCCCCCATCGTCGCCCTCGAGCTAGGCATCTCCGAAGGCAATCCGCGGAACACCGAGGGTGACTTCATCACGCTGAAGGACGGGCGACTCCTCTACATTTACACCCGTTTCACCGGCGGAGGCGACGACCACGACCGCGCCGATCTCGTCTCGCGGGTCTCGAACGACGGAGGTGCGACCTGGTCGGCCGTGGATGAACCTGTCGTCGGAAACGAAGGCGGACTGAATGTTATGTCGGTCTCGCTCCTGCGTCTTGACGACGGGAAGATCGCCCTTTTTTACCTGCAAAAGAATTCCCTCACCGACTGCCGCCCCGTGGTGCGGTTCTCGTCGGACGAAGCGGTCACCTGGTCGGAGCCCACCGCCATCATCCCCGATGCGGAGATCGGCTACTACGTGCTCAACAATGACAGAGTCGTCGCGCTCGGCGAGGGACGGCTCCTCGCCCCCGTCGCGAAACACCACGCGCCGGGTCAGGAAAAGGCGGACTGGAATGGAGAGGTCGGATGTTATTTCTCCGACGACAACGGCCTCACCTGGCAGAGCCCGAAGGTATTGCAGCAGGCTTTTGACGCCGCCGGGAAAAGAGTCGCGACGCAGGAGCCCGGAGTCGTCGAGCTGAAAGACGGACGCGTTCTCCTCTGGGTCCGCACCGGGGCGGGCGAGCTCTATCAGGCCCATTCGGGCGATCGCGGACTGACCTGGTCGCCTCTTGTGCCGATGGGAGTCGCCTCGCCCCAGTCTCCCGCCTCAATCGAACGAGTCCCCGGGAGCGGGGAGCTGCTCCTCGTCTGGAACGACCACACCGACCTTCTTCTTGCCGAACGAACGCTCCGCACTCCGCTGAGTCTTGCGCTCTCATCCGACGAAGGCCTCACCTGGAGCCCGGGCCGCATCATCGAGCCCGATCCGAGGGGCTGGTATTGCTACACCGCGATCGACTTCGTGGAGAAGCACCTCCTCCTCGCCTATGTCGCGGGTCAGCAATCCCCCGGCAAGCATCTCTCGGCGAGCCGCGTCACCCGGATCCCGCTGGCGGATCTGAGAGAAACGCCCTGAGCGGAACGGCACATTTCCCCGGTAGGGACGCAACGCGGGGCGGCCTTCCGCCGGGGCGTCCGTCTTGAACGCGCAGGATCCAACGGCGGACGGTTCATCGAACCGTCCCTACCGCGCTTCGCGCCGGGATTGGTCACATCGCTTTCCGGTCGCGGCTTCCGGCATCGGGACTACTGTGCCGCGATGAAATACCCGCTACAGCTCTCTTTCAAGATCGTCGCCTTCGCCCCTCAACTGAAAGTCACCGACGCGAGCGGAGCGACGGTCTGCTTTGTCCGGCAGAAGATGTTCAAGCTCAGGGAAGCGGTCGAGGTCTTCACCGACGAGACGCGCAGTGAAAAACTCTGCGATATCCGGGCCGATCGGATCATCGATTTCTCGGCCAAATACACCTTTTACGACCGCAATGGAGACGCTTTCGGATCCGTGCGACGTCGGGGGATGCGCTCGCTCTGGCGCGCCCGTTACGAGATCCTCGACCACGAGACTCCCGAACTCGAGATCCACGAGGAGAACGGATGGGTAAAACTGATGGACGGCTTCTTCGGCGAGTTGCCTCTCATCGGCCTCTTTTCCGGTTACCTCTTTCATCCCAGCTATCTCATCAGCCGGCTCGACAACGATGCGCCCATGGTCCGGGTCAAAAAACAGCCCGCCTTCTGGGAAGGGCGCTTTAACCTCGAACAAATCGGTAACATCGACGACGGCGACCAGCTCAGAGTGATGCTCTCGACCCTGATGATGATTCTGCTTGAGCGCCGTAGGGGGTGACGCTCGTTCACCGGGCCCCCACACCGGTCTACGGAGGCTGGAAAGTGATCTCCCTGCTCGCGGCGATGCACTAAGCGGGAGTGGCTCCGGACAATAAATGTCGCGGCCGCGACATTTATTGTCCGCGAAAGGCCAGGTGCGGACCGGGATCATCCGGTCGCCTCGCCCCTCACTTCAAAATCTTCCGCAGCTGATCGAGCTGGTTTCCGTAGGGCGGCTTTGCCATGAAGGGATCGGGAAAGAAAAACCGGCGGGTCACGGAGCGGGCGTAGGTGAAACACTCGAATCCGGCGCGGCCGCGGTAGCGTCCCATCCCGCTGGGGCCGACACCGCCGAAGGGCAGATTGAGGTTCGTGGCCTGCTTGAGGGCGTCGTTGAAGCAGATCGACCCCGAGCGGACCGTCGCGGCGACCCGCTCACTTAGGGTGCGGTTGCGGGAAAAGACGTAAAGAGCGAGCGGGGCGGGGAGCCGGGCGAGCCGCTCGAGAGCCTCGTCGAGGTTCCCGTAGCCGATCACGGGGAGGAGAGGGCCGAAGATTTCCTCCTGCATCGCGGGGGAGTCCCAGTCTGCGCCGGGAAGGAGACGCGGGGCGAGGCGCCGGGCGTCGGGATCGTCCTCGCCGATGCGGATTTCGTCGGGCATGGTGAGACCGGCGAGGCGACGGTAGTGGTTCTCATTAACGATTACGGCGAGATCGCCGCGGTTTTCCGGCCCGTAGGACGCGGTCAGGATCTCGCGGGCGGTCGAGACGAAGTCCGCCTTGAGCGACTCGGGTAGGAGGACAAAATCCGGGGCGATGCAGGTCTGCCCGGCGTTGAAAAACTTGGCGGTGATGACCCGTTCGACGGTTTGCCTGAGGTCGACATCCCCGTCGATGAGGCAGGGGCACTTGCCGCCCAGTTCGAGGGCGACGGGGGCGAGAGTGCGGGCGGCGGCTTCGGCGAAGAGGCGTCCGACCCGCTCGCTCCCGGTGTAAAACCAGAAGTCGAAGGGCTGTGCGAGGAGTTCTTTCCCCATTTCGGGCCCTCCCTCGACCACGGTGACGTGCCCCGGTTCGAAAACCGCCGCGACGATGCGGGAGAGGAGCGCGGCGGTGGCGGGAGCGAGTTCGGAGGGCTTCAGAACAACGCAGTTTCCCGCCGCGACGGCCGCGACAAGAGGGCTGAGGGAAAGTTGGAAGGGGTAATTCCACGGGGCGGCGATGAGGGCGACCCCGTAGGCCTCGCGCCGGATCTCGCTGCGGGCGGGGAGGAAGTAAAAGGGCGTCCCGACTCGTTGCGGGCGCGCCCAGCGGGTCAGTTTTTTCCGGAAAAGGCGGATCTCGGTGAGGACAAAATGATACTCGGCGACATAGGCCTCGAGGGCCGGTTTGCCGAGGTCGGAGGCGAGCGCGGCGAGGAGCGCGTCCCCCTGACGAATGATCTCCGCCTCGAGTTTGGCGAGACTTTCGAGCCGGGAAGAGAGATTTCGCGACTTCCCCGAGGCAAAAAATTGCTTCTGCGTGTCCACAATTCCGGCAAGATCGTAAATAGCGCAGTCGTTGTCCGGTATTTTCATTTCTCCTCAATACGAGCGGGGGCCTGATAACGACAGGAACTGTCACGACCGCCACAGATTTACCGATACTCTTTGGAGGGGAACTCGTCGAAAAAAAACTCGACGGGGGCAACTCCGGAAACGATGAATAGAAATCCTGAAAGCGGTCTCGGACAGAGACACTGGAACCCTCTTCGACACTTAGGCGCTGAATGAAAGATTTAGGATCGACGGGATCAGGAAGATCCCCCAAAAAGGTATTGATCATTGGTGGCGGCCCCGGCGGAGTCGCGAGCGCTCTCCTGCTCGCGAGCCGGGGAATCGAGGTGCATCTCTTTGAGAAGCACGATCGCCTCGGCGGTCGCACCTCCGCCCACGAGATTGATGGTTATCGTTTTGACATCGGGCCGACCTTCCTGATGATGAAATCTCTCCTCGACCGGATTTTCATCGAGGCGGGGAAGGACTCGGCCGATTATCTCGACTTTGTGCGGCTCGATCCGATGTACGAACTGCGTTACGACGACGAGATTTTCCGCGCCTGCAACAACACCGAGGACACCAAGGCCGAGATCGAGCGCCTCTTCCCCGGCCAGTCGGCGGCGATGGACACTTTTTTGAAAAAAGAAAAGGCCCGCTTCAGCAAGTTGCTGCCGGCCTTTGAGCGGGACTTTCCCCTTTCCCTGCGCGCCCTCTCACCCGATCTGCTCCCGGCGCTGCCGCATCTCTCGCTTGGTTCGACAGTCTTTGACAATCTGAAGAAATACTTTCCCGACGAGAAGCTCGCGCTCCTTTTCTCCTTCCAGAGCAAGTATCTCGGCATGTCCGCCTGGGAGTGCCCGGGTGCCTTTGCGATGCTCTCCTACATGGAGCACGAGCACGGAATCTACCACACCATCGGCGGTCTCAGCGAGATCCCCGTCGGTCTCGGGCGGGCCGCGGCGGACTGCGGCGCCCACATCCACACCGGCACGCCGGTGAAGCAAATCATCCTCGACGGACGCAAGGTCACCGGGGTGGAACTGGAAAACGGGGAAAAAGTCTACGGCGACAGTGTCATCATCAACGCCGACTTCGCCCATGCCATGACCCATCTCGTCCCCGACGGTGCGCTCAGGAAGTACACCGCGGAAAAGCTGGATCGCATGAAATACAGCTGCTCCACCTTCATGATGCATCTGGGCGTGAACAAGGTCTACGATCTCCCCCACCACAGCATCGTTTTCGCCCGTGATTACAAAAAGAACGTCGAAGAAATCTTCAAGCTGAACCGATCCTCGGACGACATCTCCTTCTACGTCCGCAACGCCAGCGTGACCGACCCGACGCTGGCTCCGGCCGGGAAGTCGAGCCTCTACATTCTCGTTCCGACCCCGAATCTCGACGGCGATGTCAACTGGGACGAGGTTCAGGATCGTTACCGTTCCCTCGTTTTCAAGGCCTTTGCCGACCGGCTCGGGATCACCGACCTCGAGGAGAGCGTCGAAGTGGAAAAAATCTACACCCCGCGCACCTGGAACACCGAGCTCGACATTTTCAAGGGCGCGACCTTCAATCTCTCGCATTGCCTCAGCCAGATGGCCTTCATGCGCCCGCGGAACCGCTTCGAGGAGTTCGGCAACTGCTTCCTCGTCGGCGGCGGGACGCACCCGGGGAGCGGACTTCCCACGATTTTTGAGTCAGCGCGTATTGCGTCGAACCTTATCTCGGATACTTTCGGGCTTTCCTACACCAAAACGGGAATCACCGCATGATCAGAGACTCGAAGCAGCGCCAGAAAAATGTCATTGTTGTCGGAGCAGGCCTCGGAGGCCTCGCCGCCGCCATCTCCCTCAAAGCCGAGGGATTCGATGTCGAGATCGTCGAGAAGAACGAGCGCATCGGCGGCAAGCTCAACTTTACCGAGATCGACGGCTACGGCTTCGATCTCGGGCCCTCTATCTTCACGCTGCCCCAGTTCTTCGAGAGTCTCTGGGAGCGTGCCGGCAAGCGCATGGAGGACTACGTGCAGCTCGAGTCCGTCTCGCCGCACTGGCGGAATTTCTTCGAGGACGGACTCATTTTCGACCTTTACGAGGAACCCGATCGCATGAAGGCCGAGCTCGCCAAGCTCGAGGGCGATCCCGAGGCGCTCTGGGCTCAGTTTCAGGCCTTCCTCACCTACGGACGCGAGCAATACCACCTCGTCGATGACGGCTATTTCAAGAAGGGCCTCGACAATGTCTGGGAGATGCTTTTCCACTACGGCTGGAAGATGATCTTCAAAATGGATCACCGGAACACGATGACCGGTTCGATCAACAAGCACTTCGAAGAGCCGCATCTGCGGATGATCTTCGAGTATTTCATCAAGTATGTCGGCTCGTCCGCGCACGACGCGCCCGGCTACATGAACCTGATGCCCGTCATCCAGTTCGACTACGGTCTCTGGTATGTGAAAGGCGGCATGTACAATCTCGCCCGCGGTCTCGGGAAACTGCTCGACGACCTTGGCATCCCCGTGCGCCTCAACAGCGAAGTCGCCTCGATCAACAAGGAGGGCGGCGAGGTCAAAGGTGTTACCCTAGGGAACGGCGAGACCCTCACGGCCGATTACGTCGTCTGTAACATGGAGGTCCTCCCCGCCTACCGGAAGCTGCTCAGCGAGCCGCCCGCCTTCATGAAGACCCTGGAGAAATTTGCTCCGGCCTGCTCCGGTCTCGTCATCCACCTCGGGACCGATCGCATCTACGACCAGCTCGCTCATCACAACTTTTTCTACTCAAACAATCAGAGCAAGCATTTCGACTCCGTCTTCCAGCAAGGCAAGCTCCCCGAAGATCCCACGATCTACCTCGTTGCCCCGACCCGGACCGATCCCTCGAAGGCCCCCGCCGGACACGACAACATCAAGATCCTGCCGCACATCCCGCCGATCAATCCTGACAAGCCCCACACCCGCGAGGAATACATGGCTCTGAAAGAGCGTGTCATCGACAAGCTCGAGCGCATGGGCCTGACCGATCTGCGCAAGCACACCGTCGTCGAGGACGTCCTCACCCCGGTCGACATCGAGCGAATGTACAATTCGAATCAGGGCTCGATCTACGGCGTCGTGAGCGACTGGAAAAAGAACCAGGCTTTCAAGGCGCCGAAGCAGTCCTCGAAATACCGGAACCTTTTCTTCACCGGCGGCAGCGTCAATCCCGGCGGCGGCATGCCGATGGCGGTCCTCTGTGGGCAAAAAGTCGCGGATCGTGTCGTTAAAGCCGAGGCAAAGCGAGCCTGACACTCGCATCACAGGTGGACCGCATGGATTTGTTCATCTGGATTTTTCTTACCCTGACATTCCTCTGCTGGGTCGTCGCCTGGGCGATGTTCCTTCGTTTTTGTTTCGTGCCTTCTGTGTCGGATAAAGATCTGCCCGGAGTGAAGGTCTCCATCATCATTCCCGCACGCAACGAAGAGGACAACCTCTCCCGTCTTCTCCCCTCGCTCACTTCACAGAGCCCCGCTCCGCATGAGATCATCGTCGTGAACGATCACTCGACCGACCGCACCGGTGCCGTCGCGGCCGAGCACGGGACCCGGGTCATCGCGGGCAGCGATCTTCCCGAGGGCTGGTATGGGAAACCGTGGGCCTGCCAGCAGGGTGCCGATGCCGCGAGCGGCGACTGGCTCCTCTTCCTCGATGCCGACATCGTCATGGAGGCGGACGGATTGTGCCGCATCACCGCCCTCGCCCGTGAAGAGGCCGCGGTCCACTCGATCTGTCCCTACCACCGCGTGCGGAGAATTTACGAAGAGCTCTCGGCCTTCTTTAATGTCATCATGCTCCTCGGGATGAATGCCTTCACTCTCAAAGGCGGTGCCGCCTCCGGCATCGGGCTGTTCGGCCAGGCCATGTTCCTCTCGCGGCGGAGCTACGATCTTGTCGGCGGACACGGGAGGGTGCGGCGCGAGGTCCTCGAGAATTTCCATCTCTCCCGCCACTTCCGCGAGGCCGGCATCGCCTGCCGCTGTTACCTCGGGCGGGGCACGCTCTCGATGCGGATGTTTCCGGGCGGCTGGCGCGACCTCGTCGCCGGCTGGAGCAAGGGTTTTGTCTCTGGAGCCGACAACACCGCCCGCAGCGCCATGGTCGGCATCTCGATCTGGCTTTCGGGTCTCATCATGACGACCGTCGCCCTCACCTTACTGCCGCAGGCGGGGACAGAGGCGCGTCTCGGTATTGCGGGGCTGTATCTCCTCGGCGTCCTGCAGTGTCTCTTTGTCTTCAAAAGCGCGGGGACCTTCGGGTTGCTCAACGCCCTGCTTTTCCCGATCGCGCTCCTCTTCTATCAGTCCGTCTTTTTCCTGGCGCTGCGGCGGAAGCGGGTCGGAGGACAGATCCAATGGAAAGGTCGTGATGTGGGTTGACCTACCCGATCTCTGGATCGTCGTCCTCAACGTGATCGGCATCCCCGCGATCCATCTCGGGATCTCGTGGCTCTTCATCCAAATGAAGCGAGCGCGATTCGATCCGACCGCGCCCCTCTATCGCGACCGCGCCTGGGAGAAAGGCGGCGAGTTCTACCAGACCTTTTTTAAAATCCGAAAGTGGAAGAGTCTCCTCCCCGACGCTGCGCCATGGTTCGACGGATTCGCCAAGGGTAAACTAAAGGACAAAGACCCGGGGTATCTCCGCGCCTTCATCGCCGAGACCTGTCGCGGCGAGGCGGCCCACTACGCGCAGATCCCCGGCATCCTCCTGACCCTGATCTGGAATCCCTGGCCCGTCGCGGCGCTCGTGATGATCGTCTACTCGCTTTTCTCGAACCTGCCTTGCATCATCCTCCAGCGCTTCACGCGGGCGAGACTGCGAGGCTTCCTCGCCGAAGTCGAGGGCGGGAAAAATGGAGCATAGCGGAATCGAACCGCTGACCTTCTCATTGCGAACGAGACGCTCTACCAACTGAGCTAATGCCCCCCCGACGGAGGGAGTTTACGCGGAATCGCGAGGGATGGCAAGAGTCCCGGGCGGCCGGGGTAAATCAATTTTAGCCAAGCACCTTATCAAAGAAGCCGAGTATTCCCCGCACGACTGAGAGACGGACCCGAGCGCGGGAGTGAGGTTAAGTTCTTTGACGGATCTCTTCCATGAGTCGTGTCCTCGTTTCGTGGACCTTTTCCTCGAGGCCGCGCCGCCAGGTCGGACGGTGGCAAAGGTGTTGGTAGAGGGGAAGCAGGATCACCACTTGCCAGCCCCGCTCCGCAGGGTTGAGAATAGGGTCCTATCGCCGCCATGCAGTCCGCTTTCCTGTTCATTCTCATGAGTCTCGCTCTTTCCTCTTCCCCGCTCCTCGCCGGCCCTGCCCCCGTCGCTGAAAAACGACCGCATCCGCTCTCTGTTCACGGGGTCGGGTGGAGCGATGACTACTTCTGGCTGCGGGAGAGAGAGAACCCAGCGGTGAAAGCTCATCTCAAGGCGGAGAACGCCTACCTCGCGGCCGAACTCGCGCCTCTGAAACCTCTCCGTGAGACCCTCGTTGCGGAAATGAAAAGCCGCATCATCGAGGAAGACATCAGCGTCCCCTACCGCAGGGGCCTGTGGCTCTACTATAGCCGCGAAGTGGCGGGGAAAGACCATCCTCTCATCTGCCGCAAACCCTGGCACGGCGACAAATCCGGAGAACTGCTCGAAGCTGCTGCTCCGGGGACCGAGGTCGTGCTTCTCGATCTCAATGAACGGGCCGGGGGTAATGAGGCCTACACCTTCGGGGGTGGGGCCGTCTCGCCCGACACCCGTCTCTATGCCTGGAAAGAGAATTCCGATGGCACCGACCGTTTCACGATACGATTCAAGATCCTCGAGACCGATGAACTGCTTCCCGACGAAGTAACGGGCGCGGTCTTCGACGCCGCGCCGGTCTGGGCGGCGGACAATGAGACGATCTTCTACACCGAAGCCGACGAGACCGACCGGTCGTGGCGCGTGCGCCGTCACCGGCTCGGAGCACCCGAGACGGAAAATGATGTCGTCTACGAAGAGCCCGACGCGCGCTTTCAAGTCGGCATCGAGGCAACAAAGAGTCGCGAATTTCTCCTCATTTCCTCAGCGTCAAAAGACACGGCGGAGACGCTGATCCTCCCGCTCCGCGACGGGGCGGCGGAGCCGCAGGTCTTCGTGCCCCGTAGCGACGGTCGGCGCTACTCGCTCGCTGACTGCGACGGGCATTGGTACATTCTCACCAACGAGGACGCCGTCAACGGGCGTCTCTTCCGCACCCCGCTAGACCGGACTGCCCGCGAGTCATGGGAGGAGGTAATCCCCGGTGATGAAAAGATCGCCTACGAGGGCATCGATTCATTCGCCACTCATGTCATCCTCAGTGCGAGGCAGGATGCAGTCCCCGGCTTTTTCATCCTCGATCCTGACACTGGCACCAGGAAATGGATCAGCGCTCCCGGCCAAGGCGGCTCGATGAGCAGTGAACCGACTCCCGAGTATGGTTCGACGACTCAGCGCTTCAGCTATGAAACGCTCCTGCAGCCCTACACTGTGGCTGAGGTCGATCTCGCGAGCGGCGAGACCCGTGTGCTGAAGCAAAAAGCACTGCCTCCGGGTTACGATCCTGACAAGTATCGCATCGAGCGCACCTTTGCGACGGCGGACGACGGGACGCGTCTGCCGATCTGGCTGCTTCTCCCGCGCGATCATCCGCGCGACGGCAGCGGGGGGCTTCTCCTCGACGGCTACGGAGCCTACGGGATAGCGAGCGACCCGTGGTTCGACAGCGATGTCTTCAGTCTCCTCGACCGGGGCGTGGGGTTTGCTATCGCCCAGGTCCGCGGAGGCGGCGAATATGGCCGTCTCTGGTATGAGGCGGGGAAGATGGAGAACAAAATGACCACGTTCACCGATTTTATCACGTGTGCAGAGCATCTCATTGCGGAGAAATACACGAGCACTCCGCAACTTTGCGGTAGCGGGGCGAGTGCGGGAGGCCTCCTCGCCGGGGCCGTGCTGAACCGGCGTCCTGATTTATTCGGTGCCTACATCGCGAATGTCCCCTTCGTCGATGTCCTCAACACGATGCTCGACGCGACCCTGCCGCTGACCACCAGCGAATACGACGAATGGGGAAACCCTGAGGCCGTGCGCGAGGTCTTTGACCGCATCCGCGGCTATTCTCCCTACGATAATGTCAAGGCACAGGCCTACCCCGCGATTCTCGTGCTCGCGGGCTGGAACGACAACCGCGTCTCCTACTGGGAGCCGGCCAAATGGGTCGCGAGAATGCGGGCTGTCGGCACGGGGACCGCACCGCTCTATCTCTCGACCGCCTTTGAGACGGGGCACGGCGGAGCCTCGGGTCGCTACAGCGGCCTTGAGGAGGTCGCGTTGCAGTATGCCTTCGTCCTGAAGGCGCTCGGACGGATTAATCCTCCAGCGCGGTGATGTAACGCTCGGCGTCGAGGGCAGCCTGGCAACCGTTTCCGGCGGCGGTGATGGCCTGGCGGTAGATGTGATCCGAAACGTCGCCGGCGGAGAAGATCCCGGAGATGTTCGTTTGGGTCGAGTGCCCGTTCTGCACGACGTAGCTGTCCTCGTCGAGAGCGACTCCTGAGCCGGCGAGGAAGCCGGTGTTGGGATCGTGACCGATCGCGACAAAGACGCATTTCACTTCGAGTTCGGACTCTTCGCCGGTGAGGCGATTGAGCACGGTGACGGCGCGCATGTCGCCTTTTTCGTCGGTGAGATATTCCTTCAGCTCGGAGTTCCAGATCGGCTCGATCTTCGGATTGGCGAGGGCCCGGTCGGCCATGATCTTCGAGGCGCGGAGTTCGTCGCGACGGTGCACGAGGTAGACTTTGCTCGCGAAGCGCGTTAGGAAAGACGCCTCTTCACAGGCCGAGTCACCACCGCCAACGACGACAACGGGCACATCGGGATAAAAGGCGCCGTCACAGGTCGCACACGAGGTGAGGCCGTGACCGACGAGTTCTTTCTCCCGATCGAGGAAAAGCCAGCGCGGGCTCGCCCCGGTCGCGATGATGACGGTGTGGGTATGATACTCGGCACCGCCCGCGGTCTTCACGAGGATGGAGCCGTCGCTCTGCTTCGCGACACTGCTGACGAGATCGTACTCGACCCGGGTTCCGAATTTTTCGGCCTGCTGCTGCATTCGCATCATCAGCTCGGGGCCCATGATGCCTTCGGGAAAGCCGGGAAAATTCTCCACTTCGGTCGTGGTGGTGAGCTGGCCGCCGGGTTGTTCACCCGAGATGACAAGAGGCTTCAGGTTGGCTCGTCCGGTATAGACGGCGGCGGTCCAGCCGGCGCAACCGGTTCCGATGATGATGACATTTTCCATGGCGTCGAATGTGTAGGGGCTTCCCTTTTGAATCAATGTTAAATCTGTTCCTTTTCCCGCCTTCTTTTCGCCCTAGCCCTGCCGCAGCGAGGCGGTTTTTTCCCGAAATTTGAAGAATCCCGCCGTTGCCCCGCTCATCGCTGCGACGTCTTCCGGACGCTGGATGAGAACAAGCCTGATCCCCCGATCCGCTAACGCCGCCGTGATCGCCGGCAATCGGTCGGCGAGGAGACCGGTGAAAGGCCGGAGTCCGATCACGGTTTCGAGCCGGTTCTCCACTGCCCAATTCGCCATCCCTGTCTCTAAGTCGTTCACTGCGAGGACTCCTGACGGGCACTGGAAATATTCCCCGGCCCGGCTCGCCCCGTCGGCAAGGGCTCGGCGGAGAAAATCACGTTTTTCCGGACTGTAACGCTCCATTTCCCATAGACTTTCGGGCGCAAAAGCCATCACAGCTAACGGGCGCAGCGGTGCGAGAGGCGAGTCCTCGGCGAGAAGATCTTCGTCGTGGAGCCAGAGTCCGCAGCGTCCCCCGGCAACTGAATCGGAGGGAAAGGGATCGGGCTCCGGAAAGTGAGGGCGCGGCGGGGCCTCGTATCGCAAATCCACCGCGAGAGGATTCTCGAGTCGCTCTAACCCACCGCGAAAAGAAGCAAGCAAATCCGGGTGGACATAACGTTCGAGATTCGAACGCCGCACGAGGTAGCTTTTCCCAGGCGTGTGGAGACCCGTGACCCAGCGCCACGAGAGAGTGTTCGAAGCAGCATCCCCGTCGAGGAGATGACGAAGGAAAAAATCCGCCCCAAGCTGCCAGGGGAGCCGCTCGACATGGATCCAGTAAGAGGCCCACCACATTCGCGCGTGATTGTGGAGGTATCCGGTCTCGAGCAACTCCCTCGCAAAATGATCCATGATTTCGACCCCGCTTTCTCCAGCGGCAACGGCAAGAGCGCGCTCGTTCGGTGTCCGGTTGAGGGAGGCGAGATCGGTGCGGTAGGCATGCCAGACGCCCGGCCGCAGCTCGAGCCAGCCTTTCCAGTAGAGACGCCACCAGACTTCGTCCTCGAATTTCGCGACGGCGTCGGCGCCATGCCTGGCTCGCGCCGCTGCGCTGACGGCACGCTCGAGGAGCAGTCGCGTCCGCGTCGCGGGGGACAGGCGGGAGACATTCGCGTGGCCGGGTTCGACGAAGTTTCGCCTCTCGGCGTAGTCGGCCGCCCGAGGCAGGAATTCCTCGAGGCAGACGAGCGCTTCAGCGCGGGTCGCAGGGAACGTTCGAAGTGGATGGGATTGAGACACGCGGTGGTTACGTTTGCACAGGGCGATGCCGACGACACTTTTCCGAGCAGTATTTCACCTCATCCCAACAGCGCTCCCATTTCCTGCGCCAGGTGAAGGGGAGCCCGCAGACGGGACATGTTTTTACAGGGAGGTCGCGTTTTGACTTCATCCGCGTTTGGTTACGAACCGCATGACGGCACGGTGACTCTGATTTGCAGCATGGCGATCACGGTGGTGACCGGTCGGGTCCGCGCGGCGTCTCACGGCAAAAGGGAATGAAAAATCCGGCTTGGGCGTAGAATTCGCCATCTCCTCACGACGACGGTTCTACCGTTTCGCCAGATCGGCTTCCATTTCCCGCGCTGCCGCAAAACCTGTCTCGATCGCCTCGGGGATCCTTCCTTTACCGACGAAGGTGTCACCGGCGAAATAGAGACCGATGGCTGAGGCGGGTTTCATCTTTTCGGGATCGGCTGCAGTGTAAGGATGGGCGTAACGCCAACGCTGAAAATCGCTCCAGCTCAGCGGGGGCAGGTCACCTCCGAGAAACGGCGCAGCTTTTTCGAGAGCAGCGGTGATGATGTTCTCGCGCGGGCTTTCGTAATGACGTGCGGTCCAGACGGGTGACATCTGCACGACAAAAAGCGACTCCCCGGCCGACACATGACCGGGCTTGCGGTTCTCGTGACTCATCCAGGCGATATCGTGGCAGCGGTCGGAGTTGATGAGTGCAAAGGCATCGCGGGCCAGGGAAAAGGTCCCTTTAAAATTCAGGACGATGGTGAACTGTGAATGGTAGCGCGCTAGCCCCAGTTCCGAGACGAGGTCCGAGCACAGACCGGGATCGATTCCCTGACAGGCCTCAAGAAGCTGGATAGTCTGCGGAGCAGGAGGGGTCAGGAGAACGGCGTCGAATCCCTCACCGGCGATTCCATTCTCCGTCTTGAGCGTCCACTTTTCATGCTGCCGCACAAGGCGGGTAATGACAGTATCCCCCGCGACATCGATACCTGCACTCTCGACGATGCGCTTCCCTATCGTGCTGATCCCCTCCCGATACGACCACTTTGCACCGGCGTTCTGTTTCGGGTCCCCGGCGGTGACGTGTCCGCTTCCGTCAAAGGTATCGACATCGCCCACGATGCGGCACAGCCCCTCCGTCGGAAGCGACTGGAAGAGGAGTCGCGCCACTTCGTTGCTGCTCACCTTGAAATAATTCGCCCCGTGATCGTAGCGACAGTCGTTTTTACTGCGAGAGGCGGCACGCCCTGAGAGCCCCTTGCTCTTTTCGAAGACCCTGACATCGGCGCCTGCACCGGCGAGCCTATGGGCGGCGGCGAGACCGGAGAGCCCGGCGCCGATGATGGCAATTTTTTTTGACATGGGGTTCAGGGAGATTACGCCGGCAGAATCGATCCGGTCGGGAACGATGCTGCATCATGGCGGTGATCGACTCGTCTCACCCGGTGAGGAGAGCGATCCGCCGACATGATTTTGTTTTCGACAGGCATCGTGGCAGAGGATCTGCTTTTCAAAGAATCGGAAATTCTCAACAATTTCTTTAAGGAAAATGTCGAACCCCATATCACCTAATGATTCCAGTGCCGACCAGTTGCCGTGAGAGGCTCCAGCCGCGGGATTTCGAGTTCATTACGCGGACGCTGTCTGGCGGTGAGCGCGGGGCGACCTTCCTCGCCGAGCTCTTCAAAGAGCCGGACTCGCTCGCCGTCGTGCTCGATCAGGACAAACTCCTCCGCGCTTTGCTCGAACTGCCGGCCCCGCTCTCGATCTCACCTGAGTTGTATTTCTATGTCATCGTGCGAAGAAGTCTGAAAGACGCCGGCATCGATGATCTTGAGATCGCGGACTATGTCGCTGCCACGCTCGCTGATCATGCCGGCGGTTCGGCGTCACGCCGCGAATCGGACCGCATGCCCGATGCGGAGTTCACCTATCATGTCGACATCATTGAAAGAATGATCGACGCCAGCTCCACGGAGCGCTTTTTCCTCGAAGTAGAGTGCGGCAACCGATTCCTCGTCCTGACCGGTCTCTTCCCGAACTTCCTGACTCGCCGGGCCGCGCGGCGCGGGGCTCCCGGACTCGATTACTACGAGGGAGTGGCCCGCCATGCCTTCCTCGTCGCCGGCCGACACCCGCTCGCGGAAGAGTTCGCGGTGCGCGAAGTCTACCGTAGGCTGGGTGACTGTTTTTCTGAAACGCGACGCGCCCTGAACCGCATGGCGGAAGAGAGAATGTTTCTCGGAGCGTGAGGGAAGGTTTCTTCAGTAACTTTTCGCAAAGATGACCCGTCCCGCGGCCGGTTTCCCGGTAAGGACACAGGTGCCGGGACCACCGCGGAGCGCAGTATCGTTCGGGATACAGCGCACCGTGACTTTCATTTCCTGTTGCAGGGCTTCTTCCTCTTCGACGCCACCAGCCCAGTGGACAAGGGCGAAACCGCCATGGGTCTCCGGCTGATCAGCGTTCGCAGCGGTGAAGAATTTCCTGAACTCGTCCATCGAGGTGATCTCGACGGTGTGCTCATTGCGGAAGGCGACGGCCCGCTCGAGCAAGGTGTCCTGGATGGACTGGAGTATCCCGACTATGCCCGAGACCGCCTCGACGGCAGGGATGAACTGTTTGTCTTTTGGTGTCTGGTCGCGGCGGGTAAGCGCGACGGCTCCGTTCTCGAGATCGCGGGGTCCGATCTCGATGCGGACAGGGACGCCTTTTTTGATCCATTCCCAATTCTTCACGCCGCCACCGAGGTCACGCTTGTCGATCTCGACGGTGACGGGACGACCGTGGAAAAGCTGAGTTTTCAGCTCGGCCGCGAGCTTCTGACAAGCTTCAAGGATAGGGCCTTCGTGCTCAGGCTTGGGCATGACCGGGAGGATAACGACCTGGGTGGGGGCGACGCGCGGGGGCAGCACAAAACCGTCGTCATCCGAGTGCGCCATCAGGAGCGTGCCGATGAGGCGGGTGCTCACCCCCCAGCTCGTCGTCCAGGCGAACTCGCGTTTGCCTTCGCGACCTTCGAACTCGATCCCGGCGGCCTTCGAGAAATTCTGCCCGAGGAAATGGGAAGTCCCCGCCTGGATCGCTTTTCGATCCTGCACCATCGCCTCGACGGTAAACGTGTTGAGCGCTCCGGGGAAGCGCTCGGCCTCGGTCTTTTCCCCGGCAATGACGGGGACGGCGAGATGATCAGTGAGGAAGCGCTCGTAGACCTCGTGCATCTGGCGCGTTTCCACCATGGCCTCTTCGGCGGTCTCGTGGGCGGTGTGGCCTTCCTGCCAGAGGAACTCGGCGGTGCGGAGAAAGAGGCGCGGACGCATTTCCCAGCGCATCACATTGGCCCACTGATTAATAAGAAGCGGCAGATCGCGGTAGCTGTGGACCCAGCGCGCAAAAGCGGCACCAATGATGGTCTCGGAGGTCGGGCGGATGACGTAGGGCTCGGTGAGCTTGCCGGCGGGGACCATCTTGCCATCCTGCAGTTCGAGGCGGTGATGAGTCACGACGGCGCACTCAGTCGCGAAGCCCTCGACGTGAGCGGCTTCTTTCTCGAGATAACTCACGGGGATGAGGAGGGGAAAATAGGCGTTCTTGTGACCTGTCTCTTTGAAAATGACATCGAGCTGCTGCTGGATGAGCTCCCAGACGCCGTAGCCCCAGGGCTTGATGACCATGCAGCCGCGCACTTCGGAGTTCTCGGCGAGATCGGCGGCGCGCACGACTTGCTGATACCACTCGGGGAAATTTTCTTCCCTCGTTGGGGAAATTGCGTTTTGAGGTCCTTTAGCCATGTCAGTCGGGGGTCGGTGATGGAAAAAAATTCTGCCGGACCCTATCCACGCCTGAGCGAATTGCCAGCGGCGATATTCAGGCCTAGTGTGACGGGTGAAAATTCTCCATCTCTTTATCTCCCGGGAGCACATCTACGTCGGGCATTTCGGCGGACCGGCGGGGACGACTCCGATCGAGGAAGTTGACGAGATCGAGTGCGTCACCGGAAGCGGAATCAGGGGCGATCGCTATTTTGATCACAAACCCGACTACAAGGGCCAGATCACCTTTTTCGAGATCGAGACGCACCGTCGCCTCTGCGACCACTTTGCCGTTTTCGACAAAGGCCCTGAAACCTATCGCCGCAATGTCATCGTGGAAGGGCGAGATCTCAACGCGCTCATCGGGCAGGAATTCGAAATCCAGGGCGTGCGTTTCCTCGGAACTGAAGAGGCGAAGCCCTGCCTCTGGATGGAAGAGGCCTTCGGCAAAGGCGCGCTCAAGGCCCTCGTCGGCAAGGGCGGGCTGAGAGCGAGGATTCTGAGCGGCGGGGTGCTGAACCGGGGGTAATCACCAAGAGACGAAACAAATCGGACCTGACGATTCCCCCTCTTTCGAAGTGATGAAACCCGCGAGCAAGGCGGAGTGGGACCATCTCGATCACTTCCCCGCGATCTTCCCCGCTTCGGCTTCGGGGCTGGGGAACGAGGTGATCAATTTCTTTGCGGTGCCGTCCCAGAGGCGCAGGATGCTGTCCTGCCCTCCCGCGATGAGGCGCGTGCCGTCGGCGCTGGCGTCGGCAGTGTGGAGGAAAGTATCACCGGCTTCAGGAAGCGGCTGGTTGGCGAGTTTCACGACCTTGTCGCCGCTCGCGGTGAGGAGTGACTCCGTTTCACCAACGTAAGTCACCGTGCCGATCTCTTTGGTGTAACCCTCGACGGTGCTTTTGACACGACCGTCGGCGAGGTCCCAGATTTTCACCTTGAGGTCGGCCGAAGCGCTCGCGAGGGAGAGGTCGTCGGCGTTCCAGGCGATGTCGAGGACGTGACTGGTGTGGCCCTCGAAAGTCCGTTGGACCTCGAGTGTCTCCGCATCGAGAATTTTGATGAGCTTGTCCGTTGAGGCACTGGCGACGCGGGAGCCGTCGGGTGAAAAAGCGAAGGCAGTGAGGGTATCGATGTGGGTTTTGGGATTGGTGACAAGCTGCGACCAGGTGGCGGTGTCCCAGATCGCGACCTGCCCGTTGCGCGAGGGCACACCAGAGCCGGTGATGAGCTTCCGGCCCTCCGGATCGAAGGCCAGAGCGGTGACGCGGTCGGCGAAGGGATCGGGGCTCTTTCCGTCACCGAGCGTCGCCGCGAGAGTCCAGTCCCGACCGGGGAGAGTCCAGGCGATGAGCTGTTTGTCCTTGCTCGCGGTGATCAACTTTTCCCCCGCCGACGCGAGAGCGATGACTTCTTTGCCAGAAGCAATATCCTCGAGCCAGGCGCCTGAGGTGAGGGAGAAAAGACGCATCGTTCCGCCCGCGAGGGACTGGATCACGAGCGATCCATCGGCGGAAAAAGCGAGCGATCCGGCGACGGCTTTTTTCTCTTCTTCGGGCGCGGCTTTCTGGAGCGCTTCGCTCTCGGCCTTGAGGGCGGCGACAAGGCTTTCGGCTTCTTTGGATCCGGACTTCGCGGCGGTCTGTCGACCGAAGGCTTCTCCGGCCAGGGTCGCGGAGAGGTCGCGATTGCGGGCGGCTCCGCTGACGGTGCGCTCGGCCACGGCAAGGGCCTCTCGGGCCTTCATGAGAACGTCTTCGGTGCTAGCGGGCGTGGCCGACTCGAGGGCGCGGAGCTCGCGCTGCTTCGCGACGAGTTCGCGGCGGGCCTTGGCGAGTTCGTCTCCGGCGAGGATCGCCTTTTCACTCTCGGCTTTCAAAAGCGTCTCGGCTTCGGGGGCGAGCTTGTCCCAGTGTGCCTTGCGCCGCGTCGCGATGGTCGACTCACGCTGGAGCGAGGCAAGGCGGGGCGCGAGGGTGGGATTGCCTTTGAATTCCGTGATCTTTTTCCCGTCGGCGGGATTCCAGAGATGCACCGGGCCGGTCGCGCCGGCGGTGGCGAGGCGAACGCCGTCGGGACTGTTGAGAGATACGGCGAGGTGGGTCAGGGCGGATCCGTGAGCGAGACGACGCAGCTCGGTCGGATTGTCTCCGGGTTTAGCGGGGTCGATTTTGAAAAGGATGACAGTGCCATCACCGTAGGCGGCGGCGAACTCGGTGCCGTCAGCTTTGATACTCGCGACCGCGATGAGAGGCTGGGCGTGCGGTTTGAAATCGAGGACCTTTTTGGTGACGGGGGTTGAAGGAGCGGTGGCGACGGCGGGCTTGGGCGCGGGCGCGGCAGGAACCGGGGCGGCTGGTTTTGCTTCGGGCATGGGTGCCGGGGTGGCGGCCGGTTTTGCTTCGGG